>NZ_MTHB01000182.1 GCF_002220365.1 Caballeronia sordidicola | reverse complement strand
GGTACGGACCGCGATCTGATCCTCACCGTGCCGGGCCGCGGCTATCGCCTTCTCCAGCGGCGGAAAACCGTCCTGTCTCCCGAAACCGCGTCGCAGGCATCCGGAGGGCGTCCCCTTCCACCATCGACGTCCAAGCTTTTTGGACGCGACTGCGCAGTCAAGCAGATCCGCTCGATGCTGGCAAACTCACATGTGCTGACGTTGGTCGGCGCGGGCGGTATCGGCAAGACGACACTTGCGGTCGAAGCAGCTCGCCATTGCTCGGCTGACTTCGACGAAGCGGTCTGCCTAGTCGAACTGGCCGCGTTGACCAAGCCAGAGGACGTGATCGGAGCGATCGTTGAGGGTTGCGGGCTGACGCTGCCAGGCCCGCGAGCCGATGTCGCGCAAGTGGTCGCCGCATTAGGCCGGCAGCGCAAGCTGCTGGTGCTCGATAACGCGGAGCATGTGATAGCCGCGGTCGCGCACATCGTCGATGCGCTGGTTGTCGGCAACGACATGCTGCGCGTTCTCGTGACGAGCACAGAGCCGCTTCGAATAATGCCTGAGGTGGTATTCAGGGTTGACCCGCTGGGTGTGCCGGCGGCCGGCTCCACCGATGCAGAAATCCTGCAGTGCTCCGCGGTCAATTTGTTTTTCCTGCGTGCCAGCTTTTTGCAACGCGAAGTCGGCGTCGACAGCGCGCAGATCCGGCTCGTCGGCGAGATCTGCCGCCGTCTCGACGGCATTCCGCTGGCCATCGAACTCGCGGCTGCTCGCGTCGTCGCGCTCGGCGTGGAGGGAGTCCATAGGCGGCTGGACGACCGGATGGCGATTCTCGCCGGCGGCTATCGGACCGCGCTGCCGCGTCATCAAACCTTGCGCGCGACGTTCGACTGGAGTTTCGCGATCCTCGACACGAGCACCCGGACGATATTCCGACGTGTCGCGATATTCGATGGCAGCTTCACCATTGAGATGATGTGCGAGGTCGTGTGCGACGACGAATACTCTGTGGCGAGCGCGATCACTGGCATCACCGAACTGGTGGCGAAGTCCCTGGTCAACGTTGAATTCGAGGGGCCGGTCGCGAAATATCGCTTGTGCGAATCGACCCGTGCCTATGCGCTTGAAAAGCTGCACGCTGAAGGCGAATTTCAGGCCATGACCGCGCGCAATTCGCACTATCTCTCCAGTTTCTTTGAGCCGCAAACAGGCGCCGATTTGAACGAGGAGACCATTAATCCAGCCGATTTAAACAGACACTCGAAGATGCGCGCATCGTCTTCGACTGAACCTTCGCTCCGGACGGCGACCTGTGAATCGGCATCGAACTAGGGTCGAACCGGTTCGGTGCGCTACTTGACGCCGGCATGATCGAAGAGTGCTGCGCGCGCGCCTCGCCGGCCGTCGTTGCACTCGAAAGCGAAGGCCGTTATCCGTGGTTGCAAGAGGAATATCACGACGATTTTTTCCTTGGCGACTACCATCCGATCCGACAGGATTTTCGCGCGGAAGAGTTCTTGCGTGCCACGTCGAACCAGCGGGTGATCGGGAGCGTGCATGTTGAGGCCGAGCGATCGCGCGATGAGCAAGTTGCCGAGACGCAATGGCTGCATCAGGTCAACGAACGGTTTGGATTTCCGAACGCGGTGGTGGCGCACGCATGGTTTGATCGCGATGATTGCGCAGAGATTCTCGCGCAGCAAGCGCAGTTTCCACTGGTACGCGGGTTTCGCTCGAACCCGGTAACTTCTAGCGCGTTTGATCAAGCAATTGCCGGGCAGCCCGGAACGATGCAAGACTCCGCCTGGCTCGACGGCTTCGCGCTGCTCGAGCAATTCAATCTGTCGTGGGACCTGCGGGTGCCGCCCTGGCATCTGCCCGACGCCGCTGAAGTGACCTCCGCATTTCCGCAAATTCGTATTGCCCTCAATCATGCCGGCTTCGCATGGGAGCACAGTGAAGCCGGGCTGCGGCGTTGGCGTGGCCGGATGGAAACGCTCGCCGGGCAACCTAACGGACATGTGAAGTTATCGGAGTTCTGCTTGAAGGACGAACCGTGGGGCTACGAAAGCAATCGTGCGGTCGTTGCTCGCCATCTTCCGCTATGAGCGGCATGTTGGCGAGCAACTACCCTGTGGCTAGTCTTCGCCCAAGTTACGACACCATCGCCGATGGACTTGCGCGCATGCTCGAGCCACTTGGCCGTGAGCCGCAGGAACGAGTGTTCTACAAGAACGCGCAGCGGTTTTATCGTATTGGAGAGTGACGGATAGTGAGGACATGAACGATGAACCATGAGCAAACGATCATCGACTAGCGTGCGCGTTTCTTGCACACCGGCGACGACAACGATTTGTCGATCGCCGACGCCTACCAGCATTTCTTCGATATCGAAAAGAACTACTACTCGTGGTTGTGCGATCGTCCTTTGAAGCCGCTTCGCTACGGCGACTACGAAAGCAATGTCGGGATTTTTTGCCCGCTAATTATCTGGCGCAATGTGGTTATCACAAGATCGTTAAAACAGTGTTGATTGAAGGGGAGTGGGACCCGGGCGATCCGATGGGCGAGTTGCGCTGGGTCGACGATCTCGCGAACAGGGAAGGTGTTCCGCACGCTATGTCCGCGCAAGCGTGGCTTGACCGCGAGGATCTCGCGACCCTCTGTCGGCTTATGGCGCGCATCCATTGGTGAAGGGCGTTCGCCATAAGCCTACGGCCGTGGCTCGCGAAGTGTATCGCGACAACTTCCGCGCACTCGGGTCGATGCGCGATACAAAATGGCGAGACGGTTATGCGCTTCTCGCACAATATGGCCTCTTGTTCGAGCTGCAGGTCTTTTGGTGGCACCTGATGGAGGCTGCTGATTTGACTCGCGATTTTCCCTCCACGCAAATTTTCGTTAACCACACGGCGTTGCCGGCCGACCGCAGCGGCGACGGTCTCGCCGCGTAGCGCGCTGCGTTAGAAAATATTGCACGCGAGCCGAACGTGCACCTGAAAATCTCGGGAATCTGCGTGCCCGTACAACGCTGGAGCGCGGCGGTGAACGGCATGGTAGCGCTTGATCCAATAAGAATTTTCGGCGTCGAACGCTGTTCGTTCGCGAGCAATTTCCCGTTGGATGATGTGGTGGATTCGCTCTCCGATATCTTCGATGGTTTCAAAGCAATCGTTCAGCCGTTCTCGCCGGCGGTTATTCCATGACAACACGGCGGGTGTTTATGGGTTGTGAAGGGGATTTTGATGCGCGGTGGCTATCTTTACAGGGTGTATCGGTTCAGCAGTACACGCATACCTCGGGTGGGTTTTGTCAACTTGTCGGGGTTAAGGCTGAAAGACGCGACAAAGGTGGGAGCCCTCAGAAAGAGCAAGCCGGTTTCCGGTGATCTAGATAAGATCGCACCTCATAACGAATCGCGCCACGAGTTGTTTGCAATAGCAATGAAGCGCCCAGCAGATGCCGCTTGAGCGCGAAATGCTGCCGGATCGGCCCGAAGCAGGAAAGAAATTTCTGCGCGTGTTTCGGGCCTCGAAAGCGTGCGTGGGACGCTCGCGTTCCCAAGTCGGTTGGGAACTATTCTCTGCGCGAGTGCGCAGCCGGGCTACACTCTTAACGAATGCGTGCTTCACGTTCGCAAGCTCCGGGATCCCGGCTCCTGCTTCCGAAAAACTGCGCAACCGATCGATTACGATCTAGCGGGGGCCGGGCTCGAACGCAGCACACCCGTGAAGAAGCGTTTGGCAGCAGCACGAAGATCAGTCCGTCATGCTGCCCAAACGCCGCTTCTAGTTGCCTAAAGGCACCGGTGCATTCGCCGCGACCAAACCGTCTTGTTTGAGCAGAACCCAAAGCTCAGCCGGAATTGGTACTGCCGCCAACGCGATATTTTCGCTGATGCGCTCTGGACGGCTAGCACCGGGGATGATTCCCGCCACCGCCGGATGCGCCAGTGAAAACTGCAGCGCCACCGACTTAATATCCACGTCGTAGCACTCACAGATCTGCTTGATCCGTTGGACGCGTTCGATCATTGCCGCAGGGGCTTTCTGGTATTCGAAATGCTCGCCGCCTGCGAGCAACCCCGAGTTATACGGGCCACCCACGACAATACCAAGACCTCGCGTTTCGCATGCTGGCATCAGCCGTGCGAGTGCGGTTTCATGATCGAGCAGCGTATAACGACCGGCGATCAGGAAACCATCAGGATCAGCGCGTTCAAGCGCGAGCTCACACGCTTCCACGCGATTCACACCGAGACCCCACGCCTTGATCACCCCTTCATCGCGCAGACGTGTGAGCGCTTTTGCAGCGCCGTTCATGGCTGTATCGAATACGGATAGCCAGTTGTCGCCGTGAAAATCCTTCGCCGGATCGTGAATCCACGCATAGTCAAGATGATCGGTTTTCAGACGCCGCAAGCTGTCGTCGATAGAACGCAGCGTGCCATCCTCGGTGTAGTCGTAGACAATCTTGTTTGGCAGCCCATGTTCAAACAGGCCGCCCTTTTCTCCCAGGTCACGCTTATCCGGCGCCTCGATTTCGTCGAGGATCAGGCGGCCGACCTTGGTTCCGAGCATGTACTCGTCACGCGGATGGTTTGACAGCGCCTCGCCCAGGCGGAACTCTGCGAGACCCGCACCGTAAAGCGGCGCACCGTCGAAGTAGCGGATACCCGCTTGCCACGCGGCGTCGACTGTGTCGAGTGCTTCCTGTTCGGGGATTTCGCGAAACATGTTGCCAAGCGGAGCAGTGCCGAAGCCAATACGATTTGGAATGTTGATACGCATGATGAATTCCTTTGATCTGTGATGTTCAATCCCAAGCCGGCGCAAGTCCGTCCGGGCTGGTTAGGCGGTCGTTGCGTTCCAGCGCTTCGATCCGCGCGAGTTCGTCGGCAGAAAGATGCAAGGATTGCGCTGCCAGATTGCTTTCGAGGTTGACGCGTTTGGTAGACGATGGGATCACCGAATACCCAAGCTGCATGGCCCATGCAAGCGCCACCTGCGCAGGCGTCGCCTCGCGTTCCTTCGCGATGGCCTGGATCACCGGATCCTTAAGCACCTTGCCGTAGGCGAGCGTCATGTACGACGTGATGTGAATGCCCTGGCTTTGCGCAAACGCAACCGCCTTGCGGTTCTGCAGGAACGGGCTCAACTCGATTTGGTTCGTCGCAATTTCTTTGACGCCAACAGCATCAATCGCGCGCTGCATTAAGCCGATCGTAAAGTTCGACACACCGATCTGCTTCGTCAGCCCTTGCTCTTTCGCTTCTGCGAGCGCAAGCATGAATTCAGCAACAAGCACGGTATCGGCCGGCGACGGCCAGTGAATTAAGGTCAGGTCGACGCTTTCCATATGCAGCTTGGTGAGGCTTTCCTTAAGGCTGGGAATAAGCCGCTCCCGGGAGAGATTTTCGGTCCATATCTTGGTTGTGAGGAATAACTCGTTTCGCGGGACGCCGCTCTCTTCAATGGCTTGCCCGACCTCCACTTCATTGCCATAGATCTGCGCCGTATCGATCGCGCGATAACCGACGTCAAGACCGTTGCGTACCGAGTCGATCACGGTCTGCCCGGTCAGTCGAAACGTGCCGAGACCCAATGCGGGAATGCTCATGGTGATGCTCCTCTATGAAGTGAATTTACTGGCGACCGGCTGCGGCCGTGTCTGACAGAGATTGTGATTGACGCGCAAGGAAAGTACGCCGGTTGAGCCAGCTACTCAGGACCGTTAGCGCTAACGCAACTGCCACGATTCCCGCGCCGACAGCTCCAGGTGAGCGCCGATCTGCCTGCCTGCCGCCGATCCTCCGGCTACGCTCAAGCTGAACGCCGCGATGTTGAGACCCGAAGCTACGTTCGCCGAGCCCGGCGCGAAGCGTTCGGCCTGCATCACTCCGTAGACCTGCAAGGCCGACACGTTGGCGAACGCTACAGCTCCCCAGACGAGCACGGTGAGCAGTACGAGCGGCTTGGAAGGCGCAATGAACGTCAGCACCAGCAGCACGACTGCAAGCAAACCGAAGATCACTTTGAGTGCGAACACCGGTCCGCGCTTGTCGGCGAGCTTGCCGCCCCACACGTTGCCGAAGGCAACCGATATGCCGTACACCTGCAGCACCGCGCCGACGAACGACGGGCTGAAACCGGAGATTATTTCGAGGATCGGAGCGAGATAGATGAACGCGATGAGCGAGCCGCCATAGCCCATTGCATAGACAAGCAGAAGGCGCGGCTGCACCGGCACGCGCGCTCGCTTAAGAAGCGGCACGGGCGCGTCATTCTGGATATCATTTGGCACGAACCAGAGCGAGCCGACCAGCGCGACGAGGCCGAAACCCGCGACGATCGTACCGAGCGGAATACCCGTGACGAAAGCGACGGTCATGCCGCTGAACATCGTTGCAATGGCGCTGGTGGCTTTTTCCTTCGGCACCAGGTTGGTAGCGATGATCGAACCGACTGAGAAGAACACGCCGTGGGCAAGCCTGGTGAGCACACGCGCCGCGATCAACGTTTCGTAACTGGGCACCCACCACGCGACCCGATTGCCGAGCGAGAAGAGGCCATAAGGCCGACGAGCAGCGTCTTGCGCGGCACGCGGCCGGTCAGTGCGGTCAGTACGGACGCGCCGACAACTGCAGTGAGCGCGTAGAGGCTCACCAAGAAACCAGCGGACGGCAGGCTCACAGGGAGGTTTGTCCGCGATTGTCGGGATAAGCCCGACAATCACGAACTGGGCGGTGCCAATGGCGAACGCGCTGATGGTCAGTGCGAGAAGAGCTAGCAGCATGACGGCGACTCGGATTCGACGATTCGAAGTTCGCAAGTGTCTACGCTTTGCTCATTTTCAAAAACCCTGCGAAAGGCAGAAGACTCTTGATTCAGAGTCAACAATCGATGCTTCACCTCTTTCCCTGCAATTACGTCATGCTTCGGCCTTCAAGGTACGTCGCGCGCGTCAACGGCACGCGATCTGTCATTGCGACGCCCGCGAAATCGGCCTTGAGTTCGAGGCCGATCGCGCCGCGAGGTACTGTCACGTCGCTAACGGTCGAGCGGGCGAAGACGTAAGAAATAGGTATTCCTGATTTAGGCATCAAGGCGATCCCGCATTGAATTGACGGTCACGGTTAGCCACGCTTGAAAGGCCTGTTTCCGCGCGCCTGCGCGCTTGGAACGAAGTCCTCCAGCTTGCGCACAGAAAACAAACGCTCGGTGAACGCGTCGTTGCCACGCATGATCTCTTCAGGCAGTAGGGGTCTTTATTAAACGCTCTCAGTTGCGTTCGCGATGACATTCGTAGTCGGCATTTCAGCGGCCTGCTAGGGGGCGAGATCGGCTCCGTACCACTGGGCGATGAGAAGCAGCTGCATTGCAGACACTGCAATGCAGCGTTGCTTTTTACCCCGGTTTATCAATATTTTTGGCGTAAATATGCTTCGTATGCGGGTCGTCGTCGTTACGTAAGTGTCCAACGCACACGTTAGTTTTTGGACTGGACGCACGATAATATTGATCGAACGATAATGTGACGTATGTTAGAGGGACTTCTGATGAACAAGCTGGGCGAATTCAAACGTGGATGGGTGCAACTCGTCGGGTCCATCGTCGGCCTCGGCGTTGGCGTGATCGGGCTTGGATCCTACAACCTAGGTTTGTTCGCGAAAGATCTTCAGCAAAGTGTCGGTCTGAGCAAGACCCAGTACGGCGCCGGCTATATGGCGTTCACGTTCGGTCTGGCATTGGGTCTGCAGGTGTGGGTACCCTGTCCAGATTCGGCGCGGCACGGACCGCAGCTTCCAGCGCTTTGGCGCTTGCCACATGTTTCGTTGCGATGGCGGAATTCACCTCCTCACCTGTGACCTACGTGCTGCTCGTCGGCCTGGTCGGTTTTTTTGGTGGCGGGACGAGCGGTCTGACATTCACGCGAATCGTTAGCGGATGGTTCGATCGCGGGCGGGGGTTTGCGCTTGGTCTGACGCAGGTTGGCCTTGGCTTCTGCGGTGCAGTTTTGCCGCCGCTCATAGCCGGAATTATTGGCAGGCACGGCTGGCAGGCCGGCTACCTTGCCTTGGCGGCAATAGCGGCGATCGGCGTCCCTGTCGCCTTGTTTGGTCTGAGCGAAGACCGCGCTGTCACGAACCAAACGCAAGTGCGGCCAACGGAAACCGAGGCTCGCGTTTTATCGGAGGAGTTCGCCGCCGTACAACGGGGCTCGACATTTTGGCTCATGTTCATTGCTTTCGCGCTGTCGACGCTATTCGTGTCAGGAAGCGCCCAGCACATGGCACCGATGCTTCGGGAATTGGGCGCAACTTCTGGGGCAGCCGCAAAGTTCATGAGTTTGATCGGGATTGGAACGATCTGCGTCCGGCTGATCGCCGGCTGGCTGTCTGACTATGTGCACGCACCCTGGTTAATGGCTTTTTCATGTTTCATCGGTATGTGCGGGGTGCTGGCGTTGAAGTTCGGCGGCATTGCATATGCACCGGTTTATGCTTTCGCGATTGGGTGGGCTTTTGGCGGCGAGATCGATCTGGTTGCATATATGTGTACGCGCTATTTTGGACTAAGGATGTTTGCACGGGCATATGCCTGGCAGTACGGAATGCTTTGTATTGCGGCGGGATTGGGGCCGCTGGGCACCGGGTGGTTAGCCGACAAATTCGGCAGCTACCAGCCCGGACTGCTTATCAGCTCAGTGCTCGCTGCCGGCGCGGCACTCACGTTCGTGCTGATGCCCCGGTACGAAGGCTTGCGTGAGGACGCGTCTCAGGACGGTCCGCAAAACTTCAGTCTTAAGAACTCCGATTGAAAGACTAATAAACACCATTTACAGAGGAATACATAAATGATTCATTTTGATCACGTGTGCCTGGCTGCGCAAAATGTTTACGAGGCGACTTTTCGGCTTAGTCGGGAAACGGGATTCGGCAACTATGACGGGGGGTTCTTCCCCCTGTACGGAATCGGCCACAAGGTCGTTCCACTTTCGCACGACATATACATTGAAGTCGAAAGCGTTGTCGATCATATGGCGCTTAAGCGCAACCAGCCGCTCGCGAAATTCTTCGAGCAACAGACAATGGAGGGCGATTGTTTTGTCGGTTGGTGCCTGAGAGCCGACTCAATCGATGAGCTGCAAGCGTTCGCAAAACATCACGGCACCGTCGTCGATGAGGATACGACGGGTAAAGACGCGGGCCGTCAAATGATGAACGGGAATCGCGGATTTGCGCTGCAGACACCAAGCGCGTTGACGGCCTGGCCGAAAGGGAAGCCGAACTTGTACTTCAAACCGGGGAGCAGCACTCATGCTGCGAGCATCCCAACCGAGCCAGGTACAGTCTTTTCCAATTCAGGTATGAGCCTGAAACAACCGGGGATCGGCAATGCGAAGCGAGTCGATCCGTTGTAGATCGGAAGAGTATATCGGTGGCTGTATCGGTGGCGGGGGAAGGATCTGTGATGAGTGTCATTGGGACAAGACGCGCAGCGGCGCGTCAGGCCGAAGGCAAAGCTCGTGGGGAGCCGGTGGGCAACGGCGGCACCGCGTAGCGGCTGTCCATAGCCTTGTGCTGTGGGCAGCGCCGTTGTCCACCGGCGGGCGCGAGACTCCCGCCATGATGTAACGGCTACCGCGTGTACCGGACCCGGTACACGCTTCATGTTCGGCGGCGCAGCCGCCTGTTCAGGCTGTGCGTTTGTCGACGCGTCTGAACAGCGCGGCGCGGGCCTCGTTGAGTTCCTCGGCGGCCTGCAGGTCAGTCAGCGCGCAGGCGCGTTGGCGCAGATCTTCGAGCGTGATGCCTTCTCGCATGAAGGTCGCTGCATCAGGCAGGCTCGCCAGCTTGTCCAGCGGCGTCATCGCGTCTTTCGGGCGATAGATGCGTCTGATGCGCCCGGGTTTGCGCGGGTCGGGCACATCGGTGGAGAACAGGCACGGTCGGTGGAAGTTCAGAAACGGATTGAGGAACTCCACGCAGAACGTGTTGAAGTGCGCCGCATGGTGCTGCGGGATGTGCCCGTAGCCAAATATCTTGCGCACCACCGCACCGTTCTTCGTTTCCGCCAGGCCGTTGTCGTTGCTGTGGCGTGGGCGGCTGCGCGTGAACTCGATGCGCAGCTTGTCCAGCATCGCGGCCACCCGGTGGTTGACGTACTCGCTACCGTTGTCGGCGTGGAAACCCAGGATATCGAACGGGAACTGCTCGAGCATCTGCTCGATGACGGGCAACAGATGGGCCTCGGAGATCGTCTGCACGGTGGCCGTCACTTCCCACTGGGTGACGCAATCGACCGCGTTGATGTGGTACAGGCCCTTGGCGCCGTCGAGATCGCCCTGATGAACGCTGTCGATACGCACGAAACCCGGACGCCCTTCGGGAGCCGGAGCACGGCGTGTGCCGATTATCGTCGCCTTCGTCGGTCGGGTCTTTGTCTGCACGACGCGCCGGTCGCGGTAAGCAGCGCTGTTACGCAGGTTGTACAGGTGCCCCACCGAGAGCGAGCCCAGCCGCTCGAAGCGCGCATCGCCGAAGACGTCGCGCTGGCGGCGCAGCACGCAGGCCGTGGCCGGTCCCGAGAGCGTGCCCATGGCGCTGTCTACCTCGGCCAGCAGCGCCACATCAAGGCGCGTATAGCGCCGTGCAAAAGCGTGTTCGGGCGCGCGGTACTGCTTGACCAGTGGCTTGCGCGCCATCCAGCGTGACACCAACCGCGTGACCTGCGCGCGGCTATAGCCGCTCATATGCCGCAGGTAGGCCAACACTGCGCCGCGCTCCGAGCGCTTCAACTGGCGGTAGTCTATGCGCCGTAGCACGGCGTCAATCCAGGTGTAGCGTCCCGCATCATCCCCCGCCTGCCTGAATTCGAGAGCCTGCGTGCCCGCCAGGACCTGCCGCATCTTCTCGACGGTGCTCACTTGTACTTCGTTCATATCGATCACCATCCCTTGATGATGATCGACCCGCTGCGCTGCCCAGCTGCCACTCAGCCAGACAATCGCCGTTTCCGGCCCGGCCCAGGATCACTCCTCGCTGGAATTACGCCTGCGTCTTCAGGCTCAGACCTCGTTGGACAGGACTGGTACTGGCAGCATCAAAGGCCGCGGACTAAACTGGATCGAAATCGGAGAAGACGAAACAGCGTTCGCGTCATGGCTGGGAGATATTGTCCGGCCTGCCAATTTCCCTTTCGAGATCCGATACAACGAAAAGAGCGCCGGGTTATACGCGCTAGGCGTAGAGACAGACGATGGCGAACGGGTGATCAGGCGCGCGCCAGTGACTCTTTGAGTTCCACCGAACCCGTGGAGCAAGAACTCGAAGTCTGCTTTTGAGTGAGTTTCTCAGCGAATTTTCCCTTGATAATGAAAATGAAAATTAATTCAGTGCTTGCGGCTTGCAGCATGAGCGCTGTGTTGTTTTGTCCAATCGCATTCGCCCAAAGCAGCGTGACGTTTTACGGCCTCATTTCGGGCGGCGTCGCATATTCTACCAATCAGAGCGGTAACCATACCTACCAGACAGTCAGCGGCACAAACCAGTCGCCCCGTTGGGGACTCAAAGGTGGGGAAGAATTGGGTGACGCCACAAGCGCGATCTTTACTCTTGAGAACGGCTTCAATATCTTCAACGGCAATGCATCGTTCAATGCTCGGCAGTTTGGTAGACAAGCTTTTATGGGCCTGACCAACACCACGTGGGGCACGTTGACGTTGGGTCGGCAATACGACTCTGTAGAAGACTTGCTTGCAATGAATACTGGGTTTAACTGGAATGGCACTATTGGAGACAACGATAATACGTATAACAATATCCATGTAAATGACTCGATCAAGTACACAAGCAAGACAATAGGCGGGCTGCAAGTTACCGCCTTGTACGGTTTTAGTAACTCCACGACCGGCTTCAACAACAATCGGGCTTTCAGTATGGGTGCAAGCTATAACTACGGTCCGGTAAATTGGAACGTCGCGTACACGGAGTTCGACTCGCCTTATAGCGCAAGTAACCCCACAGGCGCCATAGATACGGATTACTCTTAGGACTTACGCAAAATGCCGCGCCTGAACGCGGAAACGAATTGTTACGAAACGACGTAAACCTGGAGCGGCGCGGAGTTTCGTATTGTTGAGCGCATGACGAAACATCTGAGCCGCCTGGGCTACTGCCAGTACCTGCTGACGAGCCCGACCAACTGCACGCTGACCAACTTTGCCGACCATGTCGACGATATGAGCCACGATGCCATCAACCGTTTTTTGCGCCGCGAGCACATGACGCCGCGCCTCGTTTGGGACAACGTGCGCGCGCAGATCGTTCAGCATGAAGACGGCTGCATCGTGTTCGACGACTCGGTCACCGACAA
>NZ_MTHB01000201.1 GCF_002220365.1 Caballeronia sordidicola | reverse complement strand
ACCTCCCCGGATGGTTTTGGGATCCCTGACAGCGCTGGCTCATTCCTGTGGGTCAACCCTACGGCCGCCAATGTCGCACCTAATGCGGCTGCCATTACTAACTTCTATACCCGCGCCAAAACGCATCCCAACATGGCCGCAACCGGCGGAGCCTACAAGGGCTTCAACAGTCAATATGCGCCGTGGGATGGACAGGTGTATGTGAATCAGCAATGCGGTGCCACGTGGCTGAACATGTTCTCTGCGATCAACCAGCAGTACAGTGCTTCAAACCAGCTCCCGTTTTTGCAACTCGTAACATGGGACGACTACTACGAAGGCACGGAGTTGGAAACGGGTATCGACAACTGCGCGACCTTGAACGTTACTGTCAGCAGCAGCCAAAAGGAGCTCCAAGTCAACCTGACCAACGTCGCTACGGTAGACCATCTCGAACTCTATTCACAGGCCAGCGCAGGTGTTTATAATTTGACGAATACCTTCCCTGCAACCATGACGAATATTCCAATAAGTGGCTATTCGGGAACGTATTACCTGAAAGCTGTAGGAAAACCGTTCATTAAAAATGTCCTTTCCACGCAGATTGTAATGTCTAAATAAGCGCATTTTTTAAGTACCAACGGCCACCTTCGGGTGGCTTGTTGCGTTTGTGAGTCACGAGGGTCGAACGAACGACCGCTCCCTAAAATAATCGAGAATCGCCGCCGATTTCAACATACAGCAGCGGCGGCGCTAACGCTGCGGGAGGCTCTGATGTCGTACACGAGAGTGAACCAAACCGCGGGAGGCCATTTCCGTCGACTTGACCGCCGTCATAGATGACGTGACGGCGCCTTGCCCGATAGGATACCGCGCTTGGAACCTGCGAAGTTTCTAACGAAGAGAGCCTGGCGAGCCCGCCCGGCATGCTTCCAGTTCCCGACTTCAGCGTCTATGAAGTCGTGCGTCGCCTGCGTGAAAAATCAAAGTTCGACAAGTTGCATGTGCTCGCGCTGACGGCTTATGGCACAACGACTTCGCGTGCCCGTGCGGAGGAGGCAGGCATGAATGCCTATCTCGTCAAGCCTGCATTGCTGGATGCATTGACTAACGAGATATTGAGGGCCATGAACGCGCACGGGAACAACTGCTGAATGCGCTCCCGCTGCCAGCACCTCGGGTAGGAGCGCAGGCGAGTTCGACTCGGCGCCTCCTCATCGCCCAACTCGCCTTACAGCCACTTAATGCTCAACCATCAACCAATATCTTCAGGGATAGCGGGTTAGTCGCCGCTGTTTTCAATGAACCGATGGCTACCGCCGTATAGTTATTGCCCGCGGCGGCGGTGACACTCGTATGAATGGCTGTGATCGCGGTACCGGTTGCGTTGACTTTGAGATCGTAGGTTCCTCCGGGGACTGTCAAATAGCTGCTGATTGTCCCGAACGGCACATTCGATAACACTATCTGGTCGTTCACGAGAATGTCTACAGCGCCCGCATCGGGGGCAGCGTGAATAACGCGCAAACGGATCTGACCGGAGGGCGGGGCGGACGTGTCATCAGTCGCTAGCAGCGGTTCAATACTCGCCACGAAGTTGGCAGCAATAGCGGTGTAGGCACCGTCCTTGGAGAGAGGTGGGGACACGTTGATTACAGTGGTCTGGGTGCCGGCAGCGTTGATCTTGATCGCATGGGTGCCAGCCGAGATGGTGAGGTAACCTGATGCCGTTGGGTATGGAACATTGGCCAGCACAAGTCCGTTGTCGACGTAGACGTCGACATTGGGCGCATCAGGCGAGGCGTGCAAAATTCTCAGGCGGGCATTTCCGGGACCGTCGTCACCGCCGCATCCTGCGAAAAAAACGACCATGCAAGTCATTGCAACGACTAACAGCGTTTTTAGCGTCTTCATCATTCCATCCTCCAGAGCTGTTTTGGTTTATTGCGAGAAGACAACAATCTCGCGTGTGTGCGGCAACAGTCGGTCCAAGAAGATTGTCACCTTAACCATAATTATATGAATGACAGTGGAGTCCGTAAGACTTTTAGTATTCCGAATTACCCTGTGATGAACAATTGTTAGACGCAGTTTAAAGTTCGGATAATCTACAGTTACATTGCGACGCATTAAAAATCGAGTTTTTGTTCAACCGGTCGGACGCAATCGTTGGGATGCTTTCAACCATGTAACCCGGCTCTATGCAGGAAGCTGCCTTGCTGCGTTTTGGTCGCCCTGATGTGGTCAAGCTATGTCGGACAGGTCGGTCGGTCTTTTACTATCGGTTTCGCCTCGTGGGCAGCGGGTGACAGATGATCCGAAGTCGAGCAGGCGCACGCGCTTGTAGAAACCGATAATGTACCGGTTGACGAGAAACGCAACTATCAATGCATCTGCAGTCTTGTCTTCCAGAAGTCAACCAATACTGACTTGATCGATGGTTCGCCCTAGCGCATGGCTACTTCCACTGGACCTGCCTCGGGCTCAAGTTATTGGATTTTGATTGAGTGCCGCGGCACCCGCGTTAGTCGATCTTTACGCCTTTCCAAAATGCGACAAAGCCAGCGATGTCTTTTGCTGCCTCCATGGGGGTCGGGTAATACCAGGCTGCCGCTTTATTTTCTTGGCCGTCCACTACAAGGTCATAATAATTCGCGACCCCTTTCCAGCCGCATGTGGTCGTATGGGTGCTGGACCGAACAAATTGCTTGTCAATTGCATCAGGGGGGAAATACACGTTTCCCTCGACGATCTTGATTTTTTCGGTCGGCGCTTCCGCGATTACGGCATTGTTCCATATGGCTCGTTTCATGATGTTTTCTCTCCGAAGGGTGTCAGTGATCCAGCGTTGCTCAGTGAGGGTGGGTTTCGCAAGTCCCTCTTCGGCCCTTTAATCCCGAAGGTCATCTATCCAGAATTGTTGTTTGAGGCCCCATCTTCGCGACAATTCAGACAGCGCGGCGCACCATCAATTCTTTGATCTTGCCGATAGCTTTCGTGGGATTCAGTCCCTTCGGGCACACATCGACGCAATTCATGATGGTATGGCAACGGAACAGACGGTACGGATCTTCCAGGTTGTCGAGACGTTCACCCGTCGCTTCATCACGGCTGTCTGCAATGAACCGATAGGCTTGCAACAAGCCCGCCGGACCCACGAACTTGTCCGGGTTCCACCAAAAGCTCGGGCATGAAGTCGAGCAGCTAGCACACAGGATGCACTCGTACAGGCCGTCGAGCTCGTCGCGCTCTTCAGGCGTTTGCAGACGCTCTTTTTCCGGCGGCGGCGTG
>NZ_MTHB01000120.1 GCF_002220365.1 Caballeronia sordidicola | reverse complement strand
TTACAAGCCGGACTTTTTTTTAAGCCAGTCCAGCTCCATCTTTAGCCGCCCGATCTCGCCATACAAACGATCTTCGCCGTCTCGTGCCGCCTCCGGTTTTGGACCGCGCTTGTTCTCAAACAACGCGCCGGCGTTAGCGAGAATTTCCTTCTTCCATTGCCCAACCATCACTGGATGCACGTCATACAGCTGCGCTATCTCGTTGATCGTCTTCACGCCGCGCACCGCTTCCAAGCCCACCTTCGCCTTGAACTCTGCGCCGTGAATCTTCCTCTTTTTGCTTTCCACCATTCGCCTTCATCCACTTTCAGACCACAGCTTAAACCGTTGTCTCAAAAGCGGGGGCCACTTTAACGTGACAAGCTTTTGCTGAACGTTGCGGGCTTTGATCCGACGCAGGCCGATCACGAGCGGTTCCGAAAGCGC
The DNA here is from genome assembly GCF_002220365.1 of Caballeronia sordidicola. Classification (GTDB taxonomy): domain Bacteria; phylum Pseudomonadota; class Gammaproteobacteria; order Burkholderiales; family Burkholderiaceae; genus Caballeronia; species Caballeronia sordidicola_C. The sequence goes on along the minus strand of NZ_MTHB01000120.1, from coordinate 25,225 downwards.
ACCGACCATCCTCGCGTAATTCACGTTTTAACGGCAAGCGGTCCGCGAGGGCAGGGCGATGAATACCACATATCGAGTGTGAATCACGTGGCTCTTCATCGACTGTCTGCGGACGGACACTCTTACAGCAAGACTGCCTGCTGTAGAAGTTTCAGAGCCTTCAACTCGTCCAAGCGGCCTGTGCGCGCCTTTCCTGCCAGCGTTTTAATGAGCGCCTCCGCAATCGGCTCAATCCCTTGCAGGTTATCGAAGGGTGTTGCGGAGATGTAGGGGCGCGACGCTGAGGCCGGTGGTGCTACCGCCCGTGCGGGTTCCTCTCGCATTCCAATCACCGAGCCGTGGTTTTCTGCCAGAGAGTGAATAGCCAATTCGGCAGAGGAGTCGCGCACGGGATCTTGTCGTGGGGCGGTGACCGCTTTGTTCTCACTTACAGCCCCGTTTGGACTGGCAACATTGACGGGGACAGCACCCGGACGCGGGCGAGTCGCGCGAACCCTCGCAGCGGCGAGCGCGTCGGTGCCACATTTGACGCGTTGCCGACTTTCGCCACGGCCAAGGAAGCTATTGCGCACGCCAAGCAGTTCGCCGAAGCGTGGCTTGAGCAGAAGGCGTAGAGCCTCGCGCAGTGCATCGCACGTGGCATCGGCATCCCACAGTTCCCGCGCCAACAGGTGCTGCGCGCCGTCGGGCTCATGGAATTCAAGCCACTCGTGAAGTTTCCTGCCGACAGTAATTATGTGCTGCAGCACTAACCAAGGTCGGCAATGAGCCCGGGCAGCGAAGTCTCCGGCGTGCGGAAGTTTTCAAGCAAGTTGTCGCCTTGACGCATGAGATTTAAGCTGCTTTTAGCTCCTGGTTATGGGGTTGTGAGAAGGCGCTGAGCGCGCGCTAAAGGTCGCCATCTGGTCACGCCGGATTTGCTTCAAGACTGTTTTGCCGTGTTCTTTGACGCCGTGAACCTGAAACCCGTTTTTTGGCTAAGTCGATGCCGACTGTCGTAATCTGCATGATGGACGCTCCTGTTCGGTTCGAGTACTCAAGGTGGATCTCCACTCTGACACAACGATGCCGTGCTGGTTGGGGGCGTCCATTCCATTAACCTTGAGCACAAACACAGCGGCCTGAAATTCGTCACGCCGGCGCAGCGCCGCAGTACTTCGCAATGTGAAGCCGTTTATGCAGAGGCAGGGAGCGCAATCCACGGCGTTGGTCCCGATCGACGGGCAGGCAATGACAGGAGCGACGTGAGTTGGTCGTCGCGGGACCGAGTTCGGCCAGGAGGTGACGACCAGAACCCGGAGTCAAATGACCGCTGTCGCTTCGGTTATTTCCTCTCGCAGCGAGCCGCCGGTGTTGCTCCTCCGTAGCGCCAAAGTACCGTCGCTAGGTGATCGAGCGCTTGGTCGGGGCGGCGGAGCGCGTGCAGCGATATTGCAATGCTTCGCAATTGCGCAGCGCGTCATCAGCATCGGCGAGCGGCCGCACGAGCCGAAAGAGCGCATCTAGTTCACTGCAGAGAATCGGGTAAGCAAGCGTGCTGGCCCGTCCCTGCAAAGCTAACGCAATCACCATCAAATCCTCGTAGGCGACGCAACGCTGTTTCCCGTTCATCCCTGCTCCGGACACGTTAGACGTTTCTCGCTACCGTGTTTGAAAACATAGGCATGCGGCGTGCTGAAAATGCATGTGTCTGCACGCCTTATCCCAATTATGTAGCGCTGGTCAGGGCCTGTCGGTGCGGTGTTCAGCGTCGCTTTGATAACCAAGCGGGCTAACTTTAACGGCCCCCGCCATTCCGCACATTTTTCCCGTCTACACCCTATTAGGACTTACGCAAATTTCATTCGAACGGTCGGATTTTTAAGTTGCTGACGGAGGAAGTCATCGAGCATCTGGTATTTGACCTGATAGAGGGTACGGCAGGATTGCCTGGCGATCTCAGCGAGACGAATCCACACCAGTACGGCGCAGGCGATGTGATTGCGCTGAATGCGCGCTTTGCGGCATTGGCAGCGCTCGATCCCGGTCAGTTGTTTGGCCTCGCGATGAAACTGCTCGATCTTCCAGCGCAGGCCGCACGCGTCTTGTGTGGCCTGAGAAGAATCCTGAGTGAGCTCGTTGGTGACGACCCAGTCCGTGCGGTGTGTCGACACCTCAACCCGGAACAGCTTCACTTTGTGATGTTTGGGAAAGCCTTTGATCTTGATGGTTTTGCCGTGCGCGAGAGAGTCCGCATCCCACTGCAGCGAATCGACGCGCCGATACGGCGATTTCGCAACGGAGTCGTCCACCTGCCGATTGGCTCGCAGCGGGCAATAGTAGATCTTCTCCAGCGACTCAATGAACAGCATCAGATCGCGCGTGGCATACCAAGTATCCATCAGGACACGCCGGAACGGCAGGCGTTTATGATGAACCAGGTTGGTCAGCATGTCGCGCACGTGATCCAGCTTGGTTTTGCCGTCGCCGTCCGGATCATAGAGGCGATAGTCGATGATCCAATGCTCCTGCGTCAGCGGATTCACGTACACGCAGTTCACCATGCCGATGCCCTTGATCAGACCGTGAGCGTTGCCGCTGTATTGACGTCGGACCAACTCGATTTTGTGCGAGAAATCCTTATCGATGATCGTGTCGTCGAACACGATGCAACCGTCCTCATGAGCCGCGATCTGTTCACGCACGTTGTCCCATACGAGACGCGGCGTCATCTTCTCGTTACGCAAAAACCGGTTGATGGCATCGTGGCTCATATCTTCAACATGGTCGGCGAAGTTCGTCAGCGTGTGGTTGATCGGACTCACCAGCAGGTATTGGCAGTAATCCAGGCGGGTCGGGCGTTTCGTCATGCCCTCGACATTACGAACCTTGGCCTCGCTTTGGGTTTACGTCCCTTCGTAACAATTCGTTTCCGCGCTCAGGCGTGGCTTTTTGCGTAAGTCCTACCTATATTCGACAACAACGGCAATACATGCCTCAACTGTTTATATCAAGTTTCTAAATTGATCTAAACAATCAAAATCTGTTTAACGTTTGCCCCGGATATTCGGACCGCCTCTCAGCGTGCATACTACGTCATACAAATAAAACAATGAGAGAAAACCATGCACGGGGAAAAGAGATCGCTTTACTACGTGGGATGGACGCTGCATCCGCTTTTGCGGGCGCGTCTGAAAGAAAGGTCGTGGAAAGTCGATGTGCTCGAACCCGGCACCGTGCCGAAGGCAGGGCCCAGGCAGCCGTCAGCGGGAATTCTTGACTTCTCGTCGCTCGAGTTTCCAGCGGATCTTCGGTACCTTCACGAACTTCTGGCGAGCTCGTTAACGGGTTGGGTCGCGCTGGGCCATCGCCAAAACATCGAAGACCCGACCGTCCGCGGCCTGATCCGCGACTATTGCTTTGATTACATCACGCTGCCTACACCGGATGATCGTGTGGTCGATGCCGTCGGCCATGCGTTCGGCATGGTGGCGTTGCAGGTAAATACATTGAATGATGTGCGCGACGGCCATCCCGAAGGCGAGATGGTCGGATCTTGCGACGCAATGATTGCGTTGTTCCGCTCGATCCGCAAGGTCGCAATGACCGACGCGCCCGTTTTCGTTTCGGGCGAATCCGGCACGGGCAAGGAACTGACCGCGGTCGCCATTCACGAACGTTCGACGCGGCGAGACCAGCCATTTGTGGCGATAAATTGCGGCGCCATTCCCTCCCATCTTTTGCAATCGGAATTGTTCGGTTACGAGCGCGGCGCATTTACCGGCGCGAACCAACGCAAGATTGGCCGCGTGGAAGCGGCCAACGGCGGCACGCTTTTCCTCGATGAAATCGGTGACCTGCCGCTTGAAAGTCAGGCGAGCCTGCTGCGTTTCCTGCAAGAGCGCAAAGTCGAACGGCTCGGCGGACACGGCTCAACGCCCGTGGACGTGCGCATCATTTCGGCCACGCACGTCGATATGCAAACGGCGATGATCGAAGGGCGCTTCCGCGCCGACCTGTATCACCGTTTATGTGTGCTCCAACTCGATGAGCCGCCGCTGCGAGCACGCGGCAAGGACATCGAATTGCTCGCGAAGCACATGCTCGAGCGCTTCAAGAAGGAAGCGAGCCGGAAATTGCGCGGTTTTGCGCCCGATGCCATCGCTGCGATCCATAACTACGGCTGGCCCGGCAACGTGCGCGAGCTGATCAACCGGATTCGTCGCGCGATCGTGATGTCGGAAGGGCAGCAGATTAGCGCGAGCGACCTCGAACTCGCCGATTATGTGGAAATCGCGCCGGTGTCGCTTGCGCAGGCACGCGAGTCGGCAGAACGGCAGGCGATCGAACTTGCGTTGTTGCGTCATCGCGGGCGTCTTGGCGATGCCGCGCAAGAACTGGGCATTTCACGGGTCACACTGTATCGCTTGCTAACAGCACACGGGTTGCGCGCGGACGTTAGCACCGTGCCGGCGCAGGATTCCCGGCCTGCGGCGTGACGCACTATCGACAAGAACAAACGGCAGGAAAAACCGCACTCGATCACATGGATGAACCGTATATTTTCGTGACCGGCGTTCAATCGGTCATGTCTCAACTCGTTCAGATTCGCAGCGACCTCGTGAGGGGGGCGGGCGGTGGGGTCCACGTCACGACGCACACGTATCGTTGTGATTCGGTTGAGGGGATGGACCGGCTATTGAGCGATGTTCGTGCAAGACGTATCGACGAAATCAGGGTTTCGGAGTCGCAGTGGGGCGCCCGGCGGCTGGTAATCAACTATTTTGGCGCATAGGATTCGCATCAATCCGCTGGAGAAAGCGATGAGACAAAAGACCCGCGGCGTGGTGATCGTGCCCATACTGATTGGCCTGGCGGTCGCTGCGGTCGTCTGGGTCGCGAGTTATCGTGGCGGTGGACCGAAATTAGCGGATGCGGGCGGTTCGCCTTCGGCTCCGGCGTCAATGCCGTTTGCGGCAAGCGGACCAAGCGACGCGCCCGAAACAAAACCTGTCGAAATAGCGAAGGATTGACGCTTCAGGTCATGCATAAGCAATGACCTATGATCCGTTAAACAATGTCTGATTATCGTGTTGGCTCGGACGGCCGTAAGCTTGTTTGTTTCAGTTGCTGCGATCCTAAAGGCGTCCAGTTGCAATGAACAACACGATTATTCTTTCCCATCCCGCCTGCCTTGAACATCGTCCGGGTCCGCATCATCCTGAGTCGCCAGAGCGTTTGAAAACCGTGTTGAACGAATTGTGATCGCCTGAGTTCGCATCGCTTGAATGGCGCGACGCGCCGCTCGGTACGATCGAACAAGTTCAGTTGATCCACGATCCGGCGTTCGTCGATGAGATCGCCGAGATGGCGCCCAACCACGGCTACGTGCCGCTCGATGGCGGCGATACGGTGATGTCACCGGGATCGTGGGAAGGTGTGATGCGTTGCGTCGGCGCGGCTTGCGCGGGCGTCGATGCCGTGATGACCGGGGACGCCCGCAACGCATTTTGCGCGACGCGGCCGTGCGGCCATCATGCGGAACCATCGAAAGCGATGGGCTTCTGCATTTTCAACCAGGCCGCGATTGCCGCGGCTTATGCGCTGGAAACATTTCAGCTTGAGCGCGTCGCAGTTGTCGATTTCGACGTCCATCATGGCAACGGCACGCAAGCCGCGTTCTTCAACCGTCCGGAATTGTTCTATGCGTCGAGTCACCAGTCGCCGTTGTTTCCAGGCACGGGCGCTGCGTCTGAGACCGGCGTGGATCACAACATCGTCAACTTACCGTTGCCGCGCGGCTGCAATTCTGAGCTTTTTCGGGCGCGCATCGAATCCGGCATGTTGCCGGCGATACGCAACTTCGATCCTCAACTCATCATCATTTCAGCAGGTTTTGATGCGCATCGGCTCGATCCGCTTGCGGGCCTGAACCTCGAAGACAGCGATTTTGAGTGGATCACCACGGAGCTCGTGCGTATCGCCGATACTGCGTGCGAAGGGCGCATCGTCTCGATCCTGGAAGGCGGTTATAGCCTTGAAGCGTTGGCTACGGGAACGACCGTGCATGTGCGTGCTTTGATGGGTATTGCGGCCGACTGACCGTTCATTCCGAGCCGATGCGTTCGTTTGCTGACAAGTCCCGCTGAGTCTTGATGAAGACGGCTGTCGGCACGTTCGGGACTTCCTGCGCGAGGCGGTCGAGTTCCTCGCGAATCTCAACAAAGTCCTGTGCCGCGCGCGTGTCCGGCGTCCGTGCGTAGATGGCCTCGAGCCTGCGTCTGATGGCGCCGTATCGTGCGCCGGCCGCGCGATGCTGCTCGGTGCGCTCGGCGTAACGCAGGAAGGTATGGAGCGACGCCATCACCGATGCCAGGACGCTGACCAGACCAATCACGATCCTCACTAAAGGGGATACGCCGGTGGCGATCATCGACAGGAACGCGGTGGTTCCGATTAGCGACGTCATTGCGATCACTGAAACGCCACGTCCGCGGTTGCGCCTGCCGAAGGGGTTGGCCATGGCGTAGCGACTCATCTGCGACTCGCGCGCACGACGGATCTACTTCATAACGACAGAACCGGTATCGATGGCCGGTTCGTAGTCGCCGAGGGTTGTCATGGGTTGGCTTCCTTTCTTATTCGCCGGGTACGGGGCACTATCGGTGATGCCGTAGGGGCGCGTGTGAGCCTGCGCTACGCCGAATTTATTTTCGATTTCTCATAATTAACAGTGTCCCTTTTTCATATAGTATGCGTAGGATGACTGATTATTTTTCATATTTCTCCAAACGTACCTTACTTCACCGATTACCGTTTCCCATTCTACGAATCCGTCGGGAGATCGGCGTGTGAACCATGCATCCGCGATGCAAACGTCAGGAGCTGCGGCTTCGCGCGGTATGTGCCAGCACATGTCGTCCGATCGCCGGTGATGGGCGCGATACTGTAAATTCTTGATCGGATGCGCCTACCGGGGCGCCGAAGACTGTGGAATGGATGCCAAATCCTAGGCGGCCATTGGTGCGAGTGCCTCGCAACCCCTGCTGATCGAGGCGGCGATGAAATGAGGAACGGGACATGAGCATGCCCGCAGTCGGTTCGTCCTTGTGAATCAGCAAAAGCACTTCCACCTGCCGCCTGCGGCACGCTACAGCAACTGGGGCCCACGTGGATGTCGGGGACTGGGGGAAAACGGGAGAACAGGGCTGGGTGCCCATGAATCCAGGGAGGGTTCTAATACGATGGCAGCACCGAGTTTTGTCTATACGATCTCCTGTGTCGCCAAGATGCTCGGAGAGCCGGAGGATTGGCTGGAGGAACTGGCGAGTATGAACTTGGAGCCAGAGGACGGGTGTCTCGGGATCATCGACGATCTGGACGTCCCCGCTGAGCAGTTGGCCACGGTAACCGCGTTCACAAATGCCGGGATCGAGGCGCTCAAAGAACGGGTTGCTGAAGCGAAGCGACAGTCTGGCGGGACGGGCAGCGAAGGTAGATAGGCGCCGATCAGGTGAGGCGCCTCTTGTACCATGAGACCAAAAAGACCCCTTGGGCGGTTGGTATGCCGTGGGGGCTCGCTAAAGCATGAGCCTGCGCTTGGGAGCGACGTGCACGGATATTCGGCCCGCGAGGCAATCATCAAAACCGCCCTCGGACTTGAAAAGCATTGAATTGGATATACAATATGATTTATGTGTATCTACTGGAGATAATGATGCAAGTCGCTAAATGGGGCAACAGCCTTGCAGTCCGGCTTCCCGCGAGCGTCGTCGATGCACTCGGTTTGAAGGAGGGCGACGACATTGAGATATATGTCGAACAATCCGGCGCGTTCTCGGTCAGCAAAAGGCCGACAGTCGCTGAGCGGATTGAGCGCCTGCGCAAGTACCGCGGACGACTGCCTGCCGACTTCAAGTTCGATCGGGAATCGCTTAGCGAAAGGGGAAACGCTGAATGACGGTTGAAGCACCGGCGCGATTTGCCGTCGATAGCAATGTGATTGCCTACCTGTTCTCCGGCGACGCCGCAAAGGCTCACCGGGCCGAGGCGCTGGTGGTGCAGGGGGCTCCGATGCCCGTCATCAGCACGCAGGTGATGAACGAGGTTACGCTCGTTATGAGCCGGAAAATGGGGCTCTCGTGGTCGGAGATCAACGTTCTCCTGGGTGACGTGGAGGAGTTCTGCGAGATCGTGCCCCTGACGCTTGAAGTCCACAAGGAGGCACGCCGTATCGCCGAACACTACGGATTCAGGTTCTACGATTCGTGCATCATCGCCTTCGCGTTGCTTGAAGATTGCGAAGTACTCTACAGCGAAGATATGCAACACGGCCAGGTCATCTTCGACCGGCTGACGGTGGTCAATCCGTTCCGATCACCCAGTTGACCGCCGTCTAATTAGTCGTCGGGCGTCGCACGGTTTGTACAGTCGACGCTTTTTCCATCCGGCGCGGCGACTTCTGCGCCAGGAAACGGTCGACCGTCCATATCCACGCGCCGCTGTCCAGCTCGCAGAATTCCTTGCGCGAGCCGGTGAAGCGATTCGGCCCGTTTATATCGACGCATGAACCTAGCCGCCACGACCGAAAAATTGAGATTATCTGCACTCTACCCGCGTACATAATTTTTATTAACAGGTATGTATGCGTATACATATATTACCGGTCGCGTGTGGATGCCTCAACTTCTGGGCCTCAAACGCAATGCTGATAACTCCAGTTATCAGATGTGGCGATTTTTTCACGACCGGGAAAAGGATGGTTTTTTCACTGCGAAACGGAGGACAGGCGAGGGCGCACCGCCCAGCGGGCGCTGCATCGGCTCGGCCGCTTCTTCCGGTATGCTTTCGGGGGCAAAACCGGCCCCTCAAGCCAGCCAAGGCGTCGCTGCATCCTTGTGGGGAGCCCGCACCAGTCATGCAGAATTGCCGCATCGTTCACGGCAGAGGCCGGGAGGGCTCATGAGCAAACGCTATCGCGGCAAACGCTGTGTCTACTGCGGTCGCCCCGGTGTCTCCGATACGGGCGATCACGTCGTTGCACGCGGCTTCTTCCTGCCCTCCGAACGTGCTGACCTGCCGCAGGTGCCCGCCTGCGCTCGCTGCAACAACGAGAAATCCCGCCTCGAGCACCACCTGCTGACCGTGTTGCCGTTTGGCGCGCGTCATGCGGCGGCCGCCCACACGCTGGACGAAATGGTCCCCGGCCGCCTGCAGAAAAATGCGCGGTTGCATCGCGACCTGCTGGCCGGATGGGACACGCGCTGGCTCGGCGCCTACGGTCAGCCGTGGGTTGAACAGCGGATCCTGCCGCTCGACAGCCGCCTCGTCACGCACCTGTGCGAATTCATGATGATCGGACTCGCGTGGTATCACTGGCAGGCCGACCTTGCGCCGCCTAGTCAGGTACGTGCGGAGTTCTTCTCCCCAGGCGGGGCGGCGACGTTCGAAACGCTTTTTGCAAATCAACGCTGGGGCGCGCGCCTCGACGAAAGCCTCGGTGGCGGCACCTTTGCCTATCGCGCGGCGCAGGATCCGAACGCACCATCACGCACGATCTGGCGGTTTGCGATCTATGGGGGGCTCGTGATGAGCGGCGCCGCCGGACAGCCGACTATCCAGGCGGATGCCGTGTTCGCGCTTTCGAATCCATCGCCGCGCGGGCTGAACCCCGTGCAGGGAGCCTGAGATGGGGTCGCTTTGTTTCCCGTGCAATAAATGACGGCGGGAGATCGAGCGCTGGCGCGGGGCTGGGCGCGTAAGCGATTGAATAACGGACGATTTCTGTTCGCTCTCCCACCCTCCGCCAAGCCGCACGTTTGTTGGGATTCTGTTGCGCGGGACGAGTTTGCATCCAGTACACAATGGCGCGGCTTTCCGGCCGACTCGGAACCGAACCGGAAGTACTTGATTCTTTGGCTATTGGTGCATCGCACCCCAGCGAAACCCCCATCAACCCAAGGCCCGCGAACCGTCACTTATTGCACGGAAAACGACCGGGCCACGACTATCGACCAACAGGCGAACAACTCGCTGGAGCGGGCGTGGGCGTAGGCCAGACAAGAGCGTGTGGTTTTGCAAAGCCGTGTTCCCTTACCAGTCCCCTTGTGACGTAAGACCGCAGGTGCTGCCAACGTTGTCGGTTGTTTTTTATACATGAACGGATATAATCCGGACAAATGCCGCTAGCGCCCCTCCCGAAATTCGGGAGCGCAAAATGTCGTTGACGGCGGGGTACGACTGGGCGGGAGATGACGATGCAACGCAGAGAGACGCACGGCGGCACAGACAATGTGCTAACTACCCTCGGCTTTAACGATACGGGGGATCTGTCGGCCAAGACCATCCTTGCTGTCAAGTTGAACGCGTTGATTGAACAACGCGGCCTCAGCCAGATGAAAGTCGCCGAAATTACTGGGATGACGCAACCGAAGATATCGCTCGTTCGTCGTTATAAGCTGCAGAACATTTCGCTCGAACGCCTGATGCAGGCGCTGGTATCGCTCGGTCAGCATGTTGAGATTGTCGTCAGGCCTGCAAGGAAGACCAGTCGCGCGTCGATCACTGTCGCAGCTTAGACGGAGCCGTAGGTACACACATGAAACTGATATTGGGCAAGGTAAGGATATGTCGCGAGCAGACCTACTCGTAAGCCTAGTCAAGGCAGGAAGCCAGGGCGACCAGCAACTGCTGCGCACAACCGTCGAAGCCATGGCGGCTGAAGAGCGCGCCAAGCATCACCATCAACTGGCCGACAAGCTAGTCGAGAACTTGGGATCGGCCAAGTCGGGCCCGCGCTCGGTCGAGGTTGTGCGATCTTTCGATGGCGGACACGGTGGCCTGCTGTATGAAGTTGAGCCAAGGAGAACCTTGGATTCGCTATTGCTCAATGAAGCCGTGCTCACTGCATGCCGCGAGCTGGTCGAGGAGCAGCATCGGAAGGACTTGCTGCGCTCTTACGGAGTAGAGCCTCGGCATCGAGTACTGTTGTCCGGCGCGCCGGGTAACGGCAAGACTTCGTTGGCTGAAGCGCTTGCCGCCGAACTGATGGTGCCGTTGTTCGTAGTGCGCTACGAGGCGGTGATCGGCAGCTTCCTTGGCGAAACTAGCGGCCGCTTGAAGCGGCTCTTTGACTTCGTGCGCACGCACCAGTGTGTGCTGTTCTTCGACGAGTTCGATACCCTTGGCAAGGAGCGAGGGGATACGCACGAAACGGGCGAGATCAAGCGCGTGGTCAGCTCTCTGCTGCTGCAGATCGATGCACTGCCCAGCCATGTAGTGGTGGTGACCGCCACGAACCACGCTGAACTGCTGGATCGTGCCGTGTGGCGCCGTTTCCAGTTGCGCCTCGCGCTACCGGAGCCCACCGTGGCGCAAAAAGAAGAATGGTTCGTGCGTCTGCAAAAACGACTGGACGCCCCGCTGGGCATAACGCCGAAGACCTTGGCCTCGAAGCTCGAGGCGTCAAGCTTCTCCGACCTGGAGCAGTTCTGCGAAGACATACAGCGCCGCTACGTTCTCGCGCTTCCTGCAGCCAATCTTAAACGCATCATTGTTGAACGCCTCAAACAGTGGCAGACGCGATTCACGATCGACCAATAACAAGAATGGGCAACGCTAACTAATGGCGAATGAAAACTATCCTCTTCTTTTTTTCTCCGTGCCAACTGAAGCCGGTCGGAACTCGCTAGGAGGGGGTGGTGGTTCGGTTCACGTCCCTGGAATCGGACGGCAGAGAGCGCGTATAGCGCCACAACTCGCAGTACTGCAACAGGCCTTCGAGGCCAAACGCCTCAGGCTCCAGCAGGCCGCGCCCATGGAGAACCCCGAGCTGATCCTCGTGCTAGAAGTTGCAGGCACGGTACAGAATTTCGCCAATGCCGTCAGCAAGGTGCCTGGACTGGATTGGCTGCTCGAATGGGCCGAGGAGCACGTCGAACCCGATGAAGATTTCTATGCCGAAAGCGGGGAGCAACAACATAAGCCTTACGCCGGGCGTCTTTTCCTGCTCGGAACCAATCAGGAAGCGCTGACACAACTGTTGGCGCTGTGGAATCGCTTCCAACAGAATCCCGATGAGTCGTTCGCGCGAGGCTTGGCACCATTCAAGCACGTTTTCGAGCAGTTGCGCACCATTCGTCATTGGAGCATCGCCGATCGCGTCGATGCCGACATGCGCCGATATTGGCAGGATGGCATCGACAATGGCATGGCTGCCATACGGTTCGAGATTGAAGCCTGGTACTTCAGCGTACCGCAGAAAAATGAGACAGCGAGCGTCGAGGTGGAAGCACTGGTCCAGCGGCTGAATGGTCGTGTTCTCAGCCGTGCGTTGATCCCCGAAATTGCTTACCATGGCTTTCTGGTTGAGCTGCCTACGGCAGCTATTGCGACCATCCTGGCAGGAGACACGCCGGAACTTGTGCTATCGGACCGCATCATGTTCTTCCGGCCTAAGGCGCAGTCGGTCACCGATGGTGTGAGCGAGGCTCAACTCATCACACAGGCAGAGATACCCGCCGGGTCAGAGACGGCTCCGGTCATCGCACTGCTGGATGGCTTGCCACTCAGCAATCATGCTTTGTTGGCAGGCCGCCTTGTGGTCGACGATCCAGATGGCTGGGAGGCCGGATACGAAGCCAAGGACCGCGTGCATGGCACGTCCATGGCATCACTGATCCTGCACGGTGAGTTGGATGGAGCTCCCGCGCCGCTGGATCGGAAACTGTATGTCCGTCCGATTCTGCGGCCGGACCCTCTGGACACCTTCAACCCGCGCCGTCGTGAGCACACGCCGGACGATGAACTGCTGATCGATCTGATTCATCGCGCGGTAAGACGGATTTGCGAAGGGGAAGCTGGCCAGGAAGCTGTGGCACCGACGGTCCGCATCATCAACCTTTCCGTCGGCGACGACACTCGACTGTTTGTGCGCGAGATGTCGCCTTGGGCGCGCCTGCTCGATTGGCTCGCTTTTCGGTATTCCCTGCTGTTCATTGTCAGCGCCGGCAATGACCTGCGCCCACTCGCACTGCAGACCCCTAGCAACACATTGTCCGGCATGACGCCGAATGACCGAGCGGGCTTGGCCTTAACGACGCTGACCGCCGAGAGTATGGACCGCCGACTCATCGCGCCGGCGGAGGCCATGAACGTGCTGACTGTCGGCGCCCTGCATGCAGATCACGCGCAGCCTCCCGTGGTACCAGGCCGTTTCGACTTGTTCGCCATCGGAGGAATTAGCCCGCTCTCCCGTGTGGGTCTCGGCTATCGACGTTCGGTCAAACCTGACATCTTGATGCCCGGCGGCCGCGTGCTCCATCGCGAGCGTATGTTGGCGGGTGCGTCGGTAAGCGTGCTCGATGCGATTACGGCTAGCGCCGCACCTGGCCATCGTGCAGCCGTACCGCCGCTACCCGGGCAAACCCTCAACGAGACAGCCTACAGTCGCGGTACCAGCAACGCTGCGGCGCTGGCCAGCCGCGCTGCGGCGCGCGCGTATGACGTGATCGAATCGCTGCGTGTGCAAGTCGCCGACGCTCCAGCCGCCAAGTTCGATGCAGTCTTACTCAAGGCCTTGCTGGTACATGGTGCGCAATGGGGCGAATGGTCAGACAGGCTCCTGGCCCAACGCCCGGACTTCCAGCTTATTCCGAATGCAAATACGAGGCGGATAGCCGAGAAAGATTTCGTCACCCGTTGGCTCGGGTATGGCGTGGTTGATGTGGATCGAGCCGTGACCTGCACGGCTGAACGAGCGACGCTGCTTGGTGTCGGTGAATTGGGTGCCGACGAAGCGTTTGTCTTCTCTGCACCGCTGCCACCCAGTCTTGCTGGTACGAGGGCGTGGCGGCGGTTGACGCTCACTCTGGCCTGGATGTCTCCGATCAACTTCGCGCATCAAAGCTATCGCCGTGCCAAGCTATGGGTAACACCGCCGCAGGACCAGTTGCGCATCAAACGCCTCAATAGCGCCCACGAAAAGGCAGTTATGCGCGGCACGGTACAGCACGAGATTCTGGAAGGTGAAGACGCCGTGGCGTTCGTGGATGGCGACCGGTTCGTGTGCAAGGTGAACTGTGCTGCAGACGCTGGAGAGCTGGCCGGCAAGGTGAAGTTCGCCCTGTGCGTCTCGCTGGAGGTCGGCGTGGGCTCAGGAATCGCTGTCTACCAGGAAATACGCGCTCGCATAATGCCGGCTATTGGCATCCAGCCCGTGTAGCGGGAATTGCCTGTTGAACTGCCACCAAGGAGAAATTGCATGGCGTCTGTGACACTGTCCAAGTAGGGGGGCCTTCGAGATTCGGAATTTTAAGCACGATAGGATAAATCAAGAAGTTACAGTCGGCGATGAAACCCCATGAAGTTGCACGATGCATCGGCTGTGCCACACCTGATGCAACAAGGCGCTTCAGGCCGCTGGCGTGCGCAAAGTTCCGAATCCTGAAGTCATTCCAACACCATTTGTGGTTGCGCAACACACCCACGCTGTACGGCGTCGAGAGCGCCCTCATTGCACCGGGCTACGAGGTACAACAATGACAGCAAACACCTTCCAACTCGAAGCCATCCAGGCCACCGAAGGCCCAGTGCTCATCATCGCGGGTCCTGGTTCGGGCAAAACGTTCACGCTGGTCGAGCGTATCGTGAACCTGGTCACGAACCACGGCGCAGCGCCCGAGAACCTCTTCGTGGTTACTTTCACGGATAAGGCCGCTCGAGAACTGACCACCCGCGTCTCTAACCGGCTCAACGAACTTGACATCCCGTTCAACCTGAACGAGATGTACTTAGGGACTTTCCACTCGATCTGCTTGCGGCTGCTGGAAGACTACCGGGAGTTCACGCGGCTGCGGCGCAGCTTCACGCTAATGGACCAGTTCGACCAGCAGTTCTTTCTGTACAAGAACCTCACCGGCTTCCGCGCCGTGGAGAACAGCGACCTTGTTCTCGGCGTCGAGAATTCAAGCCGCTGGGGCCAGTCGGAACTTCTGTTGAAGCGGTTGAACACGGTGGCGGAAGAGGCGCTCGACATCGACGCACTGCTCGGCGCTACCGATCCCGCGGTCACAGCCCTCGGCCATTGCTTTCAGCTTTACCAGCAGCTGCTCACGGAAAACAACGCGCTCGACTTCTCCGGCATCCAGCTGGAAGCCCTGCGCTTGCTCGAAAGCCAGTCCACCGTGCTCACGGCCTTGCGCGCGCAACTGACCCATCTCATGGTCGACGAGTACCAGGACACGAACACGATTCAGGAGCGCATCCTCAAACTTCTGATGGGCGAGCGTTGCAACCTCTGCGTCGTCGGCGACGACGACCAGGGCCTGTACCGTTTTCGCGGGGCGACGATCCGCAACATTCTGGAGTTCCCGGACCAGTTCCCGCCAGGTGTGTGCAAACGCATCACGTTGACGACCAATTACCGATCGCATCCTGGGATCATCAGCTTCTACAACGGGTGGATGGCGGATCAGATCTGGACCGATGGAACACGCAAGTTCCGCTACGACAAGGTCGTGGAGGCGCAGGAGGGAACCTTTCCAGCGGTGCCCGCGGTCATTCGCGTTGGAGCAGCGGACGGCCTAAGCTGGCACGAGGAGGTGTTAGCGTTTCTCCATCGCCTGCGTGACAGCGGGCGGCTCACAGACTGGAACCAGGTCGCCTTCCTGTTTCGTTCGGTGAAGAGCGACAAGGTGACGGCGCTGGCGTCGTACCTTGAAAACGCTGGCATTCCCGTGTACTCGCCGCGCTCGAACATGTTTTTCGATCGCGAGGAAGTCCGGTTGGTGATCGGCGCGCTCATCTTTCTGTTCCCGCAGTTCCAGAAGGTACGGAAGTGGAACGCCGACGCGCACCTGGACATTTGGGACTTTTACGATCAACGGTGCTTCTTCCCGTTCACGGAGGAACTGCGCAAGCCGGAGAACGCGCGGCTTCTTAGTTGGGCCCGCCCGCTTGCCAAGCGCCATCACACTCTGGCGCAGAACACCGACTACTCGTTCTCGGGCCTGTTTTACCAACTTCTTCAATTCCCGCTCTTCGCTCGATTCCTGGACGACACGGCGCTGAACGGGGTGGACAAGGGACGTGCGGCGCACAACCTGGCAACGCTCTCGAAACTGCTGGCGAAGTTCGAATACCTGCATTACGTGAGCGTGTTGAACACCGAGTTCCTGGACAAGAACCTGCGGGACCTGTTCAACCAGTTCTTTCGGTTCCTCGACGAGGGCGGCATCAACGAGTACGAGGACGACGCGGAGTACGCGCCGAGCGGGTGCGTCTCGTTCCTGACGATCCACCAGTCGAAGGGCCTAGAGTTCCCGGTGGTGGTGTGCGGATCCCTCGACGCGGTGCCGCGCAAGCAGCACACGCCGTTGGACGAGGTGCTGCAGCAGGACTACTTTTCCAAGCCGCCGTTCGAGCCCCTCAGCCACACCAAGTTTTTCGACTTCCGGCGCCTTTTCTACACCGCGTTCTCCCGCGCGCAAAATCTGCTCGTCCTGGCAACGCAGGAGAAGGAAGGTCGCGGGCGCTCGCCCTCGAAATACTTCGATGCGCATTACAACGCGCTGCCCCGGTGGCGCGACGCTTCCTTCCAGCCAGAAGCGATGACGTTCGAGAACGTCAAAGAGATCAACCTCAAGCGACAATACTCGTTCACGTCGCACATCACGTTGTTCGAGAACTGCGCCGAGCAGTACCGGTTTTTCAAAGAGCTGGAGTTCAACCCCATCCGCGCCGGCGCGCAACTGTTTGGTACCTTGGTGCATCAAACCATCGAGGACATCCACAAGGCCGCGCTCCGAGGCGAAGAGCACTTGATCGAGCCGGTGCAGATCGAGCGGTGGATGAGCACCAACTACGCTTACCTGTCGAAGCGCGAGCGGCAATATCTGGCTCCGCAGACCTTGAAGGCGGTGCTGAAACATGTCATGCGCTATTACGAGCGCGAGAACGGGCATTGGGACCGCCTCAAGGAGGCGGAGGTCGACATCTCGCTGGTGAAGGACGAGTACATCCTCATGGGCAGCGTCGACCTGATTCGCGGTGAGCACGGGACGGTCGAAATCATCGATTTCAAGTCCGAAAAGAAGCCGGACATGGAGAAGGACCGTGAGCGTTTGCGCCAGTATCAACGACAACTCGAGGTGTACGCCCACCTGGTCGAAAAGCGCACCGGACATTCGGTCAGCCGCATGCACTTGTACTATACGGGCGAAGAGGGCGGGAACCCGTACGTGACGTTCCCGAAGAACGACCGTACCATCGACAAAACCATCGCCGGCTTTGACGACGTTGTCGCTCGCATTGAGGCGAGGGACTACGCCATGCCGGCGCGGCCCGCGAAACTTTGCTCGAACTGCGACATGCGGGCCTACTGCGATACTAAAAACTGGATTTTCAAAACGACGTGACCATGAATGATCAGCACAACCTTGACCTGAACAAACCAGCCGCCCCGGGCAACCCCATTGGCGACTACGTCTTCGAGCCCATCAAGGGCTACCCGATGTTGAACTGGCGAGGCAAGCGTCCGTTCACCTCCACCCAGTATTACCCGGCGCAGTTGAAAGAGCAGTATGGGTCCGAGGTCGACGGTTGGTTGAACAAGATTTTTTGGGGCGACAACCTGCAAGTGATGAGCCACTTGCTCAAACAGTTTCGCGGCAAGGTCGACTTGATCTACATCGATCCACCGTTCGATTCAAAAGCGGACTATCGGCGGGAAGTGCTGATGCGCGGAAAGTCTGCGTTGGCGTCGAGGCTCACCTTCGAGGAAAAGCAATACACCGACATTTGGGCAAACGATGAGTACCTTCAGTTCATGTACGAGCGCATCACCCTGCTCCGAGAACTGTTAAGCGACAACGGCTCGATCTTCCTTCACTGCGACTACCACCGGAGCCATTACCTCCGGTGCATTCTCGACGAAATATTCGGCAAGGACAACTTCGTCAACGAGATCCTTTGGAAGAGAGCGAACACGGTTAAAGCGAACGGCGGCCAAGGTGGCGTGAACTTCGGTGAGAATACCGACACTATTTTCCTTTATCGCAAAGGGCCGGCGTGCACGTTCAACGTGCAGCACAAGCCATACACGCAGGACTACATCGACGCGTTCTACAAGTATTTCGAAGACGATACCAATCGCCAGTACCGCCTCATCAGCATGACGGCGCCAGGTGGTGATGGAAAGGGCAATCCGTACTACGATGTGATGGGCGTCAGCCGGCACTGGCGGTACTCCAAAGAACGGATGGCCGACCTCATTGCCAGAGGGCAGGTCGTTCAGACAAAGCCCGGCAATGTTCCGCAACGCAAGCTTTATCTGGATCAGGGCCAGGGCGTTCCGCTGCAGACCCTGTGGGACGACATCCCTGGGTTGGCCGCGGTCGATGGGGAGCGGACCGGATACCCGACGCAAAAGCCCGAAATCCTTCTTGAGCGCGTCATCAAAACTGGCTCAAATCCAGGGGATCTTGTTCTCGATTGCTTCATGGGCTCTGGAACAACGCAAGCGGTGGCCATGAAGCTGGGCCGACGTTTCATTGGAGCCGACATCAACCTGGGCGCCATTCATACCGCGTCGCAACGCTTGATCACGGTGGCGAGGGAGTGCGAGCGAAAGGTTCCTGGTGATCATGCCTGCTACGGCGGGTTTGAAGTCTACAACGTCAACCACTACGATCTTTTCAGAAACCCAGCGCAGGCCAAAGATCTGCTGATCGACGCGTTGGAGATTCAAAAGCTCGAGTTCAGTTCGATCTACGACGGCGAGAAGGACGGACGAATGGTGAAGATCATGCCGGTCAATCGGATCGCCACGCGGGCCGACTTAGGTGGTCTTGTGAACGGGTTCGACTACAAGGCCTTTGAACGGCGCCACGCCGAGAAGCCGAATCAGCCCGTCGAAAAGCTGTTGCTCGTTTGCATGGGGCACGAGCCGGACCTCGCGGCGTGCTTGCAAAAAGAGGTTCCGTTCAAGTTGGACATCAGCATCGTGGACATCCTCCGCGACAAATCCAACCTGGAGTTCAAACGCGACGCGGAAGCCCGGCTCGCCATCGTTGACGGTGACCTGGTGATCGAGCGCTTCTACCCCATGAACCTCCTGCAAAAGCTGTCCATGAGCAAGGAAACCGTGGAGGATTGGCGCGAGTTGGTGGAGACCGTGATGATCGATTGGAATTACGACGGAGCAGTGTTGCAGCCGATCGAGCTAGACAGCCCAGGTCGAACCGAGATGGTGCGCGGGCGCTACACCATTCCCGCCGATGCCGGAACCATTCGCGTGAAGATCACCGACTTGTTGTCGGAATCGTGGGAGGGTGAGATCCATGGCTAAGACCGTCGTTCGTCGTACCTCGACGGAGGCCAGCCTCGACTTTGGCTTTTTCCATTACCTGTGGCAGTTTTTTCGCGAGAACCGCGGCACCATCCGTTCCTACTATAAAGACTTAAGCAAGAAATACCTCGACTACAACAACCCGGAACGCAACCCGAAGGCATTCCTTCGCAAGCCGCAGTACGAGGCGCTTGAAATCTACGTGTTCCTCAAAGAGTTCCTCGACAACGCACGGGTCGAGGAAATCTTCCAGCAGTGGTTCGAGAAATCGGGCCGTTTCGCTGGGCGTGGGGAGGGTGGTATCGTCGGCAACGCTCGACAAGGCGACATCTTCGACGCGATGACGAAAGAACAGTACAAGAGCGTTTTTTCGTTGATGCGCAGGAACGCCCGCGTCTATCCCAACTACATTTTCGCGTTGACCATGGGGACCGGCAAAACCATCCTCATGGCAACGTGCATTTTTTACGAGTTCTTGCTCGCTAACAAGTTTCCCAAGGACAAGCGCTATTGCCACAACGCGCTGGTGTTCGCACCGGATAAGACGGTGCTGCAATCCCTGCGCGAAATCGAGAGCTTCGACAAGTCGTCGGTCATCCCACAGGAGTATGCGGACCTGTTCGAGACGCGTCTCAAGTTCCACTATCTGGAAGAGGCTGGCACCTCGCTGAACACGTTGGACGGGTCGATGTTCAACATCGTCGTGTCAAACACGCAAAAGATCATCTTGAAGCGTAGCCGTACGGAGAAGAAAGCGGCGGACCTCCTGTTCGCAGCATCAGAGGCGGTTTTCCCTTCGGGGTCGGTTTACGATGCTGCCGCGGATCTCTACGCGTTCGATCAGCCTGAGGAGGACGCCGAGCTAACGTTGAACCAGCGCTTTGAAAAACTATGCCGCCTAAGGCAGTTGGGGATCTACGTTGACGAGGCGCACCATGCGTTCGGGAAAAACCTCGCAAAGGACATGGGCATCGGCGCGAAGCCCGAGGACACCAGCCTGCGGACCACGATCGACATGCTGGCCGGAAGCCTTGAACGCGCCGGCACCCACGTCGTCGCTTGCTACAACTACACCGGTACGCCGTACGTCGGCCGTGACGTACTCCCGGAGGTGGTATATGCGTATGGCTTGCGCGAAGCCATCGACAAGGGCTACCTCAAGAAGGTGAAGTTGCATGGATACAGCAACACCCGGAACGACGAGTTCGTGGATTTTGCGATCAAGGACTTTTTGGAGCAGACCGATGGCCTTCGCCCCGAAGGGATGACGCCGAAGCTTGCCTTCTTCGCCGCGACGGTCGAAGAACTGAACGATGAACTGCGACCTGCCGTGGAAGCAGCGCTGACCAGGCACGGCATCGAAACGTCGTCGATTCTGGTCAACGTGGGCGACAGTAAGCTCACGACCAACGATGACATCCGTGAGTTCAACCGGCTCGACACCCCGGAATCGAAGAAGCGGTTTATCCTGTTGGTCAACAAGGGCCGGGAAGGGTGGAACTGCAGATCGCTTTTCGGTGTTGGCCTGTACCGCGAACCGAAATCTAAGATATTCGTGCTACAGGCGTCCATGCGTTGCTTGCGTTCGATCGGTGGCGGACAGCACACGGGACAGGTCTACCTTGCTGAGCAAAACCTAGCTATCTTGAACGATGAGCTTCAGGCCAACTTCCGCATATCCACGGACGAGGTTCAGCAAATCGCGTCGGATAAGGTGACGTTGCAGGTCCACGTCATGAAGATGGAAAAGATCAAACTGAAACGGGTGCGTCGCAGCTTCGACATTCGCGAGAAGATCTTGACGCCGGGGGCGGTGTTGGGCCTGGCGCAAGACGACAAGCAAGCGTGGTTGGAGCTGACGAAGGGTTACCACATCATCGAAACGACACAGGAAGGGTTCGACCCGTCCAGCGCGGCCAGCGCCAAGGACACACGTACGACCGACCTGAGCGATCAGCGGCAGAAGGTCACGTTCAGCGCACTAACCCTCGTGGCCGAGGTGGCCCGCTACCTGAACCGGAACCCGATCGAGATCGAAAGCATTCTTGAACAAACGCACGAAGGCTTGCCCGCTGTGCTGCGCGCGGTCAACGCGTTCAACGAACTTCTATACGACGTGGTGATCCCCCGCTTGTTCTCGGAACTCTACGACCTTGATGAGCGCATCGAGACCGAGGAGCACGAGGTCGAGTTGATCAGACTTCCTCCCCCAGAGCGCGCCTACTACGAGGTCACAGCGGACAAGCACAAGATTGCACGCATGGGGGACGCAACGGCCGAGGAACAAGGAAAGAGTTTCCACCTCGACGCGTACGCCTTCGACTCGAAGCCGGAGCAGACCCTTTTCTGGGATCTGTTGCGGGAGAAGCGTGTGACGAAGTTGTATTTCACGGGCATGCTGACCCACGGCCAATCGGAATTCTACTTCCAATACATCGACCCGGAATCGCACACCGTGCGTAGTTACTACCCGGACTTCCTCTTTCAGCGGGACGATGATTCCTACGTGATCGTGGAGGTGAAGGGCGATAACATGATCGACGATCCGGTCGTCTTGGCGAAGAAGGACTTCGCCCACCAGGTGGCAGTGGCCAGCGGCATGACCTATGAAGTGATCAAAGGGTCCCTCGCCGAGGCGCGGGAGTTTCGCCACTTGATCTAGTGTTGGCGAGGCGCTAGGGGTGGCGACAGCACCGCCCCGGTCGCCGCTATGCGTCCTCCGTCTCGGTGTCGCTCGCGGTTTCGGACACCGCCGCGGCCGTGGCGTTGGCATCGGACCGAAACTCCGTGTCGTACACATGCTTCACGATGTCTGAGCCGAGGTTGGCCTCGATCTTAGCGACGACTAGGTCGGGGTGCATTCAGGATTCGGACGAAAACGTACGGCAGCTGCCAGCAAAGCCTTATTGGGAAAGGATGAGGCGCCCGCCTTCGTGAAGCGAGGACCTAAAAAGACGGCGCAAATTGAACGATCTTTCGTCACTCGTCGCGCCAACCTATCTGGTCGAATGTCTCGTCGCCGATTATCGCGCGGATAACATCGGCGATTTGATCTCGCAACAACGTCCGCTCAGCGAGCAGCGCTTCAGCTAGTGCAGTGACCACATCAAAACGTATTGCTTGTTTGGTCAGTGATTGCGCCGCAGTCATGAACTCTTGGTCCATCGCGGCCGGCCAAAACCCGTTACGACTATGGTCTGCTCCAAAATACCGTGTCTTATCGTCGGCCGCATGAACGCCCACCGCAAACTTGACGAAATCGGACTGTTTGATCGGACGACCCACGGAATCAACAAGGCGACCTGAATCATAAAGGTGGCGTTCCGCGGCGAAGCCTCCGCACGCAACGGCTTCACCTTGGTCGCCATTCCACGTCAATGTGGTTTTCCCGCGCAGGTCTGGGCTGTCCGCGTCACAAAGATACATTGCCGTAGCCATGACGCCAAACGGCACGGCTGCTGCAACATGGCCCGCTTCGTGAAAGCACACGAGTTCCGCTGATATCGGGAAAACGACTTTATGGGGAAAACGTACATGGGACATGGCAGTCATTCGCGACAGGGATCGGCCGACATGGTACCAAACGGCGATAAGGGCTACCGCCGCGGCACGGATATTTCGTTATCGGCCTGCTAACCGCTCCGACATATCAGTTGGACCGCGACGTCCAGCGACCGAACCGTCCCTCGATACAGCAAGCATAACGAAGGCCATTCGTTCATAAGACCACGCCCAGCGTTCCCTCACCTCTCTCTGAGATCTCGCCTACGAACATGAATCGCGCCTTTCGCGACGATGGCCCTGTTGCTGGATAGCCTGTCTACGTTTCCAGGCGCTCGCGCCTCTGCTCCACGATTTTGAAATCGTTAAACGCAAGCCGAGTCTTGTGGATTCCCACGCCGTGATTCGTTGCTCCGACCCATGTGGTGACTTCCTGTTGCGTGGTTGTGCACCGCGCGCCGATTATCACTTCACGCGGCCCAGCGTCGGACCGAAGTCGGCATAGTAGCGACCGTCCTGGTCCTTGTGAGGTCCCGGCTGAGCCTTCAATCGTACCCGCCCAGCAAATATTCACAATCTTCCAAGAGTGATGACTTCCACAGCTTGCTTGGATCAACGTTCCCCCACCTACATACCGCCCGTATGCTTTGCTCGATTGATCTGCTCACAACAGGAGAGATAACGACGCCCTCGATCAGTTTGTCGACGTCCAGCTGGACTATTGCGGGTGCTGGGACGTGGATAGTCAAGTCATGAGGCGCGCGCTTATCGGTTATGTACATGCGGACTTCATTCTCATGTGCATACGCGACACGTTTTATCATTCCCATCAAATGTCCATCCTCAGAGACACAATCGGGTGGGGTAAGGTCCTTAGACGAAAAATCAAGGTATTTCACAGCACCCATGAAGATGTGGTGATCTTGCTGGTTCTCACCCAGTGCGGCTTCCACAGCGCGAACACTGGTCTTTATGGCGACCCCGCCTTTAGAAAACAACCCCCACATCCCCTCTGACTCATGCTGACTTCTGTACCAACAATTGACGGTGAGGCAGTTGACCATGTTCCTATGGAGCGCCTTCATTTTCGACGTGCGAACGCGGGCCACTTCTTGTCGCAGATACGCGAGTTCCACGGCATGCTGTCTTTGATGCAGCTGCTCGATTGTCTTGATTCGCTCTTCGTGACGCTGTGCGTATTTCGCTGGGATAGCTGCGATCGCATCCATCGCGACTTTTGGCAGGTATCCCTCAAACGGATCCGTCTCCTTGTACCACGCTAAAGGGGTAAAGAAGAGAGTGCTCGATTCGACGAGATTGATGAACTTGTCCAGCGTGAGGTACCGCCACAAGACATCTGTCTCAGCCAAGCTCTTACCTATCTGTAGATGCGCCATTTTCCGCTCTTGTCGTAGTCCATATTAGCAGCGTGATGACGCCCTGGACGCCCCGCTGAACCGATTCGTGGTCGGCTTCTAAAGCACCACTCGCAATCGTCTTGCACGCTCCTTGAAAGCGCGTTCGCCACCTTCGAGGATGTCGCAAACGTGCTTACGGATTCGATGATTTTCGAGGCCGCCGCTTTCATAGGAAATGACCGGAAGTTGCGACGGTCTGTGCGGCCCACAGGTCGCGACGATAACCTGGTCGGCATCGGTGTTGACGACCAGATTTGCGTTGTGGGTCACGATGATGATCTGCCGACGACTTTTCGCCTCACGGAAACGGTCGACCAATTCCTGAAAAATTGACTGTGGATCGAGATTCTCCTCGGGTTGGTCGATGATCAACGGTCGATCGTCGTCTGCGTCAATCGCGAGGTACAACAGCAGCAGGACGATACCGCGTGTCCCCGGAGACAGTTGTTCAATGTCAACGCCGTCGTATTGCAGCCCGTAACCCACCGAAATGTGGTCAGTGCTGTAAAGCCAATCCGATACGTTTCGCGCCCAGGTGCGAAAGTCCTCTCCGTCCGGCATATGTGTCCGGAGGTCGGCCTCGTTTGACTTCACGAAGTCGAATAGGGCCGCTGCCGCCTGGGCCGCGTCGCCGGTCAACCAGGTGTTAGCGGCGGTGTAAAAGCGCGGATAGATGGCGGCAAGGATGAGACCCCCTGCCACCGACTATTTCCGCAACTTTAAAATGGGTCGTCTACGTCGTTGGGGTGAGCGTTTTTGGGATTGGCGCGTTGTTGATGTTGCAGTTCAAGAAGCTCAAGCTGATAGTGCATGCAGATACGCTCGCGCAGGTCATCCAGTAGTTCTACGACGGCGAGCGCCTGATCAGCGGACCAGTTCTCGGGGATCAGGAAGTTGAGCCCTTGCGTGATCCCGGACGGTAAATTAAGTCGCGTCATGGTTTTTTCTTCGCGGCTTTCGCTGCATTGCGTTTTTTGGTGAG
>NZ_MTHB01000227.1 GCF_002220365.1 Caballeronia sordidicola | reverse complement strand
GCGTTGTCGGCTTGAGCCGTTCAGGCGGCTGGCCACGACGCTCAAGGAGCGCCTGCCGGGCGTCGTGCGCGGCATGCTCGACGGTCGCAGCAATGCCTATGTCGAGGCGATGAATGGCATGCTCCAACAAACCAAGCGGGCCGCGCGCGGATTTCGAACCGTGAAGAACTTCGTGGCCATCGCCTACCTCCGCATGTCCAGGCTAAAACATTTGCCGCAAAATCCTTTGCGTCCCGCCGCCTCGCGTGATCAAGGGATTAAACGCTATCGCGCCGGCCGTCAAGTTCCACTCAAAACGGCATAGAGCCGTAAAGCGGCTCACCATCTGCGAGTCGCTTTGCAGGGAGAGTATCGCGTCCTCGGTACCGACCAGGACGATGCTCGCGCGCAGGTCGTTGGCGAGGAATTTTAGGAGATTCAGGGCTGCCCGTTGTTCCCGGTAGGTGCCGGCCAGCAGATGATGCACCTCATCGACGATCAGCATGCACGGAGCCATGCGCCGCAGCAGATCTCGCGCGAGCCGCTCGAGCACGGCAAGTCTGGCTGCGGGGTTGTGCGGAGCACCTAGTTCAAACAGCAACGACGAGTAAAAGCGGTGCTGGTCGGGCGTAGGGGGCATCTGCATCGAGATGATGGGGCGCATTTCAACACCGAGCCGTTCGTCAAATTCGTCAGGGTGCTGACGCCGGAACTTGGCAATGATCTGGGTGTTGCCGATATTGGAGTCTCCATACAGGAGCAGGCAGGGCATGCGCTCGCGCCGTGGCGTCGCAAGCAGCCGCTCGAGGCTTTCCAGTGCCTGCGTGGCGCGCGGATAGTCTATCCAGCGGTCGCGCAGGAGGGACTGGATACGCGTTGCATTGTCGAGCATGGCCTGTGGTCTGACCGCCGGCAGCAGGTGTCCAAGGGGTAGGCTCTTCATGACGGATCTCACCATAGTTCGGCGTTGTAGGCCGGTGCCGGTTGGCTGTAATCAACGGGTTCAGGCTGAGATCCGGGTACAGCGCGTTCAGCGACAGGAAAGAGGGGGCGGGGTGGCTTTCCCGGCGCATGGTGCCCCGGACGAGATTTCTTCACCTTTGCACGGCGCGTATCACGTTGTGCCTGCGTGACCAAACCGCGCTGCTCCTCGATCGCGCGGAACATCATCGCTTCCGAGATACGTTTCTGTCCCTGGTCACGCAAATACCTGACAATCGCGCGTTGCTCCCAGAGTGAGATCGGGGGGTGCCGTAAGTCAGCAAAGCGGGCTTCGATAATCGGCTTGCCGGGGACACTGACGAACACCCGGGAAAGGTCTTCGGGATGGTAGCGCACCGTCACTGTTCGACGATTCAGTCGCCACGTGGAAAACACCGGGTGCCAGTAACGGATATGGAACAGGGTGAGCCCATCGGCCTGGATCGTTCGTTGGACAACAGGAAGAAACTGCAGCAGGAACTGCCACTCCGCTTCCGGAGTTGCGGGCAGGGCCGATTCCGCAGCCGCGCCATTCAGCGCAGTCCACATGCTGAACGGCGTCGCGCCATGCAGCCCCCGATGTGCACTATGGTGGTAGCGCTGCCCGATCTCCAGCGCGAGCCATTGCTCGAACTCGTGTAGCGTCAGTGCAGCACGTTTCTCGGGGGCACGAGCCTTGCGGCCCTTCGGAGATGAGCCCGTGGTACCGGGCAGGCCGTGAACCCGCTCCATCAGCGTGCGGTTCAGACGTTCAATGTGGCCGCCGAAATGAGGCCGGCCGACCGGGCGATACATGAGTTCGATGCCGTACTCTGAACAGCCGGTTCGTAACGCCCGACTCTTGAATTCGGCGGCATTATCCAGATGCAGCACCTTCGGTACGCCGCGCATGGGCCATTCGACCTCTAGGCCGAGCTTGTCCAGCCACGCGCGCTTGGGCTGCGCCACACGCGTGAGTAACAGAGCGACCGTTGCTGCCCCGGGGCGTTCCATGCCGACATGGAATCCCACCACACAGCGTGTCGCAACATCGATAGCCAGGGAAAGCCACGGGCGGCCGATTGGGCGACGTGACAGCGGATCGACGACCAGAACATCTGCCTGCGTATGATCGACCTGCACGACGTCCATCGGGTTTTTCACGACAAAATTTCCCGGTGCTGACTTGATGGGATGCTCCATGCCCTCGGCCTCACGATGTGCGGCCCATCGTCGGGCCACCAAGTTGCGGCCTGGCGGTGTCGTGCCTGTTTCTACGCATCTGCGCCGGATTTCGAGCGTCAGGTCGGTGAGTGGATGAGCCAGCAGACGCTGCCTGGGAAGCCACGTAGTGAGCACGTCGTCGACGATCAATTCTGTCCGGGCACCCAGGCGCCGGCTGCCGGCTTTGGGGCCACGCTCACGCGGTCTGACCGCACTGATAACGGGGTCTGCCAGAAATCGCTTCCGCAACCGATAGACCGTCGTCCAGTGCACGTTGAGCAGTCCTGCTGCCTGCAGTGCCTGGGCCTTCGAAAGAGGTTGGGTTCCAAGCGGGCGAAGTATGCGGGCGATGACAGCTTCC
>NZ_MTHB01000302.1 GCF_002220365.1 Caballeronia sordidicola | reverse complement strand
GCGTGACTGCAGACGTCACGCCGCGCCCCGCTGACGCCGAGAGAATCCACCTTGACAGCCACAACCCAAAAGCTCAAAACCTGCCCCGCCAGCGACTTTGTCAATCTGGAGACCTACACCTCCGACACAAACCTGGTGATTAGCAAGGCTGAAGCGGAAAAGCCATACGTTGGCGCCGTGTATCGTATGAGCCCGCTCGCCGGCGGTGGTGGAGAGTTCAGCACGGTGGTCCAGAACATCTTCAAGGCAGTGCCGGACGACTCGGTCATTCAGGTGAGTCTCGTTGTACATCCAGACCATGAGGCGGCGGAAACGTTCGCCAAGGGGAAGGTACATGGCGGTCATATCGTTCAGGATCTGATTACCCGTCACACGAAGCTTGTCGGTTCGGCACTGTCGGTGGGCTCACTCAAAGACATGCCGATCCTCAACAAGCGGACCGTCGTCATTTCGCTTGCCATACCGTCGAAAAGGGTTGAAGACGAAGCACTCGAAAATGCCGAGCATCTTCAGACCGAGTTTCTTTCCAATCTGAGAGATTGCGGGTTTACCGATGCCGAAGTGCTCGATGCGAACAAGCTCATCGGTGTTTATCGCCTCTTCGCGGACATTTTCGAACGCCAGAAAGATGTCGAACTCGACCAGCTTGTGGACCTCAAATACCAGATCTTCGGCCCGGACCAGACATTCGACTTCCGCGACTCGCGTATTGGGATTTTCAACGAAACCACGCACTGCACGGCCATAACCTGCAAGTCGTATCCGGAGAATCCGTTTCACGGGATCATGAATCTTGTGAGCGGTGCACCATTCAACAAGGGCCCGACGAAAGAAGGCGGTGGCCAGCGTATAGAAACACCATACATTCTGTCGACGACAGTCCGTGTGGCGAATCAACGCAAGGAATGGACGCGCATGGAGAGCGCGATTAAGTCGCGTTCGGTTGCGCAGAATTTTCCCATCAAACTGGGTGTAGAGGACTCCAACGCGAAGCTCAAGGATCTCCTTGAACTGAAAAAGCAGGCTGCCGAAGATGGCAACAAGTTCGTGTACGTCAATACGAATGTCTTCCTGTTCGGCCGCACACGCGAACAGGTTGTCCGGGCAGCGGCCACTGTGAAGGGGACTCTCGATAAGCTCGGCTTCGATGCCCGCCAGGTGCGGGGCAACGGACTTGTTCGTTGGGCGCAGACGCTTCCTCTGAATTTTTCGCTGAACATCGCGAAAAAACTTAATGGTGAGGCCGTCATGGCAGCGTCGGAGGTAGGGTGCCTCTTGCCGGTATATGGCGATTTTCTAGGCAACGTCAGCCAGCGTTTTTCGACCACCGGCGCCGCCTACATCACTCGTCGCGGCAGTGCGCATTACTTTGATCCATTTGTCAGCAACTCGAATTACTGCGGCACACTCGTCGCTGAATCCGGTGCCGGTAAGTCGTTCAATCTCCAGTACATGATCCTGTGTGATCTCGCGGAGGGAACGAACGTTGTTCTGTTTGACAACGGGGGAAGCTCGAAGAAATTCTGCCACGCCGTTGGTGGCGAGTACAACGAGTTCGGCTGTTCTACCGGCTACCGACCGTCATTGACTCCCTTTACAGGTCTCAGCGACGACGAGTTTGATGCGCAGCAGGAAACCATCACGGCCCTGCTAGTCATGATGGCGTATGACGAAGAGAAGCCGGATTCGGGCGCGCGCATCGCAGCGAACGAAGCGGTGAAAGCCGCATGGGGTCAGAAAGGCAACGAGGCCGAGATTCCGACGGTCATTGACTGCCTTGCCAGAATCGTTGAGTCCGGTGCTGAGAATAAAGTCCCCAATCAGGTTGTTCTCGCGGCGGCCAACCTCATTCCACGGTTGAAGGCGTTTGTTGAATCGCCCACGCGGGGGGTGTATTTCCGTGGGCCGAGCACCCTCGACCCTAAGAAGCAACTGACAGTCTTCGAGTTGGCCAGTCTTGGCGACGACGAGCACCTGAAGCGTTGCGTCCTCTTCTGCTGTCTGAATGTCCTGATGACCCGAATCAAGTCAGTCTCCGGACGCAAACGCATTTACGTCGATGAAGCGCAGGACCTTCTCAAGGTTCCGTCCGCAGCCGATGCCATGGAGGGTCTGTACCTGAAGGGGCGGAAGGCAAAGCTTGCAGTCTGGATCATTGTGCAGTCGCTGCTTAAGGTGTCGACCTTTCCAGCGGGCGCGGTCATCCTCCGGCAGTCTGCCTGGAAGGTGATCATGGCTCAGAAAACCGAAGAAATCGATGCCGTGGTCGCCGAAAAGGTGATGACAGCATTTGGCGACGATCCGTACTTTGGTCGATTGGTCAAAAGTGTCGAGACCTCG
Organism: Caballeronia sordidicola; assembly: GCF_002220365.1. Lineage (GTDB taxonomy): Bacteria > Pseudomonadota > Gammaproteobacteria > Burkholderiales > Burkholderiaceae > Caballeronia > Caballeronia sordidicola_C. The sequence goes on along the minus strand of NZ_MTHB01000302.1, from coordinate 14,922 downwards.
AAGGGCTTCTGGAGCGAAATGCTGATCATGGGCGAAAAAACATACGAGGTGGCTCGCCTGTATGTCGACAAGTTCACCGCAACTCTGTTCAGCTCGGAAGGCGACGATAGGGACGTCGTGTTCAAGCTGATGGAGGAGGGCATGGACGTGATCGACGCCGTCAACAAGGTAATGGGAGACACCAAGTCACGCCGTACCGAATGGATGAAGAAGTTTCTCAACATGTGCACCGACCACGACAATTTAACTCCGAACGAAATCATTAACGAACTCAAGGAACTACTCTAATGAAAAAGCTCTTTAGCTTCCTCACCGCCGGACAACTGCCGTACTCGGTAGCTATCCTCCTGTGTATTGCTGCTTGGCTTATGGGACAGCAGCAGGTTAAACCGGGTAGCAGGATCGCCGTCGCGGAAAAAGGGGCGATTATCCTGGAGGCCGCGCTGAATCATCCCGGCGCGACGGACGCGCAGTTGAAAGCTCAGATAACCGAGCCAGTGACCCGCGTTCTTCGTCATTACCAGGACCTCGGCTACGTGGTTATCGACTCGAGCAAGAACGCCCAGGGTGACATGACCGTGGCGGAGCTTCCGCTCAATGCGCTCGACATCACCAATGAAATGCGGGCGGCAGTACAACTCCCGGCCCAGCGCCCAGCAGCACCTCAGAGCGCGAGCGCACCGAGCCCGGCCAGCCATGACGACTGATAACGTCCTGCTGCTCGTGCCGGAGCTCCAACAGGTCAAAAATGAGCGGCGCAAGTTTGCTGCTTTCTTATTCGGATTGCTGCTTATCGTGTTCGGCTTCTGGAGCAAGCCGGTGATCTCGATTGGCTTCGATCCGCAGAGCGAACGGTGTCTGCCGGATCTTCACGTTGCGCTGCTGGTCCACAAGGCTCCGCACATGGTCCATGACGGAGATCTACTGTTCTGGAAGCCGAGCGGCGCACTCGCTGGTTTTAAGGAATCGTACATCCTCAAGGAAGTCGCGGGCGTACCGGGAGACCGGGTGACGATCAGAGACGGGAAGGTGCAGATCAACGGAACAACCGTCATGCAGGGACTTCCGCTGGCCCACTTCTATCATAAGACTGCGAAGGAATTCGACCGGGACGAGGTTATTCCACCCGGCGAGTTTTTCCTTGTTGGCCTGCACCCGTTGTCCAACGACTCGCGCTACTGGGGTTACCTCGACGCCCGTAGCGTGTCCGGTTACGCATACAAACTATTCTGACCAAGAAGACATGCCCGGCCGCAGAAATCTCGCTCTTGCCCTCTTCATCGTCGCCAGCACACTGGCTGCCTCTGCTATTGCGCAAGGGCAGGAATCTGCCCCGCGAGGTGACGCCTACGGCGATGCGTTTCTGAACTACGAGCCTTACATCGCACCTGGCCAGAAGCCAAGCGACGACGATAAGACTCCTGCGCAACCCGCTGCGCCCACGCCCGCCAAGAAACAGGACGACAAGCAAACGGTGGACGTCGAGTGGCTGCGCAAGAACTATCCGTTGCTAGAACAACGCGCGATTGATAGTCCGACCGACGCTAACGTGTCGGCATACATGTATGCAAAGAGAATTGCCATGGATAAGGCGCAGCGCTTTAGCGAGGCGGTGACCAAGGTTCTCCATGAGGATCCGCTCTTGGACGAGAACAATCGTGTCCCCTATGCTTCGACCGGCGCTACTTCGGTACGCAATGCGAACTACCTTGCGCAGCAACAGGCGGTGCGCGAGCTTTCGCAGGTTGGCGGCCTTGTGATCTTCGTAGACGCTTCATGCCGCTTCTGCGCAATGGAGCTTCCGGTATTGGCCATGCTAAAAAATGGCTACAGCATCGAATACGTTGTTATCTCGATGGACGGGTCAAAGCCCAAGGGATTCAAAGGTAACGTCATGAAGGACAACGGTCTGTTTGCCAAACTAGGCCTCAAGCTGACGCCGTCGATCGTCTTTGTGCCACACCCGAAGGCATACGATGGTGCGACCGACCCGAATCAATATCTCATCGTATCGCAGGGCTTCTATGCAGAAGACGAGTTGATCAAACAGATCGCGTTCGCGGGTCACGACACGCGTCTGCTGACGGCCGACACGATGCGTGATCTGAATGTCTGGGATCGGGGCGTCGCAAGCAGCTCTGATCTTCAGAGTCTGAAGCTGGACCCGAACAAGCCGGGCACGTTCAGAGAGACCCTCCAACCTTACTTGCTCAAGCAGTACTAGGAGTCGCCCATGCGTATAAAACATCTACTAGCGGCCGCCCTCCTCATGGTCGTACCCGTGTTTGCCTTCGCGGGGATTTTCTCGGATCTTGGATCGATGGTGATGAGCAACTCGACGGCCCCGAGTACCATGAGTACGAAGGACCGCGTCGGTGTGTTTATGGGGGGCTTTTCCATGCGAACGCCTATCCAGAGCGTCAATCTGATTACGTTCGACCCTCCGCGAATCGACGCCGGTTGCGGCGGCATCGATCTCTACGGCGGGTCATTCAGTTTCATCAACGGCCAGCAGCTGATCCAGATCTTTCGTAACGTCGCGGCCGATGCCGCGGGTCTCGCATTCAAGGCGGCGATCAAGGCAATTTCTCCATCGCTGGATGCACTGATTACCGAATTTCAAACGTTGCTGCAGAACATGAATAATCTGGCGAAGAATTCCTGCCAGATGGCACACATGCTAGTAGACCCGGCCGCTGCGGCTCTCTCGAACGCGGTGAACGGCGATGGCAACGTTGCCAGCACGCAATCGAACATGTTCTCGGATGCGTTCGGTTCACTAACAAGTTATGTGTCGCAGGCAAATTCGTATCTGAAACAGACGTCGGCCAATAACCCGAAGAGCGGGAACGCGCTCGTCAAGACCGTCGTGTCGTCAGGCGCTTCATCGATCATGGGCTTGGCGGGCCTGGGCAACATTGACGGAAGTACCGACGACCCGACCAATCCAAACAGTCTGAACAACAAGATTCTTTATGCCCTGCTTGGCTACAACATCGATGCCGTTCCGTGCAACAGTTACAACCAAGGGGGAACGGCAGCGACGACGTCGACGCCGGCCAATAACACCGTGGGGCAGGTAACGTGCTCCGGCCCGGCATTGATCACACTCGACGACATCGTTAAGGGCGGCGGTACAGGGTCCCTTAATCCAACGACGCCTCTCTCGTTGTATTCCTGTGTCAATCCGAGCGGCAGCGTCTTTGGTGGTGTCGACAATCAGATTTGCACGCAGATGCAGGTCGTCTCGTTTAACTACCCCGGCATTCAGGGGTGGGTGAACACAATGCTGTTCGGCTCGCCCGATCCGGCGACGTCGATCACCGGAACGTCGATCGTGGGACAGGTCAACAGTGGCAATTCGACAACCTTCAGCGCGTCGCAGATCCAGTTCATGAACCAGGCGGGCGTACCTCTGGCAGAACTGCTGTCCAAAACCTCCAACCCGAATACGCGTGTCGCTATTGCCGAGCGCCTGGCGCCACACATTGTTGATTGCGTCGCGTCGCACGTAGGCGAGGTTTTGTACAAGGGTGCGAACTTGATCCAGACAACAACAGGCTTCGACCTGACCTCGGACGAGAAGGCGCGCATTACTCAACTGCGAGGCGACTATCTCGCCAAACAGAGCGCCTGTAATAACAGTGATGTTCTTTTCCGGATCGTCTCGGAAATCAATCAGGACACGAGATTCGTGGCCACCAACATCAAGTAATCTGACCAGGGGCGCATTTGTGGCAATACCTACACTAACGTACTACTCGGTCAGTGCGGATCTGACTACGCTGAGCGCCATCCTCAATGGCGTGGCCATGGTCTGCCAGCAGAACGCCTTGATTTGGGGGTTCGCTTTTCTCGTGTCGCTTTGGCGACTCACGGCGACCCCCGTCACGGCCGCGCTCAAAAACGCGTCTGGTGGGGCGGGGGCCGTGCTTGCGTCCGGTTCAATGAGCGCCATCATGCCGTTCGTACTGGCCATGATGCTCACCAATTCCATGCTGCAGGGGACGGTACAGGTCGAGTCCACAATCAACGGCGCATTGACAGAAGTCGACCACGTGCCGCTCGCCATTTCTGCCATCCCTGTCGCCGGCAGTATTCTGTCGCAAAACCTCAATCAGGTCATATCGACAGCGTTCCAGTCCGTCAACAGCGAGTACCCCGTTATCTCGGCATCGGCCAATGGGTTCCTGAATCCACTCAAGGTTCTGCTGACTGCCCGGACGGCCATGATGCGACTGGGCGGGGTGGACTCCGAGGTCAAGACGGTGCTGGCTTCGTGCCTTGGGCCGGACTCAGGGGTCAATTTCGCGAACATCCAGAATATGGTCATGAACGCGGGCAACACTGGCGCGACCAGCGCAACGTCGATTGAGATTAATGGGCAGAACCCGACTGCCCTCGGGGCGCTGCTCTACCAGGCCTCGCTCAACACGAACGGAATGGTCAACGATCCCGGCCTGGATTCCGTAAACATGCTGTCGTGTGCGGCCGCAGTCAACGTGGTGGCCAACGACATCACTAACGCGCTGAACTCGGGGGAATTTCCCCGCGTGATTCAGGGCGCGGTGAACGGAATGGACGCGCCTGTCCCGGGAGCGGATTACAGCTTTAACACGGTCGCGTCGCAATACAACGCGGTCATTACAGCAAGCACGCTCGGCAGTGTGTTTAGCGGGGGCACGGGACAGTCCAATGCCGAATTCATGAACCTACTGTTTGCAGAGATGGTGCAGAACGATTTGAACTGCCTTAGGGCGACCAGCAATGACTTGACTCAATGCGAGGCCACGGCACTGCAGGCAGCGGAGGTTGAACGCAACAACATCCAGGAGGCCGCGAGTGAAGTGCCCATGCTGCGATACGCCGGCAGCTTCGGCAATTATCTGATCGCGCTCATCATTGGCCTTGGTCCGGTAATCATCATGTTCATGATGTTTGCAGGCGTCGATGCCGGGAAAAGCGTCAAGACCGCAGCTCATATCATTGTGTGGCCGCTGCTGGTGGTCAACGTCGGGGCCGAGCTGGTGAACGCCATGATCAGCATCGATATCGCCAACTATCTGCAGTCGATCAGACAGGGCGGGTGGATCTCCCAGGCGACCACATTTGCAGCCTACAAGGAACTCAGCCTGCAAATCGGCACCGGCTCTCACATCATGGCGAGCCTACCCGTTTTGATGAGCCTGATCTTCGGACTCGGCGAATCCTCGGCTATGACAAGCGTCGCCAGTACGATCGCGCCGCGATCGAACGACACGACAGAGAACCTGGCCCCCAAGCCTGCCGCAACGCTGCCGATGTTCGAAAACAGCTCGGTCGCGCACGCGACCCAGTTGGCCAATGGCCACGCGAATCTGCAGATGCAGGGGTCACTCGATGCCGTGTCGACCAGCGATAAATTTGGCGATCTTTCCAAAGACGCGAGCCGTTCGCTAACCAATGCGCAAACGCGCAGCAGCAGCATTGAACAGGGACAACAGAACTTGCACAGCTGGCATGAGGCGGTGCAGAAGCATGACTTTAGCGGGTTCGGCATTGACAACCAGATCGGTGAGCAGATCGCCTATAACTGGGCGCACAATCTCAACGCAAGCCGAAACCGCCACACCGGCGAGAGCACTACCGGCCTTAAGTCGAACGAAAATTCGTCAACTGCATCGCTCGGATTGTCGGGTGGTCTGAGCGCGAGCACGGTCGAAGGGCCGGGCGCGTCACTCTCGGGCAGCGCTTCCGCTGGCACGTCAACTTCGTCGGGCGACCGACTGCAAAGGGCGACGGATGCTGGCAGCAACACGGCCTATGACGATTCCAACGCACTCTCAACCGCTATTCACGATACGTTGGCTTCGAACAGATCCACCAGCGCCGGCCAGCAGGCAGCAAAGGATCTAAGCCAGTCGTTGCAGACGCAACAGACCTTTCAACGCACACTCAGCCAGGTCGATTCGTCGACTGACGCGACGGCGCAGGCGGTACACGAGAGTTCTGGTTTCGTAGAGGCATCGGCTCAAATCAAGGCGCCTGAGCTGCTCTGGCAGAAAGACGCCAATCCTGAATTCCGGGCATTTCAGACGCTGGACGGGCATCAATTCGAGGGGCATGCCGGCGCGCAGAGGTACATGCAAATCGCCGCTCGGGACGCGGCAAGCGGTGCTACCGGCCGAGTTCTTAACGATCCGGAAGGGCAGAGCATGGTCAACCGCCATCGAGCTGCTGTTCTAATGGCGCAAGATGCCAATGCACCGGTGGCAGACCGGGCGATTGCGACCGCGTTCCTGGTGGGCGAGGGCCAAGCTATGCAGCACATGCGCTTCATGCCGGGAGACACAACCATGAAGGACATGAACATCGCTCAGCCGGGCGACCAGACTGGCGTCAACGCCAAGGGGTTGCGTGATGCAGTTCAGCGAAACGCACCAGCTCTGCCGGTCCCCGCGGTGTCACCTACGCGGCGGAGTTCAGTTGCTGAATCCGGTCTCGAACATGTCCCATCGCACCTTCATCAACCGACTACTGGACATGCGCCGACGATGCCACTTCCTCCGATGCCTGCAGCGGGGCATCCGAACCTGCTGTCCCAAAGTACACCAGACCTCGACCCGGCATTCAAGATGATGGTGGAAGGCAACATGTCCCACGTGGGCAATACAGTGGCGGCGAAGGTCAATAACAGCGTCGCGCAGGCTGAACACGCAGGGCTTGGAGATGCAGGGCCGGGGACGGCGCGCAGGACGGCGTCGAATGTAGTCGATAACGTCGCGGATATGGCCCGCAAAGCCGGTAGCCCATCGCGGACCAGCCTCAACCCGGACGTCGCGCCGCAGGATCCGCAAACCGGCGCACCGGGCGCGAGTCCATCGCCAAAAGAACCATCGCGTTTCGTGCGTCGATAATTTGTTAACGGACCGACTTGTCGCCAATTAGGAACACGGGCATCCCGACAGGGTCGATCTGTGATAATTTAATAGTTAGGGTCGTTATATTTCCGAGGCAAACAATGTCCAATACTCTCAAGAAAATAGGCGCGAGAATTGTGTTCGCTTTTACGGGTTTCCCGCCTGAAATGAAAAAATCGCGCCCTGGTCGTGCGACGCGGCTTAACGCGTCTGCGCAGCCCAAAAGCTTTAACTGGGAAGGCGCTGGAGCCGGCGCTCCTGGTCCGCGCAATAACTATGGCACCAAGGGTGGTCGGGGCTTCTAAGTCCAAATGCCTGGTAGAACAGCGCTCGACTAGATCAAGAGAACCGGCCATTCGCCGGTTTTTTTGTTTGTGGGACCCGCGTCATTTCAGAAAATCGAAGGATGCCGACCATCGACCATCAAGTTTCAAACTATTCCGTCGGGATTTTCGAAAGGACATATTTAGGCATACTTATTAAAGTTCGGTAATTTATGTTATGTCAAATAATGTGACACAGCAAAATCGCACGCATGCGGTATGCTGCTCGGATCTCCTGTTGCTCGACCGATTTGATTCTTCGAATCCGTGCGCGCGTTGAATCCGAAGGGGGCGAACACCCCGGTTAGCAGTTGGTCCATGCAAAACGACGTGATGCTGATGCAGGGCCGGTCATTTACATATCCTTGGTCCTGGCGGGTTTCGGCGGGAGTGACGGCCGCTTGCTCATTACGGTACCGTATCCGGAGCAGCCCGTGACCCCGTTGGACGGCGCGATCCAATTGCTCAACGTCGTGTACGACCGCTGAATGGTGCGACGAGACAGGCCATTTTTGCCAGAGGCTCTTGCGTCAGGCCAAGTGACAGGCGTCGTTCACCGATAGTCTCGCCGAGATTTCTGTATATGCGGCGGCGACCCGAGTCATATCGCCGCCGCTATCTGAGGGCTTTTTCGTTAAGTCAACACTTTGGCGTGAAAGGCCATGTGTTCACGCATAAAGCTCGCGATGAAGTAGTAACTGTGGTCGTAGCCTTCACGCATGTTGATCTGGACTGAGTACCCTGCTTTTTCGCCTGCCTCCTTCAGCAGTTGCGGCCGTAGTTGTGTGTTCAGGAATTCGTCGTCACCACCTTGATCGACGAGTAGCGGCAACCGTTCGCTCGCGTTGCCGACCAGTTCCACGGCGTCATACTGCTTCCACGCCTCGCGGTCATCGCCAAGATAGGCAGCGAGCGCCTTTTGTCCCCACGGTACCTGGCTGGGCGCAACGATCGGCGAGAACGCGGACACGCTGCGGTAACGGCCCGGATTGCGCAGTGCGACGACCAGCGCGCCGTGTCCGCCCATCGAGTGACCGCTGATCGAGCGTGCTTCGCTGGAAGCGAACTCGCTTTCGATGAGTGCCGGCAGTTCGAAGGCCACATAGTCGTACATGCGGAAGTGCTTTGCCCATGGCTCCCTTTTGGCGTTCACGTAGAAGCCCGCGCCCTGACCGAGATCGTAGTCCGGCGAATCGGGCACATTGTTGCCGCGCGGACTGGTATCCGGCGCAACGACAATAATGCCGTGTTCCGCCGCATAACGTTGTGCGCCGGCCTTGGAGACAAAGTTTTGCTCGGTGCAGGTCAGTCCCGAGAGCCAGTACAGCACGGGACATTTCTTCCGGCGCAACGCGACCTCGGGCAGATAGATGCCGAACTTCATGTCTCCGCCAACCGTGGATGAGGCGTGTTTCCAGACCTCCTGGCTTCCCCCGTGGCTGGCGTGTCGTTCAATGCGCTCCATAAGCGATTAGGCTTCCCGGTAAGTACCTTTGGCCTTGGCGGCCTGCGTGGCGAGAATATCCATCAGTGTGGGGCTGAGGCAGTCGTACGGCTCTAGGCCCTTGTCACGCAATGCCTGGCGCACATCGGCCATGGCCGAAGGCGGTGTGCCGCTCTCGATGATGGAGGAGACGAAGGCCGCGAAGCCGGGGCCATCCCAGCCCGCTTCCCCAGAGAGTTCCGTGTGAATGAAGTCGAGACCGTAGAACGCATGGTCCTTGTTCTCGATCCGGCCGTACAGGTGCGTGCCGCAGGCGGTGCAGCCGTGACGCTGGATCACGGCCTTGTCGTCCACGATCTTCAGCTTTTCCTCACGTGCCGTGACCGTTAGCTTGTCGCGTGGCACGACACCCACGACCGAGAACAGCGCGCCTGGGGGTTTCCAGCATTTGGTGCATCCGCAGGCATGGTTGAACAGGACCTGCGAGTCGATGCGCACCTCGACGGGATCGTGCGCACACTGGCAGCGCAGCGTGCCACCCGTGAAGTTCTCGGCGCCTTTCTGGATTCCGCGGTCAACCGACGGATGAATTGCTGAGGCCATAGTCTCTCTCCTTTCTTGAGTATTAGTAGTGAACGACAGTGCGGATCGACTTTCCCTCGTGCATCAGATCGAAGGCTTCATTAATGCCCGAGAGCGGCTTCGTGTGGGTGACGAAGGGGGCCAGCTGGATCTTGCCCTCCATCGCGTCCTCGACCATCCCCGGCAACTGCGAGCGGCCTTTCACGCCGCCGAAGGCCGTGCCCAACCAGCGGCGGCCGGTGACGAGCTGGAACGGACGCGTGGAGATCTCCTGACCGGCACCAGCCACGCCAATCACGACCGACTGCCCCCAGCCGCGGTGCGCACATTCGAGCGCCGCGCGCATCACGTTGACGTTGCCGATACATTCGAAGCTGTGGTCCACGCCCCAGCCTGTCATGTCGACGATCACCTGCTGGATGGGCTTTTCGTGATCTTTGGGGTTCACACAGTCGGTTGCCCCAAAGGCGCGAGCCAGATCGAACTTGCCCGGATTGGTGTCGACGGCGATGATGCGGATCGCTTTCGCGAGCTTGGCGCCTTGGATCACGGCGAGGCCAATGCCGCCCAGTCCGAATACAGCGACGGTATCGCCCTCCTGCACCTTGGCGGTGTTTTTCACTGCGCCGAGACCCGTGGTCACGCCGCAGCCCAGCAGGCAGACCTGTTCCGGATTAGCTTGCGGGTTAATCCTGGCGAGCGACACCTCGGCCACGACGGTATATTCGCTGAAGGTCGAGCAGCCCATGTAGTGATAGATTGGCTGGCCGTTGTAGCTGAAGCGGGTCGTGCCGTCGGGCATGACGCCCTTGCCTTGGGTGGCGCGCACCGATACACACAGGTTGGTCTTGCCGCTCTTGCAGAAGAGACACTCGCCACATTCCGCGGTGTAGAGCGGAATCACGTGGTCACCGGGCTTCACGCTGGTCACGCCCTCACCTACTTCCACAACGATCCCGGCACCCTCGTGTCCGAGCACCACGGGGAAGAGGCCTTCGGGGTCGTCACCGGAAAGCGTGAAAGCATCGGTGTGGCAAACGCCGGTATGGGTGATCTTCACCAGCACCTCACCCTTGCGGGGCGGTTCGACATCGATCTCGACCATCTCAAGGGGCTTGCCAGGCGCAAATGCTACTGCAGCACGAGATTTCATAGTAGTCCTATTGAATTTAGTTAGGCTAACAGTGGGCAAAAAATGTTGCAGTTAGCTAGCGTAAATAGGTGCGAACGAGAGTCACGACATCGTCGATCGATCCAGCGGATGCCGCGGATCCCGTAAGGTGTGTGAATTCTTCGCGCAAATGGCTTTCCAGAACACCGGCCATCACGCCGTTGATCGCGCCACGGATAGCAGCCAATTGCTGGAGGACCGGCGCGCAGTCGGCGCCTTGCTCCAGGGCGCGCTCAAGAGCGTCCAGTTGGCCACGAACCCTGCGCACGCGCGTCAGGACTCGCTTCTTTTCTTCGGGAGAATGGGGCATCGTTGCGTCGATTTATTGATACTGACGGGTAGTATATTGCAATACTCCACCGGAGTATACCGTGAGTTGCTTCTTGAACGGGCGCACGCAATGCCGAAGGCGTCTGCCTTTCAGATCAGGCGTGAACTTGTAGGGCCGTACACTGCCTACCCCTTGCCCGTCTTGAGTAGCGCCCCTCCTTGGTTGTCCTGAGGACGCGACCAGTCGTTCGGCACCCACCACGGTCGGCTTGCTCTGCAACATTGCTGCAAGCCGCTTCTGCACGGCTGAAGGATCACCGACAGTAACGCCGGCGTGTTTCAGTTGCTTGTTCACAATCTCAGTCGTGCGGGCATCCACCCAGTGAAACTGGAAGACGTTCTTCGCCATCTCCACCCCGACCGTCATTTACTTCATTTCGGACCCTTCGGTTAGCCTGTGAAGACCTCAACGATCTTCCCTCTAGGCACTTTGATGCAGTCGGCCCGTGAGTGTCCGCCTCTTCGGCGTCACCCACTGAGGGTGTTGATTCCATGTTTTGTTCAGCGAGACTTCCCGCTTGACGCTCTCTACAGGCCTCCGACTCAGCAATCGAGAACCAGACGACCCCGTTTGCAACCGGAGACACACACCATCATCGACTTGCCGCTCATTCGTTCGGCCTCGCTCAGGACACTGTCCCGATGATCGATTTCGCCGTCAAGGACGGCCATCTCGCAGGTGCCGCAAAATCCCTGTTGGCAGTTGAACGGAGCGTCGACACCGGCCGCAACGAGTGCATCGAGTAGACGGGTGCCAGGCTCCACACGGATCGTTTTCCTACTCCGCGAAAGCTGAACGTCATAACCGGGCACGGCCTCGGCTTCGGGGCCGACGGGAGCGGCGGAAAATCGCTCAATATGGGCGTGGCGATAGCCATGTTTGGCGCATGCCTGCTCGAATGCGCTCAACATCGGTGATGGGCCACAACAGTAGTAGCGCGTGTCGGCGCCGCATCCAGCAATGAATGCGTCCAGATCTGGCGGACCGTGCTTTTCGACATCGAAATGCGATGTGAGCGGAATGCCAAGTGCCTGGATCGGGCGAAGCCACGCGGCATGTTCCCGTGAACGGCAGCAGTAAAGCATCTCGACGTGCTTGCCGAGGAACACGAGCCGCTGCGCCATGCTGTAGATCGCCGTGATACCAATGCCGCCTGCAACGATAACGAACTGATCGCCGGTCTCGTCCAGCGGAAAGTTGTTGCGTGGAGGCGTAATGGTCAGATGGTCTCCGACACGCAACTGCTCGTGAATGAATGCGGAGCCACCCCGGCTTTCGCGCGCGTGTAGCACGCCGAGCACATAGCGTTGGACGTTATCCGATGAATTCACAAGCGAGTAACTGCGCACGATCCCGTTAGGCAGATCCAGGCAGATGTGTGCGCCAGCATTGAACGCTGGCAGGCTATCGGAATCAGCAGGACGCAATTCAATGCTCAGCGTGTCACTTGCTCGAGCGTCAGCTTGTCGACTACTACATTAAGGGTGGCGGGATACATATTTTCACTTTCAGGCGCAGATACGACTTGCGATGTAGCTATAAAAATCGCGCAAGGTGCCCTCAAGGTCTTCCGGTGCGAGGGGGCCTGGTGTGTAAAAGCTGGAGCTCAGACCTATCTGCAGTCTCTCCAGCTTCACCTTGTCTTCGGCATTGAACGCATCGGTGAATGCAACATATTCTTTCAGGTTTTCCTCGCTCGGCGACTTCTCGTAACCGGCGATACCCCAGCGGATTGCCACACTGCCTGTCGACGCCGGCCGGAGGAGGAGATAGACGGTCTGATGAGGCATATACGTGACGACCAGATTCGGAAAGACACTGAAAATAAGGCTATGCCGGCGCTCTGTTTCAGACAGATCGCGGTGAAACGGTTCGCGCTGGGGTGATTCGGGCGTGTAATGAGACTTATACGCCGAGAAGTAGCCGTTGCCAGTAACGTGCTCGCTAAGCTCACTCGGCGACCGCGGACGGAGCGTGGTTGGATGCGTCGCGTTCAGGTGATAGCCTTCCATGAAATTCTCGGCAAGGCATTTCCAGTTGGTTTGCCACACTTCTTCGCGTGTGTAATAGAGTTCTTGTTCTTCGTGATGGTAATTGCGAACGAGCGGTTCAAGCGGTTCAAGGGATTGCTTGAGCGGCGCAGCGGTACCATCCAGATTGACAAAAATAAAGTTTTGCCAGACGGTCGTCGCAATAGTGGGCAACGCACAATTGGCCGTATCGAGCGCCTTGACCTCCTGCATGAGCGGTGCGCGCTTGAGTTTTCCATCGAGGTCATAGCTCCACGCGTGATAGCCGCAGACGTGCGCTCGAGCATTGCCGCGGCCGGTCGCGACAAGGTTGCCGCGATGCCTGCAAACATTCGAAAGGACGCGAATTTCTCCCTGCGAAGTACGCTGCACGAGAAGCGGTTCACCGATCATTTCCGTGGTGAAATAATCGCCATTGTTGGGGATTTCGCCTACATGTCCCACGCATGCCCAGCCACTTCGAAAAACCCGATCCTTCTCCAGCTTGGCGAAGCTCTCCGAGGTGTAAAACGCCCCCGGCATAGACGAGACAGCACGCTCCCGAGTCGATACTAACGACGAAAGTGTGTTAAGTAACTCATCATCGTGTTGCGAACGGGTCGCTGTGACATTCGCGAATGTGGACATGAACTAGTCTCCTGGTGGCATCTTGGCCTTAGTTAGCCTTGAAGCGAGCTAATGGTGGACAAACGAACGTACTTGGGCATGATTCGCAAGACGGCCCATCAGCGGGCGCGAAAGCGCTGTGTCTCACTAGCCATCCTTCTTGGGACTACCCTCACCGAAAATTTACCGTGTTAAATTATTGGCGTAGACATTATTTTGCGATGTATCTCCAAGATTTAGGCTATGCAGTGAAGCTGCCGCGCGATTCTTCCCCAGTACGAACTGTTGGGGCGGGCGAAAACTGGCCGAAACCCGATCGATCGCGCGACCGGGTTCCTAGCGCATCGCGTGCTCGCAGACGACGGAGTACCGCTCGGTGTGATACGGACTGGCGCATACCGTCATAACGTCACCCATTTGCTGCCATTGGTCCAGCGGCGTACCTCGCAATGCGCTCCATCATCGAATCGCAGCCGTGAAGCTGCCTGATCGTCACGTATTCGTCAGGTTTGTGCCCTTGATCCATGCTGCCCGGGCCGCAAACGACGGTCGGAATACCGGCGTGATTGAACAGTCCCCCTTCGGTTCCGAACGCGACCGTACCGAACTCCTCAGAGCCGCACAGCATCGCCAGAATTTGAGCGGTCTCGCTCTCAGGTGGGGTCGCGAGTCCCGGATATTCAGATAGCGGTTCAAGAAGGATGTCTACATCGGAATTCACGGCGCGCATCCTCGGCAGCAATTCGGCTTGCGCGTACGTCTGCAAATCGTCGGCAACCTCGTTCGCGTCGAAGCCCGGCAGCGCGCGCACTTCGAAATCGAATTCGCATTCCGCCGGCACGATGTTGAGCGCGCGGCCGCCTTTGATGACACCCGTTTGCACGGTCGAATACGGCGGGTCGAAACGCCCGTCGTGATGCTCAGGTTGCGCCAAGCGCTGGCCGATTTCTTCCAGGCGATTGATCAGACGCGCCGCGTACTGAATGGCGTTCACGCCATACGGTGCATATGCGGAGTGACAAGGCGCGCCCTTCACCTGACAGCGCATTGCGAGTTTGCCCTTATGGCCGAGCACCGGTTTCAATTCGGTCGGTTCGCCGATCAGACACAACAAAGGCGTGTGCGTCCGCTTTTCCAACTCCGCGAGCATCGGCCGCACGCCCAGGCATCCGACTTCTTCATCGTAAGAGAACGCGAGATGCACCGGGATCTGCAATTTGCTCTCGGCGAACAGCGGCACTGCGGCCAACACCGACGCGAGATAGCCTTTCATATCGGCCGTGCCACGTCCGTACAGCCGCTCTTCCTTTTCGCTTAGCTTGAACGGATCGACTGTCCACGCTTGTCCATCGACCGGCACGACGTCCGTGTGACCCGACAGCACGATGCCGCGACGATCGCGCGGCCCGATGGTCGCGAACAGATTCGCCTTCGTGTGCTCCGCGTTGTAGAACAGTTCGCTTTCGACGTCGAATTGCACGAGGTAAGTGTGACGAGTAAACGAATTTCAAAATATGGGGTCTGACAGGCAATGCG
>NZ_MTHB01000279.1 GCF_002220365.1 Caballeronia sordidicola | reverse complement strand
GCCTGACCGCTTCGGATTACGAAGACGGCATCGCGAAGGATCCGCGCATCGACACCTTGCGCGCGAAGATGGAATGCGTGGAAGACCCGCACTTCACGAAGGACTATCACGATCCGGAGAAGCGTTCGATCGCCAATGCGCTCACCGTCGAGTTTAATGACGGCTCGAAATTCGAGGAAATCGTCGTCGAATATCCGATTGGACACAAACGCCGTCGCGAGGACGGCATCCCGCTCCTGGTCGAGAAGTTCAAGGTTAACCTCGCACGGCGTTTCCCAGCCAAGCAGCAAGAGGCGATCCTCGCGGTATCGCTGGATCAGGCAACGCTCGAAGCAATGCCGGTCAATGAATACGTTGATTTGTATGTGATTTGATTCTGGACTTGCGCTAGCCGAAACAGCCGTTTCCGCAATGTTGCGAAACGGCTGTTTTTCTATAGGACTACCCAGGCGTGCCAACTCCTGTAACCGACCTGAGCGTCGAAACCAGATCTTCGATGCGTTCCACATTCACGGGAATAGGCGGCAACCACCGCAGCGTGCGCGTTGGATTCTAGTTCTGGCCAGATACCTGGGAACCGCTGACCGGCACGCTTCACAAAATCGGCAGGCGGCCGACCGCTATCTTGATCAACGGGAGGCACGTGAGGGGGCATCGCGCGGGTTGCTCCCGCGGAACTTCAATTGGCAGCCACCAGTTCCTGCCCGACCAAATCGAATTTAAGCGGCTTACTCGCCGATAACGATTTTTTCGCCACCACTCGGCGCCAATCCTGATCGTTCTTCGGGTCGCGGAAGAAACCCACAATCGCTATGAATTCCGTGTCTGGCCGCATCGGCTGCGACAGGCTCGCCGCACTGCCGGGGTTGACAACCACTCCCGCCATGTCTTGCAGGTCCGCGCTCAAAACGGCCCGCTCGTTTTTCAACAGGTCGTTGTAAGACGCTGCATCAAACGATTTACGATCCTTTAGCTGATAAACGCGAATGGCTACGGACACCGGGCGATTAGCCTCGTCAGGGTTCAGCGAAGCACGCGCGTTCAGATCGACATTCAGTATCTTGACCTGCTTGTGAAACACGGCTTGATACGCACTGGACGACGTGTCAGAAACGCCTTGCCATGCGCCGCATGCGCATAGGCTCAGGCTCGCCGCAATGGCTGTTACAGTGGAAATAACGTGCATGCAGACTCCTGGTTCATGCGGCTTGACCAACGGGTGCCGGACGCGTGGCATTTTCTGTCGGGATCGCTTCGTATCGACCCAACGGGATGGTGATGACGCGGTCATTGGCCGGTTTCAATAACGTGGTCCAGGCAAGGCGACCTTGATGGCCTTTGCCGAGTGAGTCAGCGTGTGCAGGCCCCAGCTTTAGTACCGGCACGACGGCAGCGGATACTTCCATCCGCAGCACGACGTCCGCCTTGTTACCCACGTACACACGCAACACGCTGATCAACTCTTGATAAAGCGGCGCGTCGGGCAGGAGATCGTGCGCCTGTTCTGCTGTTGAGGGGCGCAACGTAAGCCTGACCGCCTCGCCGCGATTCTTGACACGCCTTCCCAGAACATGTCCTTGACCAAGGCCTTGTCCAGCGGCTTCGCGCATGCCCAATGAACCGCCCGAGCGTAGTCCTGGTTGATCGTGAAGTCTCACCCAAACGGGAAAGCGCTCATCAACCTTTACGCCAGCCCCGGGCAGCGCTAGCGCAACCACGCCAGCCAACCCCTCCACCGTTCGCGTGCGCTGGGTCAAGAGACCGAGCAATCCAAGCACGCGTGCACCAGACAAACCCGCGCTGACTGCCTTGTCGCCGAGGCCGAAGCCCGCGAGGCACAACAGCGCACGCGACGTAGCGTCATCACCTCGTTCAAATCCCGATGGATACCGATACTTGCGCCAAGTGCGATAAAAGAGCGTCGCAATCCGATGGTTAAAGAGGTCGAGAAAGGACATGACTTCCTCGTGCCCTTCCCGCCTCAGCACGATGTCGTCGATCAGATGCGGTGGCATCACCGCATTCACGCCGTATAGCCCTAGGAAGGTGGTCCGGATCGTGGGTGGCCGGTCCGGCCGTTCCTGGTCAAACTCCACGCCGGCGAGTTCAGTGCCCGGAAAACCCACCTTGGGATACGGCCGGAACCGCACCGTTTCGCCGGCCGGCGTGTCACGGGCCCCAAGTCCCATGCCGTGCGGCATCAGACGTTCGAGCAGTTGGCATAGCTGAAAGAAATTCATCTGCGGCGCACGCGCGAGGAGAGCCCGTACAAGCGGCGTCATTGCATCATGCATGTCGGATGTGTTCATAGCGGTGAGCGCTCCGCATGACTTGCCGCCCATTCAATGCGCTTGCCGGAAGGCAAGCTGACAATCGCCAATTGAGTGAAGAGATTGATCTCGGCATATAGCGTAAAGAACCGGTGCAATAGCTCACCGAAAAGGTACACGTCGCCTGATCCTGCAAAAGCATGGCTATCAAGCGTGACCTCGATCAGCACGCCGCGCTCAATGCCACCGCCTATCACCTTGCGTAGCAATTTCTGCGACACATGCTGAATGCCGGCGAGCCGACGACGGTTCAGTTCGTCCCCTGTCCAGTCGTACAACGCCAGCGCCCCACGCAAGACTTCTGCGTCCATCAACGAAAGGAAGTTCGGCGCGAGATGAGACAGCACGCGCCATTGGAAGCGGTCATTCACCGGCGGATAAACCGGCAGGGTGGGCGACGTAAGATTGCGGACTCGCCCGACGTTTGGTGCACTCGCGAGCAGTTCGTTGATACTCACTTCGCGCAAGCCCTTGCGCGGCAGCATGCCGTTGGTACCCGTCACGCGCAGCGACAACGTCTCCTCAGGCAGATCCGGTATCGATTCCCACGCGTGACCGCCGAGAATGATCCATGTGTCGAACAAACCCTTCACGCCTTGCCTGACGCGCGTATGAAAGTAACGCTCCGGCGCCTCATGACGGAGCATGCCACCCCGATGCCGAAACGTCGAAAAGGGGACGTATTCGAAACGCTCGGCGGTATCGTGATCGAACGCCTCCACCGCTTCCACCGAATACGTTTCCACGAAGTCACCGTGGTGATGCATTGGCTTCACGCGATACTCGGTTTCGTGATGATCGATCCGCACCGGCTCGGCATCGAGTTCGAACAGATTGATGATTGGCGTGCAGAACAGCCGTACGTTGGCGGCCGTGAATCGCAGATCGGCCGGATAGCTTTCCTTGAGCAACACCTCTACCTCGAAACTCCAGGCGTCCGCCGGTAACGCGTCCATGCTCAGACCGCACAAGTCGACAAACAGGAACTTCTCGCGGAACGTGAAATATTCCAGCAGGAGTTGATAACCTGAAAACGCGATATCCGCCTTCGGCCACAGGCGCTCCTCTGCCGAGAATCCTGCCGCTTCGATCCGAGCAGTTTTTAGCGGCGTTACTGCACCGTCGTGCACTTCTGGTATCCGCAACGAAACTGACTGCACCTGACGCGTGAGCGCGAGATGCAACGCGAAGGCAACCGGCAAATCGGCATTGAGATAGAGGCGAATGCGCGACAGATCGAGTGCTTCACGCCGTGCGGACCGGTCGATTTCGAACTTGAAGCGGATGACGGAGCGGGCGTCGTGCCGCACCGATGGTTTCGCTTCGGTCAGCCGGATTGGCATTAGCGTCACCGCTTGAGTTGTGCGGTACAAGCATTGCACGCCGCTCGTTCCCACCTTGCCTGAGCGCACCGCGAGGCCAGCGGGGACACGCTCGGTCTTCTGCAGCGTTTCAGGCGCGGGCGTCATCTCGAGAATGGAGAGTGACGGAATCATGCGCAGATAGTGCGGCCACAGCAGACTGACCAGCCCTTCGGTCAGCTCGGGCAGTTCGTCATCCAGCTTCTGGCGCAGCCGGCCGGTGAGAAACGCAAAGCCCTCGAACAGCCGCTCGACGTACGGATCCCTATCGCCGACGCGATCAAGATTCAGCATGCGAGCACGATCCGGGTGGGCATCGGCAAACTCCTTCGCGGCCTCGCCCAGATACCGCATCTCGGCTTCGTAATACCGCAGGATGGCATCTTCCATTTGGGGTCCTTATGTTCAGTTGCGGCTGCGGCGCAGTGGCCATCCGCGGTCACTGAGGGTCTGCAGTGATTTGCGAGGATCAGCGAAAGAGGTTCATTCGATGTCCGGCGAGGCGCCGCGAGGGAGCGGCGTTGAAGCGCGTTTCGCCGCTTCTATCGCCGTCACCGGCAAAGGCGGCGGATTTGATCCAGTGGCGACCGGACGGCCACCCGCGTCGCTGCGGAGAAAAATCCGCGTCGGCAATGCGAAATGGCGAAGCTTCAAGACATCGAGCGGACCTGCTCCCACTTCGCTGCGCAATTGCACCTGCAAAAAACGCGGTTTCACGGGTCCGAGCGGCTGCGGAGATGGTTGGCTAACCTTGCTTTCGTCCGGTTTCCAGGCTGCGTCCGGCGCGGTGACGCTTGTCTTGGTTCGAGTGGCCCAGTCGTCGTTCTCTCGCGACACTGGGCGCTTCGACGGCTCGGGTGAGCTAGCCTTCGCGACCTGCACCTGCGGCGCAACCATTGCTTCGGGCACGACGCCTTCCGCCTCCTTGCCCAACGGCCAGCGCAATAAGTAGCGGGCACCGTCTTGCTGCGACACAGTTGCCTTTTCGAGCAAGCGAATCAGCCCAAAACGTCCTGCGAAGTCGAATGCCACGCGCGGACCCGCCTGCTCGGTCTGCCACTCGATGCGCGTGCCGTTCTCCAGTGCCTCGCCCGGCCAGACGAACGAGGTCCACTCTTCGCGCTGGTTGAAGTAGTGCAAATCACGCCCCGAAAGCGCAATTTTTACGTCCGTGATTCCGGGTGTCGGGATAGCGCGTAGTTCGTAGCGCAGGTTGGCATCGCCAGTTGGGAACAAGACGTTCGATACGCGAGTGAGCCGATTCAATGCACTTACGAACTCGGGATCGACTCTGAGCGTGTTGCGTCCGGTAGCTTGCATAACCACCCACTGATCACCCTCGCGCTCGATGATGCCGCCAAGTTGCGTCGATACAAATTGCGAGATCACGCCACCGTCCACGCGAAGGAAGCGCGCCATTTCAGGCAACGATGCATCGCTGTCCGAGTCCGCAAACGGATAGCGGCCGCCGAACGATTTGGTCCAGGCGGTGACTATGGCCGTACGCCACGTTTCGTTCAGACTCGCGGTAGCCGGTTGAAGGACGACATCCCAGGTTTGATCGAGCGGACGCTGAAAGACTGCGTTGCCAAAGCCCGACCATTGTTCGCCAAGGCTCGCGGAGACACGGCTCGCGTAGTCACGGCTGTCACCGATATCCGATGTCTTTCCCTGCAGGATTGCCTGTGCCGCTGTGCGCGACATGGCGTCGGGATCCGGGCTCATCATGATCTGCTGGAGCTTGAGGCGTACTCCCGTGACGCGTACGAGATACCGCGGCAGGCTGATATCGGATGCGTTGGCAGTTTGAGTACCAGCGGCCTTAGCCGGATTGGCGGTCGCCAGATCACTGCCCGCCACGCGCAGCAGCGGACCGAAAGCCGATGCGAGCGGCGCTTCGGGTTCGCTGGTGGCGTTAGACGGGTCTTTATCCTTGTCGCCACCACTCACGAGCAATCGGGCTTTGCTCACGAGCGTGTCCGATAGCGATTGCCCCACAGAACCCGTGCTGGCCTGATACACGATCACCTTGAACAATGCCGCCAGCGGCGAGCGTTGTGGATCGGCATAAAGACTCAGTTGATCGACGGTGCCGGATAACGACGTATCCGCCTGCCAGTGGACGCTGTTCAGGAACTGCTGCCAGGCACGAGCGTAGTCGGCGAAGTACCGTTGGCGCAGTTGCTCCTTGAGAGATGCAGTGGATGCGGTTGCGCTTGTTGTTGGTGTATCGGAGAGCACCCAGTCGCCAGTGACTGTGCGTTGTTCGTCCGCGTCATCGATAGCTTTTCCAATGCGCTCGTCCCACGCTTGGCGCGTGTAGACGCCGGGTACGGTTTCGCTGGTTGCGAATACGCCGCGGCTGCTGGTGTCGCCAAGGAGCAACTGCAATGACACGGGCGGGTACTTGACGCGGGTTTCGTCGAGGATCTGTTGGTAGACGGTGTCGGTGGAATTTTGCAGACCCATCACGCTTACGAGCGTCTGACGGGCTGTGGCGATCAACGTTGTGTCGGGTGTGATGGCGAGTGACGGGCGTTGGGGCAAATGGTTCGCATGGAACGTCACGAGACGCTGCGTCAGGTCGCGCCAGTTGCCCGGGTTGACCGATGATTGTTCAGGACGCACGGGTTGATCCGTGGCCATCAATTGAGAGATCAGGAAGCCCGAATCAGCGCGCTTAGGCTCGGCTAACATCAGGTATGACTTGAGCGTGCCGTAGGCGCCTTTAACCTGCGCGTCGCCACCACTCGCGAGTTCCTGATCCGTGAGTGAGCCGAGTTGTCGTAGATCGGCTTCCAGCTTGATACGCAAGGGCTGTATCAGGATGCGATTGTTTGCGGCTTCGTAGGCTGGCCACGCGGCGCTTAACAATGAGGCGTCGTGGTTCAGTCCGAAGCGGGTGTACCACTGGGCACCGTCGCGCTGGCGTGCTTCGAGCGCGACGATTTGCTTTTGCAGTGTGTCGAGGTTTAGCGTGGCTTGGGTTGCATCGCGCGGTGCCGCGAGTTTTGCGATCGTCGTGGAAACGGTTTGGATTGCGGTGCGATTGGCGGCTACGGATACCAGCGTGCCTGTGATCCAAACAGCCGCGAGCGCGATTGCGCTCCATGCCGCGACGCGTGAGAACGAAAAACCAACGCGGCGGCCATGCACGGTCCGGCTGTGGGCAGCGATGGCGTGCCAGGTTGGTTGCGCGAGTGCAGACGGAGCATGGGGTACGTTAGTGGCGTCGGCGGGCCGCTGTTTAAACAGGGGAGTGAAGAACACGCCGACCACTGATGTTTTCCATGAGCGTGCGCGGTTCAGTTTCGACACAAGAGCGGACAGCGCCACACCGTGCGTCTCGATATGCTGCGATAGCCTTGCGCGGCAGCGATCGGCCAGATTCTGCCCGAGCTGCTGCGTGCCCGCATCCGCGAGCTCTCTTGACAAGGTCGTGAACGCAAAAACTAATTGCTCGGCGGCGGCCGTCCGACTCGACCAAGTACAGGCGACAGCATCGGTGCTTTGCGATGCCGCACCATCGACATCGACAACGTTCAGCAGATACGCAGGCGCAGCCCAGCCCAAACTGCGGCTCTGGGAAAAAAGACGATATGCAAGTGCGTCGCCGTCAAAAGGTTCTTTATCTTCATCGCTCAGGCGCACGATTTCAATCGTTGCGTCGACCGGTCTGCGGGGCCGAATGCCGCGAATCCCTGTCAGCCATTTCTCATCTGACTGATCGGCCGTGCCAGCATAGAACAGGACTACCTCTGCTGCAACCGCCCACCCCGTCGTGCTTAAACCAGGGGAAAGGGTTTCCGCCGTTGCCTGATCGCCCGTGACAAGTAGCCAAGGTTGCTGGTAACGCCATTGCCAGCCATACGCCTGTTGCATCGACAGCTTGAAACGGCTGACTCGCTGCGAAAGAAGGTCAATTTCCGCTGGCTTTGTCGCGCCTACTCTCGCAGCCGGATCACGCTCGTACTTGCCTGCGTCGCGGCGGGGAGAGCGGCTCGCTACGTATCGCCACGCCGCCGTCAGCCCCCCTCTCGCAAGCAAAAAAACCGCCCCAATAAGCAGCACGCCGAGGACCCGGGTCAAGGGCAAAGCATTGATTGTTGAACCGTTGAAATAAGCGAAGACCGCCGTCCCGATGGTGACAGAACCGACAACAATCCAATAGCCAAAAAACTTACGTACCTTCATTGATAACTTCCATGTCATGCTCGTCTGCAATCGGTTGCACCACCGCCAGCCGAAGGTTGGTCTCTCGGGCGAGAACGAGTTGTGGTTCCGTCGTCCGCCACGCACGCTCAATCGCGAGCACAACGGATAACCACGCAGCCGCCGCACCGGGATTCCCGAGTGCGCGGTCGATATCTTGAATGCCCGCAAAGTCTTCCGTTTTCGAAGCTTTCAATCCAAGGTCAGCAGAATCCTTTAGGAATGCGGACTTATCTCCGCCAGTCAAACCCGCTTGCCATACATCGCTCACCCGCATGCTGGAAGTTCGCCCCCACAGTAGCGCCTTCGGTAGCGACGTCCGGAAATCGGTGGTCTCGGACTGAACCGGCCGGTGCAGCAAAGCAATCGGCTTCAGGCCTCGCCGCTCCGCGAGGGGCGCCCATCCGAGCAACAGAGCGACACCTGCTTCCGCGCTGTTCTCGGGCGGCTCGTCATGTAGTTGCGCCGCGACATACAACGTAAACTTCTCCAGCGTCGTGCCTCCCTTGACGTCCAACCACCCATCAAGCGCCATCAAACCCTGCTGGGGGTCCAATAAGGACGTTGGCGCATCGCGATAACCGCACTGCTGCCAACAGGTCTCCCATGTTTTCAACACGTGCGCTCGCTCGGGGTCTTCCGGAACCTGCAGGCGTATAGAGAATGGAACGTCGGCGGGAAGGGTGTCGAGAGTTTCCTTGATCTGGCCGGTTAACTGTAGGAATAAAGACAGGTACCGCTCCAGTGTCCCTTCGTCGTCGTTCAGCGCCAACGCTGTATGGCGCACAGCATCTTCGCCGGAACGCGGCATACACGATTCGAGTGCGCGTTTCTTTTGCGCAATGGCCGATGCCACACCGTCGCCGCCAGCATTCATTGCCGTGAGAAATGACAGACCCAGCACCGCTAGCGGCTCTTGCGCAAATTCAGTGGCTTCTGCCCGGTCCCTCTCGCGTGTTTCCTTCTTGGCCGCGAGCCGGGTCATTTCCTCTTCGTAGTAAAAGAGCCGCAGGCCAAACGCCACGGACCAGCCGATAGCCGGAAACACCAGCAACCGCATCCAGAACCAAACCGACATAGTCGGTTCGTCCTTCGGCCATGTCACGAGGATCCATACGATATTCGCCAGCATGACAATGACGAAGACACCGAGCCAAACGATCGCCTTCGGGGGCGATGGGCGTCGTTGGCCTGCTGTGATTTCTGGCAATTCGACCGGCATGATCGGGCTCTAGATGAGACTGGAAATCAGCCGGCAACCACACATTGCGCGGTAACCATGACGAGCGACTGGAACGCCGTTGTCCATCATGGATTCGTCGCCGTCGATGATCAAATTCGGTTCGATATCGTGTTTCGGGCACGAGACTTTGTCACCCTTGCGAGCGACAGCACGGCTCTCGTAGAACATTGTTGTTGACGCGCTGATTACTTTGCCGTTGTGGTCGGTGTCGTCACCGAAGCGGATGAGGTCGATCATTTTCTAAGCTGTCGTTAACTACATTGTTATCAATGGCTACACGCGATTTGTTTATTGAACACTTATTTGTACAGCTAGGATTATTCGCTGGCCTCCACTTTCGGTTTAGCCTTCTTGTCAAGAAAAACTGTTGTTGCTTCTCTAAGATAAAGAACGATGGTTTTCAATAATTAAAGCACAATTTCGTATGAAATTCCTTTTATCCACACTTTATTACCTTTAGTGATTTGGAATCGGCCAGATAGCTTTTGTTTTTGCGTATGTCGATTATCAATGTTCCAAACTTATGATCAACGACCAAAAATTTTCCGTCCAAACTAAATGCAATATCGAAAACTGCCGCCTCAACAATCACTAGCGAAATTCGTTGTAGATAATGACGTTCTGGATCCTGTATTTACAACGAACATCATCGCAAATCACCTCGGGAACGGATCACTTAGGTTTTGTGCCTGGACCCAGCCCTCAGTCACTATCGAGGTTGCAGCATTCAAATACCTCACAAAATTAGAAATTATTTTGCTGCAGGTAAGCTACTACGACATTGCCCGGTACTAGAAATCCCTTTCTTTTGACAAAAAATTTGCCTTTCAAATCAAAAAAAGGTGCCATTTTCTTAACAACCAAAATCCCAACGATCGGCGTCCGCTTTGTAACGATATTTGGTACCGCAGATCTTTTTATAAATCCACCACCGGCCGCGCTTGAGCATCTATCTGGAACCTGCTCCATCTGGAGAGTCCACTTATCTTTTTGGACTAATGAACGGGACTGCACTCATGCAATTTCGACAAATCCGATGTAATAAAAAATTCACATGCGAGGGACGGCCTTTCACCAATCTTCGGTAAGCTCATTCCATAGTAGCCGTTGACTTTATCGTCTGCTATCTCCGCGAATACGTAAGGACTATCAAACTCGACCAAAATTATTGGAGCGGCACGGACAGACGACACCGACAAATAAGAAATTATTAATAATAATTTAGTATTCCGCACACATTCCGGAAACTTGAAACCACCTTGCGCAAATCGACACGCGATCAACTCGTGTGACTGGTCAGAACGGGTTGACGCAAGCAGACCGCCCAAAACTTGTTATCTTAGTGCTTTCTGAATTCCATATAATGAATCTAGGTCCTTCGTATTTTGCAATTTTCGAGATACGTCTTCATCCAACGCTGGTGTCGAAGAGCTTTTTCCCCATTTAATAAAAAACGGTGTCTTGCGTTCTGTTGCGCTCGGACCGTATGCCATATCAACCATCACACCGATCCCGGTAATAGTATCTTTCTAGTCGCGAACAAATCCTATTGCGTCAAAACCTTCGCAGATTCCATAGCTGGACAAACCCACACTCAAAATCGTTGACACAAAGCGACGTTGCGCCGAGTACATAGCTATTTCACATTGACTTTCAATATCTTCAATTTTAGAGTTCTTTGGTACGTAAGTAATTGCTATAGTATATTGATTGGATATTTTATTTTTGAGAATCTTGAACGACTGCTTCGGATCAACAGTTAATTGCAGGTTACCATCAGAACCGGTTCGTGCAATTGAACGATAGTCGATGTGAACCTGACGCATCATAGCGTTCATCTCTTCGTTACCAATGCTAGCTAATGTCTCCGCAGGTATGCCTCGGGAGAAAAACAACATAGAATATACGACGATACCTAATAAAGAGCGCGGCATTTTAAAATGGGCACAAAAATGACGATCCGACTAACCTTAGTGTAGTCCGACATAAGTGTTCAGGAAAAACGGATTTCAAATTCCGAGCCATAGCCGCCGAGCAGCTTGGCGATCTCTGTATCGATGGTTTCCTTCGTCCAGGTGACGAAGCGCCGCCAGTGATACTTGGCGTGTTTCCAGACGATTTCGATCAAGTTCAGCTCGGGACTGTACGGCGGCAGATAGAAGAGCACCATCCGATGGTCGAGAAACCAGCGGTCGATGGTTTGCTGATCGATGTTGTGATGAATCGAGGCGTTATCGAGCACCACCACAGTCATCAGGCCGGGCGCGCC
>NZ_MTHB01000265.1 GCF_002220365.1 Caballeronia sordidicola | reverse complement strand
CCTTTTTCCGACCATTGGCGGCAAGCGAGTCACGAACCTTCTGGTCATCCCACGAATTCATGGACGTGCGTTCGAGCACTTTGTGATCCGGGAACACGTCCAGCAATTCAGGATACGTATAGCCCGAAAAACTCTCGGATTCGACTGTCGTAATGGTCGTGGGAATGTTAAACACCCGCGCTGCTTTCGCGAGTCCTACTACGTTGTTCTTAAGTACTTGACGGTCGATGGACTGGACCCCGAAAGCCATTTGCGGCTGCTGGTCGATGAAGATGATCTGCGAGTTTGCAGGCGTGAGGACTTCGAGTTTCGGATTTGCCATGGCTTTGTACATCCTTAAGGTCGGTACAGGTTTAGTGACATGGGAGACATGCCGCACTCGCTTGATGTGCGAGGAAAACTAAGAGCCAGTTTATCGATGGCGTTTCTTAGAGTCCTTGTCGAAGTCCTTAATCTTTCTTAAAAAATAACAACTCGATAGGCCGCGATGCGGTCTGTCCCAAGCGCTGCAGCAAAGTCCGAGGATCAGTGCCCGTCAACCTGGAGGTATCTTGTGCGTAAACGTCGAGCGCATGAATTTATCTGCGCGAGACTAAATAAACACATGGCGGTGTCCGATGCGTGCCAACAATTGTGCCCGTTCGTCCACGCTGAAATCGTTGTGCACTTCTTCGAGTTCTATCAGCAATTCTGGAATCTTGGGATCGTAGGCATCCACATTCGATGCATATTGCGAACGCCGAGAGCATTCCGTCCTTCGCGTGCCGGAAATACGAAATGCCGACACCTTGATTTTCCAGCCGGTAGATCTCGTCGGCGATCAGGCACCCAGTCGCGCATTGGCGTCCGTCCCTGCCGTGCAGGCGGCACGAACCGTTGTTGTCCTCGGACGCAGCCTGTTGCGTGAGGAGATGTGGGCTTACGCACTCGTAGATACCTCTTGACGTTAACATTACATGCTCGCTGTTCAATAGGCGGCGTTGATGTGCTTATGGACAAGGCCAGCCTGGTGAAGCTTGCCAAGCGCGGCGGTGATAACGATGGGCGAGACGCGAGAAACCGCTCAGCTCCTTGGGCGCGTCGAGCAGTCGCACGAGCGGCTCCGCTCCTGAATCTTCGAGCACCAACGAGATCCTACCGAAAGCAATCTGGATGTCGCCCTCGATGGAATCGAGGTACTCGCGAACGAACTTGCTGCGATGCGCCTTCAATCCATCCCAGATGATCAGCAAAGGTTGCTTCAGATGACACGCAGCGCGTTGAGAAACTCGACGATCTGTTCTTTCTTGATGCTGCCCTCGTGCAGGCGGATCATGCAGTCGGTTCGACCCAGTCCGGCGATCGCCGAGATGTGCGTCCATCGGAAGTGAAACTGGATGACGGGCGTGTGTCCTTTGAGCGCCGAGGCACGCACCCGCTGGTCGTTCGCTGAGACCGGACTCGTCGATGAAAACGTCAAACGCCCTTGTCTGTGGGCTTTTTTAAGCGCAGGCCACGTCTTGCGTTTCCAATCCCCCAAGGCGTTTTCGTCCCGTTCAACGGCTCGCTTCTCAGGCTTCTGCGGGCTGAAACCCAATTCACCGAGCCGTCTTCGGGCAATCGTCTATTCGATGCGCGGCGGCGGGAAATTCTAGTCGTTTTGTCAGAATGGAACAGAAGCGGCCGTCGTGGTGTCCGGACGCGCGCGTGTGAGCGCAGCTGAAGGCATCCGCACCGCCGTGCTCGGGCGTATCGGACTTGCGATCATCTCCCAGTGGATGTTCTCGCCGGACCTGGCCGACGGCACAGTGAGCGCAGTGTTTACCGACTGGCAGTTGCGTCCGTCGTCCTGTGAGCTGTCTGTCCGGACGACAGCATGGTGACATAGAAGGTCCGCGCCTTCGCCGATTTCGTCGGGGAAGCTCTGGCCGGAGCCGGCGGCAACGAACCGGCAGGACGATTAAAAGCCCAGTCTTCCGATTGACGCTCCGCCATCCACGTACAGCGTCTGGCCGGTCATAAAACCGGCATCGTCGGACACCAGAAACGCGACGGTGGCCGCAATCTCGTCCGGTTTGCCGAATCGCCCCATTGGGACAGCGGAAATGTAGCGCCGCTCGCCTTCGCTGCCTGCTGGGTTGTTCGCACGGAACAGTTCGGTATCCGTCGGTCCCGGCGCAACGGCATTCACCGTGATCCCGGTATCCGCAAGTTCCAATGCCCACGAGCGTGCGAAGCTCACAAGCGATGCCTTGGCGGCCGCGTAAGCCGTCCGCTCCGAGATGCCGAGAATCGTCAGACTCGAGATATTGACAATTCGCCCCCAGCCGCGCGAGCGCATGCCAGGAAGCAACGTCTGAACGGCTTGAATGGCCGGATGCAGGTTCAGCGCGAGAACGTCGTCCAGATCGTCCAGATTGATGTGGCCAATAGGTTGCGGCTTCACAAGGCCGACGTTGTTGACGACGCCGTCGAACGTGAAGCGATGCGTAAGGTCATGCAATACGGCATCTGTGGCTGCGCGGTCAGCCAGGTCGACCAAAACCAGTTCGCCAGGAAAATCGGCCTGGGTTCGCGCCAGCCCGACGACCCGGTGGCCCGCACGCACCAGCCGTTCGCTCAGCGCGCGACCGATGCCTTTTGTTGCACCTGTAATGAGGAAAGTGCGCACAGTCATGCCAGAAAACTCCAGAAAAAGAGAAGCAGCGCAAGCGGCGACGCTAGCAGTCATGCGCGTTACGCCTTGGCGGTCGCCTTTTCGAGGACCGCGAGCATGTCGCCCGGGTCCGGGAACATCTCAACACTCTATCGAATGATTGGTTCGGAATCGGTGGATTCGGGATTCGCCGGGAACGGTCAGCGACGACCGCTCCGAGCCGCTCGTCATGCCGAAGCCGCGATTTCGGCTTCCGGCTTTGTCCACTCATTACCCTTCATGAACGCGTCGTAATCGGTGTGCACAATGTGGTTTGTGTAATTACTCATCACTTTTGTCGCGACGCCGAGGATCACTTCGAGCACGTTCCTGCGCGTGTAGCCCGCCGCGAGAAAAGCGTCAACATCTGCGTCCGGAACGAAGCCGCGATCGCGGACCACGATCGTCGCAAATCGATGCAGCGCTTCAAGCTTCGCGTCAGGCAGCGGCGTGCCGGCGCGCAGCGCAGCGATCACGCCGTCGTCCATCTTGAGCATCTTCGCGAGCGTACTATGGCCTGCCATGCAGTAATGGCAATTGTTCTCGAAGTTGGAGCTTAGGTAGACTACCTGCTGTTCATGCGGCGTCAGCGTGGTCTTCGAAAACAGGTCCCAGAGCGCGGAATAGCCCTCCAGCAGTTCTGGCGATTCGGCCATATGCGATTGAAGGTTCGGCACGAATCCGAACGCGCGTTTCGCATCTTGGAGGCCAGCCTTTGAAGCTGCCGGTGCTGTATCGATCGTGTAGGACTGGAAGGTATTCATTGTGTGTTCCTTGCTGGTTGTCGATGACCAGATAATGAGGTGACGCCACCGCTTGAAGAAGGCGGACGGCGTCGATAACACCTATTCCTGGGAGGCATAAGCCCATTGGATACGGAAAATCGCCGCAACAACACTCAGCTGGATGCGCTTGTTGAGGCGTCTCCATTCATTAGATGCAAGCAGAGGCGTAACTGATAAGCCGCAAATTCCTTCAAACGACCGAGGCGACAACTCATAAGCACATCGACAACCGAGCGCCCGATTGCATGCCTTCACTTGGCTCGACGCCTGAAGAGTCGCTATGTAGCAAGCCCATAACGGTAGCTTCGCCGTTCACTCCGCTAGGTACACAAATCATTTCAATATTTAAAAATCGCCTGACTTTTCACTGCAGGCAAATGTGACTGAAGTCGACCGTACGTCGATAGACGTTCCTTCGAAGCCAAGGCACAAACGTGTACTCGTCGTACGCATTGGTGCCGACGAAAATCCAATGGTGCAAAACATTGTCCATCACAATCTCCTTGGTTTACCGCTCTCCTTGCTCGCGTGCTTCCGCTTCACTAGCCTTGAAATCCAGCTCAGTGCCTCGCCAACCCGTTGGCCTACGCTCAAGAATCGATCTAAAACAGAAATTGAGTACAAAGCCCGCTTTCAATAGACACTCGACGGTCGACAACAGTGACGGCCCGAGAGAGTGCTTAACCTCTTCCGGAAGTGCTGGAGCGATAGCAAACAGGCTCACGCCGCACAAGAAGCAGAACAGTCGGCGAAAGAAACACCGGTCGGCAATGGCTGCAGCCCCAATTGAAAATAAAATTGCTTTTGAACTCGCTAGAGCAAACAACTGAATCACGCCAACGGTCGCGCCCAGTTCGAACGGGAATTCAACCAGAGACCAGAGACAGATAGCGACAACGAGGGCCTTGATGGAGCGGCCTGTTGACAATGTATTCGAACGCTGCTCAGGCGATTTGCGCCTCGTGGGTGCAATGACACATGAATCGGTAGGCTGAGCGAAACCAGCGGGAATCGCCGCGGAGTTTCCGCTCGCCTCCTCAAACGCCGAGTTGACGATTGATGGCCTGGAGGCTGGACCGCGCATCGGCTGATCAAAAATCGCGTTGACAACGGCCGACTGAGGCACAGTGGTATCTTCGAGCCTACCCACCCACGCAATCCCTCCTCCGTCCGCCGCCACACTATCCTTTGCTCGCCGCCCCTCAGAGTCGCGCAATAGCGTGGCACCGGAAACCGTACGTGATGCGCAGATTCCCGCCGCTCCTAAATCTCCGGCGGGATAGACCCGCTCCAAGGCCATGCCTGCAGCCATCAAAGTCCGATCGGTCTTCATCGCACTCCTTCTCTACGCTCGTGAGTAACAAAATCAAACTGTCGAACTCTCATGCTTATCGTATTACCCGTGTGACGAAATAACCGCCGAATTACAATCGCACATTTCGTGACTGAGCCTCGGTGGCGTGCTCATGAAACGTAAATGCATGTGATTTTATAAGGCGGCGGAAGTAGCAGCTTCCACGGACAAATACTAGAAGTACGAATGTTAAAAGTCCTGACGAAAAAATGAATGTTGTTGTTAATCGTTGTTAACCGCTATTTATATGAGGGGCGCGATCAAATTTGAAGTGCAACACCTTCCTCGTGTAAGGTGCGCACATGCAAAAAAGAAGAACGTATCAACAGCTTCAGCCTGAAGAGCGCATGACCATTGCAAGCATGAAGCAGCAGGGTTCGAGTGTTCGGGCCATGGCCCGAACACTCGGGCGCTCGGCATCAACTGTGAGCCGCGAGCTGACCAGAAACACGTGTTCTGCCGTGGGCTATGCGTCTGCGCCGGCGCAGTCGCTCAGCACGAGCCGACGCGAGGCTGCGCGCCCATGTCCCAAGCTGCACCTGCAAAGCGTGTCGTGGCGCGTGGTACTCACCCTGCTGGAATGGAAGACTAATACTTGCAGTCGGCGGCTGCTCATGCAAAGCTCGTGAAGAACGGCGGAACGAGTCTCGTGGATATGGGCTTTGTGTAAACAGACGACATTTGCTTAAGTTGGGTGCGCACCCGGGGCGGCTCCCTGCCCCTTCATCCTGGGTCACTGTTGCGTCTGCCTTGTCGAGTTCTCTCCCTAATGTCACACCAGGCGACTAGCAGAAAGCCACCAATCAAGCCCAAGTGCTCGAAGAACGCGTTCTTCGACATGGCGCGATCCAGTCCCACAGCGTCCCAGAAACGATTTGCAAGGAAAGTGGAGAGCAACGTGAAGACCATCAGGGAAAGCGCGCCCAGCCAACGATAAAAGCCAGCCAGGACCATTGCGGAGGCGCCTAACTCAAGCGTTATGGCTGCCGCCGCGAATACCGCCGCCGGGGATAGCCCAAAATGATGCATCTCTGCAATGGCGGCAGTAAAGTCGAGCGCTTTATCCCATCCGCCTTGCAAATAGGCGGCGCACAGGCCCAGCAGACCAAGCCAGCGCAATCCCGGCGTAGCGAAGCGGGATAGCCAAGCGACAAAACGAGTCTCGGCACCTGCGTGATCCTTCATCATCTATTTCTCCTTTCCCTTTGACTGGGTCAATGGACCGTGCAAACGAAAACGCGGTTTCTGGAAACTCGACGCAGTTGGCAGGTTGGCAAGCATTTGCCCCGGCTTTAAAGAGAATTCCCGATACGGGAATTCTCGGGTCTCTAGCGCTTTCATCAGGTCGCAATTGACGGCGGTCAGTGGCTTCCCTTGACGACTACCCCCGGTTCGGCACATGACCAAGATTTAAATATCCGAACACTACCGATCGAGCAGTCGCCGGAGCCTCAGTTCTTCCAGATCGAGTTCGGCCTCGATCCGACGAAGAACGGTATCCTTGATGCGGCGTTGCTCGTGAAGCTCGACCAGTGCCCGACGTCCGGCAAGTACCGCTCTCAGACCAAGATTGAGGCGGCTGAAACGACGTTGAACATGCTCAACATCCCCCGAGTGCGCGTGCTGGTTTAGATCCACGCGAGCCTCGTACTCGCTTATAAGACGGACAACCAGATCCTGATTCCCGCCACATTCAGCGAGATCTATCTTCTCGAGTTCCGCAATCGATGCTCCAAATGTGAACGCGCGGGCGTCCAGTTGCGACAGATACGGCACTGGCGGAGTGTCGGCTCGCAACCTGAGCAGACGCGTTAGAGGACGAAGTGTGAGCCCCTGCAGAATCACGGTGGTAAAGATCACCACGAATGTTGTAAACACCAACAGGTCCCGCTGAGGAAAAGACTCGGGCAGCGCCAATGCGGCGGCAAGGCTAACCACGCCACGCATCCCGGCCCATCCCACAATCGTCGCCTCTTTAAAATCAATCGTGGTGCGCTGTCCCTTGGACCTGCCGATGATATGAGCTGGCAAGGCCATTGCCCCCAAAGCCCACAGGAACCGCGAGCCGACAACAGCGACAAAGACCGCCACAACTATCTTCCACTCGATCGACAGAGCCCAAACTGCCGGCAAACTGTTGGTGCCGGTGATCCGCGCGACCACCCCTTGCATCGACAGACCGATCAGGATGAAAACAAGCGATTCCAGGACAAACACGATAACGTCCCAAGTCGCCGTCGCCTTCACGCGAATTGCGGCATCGAATGCCCTGTGCTGACACATGCCGACTATCAGACCGCACGTCACGACTGACAGGACCCCTGAGCCGTGCGCGCGTTCCCCAACGATATACGAAGCCCAAGCGATCAAAAATGTGAGCACGATAGCAAGCTTTGCATCGTCCAGCCATTTGAAAACGAAGACGCTCGCGGCACCGAACACCGCACCGACGACCACGCCGACTATGACCGTTATCGGAAAGGCCACCAGAGCACTGTCTGCGCTAAAGGTTCCCGCCATCGTCGACAGTACGGCAAAGCGATAGATTAATAACCCGCTCGCGTCATTAATGAGGCTCTCACCTTCAAGTACAGTAACGAGCCGTTCTGGTATAGGCAAACGATGCAACAAAGCTTTCGCGGCTACTGCGTCGGGAGGCGAGACGATCGCCCCCAAGGCGATGCATGCTCCCCAGGGTAAGGCGGAGAAAAGCACATGTGCTGCGCACGCCACCGCTGCGGTTGTAAATACGACCGCGCCAGCAGCCAGTGACATGATCGGAAGCAACTCTCTGCGGAAATCTCGCCATGCCGTGTAGAACGCGCTCGACATTAATAGCGGCGGGATAAGCACCACCATAATGTCATCGGGCTCAATCGCAACCGTCATCACAGGGCCAACTAATCCCAATGCTGCCCCTCCCAGCAATAGCACGATGGCCGGGGGCACGTCGATGTGCCTCGCCATTAGGGAAAGAATCACTGCGCCGAGGAGAAGCAGCAGAAGCGTCTCGAAGAAGGCAATATGTACCATAAATGAGTGGGCTCCCAGAGGCTGCGTGCGCATAAACGACCGCTCACAAGTTAGCCGCGTCAGTTTTCTCAAAAAGAATTTCCCTAGCCAAGACGCGCGTGGCTTAATCGTTCTGAAATTTTCGACATGTCCGAAACGCGCCGCAGCTCAATATGCCGCGCAACCCGTTCTCTAATGATTCGACCGGCTGGATGGTGTCGTCGAGACCGGCAGTGGCGCCGCCCAATGACGTAGCTTTGCCACCTGACGTTCCGTTGCGCCGCCGCCCTGATTGCCCCAACTGGTTTGCACAAAAGTAACCACTTCCGCGATTTCGCGATCGTTCAGGATCGCCGCATACGGTCCCATGGTGATCGCCGAGGGCGCAGTACGCGTCGCCGGCATCGCTCCACCGGTCAGGACAATGTGAATCGCCGAGGTCGGATCGTTGGTCTGCAAAACCGGATTACCCGCCAGCGCCGGAAAAGCCTTGCCATTACCCTTGCCGTCCGAGCGATGGCAACCCGCGCAACGGTCGAGGTAGATCTGCGCGCCAGCATTGGGCACCTGACCATGATAGAGCGCCGTCGCGATGGCCGGATCGTAACGATAGTGCGGCAACGCGTCTTTGCGCGGCGACAGCGACTTCAGATAGGACGCGATACTCTTCAGGTCCGCATCGTCCATGTTTTGCATTGAATGCAACACCACGTCGTTCATC
Organism: Caballeronia sordidicola; assembly: GCF_002220365.1. Classification (GTDB taxonomy): domain Bacteria; phylum Pseudomonadota; class Gammaproteobacteria; order Burkholderiales; family Burkholderiaceae; genus Caballeronia; species Caballeronia sordidicola_C. The sequence continues at coordinate 34,379 of NZ_MTHB01000265.1, read as the reverse complement.
GCGCCGAATGACGCGACATGCGTGTTGCGTCCGCTTTTCAGAAACGCAACGATATCCTCGGTCGACATCGAGTCGAGGCCGCCACCGTGTTCATTGCGCAAAGACGGCGCGATCCAGCCATCTATCGACTCGCCTCCCGCGAGATAGATCGGATTGGGGTCGTCGCCGAGCGACAACTCCTGGAGCGCGACACCTCGCGGCGTATGGCAACTGCCACAGTGGCCAAGGCCCTGAACGAGGTAGGCACCGCGCGCCACTTCCACTGTCCTGCCCGTCGGCGCCACATAAGGCGTCGATCCGGGGCCGAAAGCCCAGCTCCAGATCGTCAGAGGCCAGCGCATCGACAGTGGCCAGGGAATGTCGTTGGCCCGGTTCGCCTGCTTGACAGGCGTCACTGCGTGCATGAAGTAAGCGTAGAGCGCATGCATGTCCGCGTCGCTGACATGCGCGTACGACGGATAGGGCATTGCCGGATAAACCGCCTCTCCGCTCTTCGTTTTGCCGAGCCGCATGAGCGTCGCGAAGTTTTCATAGGACCAGGTGCCGATGCCACTCGCAGCGTCGGGCGTGATGTTGGTTGAGTAGACCTTGCCGAGCGGCGTGCTCAGCGGCAACCCGCCCGCGAACGGCTTGCCGTTCTTCGCCGTGTGACACGCGACGCAATCGCCGGAACTGGCAAGATAGGCGCCACGCTCAATCAACGCCTGGTCCGGCGTCGGCGTAGCATAGGCGGACCATGAAAGGGACAGCAGAGTGAGCGCTGCCAGGGCGCGGCAATGCAGACGGGTCAGGAAGCTCATCACGCGTCAACCAATGGGCCTGGGTCTTTCAGGTACCGCGTTCGGATCGCTTTTGCCGACCAGTAGGCGAGCGCGGCGACCACACCCGTCGGGTTATAACCGAGCCCTACCGGAAACGCGTTGGAGCCGATCGCAAACACGTTGTGTACGTCCCAGCTTTGCAGATAGCGGTTCAAAGCACTCGTTTGCGGATGCTCGCCCATGATCAGCCCACCCGCCCAGTGCGTGGTCTGATAAGGCCGAACATCGAAGTGATCGCCGAAGTCCTTTTGCGTGACCGTGTAGTCTTTCGGTTCCATGGCTTTCGCCACCTGAACCAGCTTGTCCGTCACGAAGCGTGTCATGCGGATATCATTGTCTTTCCAGTCGAAGGTAAAACGCAATAAAGGTTGGCCGAATTTGTTCTTATACGTCGGATCGAGATCGAGGTAGCAATCGCGATACACCATGTTCGCTCCGTTCGAATCAATCGACACGGTGTTCACGTAGTGATCCTTGACAGACTTTTTCCAGGCATTGCCCCATCGGGGGGTGCCCGCAGGCACCGCGATGCCAGAGATCGGCTTCGCACCGGCCGGATTGCACCACAACGCCGCGCCGCCAACAAAACCGTGCGGACCATGATCGAAGTTATCACCGTTGAAGTCGTCGAATGCGACGCTGTTGCCACCGGCGCCGATGAACGGATTACTGTTGGTCCCCGGCTCGAAAAACACCTGAATATTCGAGAGCATCTGATACGACACGTTCTTGCCGACTGTGCCTTCGCCGCTCACCGGATCGTATTGCCGTCCAATGCCCGACAACATAAATAGATGCGCGTTGTTATAAGCGAACGTGCTCGCGATAACAATCCGCGCAGGTTGCATCACGAGCTTACCGGCGGCATCGATATACTCTACACCGGTGGCCACCTTACCTGCGTTGTCCAGCATAATACGCAACACGTTGCAATTGGGCCTCAGCTCGAAGTTGGGCAAGCCACGCAAGGCCGGCAGGACATTCACATTGGGCGACGCTTTCGAATAGTTGTAGCAAGCGTATCCCGAGCAAAATCCGCAGAAGTTGCACGGTCCCATCTGGCAACCATACGGATTCGTATAGGCGGCAGACACCGTTGCAGATGGCGCGCGAAACGGATGAAAGCCCACTTCCCGCGCCGCTTTCATGAAAATATGTGGACCATACGGCACTTTCTGCGCGGGCAGTGGAAACGCCGCCGAACGATCAGCTTCGAACGGATTGCCGTCTCCCACGACTTGACCGTTCACACGATAAGCCTGGCCGGACGTGCCGAATACTTTCTCGGCAAAATCGAAGTATGGCTCGAGTTCTTCATAGGACACGCCGAAATCCTGCAAAGTCATGTCCTTCGGAATGAACTTCGTACCGTAGCGCTCGACGTAATGCGAGCGCAGCCTGAGTTCTTGCGGATAGACACGCCAGTGCTGGCCCGCCCAATGCAAACCCGCGCCGCCTACACCTTCGCCCGGCCTGAATGCGCCGATTTGCCGATAAGGCAAAGCCATATCCTTAACGCTATGGCGAAAGGTGAAGGTGCTCCGCGACATGTCCTGGAACAGCTTAAACCGCTGCAGATATGTGAGCTCATCCAGCGTTGTTGGATACGCGCCGTCGGGATAGGTATCACGGTCTTGCCCGCGTTCCAGCGCCAGCACATGCAGGCCGGCTTCAGTCAGCTCTTTCGCCATGATGGCGCCCGCCCAGCCAAAGCCGATGATCACCACATCGACCTCTTTCATCGTTTGGTCTGTCATTAAATGATCCAGATGGGGACATGTCGTCGTCCACGCAGATCGCGCGTCCAACAGAAATGCATCGACATTAAGAACTCACGCTCAGGCGCTCGATACCGGCGCGAGCGGATAACGTTTCCCGTACTGCTCGACCCAGTCGATGTAGTCCGCTCTCGCGCCTGGAAAATTGATCATTTTCCAGGCCGCCATATCGCGATTGCCGCCGTGCTTCGGATCGCAAAAATAGCCTTCACGTGTGTTCTGCAGCAGTTGTGCGAAGAAATCCGCGGCGGGCACGGCACCGATCCCAAGCTTGCCCAGTTCCAGTTCGCCAATGACGCTGTCGCGCGTGCCGGTATCGAGTTCGTCGAAGCTCTTCGAAAAGCGCTTGCGCAACTGTTCGTCCAATCCGGCGAGCGAACTGCGATACATCGCGCGGGGGCTAAATTCGAGTTGATAGCCGAGGGTCGCCGGTGCGGGCATGAACGGGCCGTGCATGTACCAGAGCGCACCGTACCCATACGGCGTGTTCATCTGTAAATCGATGAACTCCGGCACACCGGCTTCGAGTGCGCCGGGGCCTTCAATGTCTGCAGGAATCAGACGATCCACCAGTCCGACCAGCAGGGTCCATTCCGCCGGCGTAAAGTATCGCGGCTGAAAGTTTGACTCGCGGCGAGCGGGCGAACTCATCGCCACGCCGGCCACACCGGTGCCGATCGCCATCGCGGCCGGCGCCGCGCTCGCGACACGGCGCATGAACGCGCGCCGCCCCGGAGAGATTCCAATGCTTTTCATGCAAACGCTCTGATAGGGATTGCACGACGGCCGTGGCGGGCGTGCTGAATCGAGTCTCCTGTGCCCTCAGCGACGAAGGCAGCTTCCCAGGCCCAATGCATCTTTGACGTGTTTCACCGCACCGTGGTTGAGTTTCATCCTACGCGGGCATTCGATTAATTACATTGGTCTTACCTGAAGAGTTCTTAAACTTCAGCAGCCTTCCATGCGATGCCGCCTTCTCGCTGTTCGACTGCCTCGCCCACTGTCGATCCCCTCTCTGCGGCGCATTCAGAAAGATTCATCTTTATCAAAGGATTTAAACCGCGAACCGCAATAGAGTGGCTCTAAGCGATCGAAGTGACACAGATCGGTTACGAACTTCAACACTTCTGAATTTAAACCTTCACGCGAGCCCCCACATGATTCATGAAATCAGCTACGCGCTGGTGCCTTTCTTCTTCTCGATGGCGACGGGCTATCTGGCCGGCAAACTGGCGCGAGGTGCAATGCCGCTTTCATCGATCAATACGATGCTCGTCGATTACGCACTTCCATTCGCGCTATTGCTCTATACGGCGAAGATGCAGCGTGCGAGTCTCAGCAGTCACCTCATGCTGATTCTTTTGCTCGTGGTGGTGATGCTCGCGCCATATTTTGTCTCGCTCGCGCTGTCTCGTTTCATCTTCAACGCGGCGCCGTCGGATGCAGCGGTTCGCGCGGTGACGGTCGGCATGCCGAACTTCGCCGCAGTGGGTTTGCCGCTGCTGCACAGCGTCTATGGCGATGACAGCGATCTGACCGTCGCGCTTGCTATTACGATCGCCTCGGTCGTCATGTCACCGGCTGGGCTGATCCTGCTCGAACGCGCGAAGACGTACGAAAGCGGTGGCCCGCAGACAAACCTGTTGGCCAAGGCGTTGGTCACGACATTAGTCAAGCCTATCGTGATCGCGCCGATTCTCGGCATACTGGTTTCGCTGGCGGGCTGGCAGTTGCCGGGTTTGCTGGTTCAGTCGCTCAATATCATCGGCAGCACAACGGCAGGCCTTGCGCTATTTTCGACCGGATTGATCCTGGCGTCTCAACCGTTCAGGCTCGACAAGGAAGTGTGGACCGGTGTAGCGCTCAGCAATGTGCTCCAACCGCTGATAGCTTTTTTGCTCGTGGTGCTGCTCGCGCTGCCAAAGCCGATTGCCGGCGAGGCGATCTTGCTGTCAGCTATTCCATGCGGTTCGTTCGGCATTTTGTTCGGCCTTTCCTATGGCGTTCAGGACACCACGGCCGGGACGACGCTGGTCGCGTCGAGTGTGCTGTCAATAATCTCGCTGACCGCGACGATCTTTCTCCTCGGCTATCTTTAAGCCCTGGCTCTGAGCCACAGCGCGCCGCGAGAATCACATCACGCTAAAACATCACGCTAAACGGCCGCCGCTCACAGATTCCATATTATGTGAGCGGCGGCCTGCTCTTGTAACCTCGACAATCAGCTTCCCGTCCAGCCACCCAGGAAATCCAGCAACAGCGCGTTGACCTTCTCGGGCTGCTCTTCCTGCGGCAAATGTCCGCAATGTGAGATCGGTTCTGCGCGCAGATTGGTCGCCATGCTTTCCCAGACCGTCTTCATGTCGAACATGCCACCGACCGCATAGAAGTCCTCGCCCCACAGTGCCATTGTCGGGCAAGCGATCTTGATGTCCGCATCGGACAGATCCTGCGCGACGTCCTCCGCATTCGCGCGATAGTCCGACATTGCGCCACGAACGGCGCCTGGCCGCCTGTAGGCCTTCACATACGTATCGAAATCCGCCCCTTCAATGGTGTGCGGGTTATAGCACCAGTCCGCGAAGAAGTGATGCAGCCACACATCCTCTTTGCCTGCGATCAGCGTCTCCGGCAGGTCCGCCACCAGATGGAACAGGAAGAACCAGTATGCCCGCGCCGTCTGCGGGTTCATGTTCTGCGCGACGACGCGAGTCGGCACGTTGTCCATCACCACCAGCCGGTCGACCCGCTGAGGATGGTCCTTGGTCAGCCGCGTCGCCACGCGCGCGCCACGGTCGTGCCCGACAAGCGCGACCTTGCCGATCCCTAGTTCGTCAAGCAAGCTGATGATGTCCATCGCCATGTTGCGCTTGTCATAGCCCGAGCTGGGTTTGTCGGTCTCGCCGTAACCGCGCAGGTCCGGCGCGATGATACGGAAGTGCCGGGCCAGCACGGGAATCTGATACCGCCATGCAAAGCTCGTCTCCGGGAAGCCGTGCAGCAACACGACCACCGGACCGCTGCCAGCGTCCAGATAATGCTGCCGGATGCCATTCGCTCGCAGCGTGTGATGCGTGATCGCAATCGTATCTTTTTCCATGTCTAGTTCCTTGAATCGTTCGGACCTAACTGAGCATCGCAGGGGGGCGTTTCGCCGCCAATGCAACGGGCAGCCTATGCACTTACTGCCCGCCTTCCTCTTCGACGGTCAAACGATTGTCGACAGTCTCCACTTGCGGAACGCGTTTGGCGGCATCCGCCGCCATCTGAATTTGTGGTGCATCCGGCACCGTGCCTACGAGAGAGACCGTGCCGCCTTTGACTAGCACCGCGATGTTGCTGGCGACCAGACCTTTAGTCGAATAAAGCGAATGACGTACGGCTTTCGACAGTTGCTTGTTATGCGCGCGCACTGCCATTTTTGTCATAGGCGCGCCGGATTGCGTGGTCGTGGCGTCGCTACTAGTTTGTGCCATGGCGACGGTCGACATGAAAGCGACGAGGCTGCTCACTGCGGTGAGTTTTAAAATTTGCATGATGGATTCCTGAAGAATAGCTTTAGTGGGAAGTGACCGTGAGGGCCCTGCGGGTAACGGTGAACAAGCGCCTGTTGCCACGTCTTGATCTTAGTCGGCTTAAGCGGGCGAAGCCGCTGAAACCTTATTAATGCTCGTTAAGAGCTGTCATGACGCGTCTAAAAAATGCACCATCTTTGTTCGAATCACCAAGAACCTCACAATCTCGTCTTAATCCCGCGGTCATCCAAGTTAAGAAGATTTAAGCATTCTGAAGTTCAACACGGGCCATGACGCCGTAGGATCAAACCGACGATGTTGTCCCGCATCAACAGAACGCTGTTTCCATCCACCTCACCATGCTGGAGCATCACTTGGCAAGTCCAACAGAAATTCCATCGGCGCATCGCCGCCAACTGCTCGTTGCAAGCGCCGGCGCGGCCGGAGCGGCAGTCGCCGCCATGGCCGCGCCTGGCGTCGCAATGGCCGCGGCATCTGCCGGTGGCAGCGCGCACGCCGGCAACTTATTACACTTGCACCAAGGAGAGCGTCACACCATGAATACAGTAACGACCAAGGACGGCACACGCATTTTTTTCAAGGACTGGGGTAGTGGCAAGCCGGTTGTTTTCTCACACGGTTGGCCGCTTGACGCCGATGCGTGGGATCCGCAAATGCTGTTTCTCGTGCAGAAAGGCTATCGGGTCATAGCCCACGACCGGCGGGGCCACGGCCGCTCTGACCAGCCGTCCAACGGTAACGATATGGACACCTACGCCGACGATCTAGCCACGGTGATGAATGCACTCGACCTGAAGGGCGCGATGCTAGTCGGCCATTCGACGGGGGGCGGCGAAATCGCCCACTACATCGGCCGCCACGGCAACGCGCGGGTCGCTAAAGTCGTGCTGATCAGCGCGGTTCCGCCGATCATGGTCAAGACCGAAAGCAATCCGAACGGCTTGTCGATGTCGGTGTTCGACGGCATTCGTGCGAGTGTCGCGGGCAACCGGTCGCAGTTCTATAAAGACCTCGCTGTGCCGTTCTATGGCTTCAATCGTCCGAATGCCAAGATCGAGCAAGGCACAATCGACGAGTTCTGGCGCGAAGGCATGATCGGTTCGGTTAAAGGCCAGTACGACTGCATCAAGCAATTCTCTGAAGTCGACTACACGGAAGATCTGAAGAAGATCGACGTGCCGACGCTCGTCCTGCATGGCGACGACGACCAGATCGTCCCCATCGACGCGTCGGGGCGCCTGTCGGCCAAACTGGTGAAGAACGCCACGTTGAAGGTTTATCCAGGCGCGCCCCACGGCATGTGCACGACGCAAGCCGATAAGGTCAACGCCGACCTGCTGGCTTTCCTGGAGAGCTGACACCGTTCTGGGTCCCCGGGCTTGGGCGCACCAGCGCTCGCGATGCAGAGCCGTCATGCGCCCCTGCCGCCTCTGGCTGCGTTCTGGGCCCGTATGACGTAAGGCCGGCCCACGGAGTGCTTGCAAAATCGAGGTGGATGCTCCCTTTCAAGGACTATCCACCGTGAAGATAGCCCTCAAAGCAGACCGTTCACGCTCAGTGTCGCAACGAGTCCCGGTTGATTGTCGGCAAAGTCGAGCGAACCGCGATGAAGCGTCGCCACCGCCTTTACCAGAGCAAGCCCAAGACCTACGCCCGGCGTGCCGCGGCTTGCGTCGCCGCGATAGAACCGCTCGGTCACTTTTGGCTTCTCCTCATCGGGAATGCCTGGGCCGTCGTCCGCAACCGATATCGCAATGACGTTGCCAACGCGGCTCGCAACGACATTGATCTCCCCGCCGTCTTTCGCGAACTTCAGTGCGTTGTCAATCAGATTGCCAATGGCCTGAGCCAGCAGGAGCGGATCGGCCACTGCCACCAGTTCACCCGACACCGCCAGCGAAAGCGTCACGCGACGCAACTCGGCGACCGGCAGATAAAACTCGACCGCATCCGAGACAATCTCCTCCAGATCGCTTCGCACGAACCCTGAACGGCGCACGCCGGCATCGATTTCAGCGAGACGCAACAGGGCATTGAAGATGCTGATCACGCAATCGACATCCGACACCGCGCCTTCCAGTTCCGGCAGGATATCTTCCTTGCCTTGCTGCTTTAGCGTCAACATCAACACTTCTAGCCGTGAACGCAGTTCGGTCAGCGGCGTACGCAAGTCGTGAGCAATCGCATTCGACACATTGCGCACGCCATGGATCACTTCAATCAGCGCTTCCTCGGCCTGCTTTCGCGTCCTGACTTCCTGCTGCAAGAGGATGTTCTGATCTTCCTGCAGTTTCTGTAGCGCGCGCAATTTCAAGTGCGTATTCACGCGCGCGGCGACCTCTTCCATCTGCAACGGCTTGGTGATGTAGTCGACCGCTCCGGCCCGAAAACCAGTGATCTTTTCCTCTATTCGCGTCAACGATGTCATGAAGATCACCGGAATATCAGCGGTCTTCTCCATCGACTTTAACCGACGGCAGGTTTCGAAGCCATCAAGGCCCGGCATCATGACATCGAGCAGGATCAGGTCGGGTTGAGTAAGCTCCGCGCGGCGCAGCGCCTCCGCGCCGTCACGCGCGATCGCCACACGCAGGCTTTTGCCTTCGAGGCATTCGACCACCAGACCGAGATTGGCGGGCGTATCGTCGACCACCAGCACAATGGGAACGCTAGTGTCAAATGGTTCGGTGGTCCCCAGTGGTTGCAGTGTATTCATGAGTCTTGACCCAAATATTGTTCTATCATCGACAGCAAAGCCTGCGATTCGTAGCCCGCCGCAAGGCGCCGCAATTGCGCCGCAAAGGGCTCATAGCGGCTATCGAGGCCGACAAGATATTCGGCATGATGGACGATGTCACGCATCGAGCCCAACAGTGCCAGCCGATGCAACGTCACCATCTCATGACGCGGCGGCACGACAAGGGCGGAGTCTGGTTTGGGTGGTACTACCCGGATCTTCCAGTTGAGCTTGAGCAGCGCTGCTATTTCACTCAACAGCCTGTCGAGATCGAGCGGCTTCTCCAGAAAGACGCTGGCCCCCGCCGCGAGATTGGCGCGGGCATTGTGTCGCGACGCATCCGCAGAAACGGCGATGACCGGCACCTCGCACAACACATTCGAGACGCGAATGTGGGCTAGCATCTCCAGTCCGCCCATCACGGGCATGACCGTGTCGACTAGGATCAGATCAGGACGCGATGTCAGCGCCTTATGCAATGCATCACCGCCGTCGCTACTTTCCGAAACCCGAAAGCCGCAGCGCTGCAGCGTGTCGACGATCAACGAGCGGTTCGCGGCAACGTCGTCCACCACCAGCACATGCCGCTCCTCACCTTCGTAGCCTGTGATCTGAAGCGAGGGACTAAAAGCCGCCACTTCTGCATTGGACACAGGGGCATCGAGCTCAAACCAGAACGTACTGCCCTTGCCCACCACGCTCGTGACGCCGATTTCGCTGCCCATCATGCGCAATAGCTGACGGCTGATCGCAAGCCCGAGACCGACCCCGCCGCTGCGCCGGAAAGAGTCGCCGGCCTGCTCGAACGGCTGAAAGATCGCCTCAATCCGGTCCGGACTCACACCTACGCCGGTATCCCTCACTTCGAAGCGCAACCGTCCCTCCGACAACATCTGCACGACAAGCGCGACTTCACCCTGATCCGTGAACTTGACCGCATTGGCGAGAAGATTCAACAGGACTTGCCGCAGGCGTTTTTCGTCGACACGAATCACCTTCGACAAATTCGGCGGCGCGTCGTAGTTCAGCACCAGATGTTTCTGATCAACACGCACGCTCACCATCTCGGCAATGACGCGGAGAAACGGTCCGAGTGGCACGTCCGTCACGTTCAGTTCGAGCTTGCCCGCTTCGATTCGTGCAAAGTCCAGAATGTCGTTGATAAGCATGAGCAAATGCTCACCGCTTTGTTCAATGACAGCGAGGCTCGACAGTTGCCGCTCGGTCATCGACGCATCGCGTCGCAAGATTTGGGCGTAACCCAGGATACCGTTCAACGGTGTGCGCAGTTCATGGCTGATGTTCGCAAGGAACTGATCTTTGGCATGATTCGCCGATTCAGCGGCATCTTTTGCCATGCGCACAGCGTCTTCGAGCGCCTTGCGCGCTGAAATATCCTGGAGGATAGCAATAGTGTGAACTGCGTGGCCGCTCGCGTCGCGTTGGAGCGCTGCTGACACACTCACGCAGACTCGCGATCCGTCGAGTTTAACCAGCGATATTTCTTCTGAATAGTGTGACACCTTTCCGTCGGTGAGCAAGCAGTACTTCTCTTCACTAGCTGGCAGAAAGTCAGGATCGGTGACGTCCTGCAAACGCTTGAGCAGAAGGCTCTCGCGTTGATAGCCGACGATCTCGCACGCGCGTTGATTCACACGCAGGAACTGTCCATCGAGATCGCAGTGCGCGATGCCGACTGCGGCATTTTCAAATGTACCGCGAAAGCGCGCTTCGCTTGATCGCAGTGCCTGCTCCGCCAGTTTCAGCTCGGTGATGTCGACGAGACTACCGACAAAGCGAACCGGCTTGCCGCTGGAATCCCAGCGCGCTGTGCCACGCACGAGAACCCAACGCACGCCGCCGTCGCGATGGAGCAGACGGTTCTCCAATTCGAAGCCATCGACCTTCCTGCCAAGATACCGGAGCATGGCGGCTTCGGTGGGCGCACGGTCGTCGGGATGCAACACCCCCATATAGGCCTCGTAGTCCAGCATGGTCTGCGGACGGGTGTACCCGAGCCACTCCCAGATGTTCGAGAACCGCGCGAAACCGTGGCGATGATCACCGTCCGGCATATCGATTTCCCACACGCCGACATTCGAACCGTGCATGGCCATTTCGAGGCGGGCGTTCGTCTCGCGCAGTATCTCGGCCTCTTCGGCTCTCCGCCTGTGCGTGACGTCGCGGAACACAAGTACCACGCCGAGGATTTTGCCGCGGTCGTCGACGATCGGCGACCCACTGTCGTCGATGGCGACCTCACGTCCGTCGCGCGCGAGCAGCAGCGTGTGATTCGCCAGCCCGACAATGGTGCCGGCTCGCAGCACGGCCGCCACCGGGTCCTCAACGGGCGCACGAGTTGTTTCGCTGATCGCTTTAAACACGTCGGCGAGCGGCCGCCCCATTGCCTCGCCCCGCACCCAGCCGGTGAGCATTTCCGCGACCGGGTTCATAAAATTAATATGCGAGTCCCGATCGGTTGCGATCACTGCGTCGCCGATACTCGACAGCGTGACCGCGTAGCGTTGTTCGCTTTCACGCAGACGACGTTCGGCACCGTGCTTATATAGCGCCATTTCAACGACGGTACGCAGTTGCGTATCGTCGAACGGTTTGAGCACGTAGCCGAACGGTTCCATTACCGTGGCGCGCCGGACGGTTTCCTCGTCTGCGTAAGCGGTCAGGAAGACGACCGGCAGGCTGCATTTCTCACGCAGCAGCCGCGCGGTGTCGATGCCGTCGAGCTGGCCGTCCAGACGCACGTCCATTAATACCAGATCTGGCGCGGTCTCGGCCGCCAGCGTAAGCGCGTCTTCACCGCGCGCCGTGATGCCGACAATCGTATGGCCCGCGCGGGTCATCTGCTGGGCGATATCTCTCGCGACGACCCGATCGTCTTCGACTACAAGAATGCGTGCGGCCGCCATTATGGGTGTTTTATCCACGTCCGTTTGGGTTGAACAGAATGCTGCAGGAGGTGCCGCCCACGCGGCTTAATTCCAGAGTCCCGTGTAGTTGGCGCGTGAGGTCATGAACCAGTTGCAACCCTAGCGAGTCGGCCTCGGCCACCGAAAATTCCGGCGCTATGCCGATTCCGTTGTCCGAAACGGTCAGTTTGCATCGATCTTCGTCGACTAGTCCAAGTTCGACGCGCACGCGGCCGCCACGTCGGTTTGGGAATGCGTGCTTCAACGCGTTGGAAACCAGCTCGTTGATAATCAGCCCGCAGGATACGGCGCGGTTCATGTCGAGTTGCACGTCGTCGACCTCGACTTGCAGTTCCACAGCCATCTGGCGCATATCGTAAGCGCGTGCAAGATGGCCACACAGATTTTTAACGTGGGTCTCCATCATGATGCGAGCGAAATTACCGGCACGGTACAAGTTCTCGTGAACGAGCGCCATGGAACGCACCCGATTCCGACTATCCGCAAATAGCTCTGCAACCGACCTGTCCGTGACCCGCGCCGCCTGGAGATTGAGCAGACTGCTGATCAGCTGCAAGTTGTTCTTTACCCGATGATGGACTTCATGGAGCAAGGCTTCCTTCTCCTCGAGGAGCGCCTCCTTTTCCTCCAGCGACGCATTTTCGAGCGAGATTGCCGCCTGCGAGGCCAGAAGCTCCAGCACGGCGATACGCGGCGGCGTGAACACACCCGGCGCGAGGTTGTTTTCCAGGTACAGAACGCCGATCAGTTTTGCCTGCTTCACGAGCGGCAGGCACAAAACAGCTCGGGAGCCGGCCGACCGGAGGTATTCATCCTCCGAGAACGGATTCGGCAGCGACGCGTCGTCGAGCAGCACGCGCTCACGCGTGCGAATGCTGTCATGCAGAATAGAAGCCGGCAAATGGTGCGGCATCACGGCTTCATGTTGAACACGCACCTCTACGCCTTCGCGACTCACCAGTGCCTCCGCTTCGATCCATAAATTTTCATCGCGTGGCAAGACGAGCAGTGCACGCCCCGCACCAGCGTGTTCGAGCACGATGGTCATCAGCGTACGAATTAGCCTTTCAAAAGTGATCTCGCCGGAAATGGCTTGCGATGCCTTGACGACTGTTTCGACATCGAGATGCTCGGCGACCATACCTCCGGTCGGTGCATCATTCGCCGGTTCGTGCACCAGATTCGGATAGCGCCGGTCGAGCGCGTGAACCTTGCCGAGCGCGCCCCACCGGAGGTAGGTAAGCCGCGCATTGCCGAAGTAGACAAACGCGATGGTCGTGAATCCACGCGCCAGGTAGAAGGTCGCGGCAACCTCGAGCGCCAGGGCTTCGATCGATGGGAATTCGTAGTCGCGAGCGAGACGGATTGCGCTTTCGTATTCACGCATCGCCGCGAATTCATTTCCTTTGATACGTGCCATTTCGCCGGCCACCAGCGCTGTGCGGCAGGCAAAATTGCCTGGACAGTGCTCAGCCCAGAGCGCTAGCTTTGCGTGATGCTCGGCGAGTGCCCGGAATTGCGCCGCCTGCTCGTCGGGCGGCACATCGTCGTAGCCGCGCGCTCGTGCGAGTGCCGCGTAAAAGTGGTATTCGGCCAGTTCGAAGTGCCCGGACGTTGTCCACAGCAACGGCGCGGCCTTCTCAGCGGCCTCCAGCGCCTGCGAGATGTTACCCGCGAAAAAACGCCCTTCCAGTTTGCGAATCCAGTACCAGCAAGTGGCGATCGCGAGGCATGGATCGGCTTCGAGATGCTGCTCGAAGGCCGTTTCGTCAAATACCTCGTCGTTGAAGGAGTGAAACGAGGGAGTCAGGCCGCGTAAGGTTCGAATGAGCTGCAACTGCGAGCCGATTATATCGACGATCAGGCCGAATTTTGCGGCCTGCACCACGCCCAGACGCTGCTTGGCTTCCCGCTCGACGTCAGCGAGCGGATCGCCCGCGGCCAGCAGAGACGTGATTAGGCAGCAACTGCTGAAGCCCGTGTAGGTGAGGTCTCCACTCTCGCTGGCCGCCTCGAACGCACGGCGCAACAAGGGAAGTCCAGCACGAATAGGCTTGGTCCACGGCATCACGTGATACGCGAAACACATGTAGACACGTGGCCTGAAGCGTTGCAGTCCGCGTTCGTCGACCAGCGCCAAGCCGAGCTGACCAAACTGGAACCCCGCCCCGTAGTCGCCGAACACCGGACCGGCGACCATGCCGAGATAGGAATAGCCGATCGACGACGCGTCGCTATTGCCATATGTGAGACTCAGATTCGCCATGCGGCACAACACCAGGCAGACCAAATTCTCGTCGCTGAAGAACGCCGGCGGCAAGACTGCGGTGAGCACGTCCAGCGTTGCACGCAGGTCGCTATCGGTGAGTAGCGGCAGGTCGATCAACGATTTAATCGGAGACTCGCCGATGCGCGAAAGGAGCAGGTTATATTCGCGGATTGCCTCGTCGTGGGTCGGATGAGGCCCCCAGTCAATTCCGGCTTCACGCAAATAGTCGAGGCAAATTTGCACGGCCAGGTCGCTCTGGCCCAGTGCCGTGAATAAAGTGACGCGCAGCCAGGTCACCGTGGCGCGGTCGGGCAGATTGGCGGCGCGAATCGACAGATTCGCCAGCCGCTCCGTGGCCGAGTCAGTGTTGCCCGACAAAAACTCGCATTCCGCGAGGCTGCTCTCCAGCGAGAACTTGAGTGAATATTGCGTCTCCCAAGCCTCCCCGTCGAGCATCGCGCTACCTATGGACAGATAAGTCGATGCCGATGCATTGGCGGACGAAGTCTTTGCCCGACGACCAGCAATCAGGTTGAATTCCACGACACGTTCGCGTTCGGCTGGATCGTGGACGAGGTCGGCGGCCCGGTTGTATTGATTGACGATCTCGAAGATGTTCTGCTCGAGATCCGCCGCCGTCGCACGGGTCGAGAACATTCGGCCAATGAGCAGGTGGGCAGTCGCTCGCTCGCCCTCGGGAATCAAGGCATAGGCCGCTTCCTGTACACGGTCGTGAAGAAACGCGTAGCCGTGCTCGCGCCGAAACACGAGGCCTGCTTCCATGGCGCCGGCGAGCGAGCGATGCACCTCGGCCTCGGAAGTACCGCCAATACGCGCGAGCATGGCGGTGGTGGCACTGTTGCCGAAACACGCAAACTGTTTGAGCGCGACCTGAGCGAGATCGGGGACCCGTTCGATCTTGCCGACCATCAGGTCGACGATGCTATCCGAGAAGCGCGCTTCGCGCAGCCTTGCGACGTCTTGTTGCCACGTTCGGCGCACAGGATCGAACACCAGGTAATGCTCCTCAGCAAGCATCTTGAGAAACTGAACCGTGAAGAAAGGATTGCCGCCTGTTTTCTCGAAGATGAATTGCGCGAGATTCAGCACCTCGGCAGCATCGGCATGCATGGCCTCACCGATAAGACGTGCCACGTCGCCCATCTGCAACGGCGTAAGCACGATATCGTGAACCGCCACGCCCAACTCGCGAATCGCAACGAGCGCCCGGATCAGCGGATGAGTGGGACCCACTTCATTGTCGCGATAGGCACCAACGAGCAGCAGATTCTGCAGACCCGGCGCCGCCAGCAAACTCTGGAGCAAGCTGATCGTGCCGGCGTCGAGCCATTGCAAATCGTCCAGAAAGAGCACGAGAGGATGGTCGGGGCGCGCGAAGGCGCCGATGAAGCGTCCGAATACCCCTTGAAAGCGCGTTTGTGCCTCCTGCGCCGGCAGGTCCGGCACGGGAGGCTGCGGACCAATGATGCTCTCGACATCGGGAATCAGGTTGACAATCAACTGTCCATTCAGACCCACCGCTTCGCTCAACCTCTTACGCCAACGCGCAACCTCCGTCTCGCTCTGGCCGAGTATTTGCCGCGTCAAACTCTGAAACGCCTGTCCGAGCGTGGTGTAGGGAATATCACGCTTGTACTGATCAAATTTGCCTGCCGCGAAGCGGGCACCCGACGGCCCAAGCTTGTTCTGCAGCTCATTCACTAACGACGATTTGCCAATACCGGAATAGCCCGATACGAGCATCACTTCCGCCTTGCCGTGCTGCACCACACGGTCGAATGCGGCATTCAACGCTGCGGTCTCCGCTTCGCGTCCGTATAGCCGTTCGGGAATGAGCAGTTGTGCGGGAGCGTCGTTCGCGCAAAGCGGAAACGGCGCGATGCGCGCTGTCTGCTCCCATGCATCGAGGCATCGGCACAAATCGCTTCCCAGCCCCTGCGCCGTCTGATAACGGTCCTCAGCGGTTTTCGCCAGCAGACGCATCACGATCGCGCCAACCTGGGTCGGCACGTCTCGCGCGACTTCGTGCAACGGAATCGGCGTTTTGGCGACGTGGCAGTGAAACCATTCGATAGGCGAGTTCGCCCGATACGGAAAACAGCCCGTCAACATCTCGTATAGTGTGACGCCCAGCGAATACAGGTCGGCGCGCGAATCGATAGAACGATTCATCCGGCCGGTTTGCTCTGGTGCGAGATAGGCGAGCGCACCCGACGCGACGTCAGGCGGCGCACTGACCGGTTGCTCGCCGGACACGCGCGAGGCGATGCCGAAGCCGGTCAGCGCCACGCCCCCCGTTGTTGGTTCCACCAGTACGTTGGCCGGCCTGATGTCCTTATGGACAAGACCACGCCCATGCAGCATGCCGAGCGCGGCCGCAAGGTTCTTCGCAATCAGCAGAACACGGTCAAGCGGTAGCGAACCCATTGGCATGGCGCAGAGCGAGATGCCGCCTGGGTCCTCGAGTACCAGCGCGGCGCTTCCTTCATATTCGATTAGCGCATGCGGCCGGGTGAGGAGTCGGCCATCGAGTAGGCTGCGGAGTTCATAAGCGTGCTCGAGACGCGCCTGACTGTTGGCCGCGGGCTGCTGGGCAGGCAATGTGACGGTCAGCCATGTCTCAGGGCCGTCCAGCCGGGTAGCTCTCGACAGTACGAACTCGCCATCGTCGCAGAGCGTCTTAAATCCGAAACCTGTTAAGTCCATCATGCCGTGTCCCCACTCGCCAACGTCGCGCTAGTCGTTCGCTGTCAGCATATAGCCCGAATTGCGCACCGTCCTCAGCAAGGACCGCTCGAACCCGGCATCGATCTTGTGACGCAGCTTACTCACATGCACGTCGATTACGTTAGTTTGTGGGTCGAAGTGATAGTCCCAGATATTTTCAAGCAGCATGGTGCGCGTGACTACCTGATCCGCGTGCCGCATGAGGTACTCCAGCAACTTAAATTCGCGCGGCTTCAACGCGATCGGCTTGCCGGCGCGCGCCACTTTGCGTGAGAGCAGATCGATGCACAGATCGTCCACCTTCAAGGTCGTTTCCGCGTAACTCTCGTGGAGGCGGCGCGTCAAGGCATCGAGCCGCGCCAACACTTCGCCGAATGCGAACGGCTTGACGACATAGTCGTCGCCCCCCGCCTTCAGGCCACGAATCCGCTCGTCGACGTCGTCGAGAGCGCTGACGATCAGGATAGGCACCCGGTTGCCGGTTGCGCGCAAGGCCGAAATTATTCCCAGACCGTCGATGCCGCCGGGCAGCATGCGATCCATGATGATCGCATCATAGGTTTCGCTGGCGGCCAGAAACATACCGTCACGACCATTGTCCGCGGTATCGATCACATGACCCGCCTCCGTAAGTCCTTTCTTGAGAAATCCGGAGACCTGATCGTTATCCTCGACGAGCAAGATTTTCATTTAAATTTCGCGCGCTAAGGTTTAGGCCTCACCGACATGGAGATGCGGATGCAATGGTGGTTCATGCTCATTTCGCCTTTCAGTGACTCCTGCGTCCCGACCGACGCCACGGGTGCAATGATGCTTGCGCCACTTATGCACGCTCTTTGGGCCCACACACGGACTGACTCTGCCTAGTCGACTGTCATCCAATTATCCACGAAAAGCGCGGAGCCTATGTTACCGACACCATTAAACTTTTTTAATCTTCCCGCCGGATGGACTTGTTATATTTCGACCGCAAAAATTAGCTACCGCACACCCTTCCTGGGCTGGTCTGCCGAGTGAATTATCCTTAATGAATCTCCCATCGTGGAGATACTGCGCACCTCATAAGATCGTCCCCACTGAATCCGATTTGCCGTGCGTCAGCATCTTCGCTCCCGGCTCACCTCAACCTCAGGAGGAACGATCATGATCAAGATAGGTCGAGTCAACGTGTCGCTGGAGCTCAGGCAGCTTTGTTTGGACGGTCAAACGTTGCACGTCGGCTCGCGTGCTTTCGACATTCTCGAAGTGCTGATCAAGGCGCGCGGCAAACTGGTGAGCAAAAACGAGTTGTTCCAGTGCGTCTGGCCGAACACCGTAGTCGAGGAAAGCAATCTGCAGGTGCATATTTCGACGCTACGCAGACTGCTCGGGGACGACAAGGACCTCATCAAGACGATACCGGGACGGGGGTATCGTCTGACCTGCTCGGACGAGGCTGAAGGCTTGGCGCAAAAGCGCACCGACGAATCGGCGCACACGGAAGAACGCCGCCCGCCGAGCAACGTCCCGCTCTCTTACACGCCACTCGTTGGCCGCGCCCAGGCGCTCAAAGACGTAAAAAATGCCCTCGGCGCCGCCTCGCTCGTAACGCTGGTCGGTACAGGCGGCATCGGCAAAACGCAGTTGGGTCTGGAAGTAGCGCGTACCCAGCAATCAAGCTTCGACGAGGTGTGCTATGTCAATCTGTCGGTTGTGGAGCATCCCGAGTGCACCGTGTGCGCGATTGCCGACTCACTTACTGTAAGAAAAACGGCAGAAATCGCCACGCAAGCCGATCTCACGCGGGCAATCGGCACACGCAAGCTGCTAATCGTGCTGGACAATTGTGAGCATGTCATTCATGAGGCGGCCACCCTCTGTGAACAGCTTATGCTGGCCCATCCCCATCTCAGCGTTCTGGCGACGAGCCGCGAACCGTTGCGTATTCGCTTCGAGAAGATTTACTGGGTCGCACCGCTCGAGGTGCCCCCGGAGGACGCAAGCTACGTTGACATTCTCCAGTGCAGCGCCGCCCACATGTTCGTATCGCGCGTGCGCGCCCTTGATCCACGTTTTCGCCTTGATGCTGCCAGCGTTAGATTGATCGGCACGATCTGCCGGCGTCTCGACGGGCTGCCGCTCGCGCTGGAGTTCGCTGCGGCCCGGGTCGGCGCACTCGGTGTTGGCGAACTGGCCGTCCAACTCAACAATCGATTTCGCGTGCTTACCGGCGGACTTCGAACGGCACCGGCGCGCCAGCAAACCTTGAAGGCGGCGCTCGATTGGAGTTACCAATTTCTATGCAACCAGGAGCGCATGGTCTTCCGACGAATCAGCGTATTTCGCCAGAGTTTTCAGCTTGATGCCGCATGCGAGATCGCTGCGCATGATGACCTGTCAACGGATGACGTCATCGAGGCCATTGCAGGCCTAGTCTCGAA
Organism: Caballeronia sordidicola; assembly: GCF_002220365.1. GTDB lineage: Bacteria > Pseudomonadota > Gammaproteobacteria > Burkholderiales > Burkholderiaceae > Caballeronia > Caballeronia sordidicola_C. The sequence continues at coordinate 15,122 of NZ_MTHB01000265.1, read as the reverse complement.
GTCGTTGCTCATGTTTGGACCAAGCGGATCCTTGATGAACTATCGTCTGCTCGAGACGACACGGGAATATGCGCTACAGATGCTGGAGGATGCGGGCGAGAGCGAAACGATGATCCACAGGTATGAACGATACCTTCGCTCACACGGCTCTTCACCCGACGAAGCCGATGCGACCGGCGCGCTGCATCGCGGGACAGGGATCGATGGGCGAGCGCAAGACTTGCTGCTCAGCCCTCCGCGCTCCGCGCTCCGATTGCAAGCTTGAAAGCATCACGTAGCGCTTCTTCCTCAAACGGCTTGCGCCGGTTCAACTGCACCCTGCCGCATTGCGCGCTGAACGGTGTCGTCGTCGCCATGCGCCGACATGAACACACCGGAATGCTCCTGTGCTGCGCGTTCAGTTGACGTTGCACTTCGAGACCCGGGATGCCTTGCTTACGTGGCATCAAACAATACGCACAGCGCATCGTGGACAGCCGAGGACGCAATCTCGATTATCGCTGCAAAACAGGATGGCCAAATCTAAGGAACCTCTGCAGAAGTCCTTCGTATAGAAACGATGAGGAATACTATTACTTAAGCAACGACTTGGAGACATCAGGATGACGCAACTTCATCTCGGCTTGAGTCTGTCAACCAAGCGCACGCGTAAGCGAGAGTTTCTGGATGAAATGAGACAAGTGGTGCCGTGGTCGAGGCTGATTGCATTGATAGAGCCGTATCCGAAGGGGAAGACCGGTCGTCCACCATTTCCGCTGGCGACCAAGTTGCAGATTCATTTCATGCAACAGTGGTTCGGTCTTTCGGAACCAGCGATGGAAGAAGCCCTCTACGATGTCCCGCTGCATCGCGAATTCGCGGGCCTCGATGGAGGGATGACTCGTCTGCCAGACGAAACGACTATCTTGCGGTTTAGGCACTTACTCGATGCGCATGGTATCGCTGCGCAGATGCTGCGCAGATCTTGGCGCTGGTCAATGAAATATTGAGCGACAAGGGATTGATGCTTAAGCCGGTTTCGGCTGTGGACGCCACGTTGATCGCAGCGCCCAACTCGACCAAGAACGGCTCTGGCACGCGCGACTCCAAGATGCAGTCGACCCCGAAAGGCCGTAATCGGTACTTCGGCATGAAATCCCGCGTGGGCGCGGACGCGAAGTCCGGCTTGGTTCACACGGTCATCGGCACGGCGGCTAACGTGCACGACATTGATGCTGCCAATGCGTTGTTGCACGGTGAAGAAACGGATGTTTATGCCGACGCCGGATATCAAGGCATCGAAAAAGCGTGAGCAAACGCGCTTGGTTCGATGGCATGTTGCGATGCGGCCCAGCAAGCGAAGAAAATTGAACTTGAAGGATCCTGTCGATGCGATATACGACACGATCGAACGACTGAAGGCCGGCATTCGTGCGAAGGTCGAACATCCGTTCCGAATTCTGAAGCGACAGTTTGGCTACATGAAGACGCGATACCGGGGGTTGGCGAAGAACCCGCTTAGATCACCACGTTATTTGGGTTATGCTATTAAGAATGATGCGTAAAGCGCTGAGCAAAGCTTAAAAGATGCCGCGCACGATGAACGTGGCCGCCGCGCTCTCGTTGCGCGTCTCAAACTTCGGATCCCACCCACTTCATCACCGGCACAGACAGGCCGTGCGTGTTCAAAACCGTGCGTGTTCAAAACCGATAGACTCCACCGGAATTTTGCCAATCTGCCTTTTTCACACAGGTCGCAGGCGTCTAAAACGCGTTGTGCAGAAGTTCCTCAACATCGCACCTTCTCTTTTACAAGCAGAAAATCGCAGCTTCATTCATAGTCATGTGGGTAAGCCTGAGCCGATGGAGGGATGCCAGGGCGGATAGCGCGCAGCCAGGATCGACAGAAACTCCAAACGAGCGAAGGGAACACGACTGCCAGGTCTGAAGCAGTCCCTGACAGACGATGCCGGCCTAAATGAAGACGTGATAGGCGTGGGTCTTACACTTGACGGCGTCGCGGTACTCGGGCGACTCGCGATGAAGGTATTGATTGCCGTTTCTGCGGCTAAGCGGCTTCACGTCTTGCAACCAGAAGTGGCATGGGAATTTGTCGATCCGATGTACCGTCTGTTTGAAGCTGTTCTCGATCTTGAAGCGCAACCCATACAAGCCAATGAATTCGATGGCATCCAGGCCGAGGTTGGTACAAATCGACAGGCAGGCCCACCCTGCCAGGGTGAATCACTGCTACGAAGCGAACAAGCCGTCCGCACGCCGGCCATAGTAGATCGGCGACTCAATACGGGAAGTGACGTCGTGCTCGCCATAGACTCGGTTGGGGGCTTATTGTGAGGACTGCGGATTTGTCAGCAGCGATTTGAGTTTGATCTCGACACCGTAGAGTCTGGGGTGGCCCCGTTTGCGCGGTCTTTGCTGCACGTACGGGGCATGGGCGACTGCATTGGACTTCACGCGCGTGACCAGGTGGTTGTCCTGATCGCGCAGGCCTTAGACGATCTTGCAAGCTGCGTAGTAGGCATCGGCCACGAAGTAGAACGGCACCTCGAGCGCGACGATCCCCAGCAGCGAGATCATCTTGTCGAGCGAGGCACGCCGATCGCGGTTAGACCACAGCGAAGCTTCGTGGACGCGCACGGCCAGCGGTACGGCGAGACGCTCTGGGCGCCGCGCACGAGTATCCTGACTACCTCATAGAGCTGCTCAGGCGCGAGAACGCCGGACGCAGCAACCAGATCGCGTCCCGCCAAGCCATCCAAAGTGCCATCGTTTGTCTTCGAGTTGATGTAGACAGCCAAGTATAGTATTGCTACGGCATACTAACTATACAAAAGCGTCATCTTCAAATCGCAACACGCATTGACACGATCAAGGCGAAGCTCGCCGCGATTGATGAAATACGCCCTGGCTCACTTAGCTGTCGATACAAGGACAGCGCCAACCAGAGTGGTGCGTACTATCAATTGAGCTATGCGCGGGACAGAAAGAGCCGAACTGATGAGTATATTGAGCGCGACCCGCTGAGCGACGTGCGCTGCCAGATCGACAACTTCAACCAGTTCAAGGCATTGACCGAGAAATGGGTCGACTTGAGCGTTGAGCAGTCGCCTATAGATGTGACTGGCGCGCGAAGGCAACTAAGCGAGCCGGATCGGATTACCGATAACTCAATCGGCGTTCACGATCGCCAAGATGAGACCGTGAGAAAGGCGCAAGAACTCGGCACTCTCGAGAGAGTAAATCGGTTCAAAAAAAATAATCGTAATACCGTACCACCGGCTGATCAGTGGCCGGTCTGCGGCCGCAGCGTCACGGTGCAGGTCATGCCCATCGCGAGCTTCGTGCCGACGGGAATCTGATCCAGATGCACCCGGACCGGCACGCGCTGCGCGAGACGCACCCACGTGAAGATCGGATTGACGTCCGCCAGCAGATCGCTATTGCTGGTCGGATTGTCGCGATCAGCGATACCGCTCGCGAGGCTGTCGACATGACCCAAAATGTCGTTGCCTCCGGACAACAGCCGTACGACTGCCTGATCGCCGACATGCACGTGCGGCAGCTTGGTCTCTTCGAAATAACCATAGACCCAGAACGAATGTGAGTCGATGAGCGCCATGCGCGCCACGCCGGCGGTAGCGAAGTCGCCCGGATAGAGGTTCAAATTGGTGATGTAGCCGTCCGAAGGCGCGCGCACTTCGCTGCGAGTCAGATTGAGCTCGGCGGTCTGCTGCACCACCAGCGCTGCCTTGACCATCGCTTCGGCAGCACTGTAAGCAGCGACGTCGGCGTCATAGGCCGCGGCCGACTGTCGGGCGAGCAACGCCGAATCTGCGCGGCTTTCATCGGAAATCACGTCGCCGGACAGGTTAGCGCGGCGTGCCGCCTGGGTACGCTTCATCGTAAAGCCGAATTGGCTGCCGGACATCTGCGCTTTGGCCTGAGCCATCTGCGCCTTGGCGCGCCGGAGATCGGCGTCGGCTTGAGCGACCGCGTAGTGGAAACGCGCGGGGTCGAGCACGAACAGGATGTCGCCCTGGCGCACCAGTTGGTTATCCTTGACACGTACATCACTCACCAGACCCGACACATCCGTGGAAACCTGCACGACCTTCGCGCGCACCCGGCCATCGCGAGTCCAGGGCGAAAACATATAGTCGACCCACAGCATGCGAACCAGCACGATCGCCACAACGAGAAGGGTGAGCGTGAAACCTGCGCGCAGGATGGATTGCTTTTTCATCGATGTGGCCTGGCGTCAGCGGTCAGTGATTGCATGAAATCCTCAGTGTTACAACCTTCATTGCCGCAGCAACAGCGAAGCGCCGCTGAACATCGCGACGAACAACGCGATCCGGAACAGGCCCGGGTGCCACGTAAAGCGATAGAAATCGAGTTTCGCCAGCACCAGGTCGAGCACGACGAAGAGCAGCGTGCATCCAACAAGGATGGGCAGCAGACCGGGCACGAGCAGCGAGAACAGGTCAATCTCGCCCGGCATCGCTCGCTCCTTGCAACACCTGACTGGGCGGCGCCGACGCGAAACCGCCGCCTAGCTCTTTCATCAGGAGTGCCCAGGCGTCGAGGCGTTTTGCCTGAATCTCCGCGAGGCTTTCCTCCTGCTGCAACTGTTCGTTCTGCGCCGCCAGCACGTTCAGGAATTCGGTGATGCCGCTGCGATAGCCGGTGTCGGCGAGACGAAAGGATCGGCGCGTCGAATCGAGCGTGTTTTCAATCGACGCCTGCTGCTCTTCGAGCGAGCGCAGCGACACGACCTGCACCGCAACGGCCTGCATGGCGTTCACTACGCTCTGGTTATACAGATCGACAGCGGCGTCGCGGGAAGAGACGGCCACGCCGTATTGACCGCGACGGCGTCCGCCGTCGAAGATCGGCAGCGAGATGGCGGCGCCCACGCCGTGACCCACGCCGTCGCTATTCAGAAAATTGAAGAAGCCGCCGAACGTCGCTGCCGAACCCAGCGATGCGGTCGCGAGCAGGTTGATGTCCGGATAAAAATCAGCGTGCGCGGCGTCGATCCCTTTATCCGCGTCGAGCACACGCCAACGCCCCGCCACCACATCCGGGCGATGCCCGATCAACTCGGCCGGCAGCGATGCCGGCAATGCGATGGGCACGCTAAACGCGAGGCTGGGCCGGTGCAGCGAATCGCCGTAGCCGGGTCCTTTACCCACCAGCCCGGCAATGCCGATACGGCTCAGCGCGACTTGCTGCTGCGCCTGCTGCACGCGTGTCGAGCTCATCGCGAACTGGGTCGACGCCTGGCTGACCTCGACACGGCTGCCGACACCCGCGCGCCAGCGGCGCGTCGCGATGTCGAGGGTGCGTTGCTGTTCGTCCTGCACCGCCCGGTAGACGTCGAGCAGCGCATATTGGAGCGACAACTCGACATAGCTGCGCACCACGGCGGTTTGCAATTCGACTTGCGCGAAGCGCGCATCCGCGGCTGTCGCATGCACGTTGTCCAGCGCGCCTTCGCGAATCGCGCGCGACTTGCCCCACAGATCGAGATCATAGGAAAGGTCCGCCTGAATGGTGTTGCTCCACACCGTCGTCCCGCCCGGCGGCGCCGGGGTGGTGTAGCGGGCATAACGCCGGCGCTCGAAGCTGCCGTCCGCATTGAGTTGCGGTAACACGTTCGCGCCGGCGATCTGCGCCTGAAAGCGTGCCGCGTCGATGCGTTCTTCGACGGCTCGCAAACCAGGGTTGCCGGCGGTGGCGTCCTGCACGAGCGTATCGAGTTGCGGGTCCCGCCATTGCTGCCACCAGTGATCGGTGGGCCAGTCGGCGTCCTGCTGGGTGACGCGGAGCGCCACGCCGGGATCGAGCGACGCAGGGTCGATCATCGACTCGTGCGTATGGATGCCCCCGCTGCCAATACAGGCGCTCAGCAACAGCGCACCGGCGAACGCCGTAGCGGTCGATCGATACCACGCGGACACGGGCAGACAGCGCGACTTCATGTCGGCGCTCCCGTGGTTCGCCAAAACGACCCGGTGTCGTCCTGCAGCGCCATCTCGGTGAAATGCAGCAACGCGCGCATCCGGCAGCGCGTCAGCATGGCCGCATCGACCGTCAGGTTTTGGGCAAGCGACAGCGCTTCCTGCGCCCGCCGCGTGGCGGCCAGCGCGGCGTCGGCGGCCTGCGGCGCAGCGCTGGCGAACACGTCACCGAGCGCCGCCAGCCAGGCGTCCTGCACTTCGGGCCAGCCCAGCGGCAGCGTGTCCCCGAGCAGTTCGGTATCCAGCCGCATCTGGATCATGGCGCGGCCGATCTCCAGCGCCGCGAATGCCCAGCCGATCAGAGCGTTGCGGTCCACGCGCAAATCGGCCGGCGCCGAGGCGATCTGGATAATGAAATCACGCAGGCTCAACTCGAACGTGAAGAGCAGATCGTCGAGGTCCTCTTCACGCGCGTTGTACGCCACCAATGCGCGAATCTGCTTCAGATATTGCGCCGAGATCCAGTCGCCCGTTCGTGGCACGAGGATGGAAAACGCAACCGCGGCGGTCGCAATGCCGAGTAGCAACGCGAAGCCGGTGTCGAGGTAAGCGCTTGGGTTATAGACGGTCGGATTGGAGATACCGACTATGAAACAGAAATAGATGTTGAAACCTAGCCCGAGTATCGATGTTTTCGCAAACGTATTCACATAACTGCCGACCATCACGAAGATCGCAATCGATGCCGCAAGCAATGGGAGGCTGTCGAAGCGCGGCAACAGAAAGAAGTTGAACGCGAAACCGGCGAGCCAGCCCGCGATACAACCACAAAAGATTTGCCAGCTCGCGACGGCCGGGTTGGGCACGAGCGCAAACAGCGCGCTCGTAATCGCCACCGCGACGAGCGCACTTGATCCGTTCACCCACCCTGACGCGAGCCACGCCGCGCCGACCACCAGTACGGCGACAGCCGCCCGCATGCCGGCAATCAGCGCGGCAGTGCGGTTGGCCGTAGCGCGAGTATTGCCGACGCAGCCAATGGCCTGAAACACCGACTGTGACCACGGCAGCCGATCCACCGTGCGCGCCTCGACATAGCCGCGGCAGAGCGCGCGAAGATCGGCGATCGAAAAGAACAGCGCGGAGCCGATGGTCGCCACGTACTGGCGCTCATGCGGCGACAGATCCGAGAGTGACTGCAGCAAACGCCCCAGATGGGCGGGCAATGCCTGTTCGAAAGCATCGAGACGATTCGACAAGGTCTCGGCCTGTTCAATTGTAATCAGCTCTGCGTGTGTCTCTGCCAGTGTCTCTACGTGCCGAGGCACGATCTCCAGCAACCCGCCGAGCAGCTCGTCGACGGCTGCGAGCGCGCGCGGATCGGCGTCGGTGACGACGCGTGCTTTCAATTGATGCAGCGCGTGAATCCAGGCCACTGTGTCGAGAAAACTCCTATCGAGATCGAGAAAAACATGGTTGTGCAGACGGATCGACGGATCTTCGAATACCGCCCCGCCGCGCAGGCTCTCCAGGCCGGCGCGCTCGCGAATCAGATCGAGAAACGTGTCGAAACCCGCGACGGTCGACGCGCGGTCAAGCATGGAATGCACCGAGTTCAACAGGTTCGTGAAATTGCGGCGACTTGATTCGTACAGCGCCGGCGTCACTCGCTGCGGGAATATTACGGCGCTGACAACACTTGCGCAAACCACCCCGATCACCACCTCGCTCACGGTAAATACAACGTTATCGAACACGCCATAGGGATTCGACCACGCAGGCATCGCGGTGATGGCGGTGCCATAACCGGTCAGCACAAAACCATACGACTGGAAGTTGCGGTAATACGATGCGCCGAACACGCACGCGCCGATCCATGCCGCTAACGCGATGAAAAACAGCAGCGGTTGCTGCGGGAAGCACGCGATTAGCGCGAGGCCCGCCATGCTGCCGCAAACCATGCCCACGCCGCGATAGAAACCTCGCGCGATGACCATGCCGCTTTGCTGATGCATCATCACGATCACGCACGACACCATCGCCGTGGCGGGCGTGCGAAGTTCGAGGCGCATGGATAGCCCCATCGCGAGCGTCGCCGCCATGGCCACCTTCACGATATGGAGGAAGCGGGGGCCGTCCTCGGTCCAGTACGTTTTCAACTCGGCGCGCCATCGAGGCATGGTCGTGCTGTCAGCATCCGAATGTAGGTCCATGAAGTACTCGTGAGTCGCTGAACGTCCATAGGCTTTCGGCTTTGCGCGTCCCACGCCCGAGCTCGCGCTTGCATTTAGCGCAGTTCAGTGCGCGCCGATTCGACGATCCCGCCGCCATTCGTGATCGCGAGAAAATTGATGATGCTAAAGCTCTTCGCCTCCGCGATCCCGATGCAGGCTGTGCTGGAGTCCGCTCAGACTGTCGCCCGGCATGCCCCCTATCCGTTCGACGCTCGCCGCGGGAAGCGAGGATTCGAGCTATCCGGCAAAGGTTGGATTTGCCGTGCTTGACTCCTGATCACGGAAGATGAAGATCAACCGGGCGCTGACGAAACGAAAACCGCGCCGCGACACCACGTGGCAAGGCTGCCTCACTCTGTCAACGCTAGGGGCTAGCCAGAAAAATGTCCTTAAATTTGTCTGAAAACACCTGAATGAATCTTATTTTCAAACGCGCAAGCACACCCCTCGTGCGGAGCCGAAAGGCGGAAGCGAATCTTAGGAAATCCAGTATGCTGATGTACCGCACCACATCCCGCCGTTTGCCATGAACCTTTCTTTTGAAGTCCTTCGAGTACTTGATGCCATCGACCGCACCGGTACCTTTGCGAAAGCGGCGGAAACGCTGAATAAGGTTCCGTCGTCGCTGACGTATCTGGTAGGCAAGCTGGAGCTCGAGCTCGGCGTCAATCTGTTCGACCGTACCGGACGACGAGCCACGCTGACTCATGCAGGGCGGGTGGTCGTCGGAGAGGGGCGGCGTCTTCTGCAGGCAGCGGAAGACCTCGAATGCAAAGCGAAGCGAATCCAGCACGGCTGGGAGTCCGAACTCCATGTCGCCATCGACGAGATCATCCCCTTCGAATTTCTATGGAACCACGTAAGCGAATTCTACAAACTAAAATTGGACACGCACCTGTATTTGTCGAGAGAGGTGCTAGGTGGATCGTGGGATGCCTTGTTGACGCACCGCGCCGACCTGATCGTCGGTGCCGCGGGCGATCCGCCGCCTATTCCCAATGTCACGGCGAGACCGATCGGCTCGCTTCGGCATGTGTTCGTGGTTGCGCCGCATCATCCGCTCGCGTCAGTAAGGGAGCCGCTTACGCAGGACATGGTTGCGCGCCACCGTGTAGTCGCGATTGGCGATACGTCGCGCAAGCTTGCGCCGCGCACGATCGCGATCGGCGACAACCAGGAGATCATGACAGTGTCGACGCTCGAAGCGAAGTTGGCCGCGCAGATCAGAGGCCTTGCTGTGGGAACGATACCCGAATGTCTGGCAGCCGGGCCTTTGAGCCAAGGCGAACTGGTGTCAAAGGAAGTGCTCGGCATGCGGCACATCACGCATTTTTATCTTGCGTGGCGCAGCGACGAGATGGGTAAAGCCTTGAGCTGGTGGGTCGATCAGTTGAACCAGCCGGACCTGCTCGACCAAGTAGCGCAGAAAAGATCGCTGAACACGTGAATGCCACTTAGCCGCCTTCGCTACTTTTTACCAGCGCTGTGCACCGGGCTATCCTGCCGCCGCGCTTGGGTCGGCCAAGTTGCTGTTGGAGGCGACTGGATACAGTCCTGTCGCGCTCGTGATCTCCATCCAATGCCTAGCGGCTTTGAAATCGTCCCAATCAAGGCCTTCGGTGATCTTCGAACAGGCGGATTGCAATAGCTGAGCTCCCTCGGCGCTTCGGCCTTGGATGTGCCAAAGTTTGGCTAGGCTGGTCGCCGTCCGTAATTGCAGTGAGCGGCATCCTTGCACCATCGATTCCTCCAGTGCCGCGACCAGACAGGTCTCTGCGTCCCGCATCACCATTCCGGAGGGCGGCGCGCCCGCCTGTTCCATGAGCAGCAACTCGCCATGAATTCGCGTGAGCTCGCCGGCATACCAGTGGTCGCCGGTTTCGTCACACTGCACCAGCGCACGCATTACTGCGGCGATGCCCTCTTCCCGCTGCCCCGACTGTCCGAGCGCGAGACTGTACTGTCCAACCAGCATGGCGCACGGCGCCCCGAACTCAAGCGCCTCCAGTTGATCCAACGCGACGCGGAACGCGTGCAGGCGTTCCGGCGTGACGTCCTCGAGCGAGCGCAGATATTCGTCGAAACAGCGGCAACAGGCTTGTGACACTGTCAGACCGGCCCGCGTCGCCACATCATGCAACAACGCTATGGCCTGGGCGGCGCGGCTCCGCTTGTTCGACAGTAACGCAAGCGGGATCAAGGCCTCAACCAGCACGTAGCATTTGACGACGGCCTGCTGTTGATTGCAGGCGTCGATCACCGCGTCCTCGGCAAGCCGAAGCGCCTGTTCGCGCAAACCCTGCAACCATAGCACCCGCGCGAGCGTCGCCCGGCCGACGATGGATTGATCTGCGGACTGCCCCAGCGGCAGATGATGCGTTAAGGCATCACTGTGCTGCAGCAGTTGCTCAAGAGATGCGCGGGATTGTCGCTGGTTGCCCGCGTAATGCGACGCGACGCCCAACAGCCGATGCGCAAGTACTGCGCCGTCCGCGTCGCCCGTTTCGGATGCGAGCAACGCGAAGCGCCTCGCGAACGCGAGCGCATTGCGTGCTGCCCCGGAGGACTGGCTAGTGTTCCACATACCCCACAAGGCGCGGGCTTCGAACGCGTGGTCACCAAGCGCAATAGCGGACGAAAGAATCTCGGACCAGATGCTGAGGGTGTCCCGATTGGGACCGTTGACATGGGCCAGCGCCGCAGCGAGCGCCGCTTGCAGTTCCATACGAACGCGCAAGTGGCGCGACGAGCGGGAGCCATGGTGTGTCGTGGCCACAACATCGAGCGCCCTACGTGCCCAGGCGCAGCACTCGTCGACCAGTGATAATTCGTAGAGCAAAAATACCGTCTTCACAGCGAGTGTCTCGCCGAGGTCCTCGTCACCTTTTGGCGAGAGAGCCCAGGTGAGCGCCGCACGCACGTCGTCCAGCAGAGCGCGCATGCGCTGATACCAGCCATCGGAGAAAGCACTGGCAGGGGCCATGCGATTCTGTGCTTCGCGCTCCAGCAGGCAGAGGAAGTAGCGAGCGTGATGGAGTGTGACGAAATGCCGTTCGCCGTTGTCGTCGAGCTTCTGCATCGCGAAGACACGCATGGTTTCCAACAGGCGATAGCTCGCCCTGCCGCTTTCCAGGCGTATTAACACCAGCGATTTTTCGACCAGCCCTGACATTGCCGCGACGACATCGAGCTCTCGTAGCGCGTCGTCGCCGGCGATCGCGATCGCCGCTTCCATGCTGAAGCTACTGACGAACACACCTAGGCGGCGCAAGGTCGCGCGCTCGGCGTCGCCGAGCAGCCCGTGGCTCCAATCGAGCGTCGCCTTCAAGGTCTGATGTCGCGGCAGTGCCGTGCGATTGCCGCCGGTAAGCATATTAAAGCGGTCGTCAAGATGGCCGACGAGCGTTTCGATACCAAGTATCGCCGCGCGCGCCGCCGCCAACTCGATTGCGAGAGGTATGCCGTCCAGCCGGCGGCAAACCAGGCCGGCCAGATGAATGCTTCTTTCATCGGATGAAAATCGCGCGTCGATCGCGCGCGCGCGCGACAGGAACAATTCGACCGCGCTACATTGCAGGACATCCTGACTAAGGTCTCCCTCAGTCGGGACCTCAAGCGGAGCAACCCAATATAGGTTCTCGTTCAGGACACGCAACGGCTCCCGGCTGGTCGCCAGAATGCGTACCGCGGGACTGACAGCGAGCAGCGTTTCAGCCAGGTCCGCGGCGGGGCCAAGCACGTGCTCGCAGTTGTCCAGCACGAACAGCATACGACGCTCGCTGAGTTCCTTGCTGACCCGCGCGAGCGTGAGCGGTCCATTAGACGAATTCACACCTATGCTTGCCGCGAACGCCGCAAGGACGCTACTTGCATCAGCAGTGGAAGCGAGCGATACCAGATGGACACCGTCGGGGAAGCGCGCGAGCAAACCACGTGCAATCTCGACGGCCAAGCGAGTTTTGCCGATGCCCCCGGAGCCGACCAGCGTCACGTGGCGAGCCGACGCTATCCCCAGCGCCAGCGTGACATCGTCCAATGCTTTGTCCCGCCCGATCAACGGCGAATAATTAGCGGGCAGGTTGTGAGGAACGTTGTCGCACTGCGCGACAACGAGGCTGACGTCTCCGGGCTCATCTTCACGGCCGCCCGTTCTCGACACGCCGCTCTGCACCAGCCGGTAGCCTCGTCCGGGCACAGTGTGTATCAGTCCGCGACTTTCGCCGAGTATCTTGCGCAGCGCGGACATATGCACCTGCAGATTGTTCTCTTCGACGATCGTATTCGGCCATACCTGTTTGAGCATGTCGTTCTTCGACACCAGCTTGCCGTCAGCAGCGATCAGCACGGCCAGCACGTCTAATGCACGGCTACCAAGCCGAACAGGCTCGCCGTCAACAAACACTTCCCGACGGTCGACATCAATGTGAAGCGGGCCTATCTGAATCATCGCCTAAGTGTCCGGATCGCAACGGGTAGAGGTAAAAACAACGACTGACAGCTCCGCGTCGCGCCCCCGAAAGTTTAGGGCAACGGGGAAACCAAATGTGCGGAAAAAACTGAATCTATGGTTCAAAAATTTTGTACTAAACACACACTGCAAGAAACACTGCCGTGACAGAATGCCATCTCGCCTGCGATCTGCCACTACCTAAATGCGCGAAGCAACGCGGAATTGGCATGACAAATTGTGAGCCTGCACGCCAGCATCTTTTATCTCGGCATACGCAAATGGATCTACGGATTGCCCACCTGCGACGATACGGCGACGGCGTCGTTCGCCAAGTCAACGCGTTACTCAACGAAGTGCCGGAAGCGCTCAAGCCCACGGCGAAGTGACCATCAAAGCCAGAGCCTGCGCCTGCGCCTGCGCTTAATACCGGTTGCAAGCACCCCCGGCCGCCTGTTTTATCGGGATTGTTGCGCTTCCCTGCTTATTACACTCTAGTGCAACCACGTGCGTTCAGCCGCTTTCTCTCGCCTGTGAACCAACTTACTATTTATCGATTCTATAAATAATCCATCGATAAATAGTACCATGGGACGCCGGATGTACATTTCAAAATTTGTTCGCTATTTGATCCGCGCAACAGCCCTCGAGCAAATCCTGCCGCTTTAATGATCGATTCTTGGATCCACGCGCGGTTACTGGCCGCCCTTCGATTTTCTCGGTGCGTGGCTTTACAAGGATGGCGATGAAACCGATTTCGGAACGGTACTCATCATCGGTATCAATTTGCACGCCCGCGGGCATCACCGCCTATCTCGACGACACGGCTTTGCCTGCCGCGGGACTGGGCAGGGGGTCTATCACATCACGGTACTCGCCACTGGCGTCGAAAAGACGTGGAAGACCTTGCATGCCGATGGCATCGCATACGCGGCCGAACGTTTGTCGAGTCTTTGTCTGCGTTGGGTGCTCACCGATACCTGTCCGACGTGATCATCGAACTGATTCTCCCCGCCGAAGAAATCAAGCGGCTGGTCGCCACGCAATCGGCCTCCGTGCAAGTGTCCATCAGCGCTGGAGAGCAACCATGGCGCAGTCCTCTGCAGGTGAAAGCGATCGGCGTCGGCGGCTCCTCGCTCTTGTCTCTAATTATTAGATGTCGAAAATGGACCGCTTACGTCCACCCGAGACCTTACTGCGGCTGTTTTGATTTGATAAAATTTAGTGGACTTTCGGGTTCTCCGGTTGCGCAACATGAATACTGCACAGTCCGACGCAGCATCCTCAGATTTCCTTCCGGCCGACGTCAAACAGAGCGTCGTCAGTCAACTATTGCCCAAGGGGCAAATAGGCATCAGCCGCCTGAAGACCTTGCGCCGAAACATGGGGCGGACAGCGCCATACGAGCTGGAAGACGCTGATCTCATCGTTTTGCAATTGCATGCTTTCTCAGAGCAGGACCTATGGCTCGATGGCCGTCCTGCCCCATTCGTGCCTTATAACGCGGGGACTGTGACGGTCCACGACCTCGACCCCAATTGGTTGGCCGACCTCAAGGGTTCATTCGATTGCATCCATTTTCACCTACCTCGTCAAACACTCGAGGAATCGGTCGACGACATTGGGGGCAGGAGACGCCCGCAGCTTTACTTACCCCCCCATCTAAGCGTTACTGATCCCGTAGTCCACCACCTCGGCCAAGCGTTGCTGCCCGCGTTGGCTCGACCCGACAATGCATCGTAAGCGGTCCTTTGTCGGCGTCCTAGCATTAGGCCGCCTCAGTGGTGAATATGTGTCCACGTAAATCAACGTGGACACATATGACTGATATTAACTCAGAGTTAAAAGCGCGACTGGTCGTCGGTCGCAAACAAGACGGTCGTTGCCGTTACGATCCGCAGGCTAAACGCGAACTGATCGAGGCCTGCCTGGTGCCGGGCGTATCGGTCGCACGCTTGGCGCTGGAACACGGGCTGAATGCGAATTTGCTGCGTTCGTGGGTCAGCGTTTATAAAAGAAAGTGCGATGGCACCGCGATCGTACCGGCGTCGAGGACCGCGAAGCCGACGCCGGCTGCGTTCATACCCGTGATTGCCGGACAAGAGCGGCCAAAGGAGGCGGTGCCCCGGCTGCAAGTCCGATTGCCTAACGGAGTGAAGATCGAACTAAATGATGCCCGTGACGATCAGGTGCTGTCACTACTACAAGCGCTGAGTACATTGCCATGTTCCGATTCGACGAAGAGCTGAAGGTATTGCTTCATCGTGATGCGGTGGATGGTCGCAAGGGGATCAACGGACTGGTCGCGCTAGTTGAGCAGGCCCTGGGGCTCGATCCCTTTGCCCCGACGGTCTATGCCTTTACCAATAAGCGCCGCGATCGCGTTCGGTTGTTGCTCTGGGATCGCTCGGGTTTCTGGCTATTGATGAAACGGTTAGAGGCAGATCGCTTCGCATGGCCCCGCGAGGCGGCGGTTCT
>NZ_MTHB01000154.1 GCF_002220365.1 Caballeronia sordidicola | reverse complement strand
CCTTCACCTCAACGAACGCCAAGTCCACTCCCGGTGGTTCGCTCGACTTCTCCGCGGTGATCCGGGGCTTCCCAGAACCAGCCGAGCGTGCTCGCATGTCTCGCCTAACTTTGTACAAATGTTGCTTGCTCAGCCCATGCTCACGCGCATATGCCGAAAGCGTCTTACCCTCACGCTGCGCGGCTTCAATGTGCGCCATCGCATGCTCGCCAATCTTCTTTCCACCATCATTCATATAGCCACCCTCAGCCTGCTGAAAATGCTACATGCTCCTCTATTCAACGCCTGGCGCAAGGGGCGTGCTTGACCGATCGCTTACCTTTATCCTGGGCACCTTCCGTCTCTGAAAAAGACTGCGCGAGCAAATTGATGATTTCACTGACACGTTCGGTGAATACCTCGCGGGTTGCATCGGGAGCGCGCGCTACATCGTTGACCAACGCTGAAATTGGGCAACCTCTGCCGACGTTGTTCCGATGACTTTCTGACACATAGGTGCTTATCGCGCGCTGAGGCGCCGTCTTGAGCGCGTCCTGAATATGCTCGATGTCCTGCAACGCCATGATGAAAGCCTCGGTCACAAGCGCATCGCGTGACTCGAAATGCTTGTAGAAGCCGCCTACGGTCAAGCCAGCTTCTTTCATGATGTCGCCGACACTAATCCCGTCAATGCCGTGCTCGCGGAAACGACGTGCGGCGACCTCCACAATCCGCTGATGCGTGGCCAGTTTGTCAGCTTGTGAGTGCCTCATTTTTTCAGTCTCAAAGATGCGTTGTGCCGCGAGTCAATCGGCAATGCCGCTCGCGCGGCCCTTGCGCCAAAGCGATTAGTTTGCGGCAGCCGAGGACCTCACGATTGCCGTCAGTTGCAGCGTCCTGGCAATGCGAAAGCCGAGCTCCCGATACAGACGAACCGCGGAAACATTGCTGGTGAACACGTGAAGGAACGGTACTTTGTCGCGTTCCTGGATTGTTGCCGACAGATGCTCCATCAACACTCGACCCAACCCTCGTCCACGCCACTCCGGGAGCGTGCACACGGCGCTGATTTCAACGTACTTTCCGGCTGTCATTCGTTCGCCCGCCATCGCCACCAGCTGGCCGCCCTCCCTGATGCCAAAGAAGTGACCTAGTTCGTTGGTCCGGGCGTTGAATGGTCCGGGTTCCGTCAGCTCGGCGAGTCGGAGCATATCAGTCGTGTCGGCGGCACCGAGTCGCACGATCCGCTCATCGGACGATACGGCGAACCTGTTGGCGGCAATCATCTGATATGCAACAGCCTCGCGTACCACGTCGAAACCGGGCGGCAAGTCCGGTTTGCCCATCGTAAAGAATGAAAGACGCTGGGCTGGCTGCAGCATCGCGGCAACGCGCGAGACGCTTTGCGCGGTGTAATTTTGCGCGGCCCCGAACGGCGCAAATTCCGGTCGATACCGGGCCCCGCTCTCACGGCGCTCGACGAAGGCCGGGGACGCCTCGGTCAGAGCGATCCATACGGGATTGGCGAGGTATTCCTCAGTTGCGATTTCACTGGCTGCATCAATGCCGGAGGACTGCATGGCAAGCTCCTGTTTTGTTCGTCTTCTCTGCTGTGGGACCGCGCTCAGGCGAACTTTGCCGCGTGCTTCCTGATAAATGCCTGGACCGTCATTGGCGGCGTGCCGGTCAATTCCTCGATGAAGGAATTGGTGCCGGCGAAAATGCCTTCCTGGTAATCGACGGCGACAGACAGCAGATGCTGCGAGAAGGTGTCGCTAAATTTTGCGTCGCTGTCCAGGCGTTTTTTAAACAGGTCGAGATCGACCGGTTGATACTTCACCGACCTGCCCAACGCCTTGCTCATCTCTGCCGCAATCTCATGGTGATTCATCTCGACCGGCCCGTGCAGCGGATATACCTTGCCCGCGTGCGGTGCGGGGTCGCGAAGGATGGCGGCAATGACGCGGCCCTGGTCCTCTGCTGCGATAGGCGCGTGGCGCCCATCGCCAAAGGGAAGGCGCAATACGCCGTCCTTTTTGATGCTCGCGACTTGACCCGGGTAAGTGAGCCATTGAGCGAAGAACGTAGGGCGCAGATGCGTGACCGGCGTGCCAGCCCAGTCGAACACCTGCTCCGAGATCCAATGGTCTCGCGCGGCATGGCTTTTCGCCTCACGGCGCGCCGAAATCTGCGACATGTTCACAATGGATTCGATTCCGGTCTCACGCGCGGCCTGTGCGAACGAAGCGCTGGCCGCTATCCCTCCTGCCTCGATCGGATAAACGAAATAGGCCGATGAGATGCCTTCAAGCGCGCGTGCGACGTCGTCAATATCCGAGAGATCGCCGACCAGCACCTCGACGCCCTGCGCGCGCAGCCGCTCCGAACGGTCGTCCTCGCGTCGCACCAGGGTTCGTACCTGTTCGCCTGCAGCCAAAAGGCCAACTGTCGCTGCTCCGCCCGTGTCGCCAGTCGCGCCTGCGATAAAAAATTGTCGAAAAGCCATTTGAAAGCTCCACCGTTTCATTAATTGGGAAGGTGATGGGCGCTTCAGTCACCAGATCTGATTTAGAGTATAGTCATAATCCTTAGCGAAGATTGATGATAATCTCGTACTAGTCTTTTGCAGAATGCCCCTGTCGACGCAGCCGGCAAGCGCGTTTGGCAGCGTTCGGGAAGGCACGCTGCAGATGGAATTCGAAGGCCGCGTCCTTCCCGGACAACCCGTACATCGGAGAATGTTCCTGCCATGATCGCCCACACCTTCGCCTCACCCCGTCATTCCACGCGCTATTGGGAGGCCGGACCCGCCGAGGGGCCATTGATGATTTTCCTTCACGGCTGGCCTGGGGTCGGTCTGATGTGGCGCGCGCAGATCGAGGCTTTCGCGTCGGATGGCTGGCGCTGCATTGCGCCGGACATGCGCGGATACGGCGGCTCGTCGACGCCAGGCGCGCCCGAAGCCTATGCGCTCAAAGAGGTGGTTGACGACCTGGTCGAGCTTCATGACCATCTGGGCGCGAGTCCTGCAATATGGGTCGGCCACGACCTGGGCAGCCCGGTGGCCGGGGCGCTGGCTGCGCATCACGCGAAGCGCAGCCGCGCGGTTGTGTTCGTCAGCGTTCCGTATATGCCCGAGAGCTTCGGGTTGCGCAGTCTGCTGCCCCTGGTCGATCGGACGCTTTATCCCGCCGACCAGTATCCGGACGGCCAATGGGACTACTACCGCTTCTATCTGACGCATTTCGATCAGACCGTGACCGACTTCAATGCCGACATAGCGTCGTCACTGGCGGCGATCTATCGGTCTGGAGACCCTAAGTCCGTGGACCACGTCTATCGCTCTGCGCTGGTCTCGCGCAATGGAGGCTGGTTCGGTTCGGCACGTCGCGCGCCGGCGGTGGCGCCGGACGCGGCGCTCTGGCCGCCTGCTGACTTCGACGCGCTGGTTGATGCGTTCCGTGTGACGGGCTTTGGTCCGGGTAACGCCTGGTATCTGAACGATGACACCAACGTCGCCTATGCTCGAATTGCGCCCGACAGCGGCCGCCTGAGCCAGCCCGTACTGTTCGTGAACGGCGACTTCGATGGCATCTGCGACATCACCCGCAGCGCGCTCGGCGAACCCATGCGAAACGCCTGCACGGATCTGTCTGTGGCGACGCTGGACGCAGGCCACTGGCTTCCGCTCGAACATAAGGCTGAACTCGTCCAGTTGATCCGCACCTGGCTCGAGGCGAAGGGGCTGTCGTAGCCATCACGGACGCATTCTGACCCGCATCGGGTCCTGCACGTCGACTAAAGGAGTTCAATGAAATGAGTGCCTCGAACAGCGATGACATGACTTCAGATTTCAGCGAAGGCATCAAACAATACGACATCGAGACCAACGGCATTACCTTGCATGTGACAGAGCAAGGGGAGGGGCCAGCAGTACTGTTCTGCCACGGTTTTCCCGACACCGCCTATACGTGGCGCCGGCAGATGAAGGTCATCGCGTCTGCGGGATATCGGGCCATTGCCCCGGATATGCGGGGTTATGGGGAAAGCTCGGCCCCGCTCGACGCAAGCCTGTACACACCGTTGCACACGACAGGCGACCTGATTGGCCTGCTCGATGCGCTGGAGATTCCCCGCGCCATCCTCGTCGGTCATGACTGGGGCGCGACACATGCGTGGAACGCGGCGCTCATGCGCCCGGACAGATTCGCGGCGGTATTTTGCCTCAGTGTCCCTTTCGTGCCGCGCTCAGACGTCAGTGTCTTCGACAGGATGCGAAAGGCCGGGCTTCAAGACAAGTTCTATATGTTCGAGCAAATTCGGGCCGACGCCGACGAAATCTGGGCCAACGCCGCAGTGACCATTCCCGGCATGCTGTATTGGGCATCGGGTACCGCGCCCGCCGGCCAGCAGTGGAGTCCAATGGATCCGGCTCGAAGCCTTTATCGTGCTGCCCCTGGACCGGTGCCTTCGTGGGCGCCACCGGACTACGTCGCGCATAACATTGCGCAATTTCAGCGTACCGGTTTCCACGGAGGGTTGAATTACTACCGCGCGGCGGAGCCGTATTTCGCCTTGTCCGCTCCTTGGAAGGGCGCGAAGATCGTTCAGCCGTCTTTTTTTATCTGGGGCAAGGCGGACGGTCTGAAAGAGCTCTATCCGCTTAGCCTTAACGACCTTCGAGCCGGCTTGCCGGGCCTGGTTGGCGGGCTCGAACTCGATAACGTGGGGCATTGGGTACAACATGAGGCCGCCGCCGAAGTCAGCGACCAACTGCTGAAGTTCGTGCGTACTGTTGATCTCGCATGATGGTTACGTACACTGCCCGGTTTGCTCTCGTTTCAGGCTCCGGCTCGTGGAGCGAAGAAGATGGTGGCGTAACGCAGGCTCACGAGAGTCTTCAATGACCCTTGTACTCAAGGAACGGCGATCGACCAAGGGGACAACGGTTGTCCGAGTTGGGCCGACAAGAGGCGTTCACTCCTCCCGGCAGCCGAGCGGCCACGGAACCGTCAGGGGTAACGTCGAAAACAACAATTCACCCTTGCGGACAATGCGCTTAATTAACAGCGCCCGCCTTCCTACAATGTACATGCATCCTTCTCGTCTGCATTCCAATTCAATCAAGGAGACCGGGTCATGAACAAGGCAACCAGTACATTAGTCGCTGCCGTCGCCGCACTCACGTTGTCAGGCGGCGCTTATGCACAGAGCAACAACTCGCTGGCGCGACCGAGCGTAACGTCGCCGGTCGCTGCAACGGGCGGCTACGGCACGCCAGGCACCACCAACTCGGACAGTGGCAGGGCCGCCGGGGCGCCAAACTCGGGGCTGCCGAATAGCGTCAATGGCACGACGCCTGCGCCCACCGTATGGAAAAGCAATAATTCGCTGGCGCAACCGAGCGTAGCGTCGCCCGCGGCCGGTCAATAAACAGATGGGCGATAAAAACTAGACGTTAGCCGCGAGGTGTCATCGCCCATCGGATTCGTGGGCAATATCCCCTCGGCTATGGGGTGGACTTTTCCCACACCGTGGGCTTGCGGCGGAGAGATTGCGATTCTGCTTTCGAGCAAATGCCGGCCATCAGCGCGCATAGCGCAGTATCACCGTCGTCGATGGTCCTCGGCGAGCTTGTCTTGAATCCCAATCGTTGGAGCGCGTCTCCGTCTTCCGAAGTATCAACGAGAATCCGCGCGCGGTTATTCGCGGTTATTCGCGGTTATTCGCGGTTATT
>NZ_MTHB01000058.1 GCF_002220365.1 Caballeronia sordidicola | reverse complement strand
CCTTCAGGAATTACTTGTGGGCTCGACTTCCTGATTCCGGACAACTGGTCCGCCGATCAGGCACTCGCCGTCATCGAACTCATCGACGATCTACGCGAGCGAATCTGCCTGCACTATCAGTTCGCATTGCACGAACTGCTACACGAACAACGCGCACCTCCCGTGAACGCTCACCTGAACGACGTCGACGATCCATTCTGATGACCCTCACTCGGCAGTAGGTGCCGGTAACGGCCCCTACTCGTTGACGCTCCTACTCAACCTTGTGCCGCCGTTTAGTGCCGGATTTGCGCCGCCGCTAACAAGGCGGCCTGCTCACTCCCGGCATGTCTAACGGCGCGCTGCTCGCTATTGTGCTGGGCGGAATCTGGACATTGATGTGGCCGGGTACACCCATGGGCGCTTTCGCGATTGTCGGAGCCACCGCCTTTCTCGCTTCATCGATGAAAATGCCAATTACCGCGCTCGTTCTCATGGTCGAGTTCACGCGCGTCGATCATGATTTCATTGTGCCCATGTTGTGCGCGGTGGCCGGATCGATCGCGACCAATCGCTTGCTTGAAATCAGGATGCAAGCGCAGCAGGCACGATCTTCAAACGAAAGCTCCGAGCTCAAAGGCACCGCCATATCGCGAGGCTGAAGCGGTTCACCCCTTGCCGCCTCGTGCCAGGCAACACCGTCAAGTGCATCGCTTCGCCCCGCGCGCCGTATTCCTGGACCAATAATCGCGCAATCTGCCGTGGTCTCCGAAGCACGGGTAGTTATTTAAAACTGTTCCCGATTTATACCAATTCTTAAGCACGCTCCCGCGCAAGCCATCTGGGACAGCTCAGTAAGGAACCGATATATGGGGAAAGACCTGTTTCAGACGGAACCGCTTATGCTTGGTTACGTCGCCGCCAGGTTCCCCTCCTCCCGGCGTGCGACGCTCCGTAAGCTTTGGCCCGCGCCTTCGAGAGGGGCACGGGCTTTTTTTCGCTTGTCATTGAGACGACTACTGCGCGACTAGTGCGAAACCGTTCCTATGTCATTGACCTTGACGCTGGCGGATCGCGGTTGAACGGCTTGTTTGATCAGCAGTGCAATGCATGCCACCACACCAGGCACCGCCACCACGGCAAAGATGCCTTCGAAAGTGAAGTGCTGCCGGGTCAGTTCAGCGACCAGGAACGATCCCGCTATGCCACCGAACCGACCAATGCCGAGCATCCACGCAACGCCAGTACCGCGGCCCTGGGTCGGATAGAACGCAGCCGCCAGCGCGGGCATGGACGACTGTGCCGTGTTCATCAGTACGCCTGCTGCAAAAACGACGACGATCAGCAAGCTGATGTTGCCGACCGCATGCCCTATGCAATAAACGGTGACAGCGGTCAACGCATAGCATGCGGCGATAATCCGGTTCGGATTGAACCGGTCCATCAATACTCCGCACAGCACTGCGCCCACGCCGCCGAGCGGGAACAGCGCGGAAATCAACGTGGCGCGGTGCGCGCTCAGACCGGCCTCTTTAAGCAGGATCGGCATCCAGTTGATCGATGCATAGAAGATGACGAGTCCCATGAAATAGGTCAGCCAAAGCATCACCGACCCAACGATATACTCCCGCGACAACACCAGCCGGATACCGCTTTTTCCAGGCACAGCGTGAGCCTGTTCCGTCATGACGAATGAAGCGGCGTTGGCGGCGCTGCGACCGATACGGCTAAGCGTTGCGCGAATCTTGTCGACGGAATGCGCATGGGCAACCCGGTAACGCACCGACTCCGGAAGCGCGATGAGCAGCAAGACCGCCAGCAACAGCGGAGTCGCGCCGCCGAGCATCAGAACGCTGCGCCATCCGAAAGCGGGAATCATCCATGCCGCGAGAAAACCGCCAAACGCGGCTCCTAGCGGGAAACCGCAGAACATCAGGTTGATCAGGGTTGCGCGTCGGCGATCCGGACAGAACTCGCTCATGATCGTTACCGCATTCGGCATGGCTGCGCCTAGTCCGAGTCCGGTGATAAAGCGCAGTATCGTCAAGTGCGTCAGGTCGCCGGAGAAAGCAGAAGCCAGGCAGGCGACACCAAAGATCACGACCGATGCAATCAGAAGAACGCGCCGCCCCAGGCGGTCGGAAAGCGGACCGGCGAGCAGCGCACCGAACGCCAGCCCGAACAACGCGGCGCTCAGGACCGGAGCAAGCGCGGGCCTGCTGATATTCCACTCGGTGATCAGTGACGGAGCGATGAACCCGATAGCGGCTGTGTCGAATCCGTCCAGCAGGACGATGACAAAGCACATTGCAAAAATCAGCCATTGAAACCCGCCGAACGGGTGTTCATTGATGAAGGCCTGAACGTCGACTGACGGACTCCTGCTCATGTCTCTTCCTTATGTTTTTGTTACGTCGTCACCGGGCGCGCTGAACGATACGGGGTTGCTGACTGCTTGATCGCTTGGCGCACAAAAAGAGCTTTGGGCTGGTGAAGATTCGCTAAGCGACAAAACCATCAGTCATGCCGCCGGCTTGTCGAGTTACTCAGTTTAGTCCGGCGTATCTGATCCTAAAAGCTCGCACTTACGCTACAAACGCCAGGTATATGAAACTGGGGAAGCTGCGGTCTGTTCTGTGTTCCCGGCCCGCTTCCGGTGAGATCGGGTGACGGATACCTGCCATCAGGGCGGGCTGGTTTAACGCGGTGGAAGAACTCCAGGTATAGCGTGCACGCGCTCGGTTGTTGGGCTCTGCGGCGGGGATACTAGTGGGGTGATATCAGCGCCGACTATGCGGGGCAACCCCTAGGCGCGGCCGTGCGCGTCCGGCGCTTAGCCTTTGATCCGCTTGGCATAACGCTTCCAAAGCATTATCCGGGATTTGGATAGTGGATATCGCCGAGAGCGGGTTGGGTTTGCTAAAGGGTGTTCAGTTGTTTAAAGCCGCTAACGATGCGTGATCAAGCTAAAGCGGCGAGCGTCAGCTCGCCGCTCCCGTGACTCAATCAGATTCATTTCAAAGCAAGCGTCACGCGTGCAACACCAGCTTCTGTACGCGCCAGTTCAGGAGCTCGGCGACGAACAGCACATTCTCCGACGGACAAGCCATCTGGTGAATCCAGCCGAACTGCTTCAGTTGCTTGCCTGATTCGCCGAGTACCCCCAGCACCTCGCCCTCGAGCGACAGTTTGTAGATGCGCCCGGGGAAGGCATCTGAGCTGTACAGCACCTGGTTCGGCCCCGGTGAGATGCAGATGGCCCACGGCGAGCCGGGTGCAAACGTGCCGGCGGCTATGGCTGCCTCATCTGGCGCATAACCAATCGCCGGCCGCGCACCGGGAGGCACCGGCACATCGATCGTGAACTGCCGCTGGAAGTTGCCTTCGCCGTCGAACACCTGGATGCGCCGGTTGCTTCGGTCGGCTACATAGACACTTCCGTTGGCGTCCAGCGCGATACTATGCGGCGTGTGGAACTGTCCGGGGCCGGTGCCGCGCTCGCCCCATGACTTGAGCCAGTTACCGTTCTTGTCGACCTTGGCCACGCGCGAGTTGATATACCCGTCGCTGATATAGCTGTTGCCGGCGGCGTCCCAGGCCACGTCGGTCACCTGGCGGAAGCGGCCCGGCTCGGCGGGAAGCGGCGGATTAGGATGCTTGAGCGGACCGGTCTCCTCATCGGCCGCTTCTTGCTTGCGGCCGAAGACCATCGCTACGCGGCCGTCGGGCGTGAACTTGATCACCATGTCCGAACCCTTGTCCGTCACCCAGATATTGTCCTCGCGATCCACCTTGACCATATGCGCGAAAGACCAGGCATAGAGGTTGTGGCCGATCTCGCGGACGAAGCGGCCGTCGGGTGCGAACTCAAGCAACTGGGCTGCTGCGGCCGCGTAGGCCGGGCCGTTGGTATTGCCCCGCGACAGCACGAAAATATGGCCTTTGGAGTTCAGCGCGACGCCCGAGCATTCGCCAAAATAGGTATCGCGCGGCAAATGCAGTGGATTAGGAACCGAGTCGTAGGCGATGGTCCGGGTCGTATCAGTGTCGGCGTAGGCGCAATGCGGTAGCAAGGCGAGTGCCGCGGCGCCCTCGGCTGCGAGGGCCAGGAAACGGCGGCGAGTAAGGACGCGGGTGGCTGGATCGCCACAGCATGGGCAGGATAGTGGATGGGCCTGGATCATTGAATCTCGCTCCTTGTTATTCTTGATGATGGCGCTGGACGCCATGTTTATCGAACGGGACCCGAAGGCGAGGTTATCCCTCGCGGTTTTCCGGTTAAGGACCTTCCGGTCGTCCCCTGCGCTGCCGCATGGTCTCCTGGTCGTCTGAGCACGCCAGCGTGGATTTCACTATAGTGCACATCATGAACGGCAGATGCAGAGTTCGCGTCCGCTTGACGCCGGGATTTCGAACCCGCGCCTTATGTGACTTCCTTTGCTTTTAGCCGCTGTACCCGCCTGCGCGCCACCCGATTCTCTTTCCGATGTAAAAGCCTCACGTCGCGGCGTGCGTCTTGGGGAATGTCGAAATAGTTAGAGCAGGAATTAGAGCGGGCGATGTCGATTTCTCAAGGCGTCGTTCGTCATGCATATAGGGCCACGATCCGGCAATGTGCTTTTGGACGCACCGCATCGCGCCCCATTTGCGCTCGCTCCCGCTAATTTCCGCAAATTCCCCCTCAACCACGAGGAGAGCCCTCATGACTTCCGTAAATGGATCCGCACAGACGTTGCAGCCGTCCGTGGCGCTGGCTCAGCCGACGCGCCGCTTGCCCGGCGAAAGTACGCAATACCGCACCGCACGCAACGCGCTGCTGGCAGAGGAGATTGAGTTGCGCGGCCGCATCGAACGGGTGGCCGCCCAGCGCCGGGCGCTTCCCCCCCACTTCGATTACCATGCCGCCACTCTTTCCTACCAATAAATGATGACACGACGCTTTCTTCAACTTGCCATTGTGCTGGGCCTGATTACCGCTGTGGGCCCCTTTGCCATCGACATGTATTTGCCCGCCTTGCCTTCCATCGGAGGGGCGCTGCACGCCAGCCCGGCCGAGGTGCAGATGAGCCTGATGGTGTTTTTTATCACGCTCGGGGTGTGCCAGCTCGTGTACGGGCCGCTCTCGGATATCTTCGGGCGCAAGATGCCGATCTATGTCGGCCTTGCGATTTTTACCGTCGGCAGCGTGGGCTGCGCCTTTGCCCCGGACATCCACGTGCTGATCGGCTTTCGCGTGCTCCAGGCGCTGGGCGCGTGTGCCGGCATGGTCGTTCCGCGCGCCATCGTGCGGGACCTTTACACCGGTCACGACGCCACCCGGCTCATGTCGCTGCTTATGCTTGTCGTGAGCGTTTCTCCGCTGTTGGCGCCGCTGACCGGCAGCTTCATCATTGCGGCTTTCGGCTGGCGCGGTGTCTTCTGGGCGCTGACGGTAGCGGGCGGACTGGCCCTCGTGCTTGCGGCTACGCAGCTGAAGGAGACACGGGAAATCCATCATCGCGCCGATAGCTCGTGGGCGAGTGCGTTCGCAGGCTATCGCAAGTTGCTGCGCGACCCCACGTTCCTTGGACTCACGTTTGTCGGCGCATTCGGCGTCTCGTCGTTTTTTATCTATCTGGCAAGCGCCTCGTTCGTGATCATCAACCACTATGGCTTGTCGCCCACGATGTTCAGCCTGTGCTTCGCGCTTAATGCGGCGGCGTTTTTCGGCTTCAGCCAGTTGACTGCGCGCCTCACTGCCAAGTACGGTCTGCCGCGCGTCATTCGCGTCGCGGTTGCGGGCTTCGCGATTTCGATGAGCATCGTAGCGGTGCTGTTTTTGGCGGGCGCCGACAGCCTCGCGCTGATGATGGTTTTCCTGTTTATCGGATACGGATTCCTGGGGCTTGTCCTGCCGACTTCCGCAGTGTTGTCGCTTGAAAGTCATGGGGCAATTGCGGGTACGGCCTCGGCGCTGATGGGTGCATTGCAGTTTGTCGTGGGCGCTGCGGTGATGGCCGTGTCCGGCTTGTTCGCCGATGGCGCGCCAAAGCCGATGGTGGTCGCAATCGCACTCTCCGCGTTAGTGGCGTTCGCCTTCGCCCGCCTCACCCTGCGCACCGAAAACGCAAGGTTGCCCGCGGCTGCAGAGTAAAGAGCCCACGTGGGATTGAGCGGTGATCAGGGTCCCCTAGCCCTTGCAATGCACTTGCTGCACTGGCTGCACTGGCTGCATTGGCATAAGGCAGGCGTGACGAGCGGTGCGCGGGGGCCTTAGTTGGGCCTTAGGCGCGCGCCTTGCGTTTTCGCCCTTAATGGGCTTTACAAAGAATCGCCGTCATCACCGGTGTGACTTCGTGAACGATAGCGTCGCTGCCCGTTTGCCGCAGGCGCTCCCTGACGTCGTCTGACGCGCCTGTCACCACTACGCCGTAAGCCCAGTCCGCGACGGGATCGCCCTTGCCCGGCTTGAAGAGCGGATCGTCCTTCTCATAGCCGAGCACAACAAAGACCGGGAAATCGAACGCCGTCAGCTTTACACCATGGACAGGCCGGAACGCGTTGATCGAATTCTTCTCGACATGCATGGGCTTGGGCTGTATCTCGCCACTCTGCATGAGCGCACTGATGAACACGTGGCCCGTCGATTTGCAATCGAGCTGTTCTTCTATCGCACTCGCATGTGCGAGTGTCGATAACAACCCGAGGGACGCGAGCGCGACCACGGCGACAACCCGGATGAGCTTGGTGACCTGTCTGGCGACCCGCATGGTTGGCCTCTATTTTTCGACATTGCATCAGCCGCGGCGAACTTTTAGTCGCGGAGTTTCACTCTACCTGCACCGGTGAATTATTGCCGGATTGCCAGATGCCCTTAGCTGCCCCGTACAAACGTCGTGATTCGCCAGCAGACGTGCAAGCTGGCAATCCGCTTGCATTTCGTGAAACCGGGGCATTCAACACGTTCAAACGATTGCTCGCAGAATCATCCCCATTGCGGGCGCTATTGCCTGCCATGTCCGTTCTCTTTCGAACTTTCAAGAATCTTTACCGGCGCCGTTTCGAGGTTTTCTACTAACTCCGATGCGCGGCACGCACCTCGGTTATTCTTCATAAATGAGCCTTTACATTTTCGATTTTGTTCACTAGCATTCGAATACGAACATTATTGGTTCGATAGATTTTCTTAATTGACATGAACCAATGGCATGAATCGAGACCTGATGGCTGATTTTCTGGCAGTAGCACGCGATTTTGGCGGTGCCAACATCGCGTGCGATATCGCGCGCTCCGACTTGACGGTGTTCTTTTGCGAACAAAGCAAGTTCGTTTCCACTGGTCTGTGTCCTGCGTCGAACTGAGCAGCGGAAGCTCGCGCGGGTGGCATGGGACCGCTGCCTGGCAGCCCTGCCCGGAAGCCCGCTACACAGGTGAAGCGGCACGGCATTCAATGGCATAGCGCGGAGTTTTGCGGATGAAACCGCGCCTTCATCCCGCCTGTTGGCGGCCCTACCCCAACCGCATGAAGCAGCTAGCCGGATTTATCGTCGCAATCAAAACGTAATTTTTGTAGAAGCGCCTGTCTCACCGAAGCCGCAGTCAAAACAAGAAGTCAGCAACGTCGCAAGGCATCATGCACGAAGCGGCGATCCATTTAAAAACCAGTGGAGAAGACAATGCAGGAGCAATACATCCTCGCGCTCGACCAGGGCACAACGAGTTCACGCGCCATGGTGTTCGATCGCCAGGGCAACGTAGTGTCAGTGGCGCAAAAGGAATTTGGCCAGATCTATCCGCAACCGGGCTGGGTCGAGCACGATCCGCAAGAAATCTGGTCAACCCAGGCTGGCGTCGCCGCCGAAGCCGTCACCCGCGCGGGTCTGAACGGTGCATCCATAGCCGCCATCGGCATTACCAATCAGCGCGAGACCACCATTGTCTGGGATCGCGAAACCGGCCAGCCGATCTATAACGCCATTGTCTGGCAGGACCGTCGAACCGCCGACTTCTGCGACCAGTTGAAGGCGCAGGGGCTGGAAGAAAAGGTTCGTGCCAAGACGGGCTTGCCTATTGATTCCTACTTCTCCGCGACCAAGATCCGCTGGATCCTCGACAACGTCGAAGGCGCGCGTGAGAAAGCGAAGCAAGGACGTCTTGCCTTCGGTACGGTCGATAGCTGGCTCGTCTGGAATTTCACCAAGCACAGCCTGCATATCACCGACGTCACCAACGCGTCGCGCACCATGCTCTTCAATATCCACACGCTCAAGTGGGACGACGAACTGCTCGACGCGCTCGATATTCCGCGCAGCATGCTGCCTGAAGTGCGTGCCTCGTCGGAGGTGTACGGCCCGACCAAGACCACGGTGTTCGCCTCGAAGATTCCGCTTGCCGGCATTGCAGGCGACCAGCACGCTGCCCTCTTCGGCCAGATGTGCACGAAGTCCGGCATGGTGAAAAATACCTACGGCACCGGTTGTTTCCTCGTCATGAACACGGGCGACAAGCCGATCGAATCGCGCAACAACCTGGTCACCACCATTGCATGGCAGATCGGCGACCAGGTCAACTATGCGCTGGAAGGCAGCATCTTTATTGGCGGCGCCGTCGTGCAATGGATTCGCGATGGTCTTGGCATCATCAAGAGTGCGAATGAAATTGAAGCGCTCGCGCGCAGCGTGCCGCATAGCGACGGCGTCTATATGGTCCCCGCCTTCGCGGGCCTGGGCGCGCCGCACTGGAATGCGCGCGCACGCGGCACGCTGTTCGGCGTGACACGTGGCACGACCTCCGGCCACATTGCTCGGGCGGCGCTGGAAAGTATCGCGTTTCAATCAATCGATGTATTGAAGGCCATGGAAGCCGACTCCGGCATCCGCATTGGTGAATTGCGCGTGGACGGCGGTGCCGTGGCCAATGACCTGCTGATGCAATTCCAGGCCGACATGCTGGGCGTGGACGTAGTCCGTCCGCAGATCAGCGAAACCACTGCGCTGGGCGCGGCTTATCTGGCCGGGCTCGCAGTCGGTTACTGGAAAGACGTGAATGAACTGCAGAGCCAATGGAAGCTGGACCGTCGTTTCTCGCCGGATATTGCGGCCGACGAGGTCAAGCGCCAGATGCACGGCTGGCAACGTGCGGTGAATGCCGCCAAGGCGTGGGCTGACGCCACCTGAGTGTCAGATTGAACTCACGTTGAACCTGCGTTCGACGTGAGCCCCCGTCACGTCACCTTGGCTATGTTTACTGCAATGCAGCTCCTCCTTCAGGAATCCTTTTTATGTCATCAACTATTGCAAAACCGACCGGCAGGCAACTTGTCGGCGAACTCATATCCGAGGCCATCGCCGTTCTCATCATCATCGCCTTCGGTGATTCAGTGGCGTGCATGTACGTGCTATACGATCCCAGCCCGTATGTGAATGCCTACTGGGGTGTCTGCATGTCGTGGGGCTTGGCGGTCACGCTGGCCATCTATGTGACCGGTTCCATTTCGGGCACCCATGCCAACCCTGCGGTAACGCTCGCTCTTGCACTTTTCCGCGGTTTCTCGTGGAAGAAAGTGTTGCCCTACTGGGTAGCGCAACTCGTTGGCGGCATGCTGGGCGCCGTCATTGTTTATGCGCTGTTCGGGCCGGTGATCGAGCACTACAACCTGGTTCATCATCTGTCACGGGCAGACGGCGGCGCAGCGGGTGTGTTCTTCACGCATCCGGGCCTGGCCATCACCCCCATGCACGCGTTCTCCGACGAAGTCATCCTGACGGCGTTCCTTTTGTTCGGGATTTTCGCCATCACCGAGCAGTTCAACGAAATGGCGCCCCAGGCCAACGCGGGTGCGCTGATGATCGGGTTCCTGGTGGCAATCCTTGGGTCGTCCATGGGCTATCTGGAAGCCTGGGCAATGAATCCGGCTCGCGATCTTGGCCCGCGTTTGTTTGCGTACTTCGCAGGCTGGGGGTCGTCCGCGCTGCCTTCGCCGGACAACTACTGGTGGATTCCGGTGGTCGCTCCCTTGATAGGCGGCGTGATTGGCGGCGGTGCTTACCAACTGCTGATCCACCCCTTCCTGCCGGCGCGCGTGCGCGCATTGCAAGCCGAGGTCAATGGCAAGGATTGCGAGCAAGGACAGCGCATCTGACAGGTTGATAGACTGAGTTGGCGCCAAGCTTATGCAGCGGCGAAGCGCCGGACTGCCCAAGGTCCGGCGCTTCGCCGCGCACCGCCGTCCGAATCACTGTCCCTTGTAGACCGGGGCCACCACGGGTCCGCTCGTCGGCGACTGCGACATTGACGTACCATTCTCCGTGGCTCCGCCGTAACCGGTGGCGGTATCGCCGGAATGCACGCGTGCTTCGGCAGCCTGAATATCATTCGGATAGAAAGCGTCCTGCGAGTTCGGGCGCCATCCTGCATTCTCGAGCTGGACGAGATCGGCGCGTACCTGCGCACGCGTGACGGGCTGATCCGTGGTTTGAGCGAACGAGATGGCGGGAGCAGCCAGGACCAGAGCAAGTGTCGTGCAGATCAGTGCTTTCATGATGAGTAGCCTCTTTGAAAAAGTGGCTTCACCCTCAATGAATGAAGCCCGTGCTCCATCGTCCGGTAAGCGATGGTAAGCAGCTTCATTTTGCGCGGCAGGCACTGACTCTAAGCTGACGCCCAGATGACAAGATCGTCATGTTGCACACCCCGGCATTCGTAGATGACAACTTTTTAACCTTGCAGTCTGTACCGGGTACAGACCGGCCCGTAACACTGGCCGCACGTCACGAAGTCTCCGCTTTCAGCTTCTCGAACCCCGTCCCAATATCGCTGCGGCTCGACGACGCGTATTTGCGGCTAATGCGCGGACCGCGGAGCTGCATGCCGGCGTTCTTTCCCGATCTCGCGCTATCGGCAAGCGACGGGCTCGCACTGAAACTGTCGACCGTCCGGTTTCAGGCAGGTGCGGTGAGCAATCTCGATGTAATGACCGCACAGACCATCGCGTTGATCAACCAGCGCACCGCCGACCAGTTCGATGCACGCAGACTTGATGCAAGCGTGTTGTTATTGAAAGCGCTGGCGGCAAATGGCAAGGGCTTAGGTGGGGATGAACGCTTCAGCCGCCGGAACGGGTGTTTATCGCCCCGGTTTATCACCCGCTCAATGGGCGTGGTCATCGTGCTCTTGCGATTCGCGCCGGGAATGCTTCAGTGCGTCGAATATTCCCCAGATGGCAATCGCCAATCCGGTCCCGAACCCGCAAGCCAACAACACATAAGTACTCATCTGCGACCTTTGAATAGGTGAAGCGACGCCTGATGATGCGACCATCCGCTCATTGCGCAGGTGGCAGATCGAACCTGCATGCCATGTCGGCATGAGTTTCCACAAGCATCGCTGCCCCGGATACTACCGATGCATCCTTTCAAAACCCATGCCATACCTGACGCGTGCGGGCGCGCGGATCATGCCGATGGGCCGTGACGCATTGTCAGTCGGGCACGGGCACGGTATCGAGCGCGGCCCAGCTTACGCTCGATACGCCCTTGTCCATGCTGAGCCGGCTCGCAACGGCTTCGACCTTTGATTGATATTTCGGATGCGTTTCGAGCGTCGCGATCACTTCCACGCGCCGCGAATCATCGTCGAGATCCGTGCTGCTAAGTCCCTGGAACGACAGCGGCGCGGATACCATCGAGTTGGTGATCAACGCCCGGATATTCACCTCATCTTCCCCGCGGCAGACTACCGTGAGCACGTATTTGCGCACGAGGTCGGCGGAAGCCACCGGTGCAGTATTGATTGCGCGCCCGATCTCACGCAGCACGGTATTGGTGAAAAGGATCACCAGGGTTCCCGCGATGGCGGGTCCATAGTGCGACGCCCCGCAAAGAACGCCGACGGCCGCAGAGCACCACAAGGTAGCTGCCGTATTGATACCCTGGATCGCGCCCTGTTCGCGCATGATGACGCCGCCGCCCAAAAATCCCACGCCGGATACCACATACGCCGCGATTTGCGTCACGGTCGTGGTTCCGTTCCCGGTCATGGCGCCAAGGATCACAAACAAGCAGGCACCACTGGTCACCAGGGTGATGGTGCGCAGCCCAGCCGTTCGCTGCCGCATCTGTCTCTCTAGACCGATGGCGATGCCGCACGACAAAGCTGCGATCAGGGGAAGAATGTAGTCGTAGATCATAAAGCGATTCTTTGAATTGTATTGTTCGCATGCACCGCCTGACGAAGGCCGCTCAAGCACGCTCAATGGCCGCGCCGAAGCAATGCCGGCGCGGCTCACCGTATTGCCTGCGTGTGACCGTCAGATGACAGCAGGAAAACTACGCTGTTGCATCAGATTTGCGACAGCGCGCCAACGCATCCCCACGCTGCGGGTGCGGCTGGAGCCGGGCGGCAAGGCGGGCGCCGTGCGCGTGGCGCGATTGCGAAGCAAGCGGACGGGACGAGCAGACCGATACATGTAAATTCTCCAGGCGGATGGCTTATTCACTTAACGGAATGCCAGCAGCATGGGGATCAAGCGCACCTGGCGCGCGTCGAAGCAGGTCTACTCGCTTTCTTTAAGCAACGTGATCGTCACTGGGCTAAAGGGTAAGCGTCACTGTCCGTCATGACGGCTCCCTACACGCGACGCACGGCGCATTAGCTCGTGGCTGGAAATAAGAAAGCTTGAAGAAAGACCCTGGCGATATCGAGTGTAAAGAAGCGCCCGCTATTTTTATCCAGCGCCATTGCCGCTAGCCAATATCACTAGCGAGCCGTCCAAGCCGCTGCAATGCATCGTCGAGGGTTTGATCGAATGGCTGGGGACAGCTCAAACGAATGAATGAAGCGAAGCGCTGTGAATTGGAGAATATCGTACCGGGCGCAATTCGAATGCCCTGCGTCAGCGCCTCTTCGAAAAGGCGGCCCGAATCCGTACCGGCCGGCAGCTCTACCCAAAGCACGACACCACCAACGGGCACGCTAAGCCGCGTACCGGAAGGAAAATAACGCGCGATAGCGTTGGCGGTAGCTTCTCGCTGCGTTCGCAATCGCTCCCGCAACCGGAAGAGATGCCGGTCATACGCACCTGACCCAATGAATTCGGCTGCAACGAGCTGAGACAGGCTTTCATTGTTTCGGCTCTGCGCAAACTTAAGCATCTTGACGCGCGCGTGCCATCGCCCGGACGACATCCACCCTAGCCTCAATCCAGGTGCCAGGACTTTATTCAACGATGCGCAATGAATTACGCCGCCGTCGCGGTCCCATGCTTTCAGAGGCTTGTTCTGCCCAGCGTCATCAAGCAGTTCCCTATACGGTTCGTCCTCGATCACCGCAACCTTATGCCTGGCACAAAGCCGGACGAGTCCGGCCTTTCGTTCGTTGGGCATCACGCTGCCAAGTGGATTCTGCAGGTGCGGCACGACAACCACGGCCTTGATGTTGCCATAGGCAAGGAGCGCCATTTCCAGCGCTTCGAGTGACATCCCCGTGGTCGGGCTAGTGGAAATCTCGAGCGCTCGCAAACCCAGGCTCTCGATAATCTGCAACAAGCCAAAAAATGCCGGGGATTCTATCGCTACCGTATCGCCGGCCTGAGTAACGGCACGCAGGGCCAGGTTCACCGCTTCCACCCCGCCGGTCGTAGCAATCACCTCATCGGGCGAAAGCGTCATCCCCGCCGAAAGAGCCCGTTTTGCAATCGCTTGCCGAAGCACGGCACCCGCGGTTTCTCCTCCGGCTTCGGTGAGCAGCGTCGGCTGGTGCCGCAGTATTTTTATTGTCAGTGCTTGCAGCCGCGCAGTCGGGTAAAGCGATGCCGCAGCCGTTGCTCCAGCAAGGTTCAGCGCTTCGGGAAACCGTTGGGCTTGCGCGATCACTTTCGAAATGGATTCGTGCAGACCGACGAACTGCGCTTCCATCGGAACAGAAGGGTTGTCCGGCTCATCGACACTGGGTAAGGCCGGCGTCGTCCGCCGGCGAACGAAATATCCGGAGCGTGGTTTGGCTTGCAGCCAGCCCGCGTCCTCGAGTCGCCGGAAGACCTGCAGCGCCGTCGAGAGGCTGACCTGATGCCGATGCATCAACACTCGGACGGACGGCATGCGATCACCCGGCACGAGCGTTCCGGAGGCAATCACACGACGGTAGTGCTCGGCAAGACGCTCGTACAACGGCTCGCCCGCCATGGGCAAGTCGCGCGGCGGCGTTTCAAAGGACATGGTCATTGTGCAGATGCTGCGGGTAACCCGTCGTTCGCGCCAGATACAGACGCTTGGAAATTGGACCGAAACAGATGGGCAATAGCGAATCTGTTGCGCAACAGATTGTACAGCGCTGAATCTGTCGCCAAGCGAGGCATGTCACTAAGCTTGAGCTGTGCTTAAGCCCTTTCGCAGAGGGCCTGGCGTAAATCCAGACATACGAAGAAGGTGCTCTCATGCAAGCGATCAGGCAATGTTTCTACCCCGGGCAACGCAATGCCCGACATCATCGCGCCGGAACACAGGTTGTCGCCATCGATGGCGTGCTTCGATTGACCTACCGTGATCCGGCTCTGGATTGGCTTTTGACCCTGACTTCTCCCATATCGATCGAGATCGATGAAGGGGGATGCCATGTGCTGCCCTACGATACGTTCGTGGAAATCGAAGCGGTCGGATCTGCAGCGGTCAACGGAATTGTCAGCGTGCCCGGGCGACGAAATGCCTTCATTGCGGCTATTGGGAAAGGTATCGCATGGGTTGGATCTTCTGTGCGCGCTGATGATCAAAGATCGGGCGAGAGGAAAACACCGGGCTGATATTGGTGGTATTTTCCAGCACCGTTTGCCACCGTGCGCGGCAGCACGGAGTAAAACACCGCCGCACCGATACCCGTACGGCGGCCGCCATTGATCCGGCTCAAACATCCGTCCACTGGCGATAGGTTGCAGCCTGCCCGCAGTACATTCCCTCACGATTGACCAGGTTCCAGACCGTGACGTTCTCGATCCAGAAGCGTCTTCCTGACTTCGCTATACGAAGACCACGGTATCCGCTCGCATAGCCTTTGGTTCTCACCGATTCGAGCAAACCGTCGCGCTCCTCGCGGTCAGGGTGTTCCGCCGACAACCGCGAACGCAGTGCCGTCATTTCGTCCCATGTATATTCGAAGCAACGCTGCGCCGCCCTGTTCGCGTAGACAAACCGCGGGTCGGCGTCTGTGTTGTGCGCAACGACGCAGAACGGCGCGTCTTCGTATAACCATCGAGCAGCATCGGCCTGCAAGACTTCCGGATCGAGCAACGGCGTACCGACCACGCGTAGATGGCTGTCCGCTAGCAGTTCGCAGAAGTTGGAGTCGAGGGCAAGTGACATGGTCATGGGTCGAGTCTCAGGCGTTTTGGATTCAGGCAACGATGGTACCGTGCCAGACGGAATTGCGCCCCGGCGCGAGCAAGACGCAATCCTTTGTTCGAATGCTCGTTCGCGTCACACTGCATGCCGCTAAGCCAGCGCCCCGCTCAACAATGCCGGCATCTGCTTCAGCGGAGCGATCAGGTTCGCGTCGACCTTATAGTCCAACTCAAGCGCTGTCGTCACGTCCTGATAGTCCACCCATACCCCGCTCGCAGGGTCTTCCCACACGACAGCCCTCAGCGGTAACTCAAGCGCCGCGTGCGGGTTCGCTTCCATGACCGGCGTACCCGCCTTCGGATTGCCGAACAGAAAGAGCCGCGTGGGTCTCAAGCTCGCACCGGCCTTCGCAGCGGCGGCGCTCTGATCGATATCGGCGAAGAGCGTCACACCATGCGCAGCCAACGCTGTCTTCAGCCGGAAAACGGTCGCCTCAAAGTCGTATTTGCTTTGCAACGTAACGACCGATGAAGGGAATGCTGCGGTTGTAAAAATTCGTGGGGTCATGGTGAGTGTCATCCAGTAAGTGGCAAAATCAGGCGTGCTCTTCGTGCTACCCGGGCCAACGACTCTATAGTGCGCCACGCCAAAGCTTCAAGGCGACCGCATGACAAGATCGATGAGCAAGTTTTTGCGCAGGCTCAATACCGCATTTCATGCCGGATATAGAGTCACTTTCTATGTACTACGGATGATAAAACAATGAGACAAGCAACCAATGCCCATTTTAAGCCGACGGACATAACACCCGCCCGGTCGAGCCGAAATAAGCAGCCTGCACGCTTGCGCGTCGCGGCGATTGCACTGGCAATCGCCGCCGCGCTCCCGCTGACGCCCGCGCTCGCCGCGCCGTTTATCGTCGCACATCGAGGCGGCACCGGGGACATGCCGGAGAACACCCTACAAGCGTTCAGCACGGCTCTTGAGAATGGCGCTGACGCGCTCTGGATGACCGTCCAGGTAACGAAGGATGGTATCCCCGTGCTCTATCGCCCGGCGGACCTGGACTCGCTGACTGACGGACAGGGCACTCTCGACCAGACCACCCTCAACGATCTTCGCAAACTCAACGCGGGTTATTCATTCAGCCGCCAGGACGCCTCGGGACAACTCAGCTACCCATACCGCGCCACCCCCCTGCGCATCCCGACGTTGCGTGAAGCACTAGAGGCGGTGCCGCAGAATGTACCAATCATGCTCGACATGAAGCAAACACCAGCGGCGCCATTGGTCGAAGCAATCGCCCAGGTTCTGGACAGCATGAACGCGTGGTCGCGCGTTCGCCTGTACTCCACGGACTCCGAAGCAATCCAGTTGATGAAGGCGCACCGCCAGGCACAGGTGTTCGAAACGCGCGATGCGACCCGCGACCGTCTGGTCGATCTCTCGCTCGGCGGGACCTGCGACAACCCGCCTCCCGCCGGAAGCTGGGTGGGAATCGAACTGCATCGTCAGGTCGAAGTGATCGAGCACTTCACGCTGGGGACAGGGGTATCGAAGGTCGATGCGCGGTGGTGGACCCCCGCTGCCGTGAAATGCTTCAAGACCAACGGGGACGTGAAGATCGTCGCGTTCGGGGTCAACTCGGCTGACGCATACGCAGCAGCCTCCTGCCTCGGCATTGACGCAGTGATGACAGACTCGCCGCGCACCATGCGCATCGAGAAGAAATCGCAGTAATAAAAACGAGCGAATTCATGCGCGAACTCGCGCATTCACTCAAGCGCCGAACCCGTGCGCCTGCCCGGATTATCGATGCGGATCTTCCGGCGCACGGCGCTTTGCGGTACCCAGTACGAGAGCAGCGCAAGCGGCTCTTCGTCATTGGGCACCGGCTTGCGGCCTGGGTGCGGCCTGGCTGCGGCCAGTTGCTGGCCCACAAGCAGCGCTCCGGATATGAATCGGTCAGGGCGCTGGCGAACTTGCTGACGTCGTCGTAGTGGAGTTGTCCGACCTTTGACGTCTCATAGGGAACCGATACGTTCACCCAGGTTCTGGTTGTTCGGGGACGTGTCGTTCACGGTCGACCTCCTTGCAAAGCACCGGAAAAGGCCGGCAAACGCGTCAGTCGCGCAGCGCATTGCGCATTGACTGAATGCTCCGGTATCACCCCATCAAGCAGCGCCCGAACCTGACGCACCGTGTCCATCGCCTGGTGCTCGATGGCG
Source organism: Caballeronia sordidicola (assembly GCF_002220365.1). GTDB lineage: Bacteria > Pseudomonadota > Gammaproteobacteria > Burkholderiales > Burkholderiaceae > Caballeronia > Caballeronia sordidicola_C. Next base: position 2,633 of record NZ_MTHB01000058.1, on the reverse strand, counting down.
GGCGGTGTGAGACCACCCACATGCGGACTCGCGACCAGCTTCTGATGCGCTGCCAGCGCCGGGCTCGGCATCTGGTCGGCAGCACGGCCCACATCCACCGATGCTCCGGCGATCAAACCGGCATCGAGCGCGTGAAGCAGCGCGTTATCGTCAACAAGTTCGCCTCGTGACGCGTTGATAAAAAATGCCTCGGACCGCATGCGCGCAAACGCTGCGGCATTGAACAAGTCGGCAGTCTCGGGCGTGGCCGGTGCAAGACAGACAACATAATCGCTGCGTTTCAGTACGTCGTCGAATGAGGCCTGTTCAATATTCGGCTGTGTAATCGTCGCCAAAGGATCGGCTACGACAACGCGCATGCCCAGCGCGGTGCCGAGTTCGGCCAGCCGTCGACCGATAAAACCGTAGCCGACAATGCCGAGCACCGAGCCGCGCAACTCGCGCCCCATTGAAATGACAGGCGAGCGATGCTGCCAGTACGCCGCTGCAGCCGCGCTAATGCCGCGGCTCAGGTCGATCATCACCCCCACGATCCACTCAGCCACGGAAGTGTCAAAGCCCGGTGTTGCGCGCGTCACGAGGACACCGTGACGGCTCGCTGCACTGACATCGATATTGCGGATATCCACCGCCACGCGGCAGAACGCGATCAGTTCCGGCAACTGGTCGAAGAACGCGGCGGGAGCAGCCGAATCGCGGCCTGCCACGACAATATTCTGCCCCTGCGCTTCGCGGACAAGTTCGTCGGATGACAACGGCCGGTCAAACGGATTGAGCTTCACCTCACCCAGCGCACGCAGTTGGGCGATTGCCCGGTCCCCGTAGTAGTTCCTGAGCGCATCGGGCGAGTGGGTCAAATAGATCTTCGTCATATCGATGAGGCCACCTTTTTAGCACGAGACGGTTTGGCAACCGACTGACGCGTAACTAGTGTAGGTTGAAAGAGGAAACCGGCAGCTGGGAAATCAGGCTGCGTCGAGCAGAGTAGCTTACTCAAGCGCCGGGCGTTGGCAGCAATCCCTGCTCTATGGCATTCTTATGCCATGTCTGTAATCAACCCGGCTAGTGCTCATACTTGGTGCCGCTCCTGAAGGAGCGGCATTGTCACGCCTTTTTTAATGACCATGACCGCCGCAGTCCGGCCGACGTGGTTTCATCTCCCGGTTCGCGCGTGCTGCGGTGGTTCTCCAAGAGAATCCGTTTATGCCTGATATACACGACACCACGCCATCCGCAGCACGCCTCACCGTCCTGACCGGTGACCGCCCGACCGGGCCGCTGCATCTGGGCCACTATATTGGCTCGCTGAAGACCCGGCTCGAGCTTCAGGAAACACACAAGCAATACCTCCTCGTCGCCGATACCCAGGCCATGACCGACAACGCTCATGATCCAGACAAAGTGCGTCGTAATGTACTGGAAGTGGCGCTGGATTATCTGGCTGTCGGTATCGATCCGGACAAGAGCACCATCGCCGTCCAGTCGGCTCTGCCGGCCCTCGCCGAACTGACCCTGCTTTACCTGAACTTTGTCACGGTGGCGCGGCTCGAACGCAATCCCACGATCAAGGAGGAAATTCAAGCCCGCGGTTTTGGGCGTGACATTCCGGCGGGCTTTTTATGCTATCCCGTGGCGCAAGCCGCCGATATCACCGGGTTCAAGGCTCACTTTGTTCCAGTGGGAGAGGATCAGGCTCCGCTGATCGAACAGACCAATGAGATCGTTCGCCGCATCAACCGGCAAGCGGGCGTCGATGTTCTGCCGGAAGCCGAGGCATTGATCCCGACAATGGGCCGCCTCCCCGGCGTCGACGGGAAAGCCAAGATGAGCAAATCGCAGAACAACTCGATTGCGCTTTCGTCCTCGCCCGACGTCATACGCGAAGCGGTGAAACGCATGTACACCGATCCGGCCCATCTGCGCGCGTCTGATCCAGGGACCGTGGAGGGCAACATGGTCTTTACGTATCTTGACGTATTCGACGACGACCGGGCCGAAGTGGAACGCCTGAAGGCGGCGTATCGCGCAGGGGGCCTTGGCGACATGGCGCTCAAGCACAGGTTGGAGGATAAGCTGCAGGCGCTGATCGCCCCCATACGGGAACGGCGGGAACGATTCGCCAAGGACCCGGGATACGTCTTTGGTGTGCTTAGGGCGGGCACCCAACGCGCCAAGGTTGTCACGCAGCAAACGCTGGATGAGGTACGGACGGCGCTTGGGACATTTACCTTGGCGGTTTCAAACCGAAGCGCAACAGGAGGCTCTAGTGTTTAGAGCCTTGAGTTTGGCTGGCTGAGGCAAGTGTTGCAGCGAAGACCTCGAATGGAGAATGGAACGCGTGAGTTGCTCGGGGCCGACTGTTCAGGCTGTCGGCAATGGCATCGAGTTCGTCCTGACTGTAGACCGAGAGGTCGGTGCCTTTGGGCAGATATTGGCGAAGCAATCCGTTGGTGTTCTCGCAGCTCCCGCGTTGCCAGGGGCTATGTGGATCACAGAAGTAGATGTTCACGCCGGTGGCGCAGGCAAGCTCCTTATGCCGCGACATCTCCTTACCCTGGTCGTACGTCAAGCTCTGCCGTAGCGGCGCGACAATCGAATTTAGTTTGGCAGAGAAGCCTGCTAACGCGGACTCG
>NZ_MTHB01000269.1 GCF_002220365.1 Caballeronia sordidicola | reverse complement strand
GCTGGACACGGTAACTTTTTCGCGTCGCAGGACACTTCGAAATCGATCCGGCGCTTGGTTGTATCGAGCTCAACTCTGGATACCATCCACGGAGCTTGCAGACCCAACGCGGAAGTAAACAGGGTTTCAACGGCAACACTCACAGACGATTCCTCGATTCAGATAAGGGCGACTACTGCCTACCATCACTTCTTCGCAACCCGTCGACATGGCCGTCGGCTTACAAAGAATCTGATGGGAAACAGCGGAGGCCATTATGGTACTTGATGTCAAGTTCCACTCAAAACGTCCTTGGGCCAATTGGCTTGTGTCTTTTTGTGGCAAAACAGATTTTCTTAAGGCTTCCTTAGGCGAAGCCATTGACAAAAGAACATACCGCCACTACGAAGCCGAAACCGCCGATAGATCGTGCGCACTACCGAAACTCACCTAACCGGGAGAGTCTCTAAATGAACATCAACCTACCTAGCCGGCTAGCGTCGTCGCCGGCAGATACCGCTGTTTCAGCGGCATCTGTACCCGCGGGCGCGTCAACGACCAAAGTCAGCAAGACCACCGCGGCGAGCGCGGCAATTCCGCTGGCATTGTCAACCGTCAGCATCAGCAAAGCGACGCGCGCTGCACTGGCGGAAGCAACTGGATTAGCAGCGACCACGGCGAAAGAAGCCGGCCGCGGCAATCGGCAAGTGCATAGACTGCTGGCCAAGGAAGCCACGTTGAAAAGCGGATAAGTTGCGAGCGGCACCTTTCGAGGCCTCGGGAGAGCGACTTCGATTTGATAACTCCGACCTCTCAGCGCGTCTTGCGCACGCCAGGCAGCATTCTGCCCAGGGTGCCATCGCGAATGACGAACTGGTGGAACAACGCAGCAGCCACGTGCAGCCCAATGAGCCCCAACAGGACCCAGGCGGTGAGCTTATGGACGTCGCCAAGCGTATGCCCAAGCGCTGAACCCGTGGCAGCAAGCGCGGGCAGCGGAATGACATGGAACAGCGACACGGCCCAACCTCGCGCCGACGCGTTTGCCCAACCCATCAGCGGCAGCGCAATCAGCAGCGCGTAGAGCAACCCGTGGGTGGCGCTAGCGGCCAATCGCATGAACCGTGGCAAGGTGCTCGATTCAGCGGGCGGTTTGTGGCTGAAACGCCATGCAAGCCGCACCAGTACCAGCAACACGATCGTTGCCCCGAAAGACAGATGTAGCCCGATCAGACCAACCGGCCGCGTGTCGTGATTGACATGAGGCATCAGCCAGCCGATAACGTACTGTCCGACCAGCAACAGCGCAGTAAGCCAGTGAAAAAGCCGGGCGGGTGCGCCGAAGGCGGGGGTTTCGCTTGTTTGCATCGAGGAGGGCTAAGGAGAAAGTTTGTTGGGGGCGGCCGTTCACGGGGTTTGCCCACGTTGCGGCCCGCAAGAGCGAACGGAACCCGGCCTGCCTAATAATAAATTGGGTGCCTTAGCGCAGACTTAGCGCAGATCCAGGAAAAACCGATCCTGGCAGCCCAGGCGCATTGCGTGCTAAAGCAAATGATAATAAGTCGCATGAAAACCATCGCTGGCGTTCTGCAGCTCCAAGCGTCCGCCGTTGCGGCGAGCGATCTCGGACACGATCGAAAGACCGAGCCCGCTTCCGCTGGACACCGTCCCTGGCACGCGATAAAACCGCTCGGTCACGCGCACAAGCTGGTCATCGGGAACGCCTCGTCCCGAGTCCTTGACGCTGCAAACGAGATAGCCTTCTCGGTTCACCACGGCGACGTCGACCCTGCCGCCTTCGGGCACATAGCGCACCGCATTGTCCACCAGGTTGCGCAGTGCAATGGTGACAGCTGATGCATCCAGGTCGACCTGGATGTCGTCCACCTGCTTGAGTCCGAGATCCACGTTTTTCGCATTGGCTACGTTGACCGCGTCCTGGATCGCATCCTTGGCCAGCCGGTGGAGCGACACAAGCGAATGCGCAGGCGCGGCTGCATGCTGTGAACGGGCCAACGCGAGCAGTTGTTCGACCAGCCTCGCGGTGCGATGCACGGCAGCCTGCAAGGCCGCCAGCCGCCCTCGTGCGTCCTCCGGGTCGGTGGCTGCCGTGAGACTCTCGGCTTGCAATGTCAACGCGGCCAGCGGCGAGCGCAGCTCGTGCGCCGCGTCGGCGACAAACCGCCGCTGCTGAACCATCGCGTCCTTGAGCCGGCTGATCAGGCGATTGATCGAGCGGATGAAAGGCAGCAACTCTTTCGGGATTCCCACCTCCGAAAGCGCGCCGAGCGTGACCTCGTCCTGCCCGTCCACGATTGCTGCAAGGCGGCGTACAGGCGCTAATGCAGCCCGGGTGATCAATGCGATGACAATCAGCAGAAGCGGCGTCAGCGCGAGCATGGGCAACAGGGTTCGCAGCGAGCCGTCATGAGCGATCTCGTCCCGTATGGTCGAGCGCTCCGCCACCAGGAGGCGGTCGCCGCCTTGCAGGGTCTGCACATTGACGCGCCAGCGCCTGCCTTCGAAATCAACGTTCTGGAACCCGTCAGGAAGGGTTTCAAGGGGCGGCAGAGGCACATTGATACCGGTTTCGGGCGCACCCGGACTCACGCGTGAAATGATCATCGACATACCGTTGCCATGCGCATCGGGCCACGTCACAGTGGGGGCCGCGAGCATCAGCTTGCCGCTTTTGATCAAAACGCCGATGTCGTGCAAGTGGCTGTCCTGCAGCCGGCTCGCCTCCCGGTAACCACCGGCGAATGACAGAGCACCGCCCATCAACGCAAACACCACGATGATGCCGATGATCGACCACGTCAATTGTCTTGTCAGCGAACGTGGCTTTCGTCCCGGTCGACCATCCATCCCACACCTCGTATGTTGCGAATCGCGCTATGCCCGATCTTCTTGCGAATTGTATGGATCAGGTATTCGACAGCGTTGCTGTCGACCTGCTCGTTCCAGCCGTAGACCCGGTTCTCGAGTTCACTCCTGGACAGAATGGTGCCGGGACGCGAGAGGAGCGCCCTCAGCACCGCGAACTCTCGACCCGACAAACGGCACTCGACATTGTTATACACCGCGACCAGCGTACGGGGATCGAGCGACAGCTTGCCGCTTGAAAGCGTGGCGTCGGGATGGTGACCGAGCTTGCGTGTTGCAGCACGCAGCCGCGCCAGCATTTCGTCCAGGTTAAATGGCTTGACCAGGTAATCGTCCGCTCCGCTATCAAGCCCTTCGATACGATCATCCACGCCGTCGCGCGCAGTCATGATGAGGACCGGTATATCCGCGTCACGCTTGCGAAGATCGCGCAGGATGCTCAGGCCATCTCCGCGAGGAAGGTTCAGGTCGAGCAGCACGGCGTCATGCTCGCGGGTGAGCAAGGCGCCCATTGCCGAGGGCGCGTCCATGACCCAGTCAGCGACATAAGCCGCGTCGTGCAGTGCTCGAGCAATCGCAGTACCGATCAGCTCGTCGTCCTCTACCACCAGGATTCGCATGCGAGTGTCTTCCGTTGCACAAGATTACAAACGGTTCAGGTTGCCTAACTATCAGCTAAGGCTATAGGTCTATTTTACTTGTATGTGTAGCAACTGACACTTTTTACGCCCTGACGAGCGGCTTGCTCCCCTATCTGTCACGCGGTGGTCGTTTTCCGCAGCACAAAGGGCTTCCTGTGACTGTTGCCAGAAGCGCGACCCGATAAGTCACTAAAGCCTGTCGGCTAACTTTCATTTTCATATGGAAGACAGTTACCCATTCACAAGACCCGAGTCCAAAACGCCGTTCTTGAATCCTGTGCTCCGATCGACATAGGCCGGAGTCGAAGAGACACCTATGATCGTTCCGTGCAATCGATCCCTGGCATTAGCGGAGTATCCATGAAAACACTGTTCCTGCAGGCTCCTTCTTACGACGGTTTTGATGGCGGAGCAGGTTCGCGATATCAGGCCAAGCGCGAAGTCCGGTCGTTCTGGTACCCGACATGGCTCGCCCAGCCGGCCGCGCTGATTGAAGGAAGCCGTTTGCTCGATGCTCCCGCCGATGGCCTCTCGGTAGAAGCGTCGCTCGACATCGCACAGCAATACGACCTCGTCGTCATTCATACGAGTACACCGTCGTTTCCGACTGACACCCTGTTCGCTGAACAATTGAAGCAAAGAAATCCGGCGGTGCTCGTCGGCATGGTGGGTGCGAAGGTCGCGGTCGACCCGCACGATTCGCTCGTCGCCAGCGAGGCAATCGATTTTGTCTGCCGGGAAGAATTTGACTTCACCTGCCGGGACATCGCGCAGGGCTTGCCGCTTGCGTCGATTCCGGGCTTGAGTTATCGCCTGGCCGACGGCGGGATCATGCATAACGAAGCCCGTCCGATTCTCGAGAACATGGACGAACTGCCGTTTGTCGCGCCCATTTACAAGCGCGACCTGAAGATCGAAAACTATTTCATCGGTTACCTGAAACATCCCTATGTATCGATCTACACCGGGCGCGGGTGCAGGTCGAAGTGCACCTTCTGTCTCTGGCCGCAGACGGTCGGGGGGCATCGGTACCGGACGCGTTCAACGGAGAACGTGTTGGAAGAAGTGAAGTGGATCAGGGACAACATGCCCGAAGTCAAGGAGATCATGTTCGACGACGATACCTTCACCGACTTCAAGCCGCGGGTGGAAGAGATCGCGCGCGGACTCGGCACGCTTGGGGTCACGTGGTCCTGCAATGCGAAAGCGAACGTGCCTTACGCGACGCTCAAGGTCATGAAGGAGAATGGCCTGCGCTTGTTGCTGGTCGGCTACGAGTCGGGCGACGATCAGATCCTGCTGAACATCAAGAAAGGCCTGCGTACGGACATTGCGCGGCGCTTCAGCGAAGATTGCCGCAAGCTCGACATCAAGGTTCACGGCACCTTCATTCTCGGCCTGCCGGGCGAAACCCGTGAAACGATCCAGAAGACCATCGAATACGCGAAGGAAATCAATCCGCATACCATCCAGGTGTCCCTTGCCGCGCCTTATCCCGGTACGACTTTGTACAAGCAAGCGGTCGACAATGGCTGGTTGCAGGAAAACAAGGTCATCAATCTCGTTAGTTCAAAGGGCGTCCAGCTTTCGGCGATCGGCTATCCGCACCTGTCGCGTGATGAGATTTATCACGGCCTCGAAGAGTTTTATAAGCGCTTCTATTTCAGGCCGTCAAAGATCTGGGAAATCGTCCGAGAGATGCTGACGAGCTGGGAGATGATGAAGCGGCGCTTGCGTGAAGGCGTGGAGTTTTTCAAGTTTCTCCGGGCTCACGAGGCATGACCCCGGATGTGCCCGACCTGCCCGGTCAGTTTCCCGGCGTGTCACCTACGAAACAGGGAAGGCTTCGAGCGCTGTATGTGAGATTCGCGTGGCTGGCAGGCGCCGTCCTGCTGACAGCGTTCGCCATTCACGCCGGCAGCCTGCATATGGCGCACCTAACGCTTCGCTGGGCAGCTTATGTGTGCGGTGCAAGCGCGGCCTTCGGAATCCTGTACATGCTGGTTGCGGCGGCGTTGACGAGGCGCTTTCTGGCGCGCCCCTGCGCGGAGCCCAGTTCATTCCCGGGTGTGACTATCATCAAGCCTCTGCATGGGAACGAGCAGGCGCTGCTCGAAAACTTGTCCGGATTCTGCAAGCAGGATTACCCTGGTCCCATACAATACCTGTTCGGCGTCCACGACAAGAGGGACGCAGCGCTCGAGGTGGTGGAACGCTTGCAGCGGCTGCACCCTCATGCTGAGATTGCGATCGTGATCGATTCCCGGCTGTATGGCCCGAACCGCAAGATGAGCAATATCCTCAATATGCTGCCCAACGCGCAGCATGACATCCTCGTATTCGCCGACAGCGACGTAGGGGTCGGTCCCGGCTACCTGCGCGGTGTTGTCGGCGAGCTGCAAAAGCCGGGAGTCGGCCTGGTCACCTGTCTTTATCGCGGGCTACCGGATGCGGGTTTCTGGCCTCGACTGTCCGCCAAGGCGAGCAACTACCAGTTCCTGCCCAGCGTCGTGGTCGGCATGGCGCTTCGGCTTGCCCGCCCGTGTTTCGGACAGACCATCGCCTTGCGCCGGGCGACACTTGAAAAAATTGGCGGCTTCTCACAGTTCACTCATCATCTTGCCGAGGACCACGCAATTGGGGAAGCCGTGCGGCAACTGGGAGAAAAGGTCGTTGTTCCACCTATCATTGTGACGCACGCGTGCGTTGAAACCAGCGCCTCGCAACTGATCTCTCACGAACTGCGCTGGAGCCGTACCATCAGAACAATCGACCCGGCCGGCCACCTTGGCTCGGCACTCACACATCCGCTTGTGTTCGCCTTGTTCGCCATCGCATTATCCGGCGCGGCGATGTGGACCTGGCCCCTCACGCTCGCGGCACTCCTCACGCGGCTCGCACTGAAACTGCAACTGGACCACGCGCTTGGCCAGGCTTCCGAAGACCTATGGTTATTGCCAATATGGGATCTCGTCTGCTTCGTCATTTTCGTCAGCAGCTTTTTCTCGACGCGCGTACTTTGGAGAGGCTTCCAGTTCAAAGTCGGCCGCGATGGCCTGCTCTATCCGCTTGGGGAGAAATGATTGGTGCTGCTCAATCCCCGCGTTTGTTTGCAACGAGCACCTGGCTGACGCGCTCATCGTCAAACCGAATTTCACTTACACCGCATGACTAAATATCTTGGCCGCGTGATAGCCGCGCTTGGACTGATCGTGGCACTGGCGCTGGTGTGGCGCGAAGACCCGCGTTCGGTATTCGCGCTGCTACGCTCCGCGGGTCCCGGCCTTGTCCTGGCCGCCGCCGTCCATGTCCTGCCGATGCTGGCCAATGCCCGTGACTGGCAAACGCTCATAATCGGAACGGGACGCCCGCGTCTGCTCACAATGCTGCGGCTAGTCTGGATTCGCGAGTCGGTCAACAGCCTGCTTCCGGTCGCGCGGATCGGCGGCGAGATCGTCTCGTTTCGGCTGCTGACCCGCGCGGGTTTGCGGACCTCTACTGCCGCGGCAAGCCTGGTCGTCGACATGCAGCTCACGCTGATCAGCCAACTCGTGTTCACGCTGGTCGGCATAGCGTTCCTGATGGGCCACGCCACGCCGGGTGAACGCCAGTTTGCGGTGGAGGTGCTCTGGGGACCGGCCCTGCTCACACCGCTCCTGGCAGGATTTGCCTTGATCCAGCACGTCGGCCTGTTTGAAAGACTGGGCCGCTTGTTCAATCGCCTGACCAGCGGCCAGATTGCGGCGCTAGCCGGTCCCTCGCTACGCATCGACCAGTCAATCAAGCTGATCTGGAGAAGACACGGAGTTGTGCTGCGTTATCTGTTCATCTGGCAGCCGCTGCAGTGCCTCGCCACCTCTCTGGAGATCTGGCTGGCGCTGTTTTTTCTAGGTTCGGAGATCAGTTTCGCTGAAGCTGTCGTGCTCGAATCGCTGATTCAAGCGCTCAGTAGCGCAGCGTTTTTTGTGCCCGGCGCGCTGGGCATTCAGGAAGGCGGTTTTGTTCTGATCGGGGGCGCTTTAGGCCTCGATCCGTCCGTCAGTCTGGCACTCGCAGGCGCAAGACGTTTGCGCGACTTGCTCGTGTTCGTCCCAGGACTGTTTGCATGGCAGCTTGCAACGGCACACAAACGGGAAACCTCCGGCATCGACGGCTCAGAGAACAGCGCTGAACATCAATACGCAGAGCATTAGGCGCTTGCCGCCCCGCAGCGCTTCTTGAACATCAACTGAATATCAGCGCTCAGGTCTTGAGCGCAAGGTGCCAGAAGTCGATTTTCTCCTTCAGCCGGCGACACTCGGTTTCGAGGCAATCAATGTCATGTGCCACATTGCCGTACGATGTCACCAGGCTCGCGATCCCTCCCTCCGGTACCGCCTGACAATCCCGGAAATCGGACGCCGCGCCGTGGAGAAGCGAGAAAAACGTGCGCAGGTCACGCCGGGTGTCGACAACGGCATCGTCCGCATGTCGTGTCGATGAAACTGGCTCGATCTGATCGACTAGCCGAATTGCATGTTCGATCTGAGAGTAGTTGTAGGTCCGCTGGAAATAGCTGCAGTCGCACGCGCCGCTGCACAACGCGGCGTTCGCCTCATCGGCGAGCCCGCGGCTGATGTTGACCACAGTGACGGTCTCACGTAAGCGCTCGAGCCTGAGCATATACATGGCACGTCTCGCACGAATCGCTTCCAACGCCGGTAACCCAAGACCAACAGAAACACCGACGAGATTTCCCAGGGTGCTGTAGAGAGAAGCGACTGTTCCTGTCGACGTTCCGTACGCGTAAAAACCCACGGCCAGTGCGAAGGCCGTCATGCCGGCAGCGGGCATCAGGCATACCTTTGTGGCTTCAGCTTTCATCGCATTGATCCGCTAAAACTGTTGGTTCAAACATATGCTTGCCGCGTTCAAGTCCAAGCGGCGCTCAGGATGTTGACTACACGGTGCGTACTTAGAATTTAAAGTGGTTTGCACAACGTGCAGCGCGATGGCGAACGACCCTACTGGATCGAAAAACTCACCTGAAGTGTGCGGAAAATACGTTCGTGTGGCTAAGGACTAACCCAGTTCGAAAATACGCTGCCATCCTTAGATGAGGCTTAGCTGCACCTTTCGTTTTGTGAAGAGTCTTGCACTAAAACTTTGTCCAGTATTGCCACCGTCCCGCACCATGAATATCATAAATGGTGTCGTTTCGGCGTCACCACGCGGACGCTTGCCAAGCACGAATTAACTCAGGTCTTGAATGAACGCTCAATCCAGAGATTCGCGCGTTGGCAAGGGTTTGTATAAGCACCCAAAGTTGGGCGGCTTGTCTGCCGCAGATGAGGACAGTTCGATGTCAATGGACCTTTTTTTCGTAGGTCGATCATGTGCATTAGGTGCCGGGCGAAGGCTCATGCAGAATCATCATTTAATCGAACGTCAATCAGTACCCGTCCTTGCGACAGGTCATATCGCGAGTCATCGAGGCATGACGTTGCTGGGAGTTCTATGCTCAGAAACGAGGCATCATCTTTCCTCATCCTCAGCCGATGTTTCCAGGCTCTGCCTGTCATGCATCAAACCATCGAAGCATGTGTGAGTTTGCAAGTGAAAGGTGAGGACGCGACGTTACCTTCGGATCGATGGCAACTCATTGCCACCGCTGTGCGAGGTGGAAGCTCGAACGATGGAGGAACCGGTTGGCACTATTGGGCGTGCAGCCTCGGGTTTGGAGGTTGTGGAAGTCGGTTGCAAACTCTGGGCGCGTAGATGGACGAGTTCACTTGCTGGATGCCTGGTCCGTTCAAGGATGCGTACCAAACGGCGAGATGACTTGAGCTTTTGCGAGAGAGGAGAAGCAAAGATATCGGGTCGGGCTTCGAATTCAGATTGCAGATGGAGGCCGGATTTCTCTGTTTCGTGTGAAAGATATTCCTCATAGAAAGAGCTTGGAGTGATCATGATCTCTCCGCTTTGATGCTCATAAAGACGGTACCCGGAGCCTGCCTTCCTGTGAATGAAGGAAGTTAAACAGCTACTCATCTGTCGATACGTGGAATTTAATCGGGCTGGGATCTTACGGTACGAGTATTCGTCACAACAAACTGCGACGCAACGTTGATGGCGATAGAAGGGGCCAGTTGAGGGGGGCGGTTGAGCGACTCGGCACGAGCGATAAAGCTCTAAGGAGTCCATCACGGACGTACCAGAAGCGAGAAGGCGATGAGACGGCATATGCTCGAAAATGATTTGAACCACCTCGAAGCAGTGGTTCCTCACCTCGTTCTAGGCTGTGCGTTGGGTTTGCCATACTGGCGACGCAGGGTTGCTTCGCTTAAGTTGAATGATTTCCTGACCCCCGCGATCGACAGGCGGATCAAGCTAATGCTCGAAAAAATCGACCGCGCCGACGTATCGCCATGACGGGCAGAACGAATTCGCAGCACGGCAGAAGCGTATCGATAACAGGTAAGGATAGCGAATAGCCGAACACAGCAAGTGGGCGGACCGCTGGACAGAATAGGGGCACTGGACTGTTCATTGACAGCCGAGTGGGTCTGCTACTCGACCACATGGCAACTTATATAGTGACTCGGTACAGCCATTCATTCACCTCGCAAGCGCAACGTCTTCACTCAAGGTTGCCAATATCGATCGTTTGGTTCGCGGGTCGCAGGGCCTCCCGTTTCGGCGACGTTAACGTAAGCAAGCCCTCGCCGAACTTTGCGAGAGCGTGAGATTGGATAAGCAGCGTGACTTCGAGCGTGTAGCAACTAAATGCTAGCCATTTTGACAACGAAAATGGTCTGGGCAATCGAGTTTCATCGCCCGCATCTTATGCGTCACAGTTGCTGGACGGTTGTGACGTAGAGGCGTGCCGCTTCAGCCAGTTGAGTAGCTGCTAACTGTACCGGCGCAGGCAGTTCGCTCAACGCCAACTGCGTATCTTGGCTCCCCAGTCGTCTGCGAATCTCGGTGACCAAATCCATTACGCTTGCTTCACCGAGGCGCCGCCGGTTGCTTTGCCTGGAGCCTGATGTCGAGCAGCCAACGAGCCCATCAACCTTTCGGAAGTACTCTTGCGCCGCTACGCGATGCCTCGCGTACAGCGAGGTGACGTTCGACTTTGAAAGGCAGTCCCTGACGACATCGGACGCCATGCCAAAATAAACCTGAAGCGCGTCGGAGGCGTCTGCCCGATGAAAACACGCTACCTGGTCGAAGAGGGTCTCGCCGTCTGCGTCGATCAGATCGACCCATAGCTCACCGTCCTCGATATCTTGACCGCGCCGAGCAATCGACCGCTCATCCTCATTGGCTTTCGCGAGCATTTGGCACCCTTCAACGCCATCAACAGGCATTTCAAACACTTCTACCAATTCGCCATTCACAGCAACTTGCATGATCAGTAACGGCATTTGCGGACCTATATGCTCCGGATGACAGAGCAGATGAAATTTAGTGATTCAATTAATCCGAATCGGCATCGACCTGCAACGTCTCGGCAAATCCCAGACGTTAATTAGCCGCGACTATCAACCCATTCGCGCGCCCAAGTGGCAGCGTGTCCTACGGCCTGGGTTTCGCTATCAAAATAGTCGAGCGCGTCGAATTTGTATTGAGCCGCTCCCGCACTCTGGAAGTCACCACGGATCAGCAACAAGTTGGCGGCGAACCATCCGTTGGGCAGGCGATGCGCGGAAGGGGAAACTGAATAGCCGTTGTATCGGTAGTTCGAATTATTATTGTGCATATGATGTAGGGCGGGCGCCCCCGCGCGACAGCTGTGTCTGGCTGGCAGGGGCATTGCAATATGGCTTAAGCGGGAGGGTGTCGGAAAGACGAGCGGTTGCGCATGGTAGGCATGACAACCGAAACGGGGAGCCGACGGCTCCAGCAGGTGCGTTTGACTATCGGGCCACTAAGCAGGCCCGATACAGAAAGCTTATTGCGGCGAAATGTTCGACGCCTGCATGCCCTTCGGTCCACGCTTGGTTTCGTAGCTGACTTTTTGGTTTTCCGTGAGCGACTTGAAGCCATCGCCTCGAATTTCTGAGAAGTGGGCGAAGAGATCATCGCCGCCAGCGTCAGGCGTAATAAAACCGAAGCCCTTCGCATCGTTAAACCATTTAACTGTACCGATATCCATGATCTTCCTTGAAATGACAAAACTAGTAGCTCCAGGTGGAGCGGGGCAAAATTTCAAGGAGTGAGAGGACAGCGAATACCGCGCAGGTGAGGCGAATAATGATGTTCAGCAATCGTGCTTCTTGAATACTTCGAGGGTAACAGTATCCTGACAAATCGACCTTGTCAACGGTTTTTCCTTTATGACGAGTCCGAACGCGGCTGGCGTCGATACCTACCGAAGCTGATGGCAGCCCTTTCGGAGTGCCAATACAAACTGCGGCAGGCTTATCAGCAACTCTGCGCAAGCGGGACGGAGGTTCCTCTGCTGAACTGGTCTTATCTGGTCAACCTGCGCGCACGAAGAACCAAATCAAAGCCACAAGCACGTCTGGCGGTTGGCCCTTCTGGCAATACCCGTCAAATGTTGGATGCGAAAGATGCCCAAGTACGTCGGCTTCGTCCAACGCGGTGAACGCGATAATCACTGTGTTTCCAGCGCGTAAATCACGCCGCAACGCGAGAGTCGCTTCGAAACCGTCGATCCCCGGCATCGAAATATCCATGATGATCACATCGGGCTGCCAGGCGGTCGCTAGCTCGATCGCCTGCCTACCGCCCAATGCGATCCGGCATTCCATCGCCTTGAACGATAAATAAGCAGCCAGCGCTTCGGCCCCATCTTTATAGTCGTCGACGATCAGCACGCGCAATGGCTGGGTGTGGTTCGGAACATGGCGCTCTGTCCAAGGCCGAGCAAGCGAATTTTTAAGGCAAGGCTGCATGGCGATGCCGGGAATACTTGGTCCGCGCAGCGTTGGCGCGGCCAACAGCCTGACGGGTGAATTTGTCATTCCTCTTGCGACGATTGTTGGACCAGTGCTCGCCGCTGCCGTCACGAGTTGGTTTGAAGGAATCGCCGGGCGAAAATTACGGCTGAAGATGGGCGATATCGACGTTGAAGCGCAATCCGAACCCGAGCTTGAGCGGCTACTCGAGCAGGAAACAGCGGCGAGGGAACGGCAACGACAGCGTGAACGCAATCGAAACAACTCGACTTGTCGTTAGGTGCGGCCCATCGAAGCCTCCGCTGACCATGATCGACGGCAAGCGCATGGGAATCGCGCCGTGGCGTTGTTCGTGTCCAATACCATAATGGACCGCGAAGGTTGCCGCGAGTATGGAAAAACTCTCAGAAAAACTGTCGATGCATAGATTCGCCAACGCACCGTCGGATCAGACCGGTACGTCCGTCGCGGGCAGCCTCGCTAGCGAAACGTTATTGCCTAAGGCTAGCCAATATCGATGGTGTGGGTTACAGGTCGCAGCGCTTCCCGTTTCGGTACGGTCAACGTAAGCACGCCCTTGTCAAACTTTGCAAGCGCATGCTCGGGATCGGCGTTCTCCGGCATTGGGATCGTCCGCGTGAAGGTCCCATATGCGCGTTCAAGCCGATAGCAGCCGTCTTCCTCGCTATGCACGTCCTGTTTCTTCTCGCCGCGCAACACCAGCGCCCCGTCCTCGACGTTGACTGTTAGATCCTCCCGCTCCATGCCGGGTAATTCGACGCTCACGCGCAGTATTTTGCCCTCGTCAACCACGTCGATGCGTGGTTGAAAACGTGATGAGCTGAAGTCGCCAAACCATCGTTCGAGCGCGCCACGCGCTGCAAATGGATCGAGAAAAAAATCCTCCATCGCGCGCCACGAATCGCGGGAGAAGAGCCGCTGAACGTCGGGCCACCCAACGCGCGGCGCTTCGCCGTCTGCCGAAGTTTGCGCGCTCTCGGCTCCAGGCTTGCGCCCTGAACCGCGGAGAAATTTGAAAGGGTTCCACTTTTTCGGGTCAGGGTTCATCTTATGCTCCTCGATGTTCTGGCGGGAGGATCAGAGGCTCGTCATTGCGCTCACGCTGCAACGTAGCGCAGCCGTCCCCCAAAGGCGGCCGCCGTGCCCTTGCGAACATGGCGGTGGCGACCTTGCGGTCGCCCCCGCTTTTGCCTGTCATCGTTGCTGGTCTTCAGCTCAGTTCGTCTGCACCTCGATCTGCCGCGGCCGTGCTTCGTCGCGACGTGGAAGCGTTAGCTTCAGCACGCCGTCCTGCAGGTTGGCGTAAATCTTCGACGTGTCAAAGTCCGGACTCAGCGAGAACGTCCGCGCGAAACGCGGTTCACGAATCTCGGCGTGCTGCAGCCGCAAACCTGTAGGTGTCGGCACGACCGCTTCGGCTTCGATATAGAGGTTGCCGTCGTGCACCCGCACGTCGAGTTTTTCCTTCGTGACGCCGGGTAAGTCCGCCCACAGCGTGATGCCCTGGCTGTCCTCGAAGACGTCGACGGCTGGAGTGAGCGTCATCCGCCGTGTCGGCTGATCGCCCGCGCGCGGTGCTTTGGCGTTCTGCTCACGCTCAGCAAGTTGGTTTTTTTGGTTCATGGTTTAGCTCCGCGAAAAAACTGAGTTACTGGACGGTAATGGATTTAGGCCTCGATGATTCGCGCTTGCCGACGCTGATCGACAGGCAGCCATTGGTATAGCGCGCCTGTACCTTGTCGGGGTCAGCGTTTTGCGGCAGTTCGATCGCACGGCGGAAGGTCCCGGTAAAGCGCTCCTGCGCATAGGTGCGGGTGCCGTCTCCAGCAACGCCTTGCGCGGGCTTGCGCTCGCCGCTGATCGTCAGCAGTCCCCTCTCGATGGCTACATCGAGGCCGCCAACATCGACACCTGGAGCAAACACGACGATTTCAATTGAGTCGTCGGTCGTACCGATGTTGATCTGCGGGAAAGCGCCGAAGCGACTGGATCGCAGGCTTGACGGCAAGCCGCCGAACAGGCTCTCCATCTGGCGCTGCAAACGGTCGAATTCGCTGAACAGGTCGGTTCTGGAATAGAGATCACTCATGGTCTTATCCTCCTTGATGCAGCATGGAGGCGAACGGGCCTACGCGCTCCAGTTCGCCTGCCAACTGTGGGCAAACAAATCGAAACACGCAGCGCGCCGATATCACCGGCGCGTCTGCCTGAGCGATATTTAAGATAGATCGTCCATTAAAAATTTCAAGGGGAATGCGGCGAAAACTTCGATCTTGAAATTCGTCCGGGTGCCCCCTATTGTCGCGGTGGTTGCAACGACAAATTGGAGATCACGATGGAGTTCAATTCGGACTGGCTCACGCTAGGGAAAAATCGCGTCAGACTGCGCTCGACAAGTGGCTTTCCAGCCGAAACGATGCGAAATATGGCGGATGTCGTAAAGCTGGCAATCGAAAACAACATGAGCGCGCGTGCGCGGTTGGTCGAAATCGTTTTCCAGCAGGAACGGACTTATGAAATCGCTATTGGCACAACGACGGCAAACGACGCGGTGTGTGCGCCTCAACTTGAAGCCGCGATCGCGGTAGTACTCGGTTTGGAGGTAAGTCAGGTAAACATTGTGGTAACAACTGTGAGTCAGGAGGAAGTCGATCTGCACTTCGGTGTGTATGAGCGCATGCTCGCCGAGAAGCTGGGGGTTGTGCCGCCAATCCAGTGACCGCCCTGCGTTTCGCGCCAAACCGGTGGGGCAGTTGACGTAAAACAGCGGCCAAGCCCTGGGTCAAAAGTATCAAGCTCGATTGAAGCGGCATCATGAAAAAACGCACGCAGGCAGTGCAGGCGTCGGCCGTCCTGGCGGCCGGCTCAATGGCTACTTTGATGGCCGCTGAGCCGCCCTTGCAAACACTGCCGTCACAACAGGAAATCTGGATCACTGGCACGGTCCTACGGAGTGCCGGACAGTTCCTATCGGGAAACCAAACGACCCTCCAATTGGATCGCCGTACCATATCGCCTTGCAACGGCCACGTTATGACGGCGGTCGTGCGCGATAAGGCCGGCCCAGCAGAACCGTCGTTTCTGCAGTCTCGTTGGGGGCAGGGGTATTCGTCCTTTTCGTGCTAAATCTGGCTATCACGGTCATCGCTTTCCGGCCGCCGTTATCAGCTGCGCCAAGCGCTGGTATTTTCGCTTCCAATTGAGTCTTCGCGACGTCGAAGCGTTGCTGTTCGAGCGCGGCGTTGTCGTGAGCTACGCCCCGAAGGAAGTCCCGTAGGGATGAAACGATCCGGCGCTGGTGCGACAAATTTGGAGCGGGCTTTGCGCGCCGAGTGAAAGTGGGGCGTCCCAAGCCTGGCACCACATGGCACCTCGACGAGGTATTCGTGACGCTGCGCGGCCAGCCATACCTGCTATGGCGAGCAGTCGATCGGCATGGCACCGAGCTTGATTCTGTCGCAGAAGCGTCGCGAAAAGGCTGCAGCCAAGGGATTTTTCAAGCGCGTGCTGGCCTCGTGTCCTGAAATGCCCCGCAAAATGGTGATCGACCAACTGCCGAGCGATCCGGCGGCAAAGGCCGAGATCCCCGAACTGGCCAACGTCAAGCATGTCTTCGTAAAAGCCAGTGCACGGCTAAACAGTCGGGCCGAAAATAGCCATCGGCCCACGCGCGAACGCGAGCGTCGAATGCGTGGCCTCCGAGTTCCGGAACTCACGCAGGCTTTCCTGTCGAGCTTCGGTCTAATTCGGCAGCACTTCGCACTCAAGCGACATCTACTACGCGCATCGCTTTACCGCAAGCAACTTGGCGACCGCTTTGCCTCCTGGCATTGTTTGACTGAGCTCACCCAAGATCCGTCTGCGTTCTGAGCAACAGCGCGTTCCATAGGCTTTTGCAGCTTCAACTATTCAACGTGACAATGCCACCGCGTGTTCTTCCGACCCGCTGCCGGTCAGCAGGACGGTGAACTCATTGCCGGCAAGACGCGCGGCCACATTGCTGTTACGCACGCAGTGGCGAAAGCGCGCGGCGACTTCGACGAGCACATGGTCGCCCGATAGGTGCCCGTAGGTATCGTTGACTGCCTTGAAGCCGGTGCGTTGCAGGTGCGGTCGCAAAACCCTGTGGACGGGCGAACTTATCGGCGGGAGCAGTAGCATCGCCCTCAGGCCAAGCCGTCAACCTGACGTCGGGACAGGGGTGACAGGGTGACAGCCCTGAACCGTTCCTCCGCCGCGAGGCAGGCGGACACTACGACCATCGTTTTTTTGGCGTATTACATCGAAGCACCGATGTTTCACTTACAAGGTCGCTCTGGTAGAACGCTGGGAAGCGCTCGAATTGACGATGGGCATCAGCGGGGTCGACGCCTTCTTTCAATACGGCGCTAGAGAACCCTGTGCGTTCCATCTGGACGAGTTGGTCGATCAGGACATCGCCGGTCGCTCTTAAATCGCCTTTGAAGCCGAGTCGCCGGCGCAACAGGTACGCCTGACTGTAAGCACGCCCGTCAGTGAAATGAGGGAAGTACAGTTCAATGCGCTCGACCCGTTCAACCCTGCTATTCAACGTTAGCGGATCTTCGTCATTACCGAGTGATACAACCTGTTGGTCAGGGTCAAGGGAGTGCTCGAGTGCCGTAAGAACCCTGAAGTGTGCGTTATCCGTCATGCGACTTTCTCTCTATTCGCGCACATCGTTCGCGGCTGCCTTGAAGGGGTCTAAACCAACCCGCCTTACGGTCTCGATGAAGCGCTCTTGCCTTATGCCAGTGCTTTGCCTGATGGACAGATACGTCAAAAGGACCGCATCGACGACTTCGGGCACCTCGGATGCCGAGAAGGATGGGCCGATCACTTTTCCCGGTTGCGCGGCGCCGCTCGTGGCTGAGCCGTCCGATCCGCCAAGGGTGACCTGGTACCACTCCTTACCGTCCTTATCCACGCCGAGGATGCCTATATGACCGCTATGGTGATGACCGCACGAGTTGATGCAGCCACTGATATGGAGGTCGATTTCCCCGAGGTCATTGAGTTCGTCGAGATCCTGGTAGAGCGCGGTGATTGCTTCGGCGATCGGAATCGAGCGCGCATTCGCCAACGCACAGAAGTCGCCCCCCGGACACGCGATCATGTCGGTAAGAAGGTGCACATTTGCGCTCGCAAGACCGGCGTCGCGTGCCGCTTCCCACAGCATGAACAGGTCGTCGACATGCACCCACGGGAGCACGAGGTTCTGCGTGTGCGTAACGCGCGCTTCGCCTGCTGAGAAACGGTCACTAAGACCGGCGACCAGGTCGAGTTGATCGGCTGACGCGTCGCCTGGCGCCTGAAGCAGGCGCTTGAACGAGAGGGTAACGATCCGCATGGACGGATCCTTGTGCAGGGCCACGTTACGCTGCAGCCAGCGCTCAAAAAGCGGGTGCTGTGCGGCTCGTTCCTTCAGCATCTCAAGAGCGTCGGGGTTTAGGTGTGAGAGGCGCCCCGTCAGTTTCGGCGGAACGAAAGATGCGCTCACGCGGTCGAGTTCGGTTTGCGGGATGGTATGCGGGCCGCCGTCATGATTGACGATCTGGACAAACTCCTCTTTCACTTCGTGGATGTAACGCTGGCCCTCGGCCTTCACTAATATTTTGATACGCGCCTTGTATTTGTTGTCGCGACGGCCATACCGGTTGTATACGCGCACGACCGCCTCGACGTAATTCATGATGTGCTGCCATGGCAGAAATTCACGCATGACGGTTCCAATCACGGGCGTGCGGCCCATGCCGCCGCCGACAGAAATACGAAACCCCAACTCCCCGGCGCCGTTGCGAAGGAGATGCAGGCCCACGTCGTGCCAGTCGGTTGCCGCACGGTCTTCAGTCGCGCCGGTAATGGCAATCTTGAATTTACGGGGCAAGAAGGCGAATTCCGGGTGCAGCGTCGTCCATTGGCGCATGATTTCCGCGAACGGACGGGGGTCGGCAATCTCGTCGGGCGCAACGCCTGCACGTTCATCGCAGGAGATGTTGCGGATGCAATTCCCGCTTGTCTGGATGCCGTGCATGTCGACGCTCGCGAGGAGGTCCATCACGTCGGCGGCCTTCGATAACGGAATCCAGTTAAACTGAACATTCGTACGCGTGGTGAAATGAGCGTAGTGAGTGGGGAGGCGGACAGTCCCGAGCTTTCGTTGGGCATCCGAGGCAAGCCGATACACTTGCGCCTCGGGTTCATCGTACTCACGGGCCACACGAGCCAGCACACGAAGCTGCGCGCTCGACAACTCGCCGTAGGGTACGGCCACGCGCAGCATCGGCGCATGCCGTTGAACATACCAGCCGTTCTGCAGGCGAAGCGGGCGGAAATCGTCTTCGCTCAGCTTGCCGCTCTGCCACCGCTCGATCTGGTCGCGGAATTGCGCAGCCCGCCTGTGCACGAAGTCTCTGTCAAATTCGGTGTATTGGTACATTGTCGCGGCGGTCCTGCGGTCTTGTCGAGTAGGCCCTGCATTCTTTGCGGTCGGTCAGCGAATGCTTGAACGTTGAATGACGACCGCTGAACCTTAAGTCGCTTCAAACTGTGACGAGCGTCCGAAGCTGTGCAGAAAGGTAAGGGAGTCGTGCGTCCGGTTCAAGAAGCAGATGGCATCGAATCGTAGGCAGCAGAAGCCGCCCCCGGGCTTCTGCTGCTGCGAAACTTCGTCCAACTGCTGCTGTTTGACGCGTCGCAACGGCTCTATGATGAATCACTGAAAATGTTGTGCCGTTGGTCGACCGCGAGAGGTGAGTCATGGCTTTTCTGAGAATACTGAGAATCGTACTGTGGAGTTTTTTTGGAGTACGCAAGAGCGCATCACATCAGGCCGACATGGCGGCGATAAAGCTGCCGATGCTACCTGTGGTTGCCATCGGACTGGCTGGGGGCTTTGGCGCACTTCTGTTCGGTCTCGCACGGCTTGCTACGGCGGTGGCACACTGAGTTTTCTGACTGAGGGAGACCACTTCCGGTCTCATCAGGCACAACATGACCTGGGTGCCCTATGACACGGTTCCGTGGTGCAGACGGACTTCACCGTTTGGCGCGCACCGACGGGCGCGCAAGTAACTCGCCCAGTACACGAATTGCGCCATCTATCTTCGGGCTCCACGGATGACCGAAGTTGAGCCGCACATAGTGCTCGAATGCGTGGGTGGCAGAAAAGATCGGGCCCGGTGCAAGGCTGATACCTTCCTCGATTGCAAGACGGTGCAACTCCATGGCGTCGATTGCTTCGGGCAGTTCAAGCCAGAGAAAATACCCGCCGCTCGGATGCGTGCGTCGAACCCCGTGCGGTAGCCAGCGCCGGATAGCGTTATCCATGTCGCCGAGTTGCTGGCTCAATGCTCCGCGCAATTTGCGAAGGTGCTTATCATAGCCCCCATGCTGAAGATAATCGGCCATACCGGCCTGCACCGGAATGCTGGCCGATAGCGTCGTCATCAGTTTCAGCCGCTGAACTTTGTCCGTGAACCGTCCTGCCGACGTCCATCCGATCCTGTAGCCCGGTGCGAGCGTCTTCGAGAACGAACTGCAGTGCATGACGAGCCCCTGTTTGTCGAACGCTAGTGCCGGCAACGGATACTCGGGCTGAAAGTGCAATTCGCCGTAGACGTCGTCTTCAATCAGCGGTACTTCATGTTCCGCGAGCAATTCGACGAGAGCCTTTTTCTTCTCCAGCGAGAGCGTCACTCCCGTCGGATTCTGAAAATTCGTCATGAACCAGCAGGCGCGTATCGGATGCTTTTTCAAGGCGCCGGCGAGTGCGTCGAGATCGAGGCCGGTTACAGGATCGACCGGGATTTCGACAGCCCGCAAGTCCAGCCGTTCGATGGCCTGAAGCGCGGCGTAGAAACCGGGGGACTCGACGGCAACCAAGTCGCCAGGCCGGGTGACCGCCATCAGGCACAGGTTCAACGCCTCCAGCGCGCCGTTGGTAACGACGATCTGCTCAATGGGCTGCGATATGCCCATACCCATGTAACGCATGGCGATCTGGCGGCGCAGGTGTTCGTTTCCTGGTGGCAGATCGACCACAGTGCTCCACGGGCTGAGCAGCCGCGAGGCCTGTGCGAGCGACTTCGCAAGACGCGGTAGCGGGAAAAGAAGAGGGGAGGGGAAGGCCGAGCCCAGCGGCACGATGCCCGGCGTTTTTGCCGCGTCCAGCACGGAAAACACCAGGTCACTAATGTCGACTTTGCTTGATTCGGCGAGGGCCGCGGTACGCGGTGTTCGTGCGGCGGTGACACTCGCGCCGGGTGCCACGTAATAACCGGAGCGTTCCTGCGCACGAACCAGACCCCATTCCTCAAGCAGGTAGTACGCACGAAACACCGTTGATTGACTCACGCCGTGTTGCGCAATGATCTGGCGCAGCGAAGGCATGCGCGAGCCGACCGCGATGTTGCCCGAGCGAATTTCAGCCGCCATTGCGTTGGCTAGTCTTTCGTATTTGTTCATCGGCTCTTGATGTCCCTGCGCCTGTTCCTGTGCCACCCAACTGCTTCGCTAAAAATGGTCATCTGCTGCTACGGCAATGCCTGCCATTTTCTTATGCTTCGTCTCAGAAGAAAAGCGTCGTTGCGTGGCTCCACTGTGGCTGATCGTCCGCCCTCCCGATCATTTGTGTGTGGTTATTGGAAGCTAGCTCGAATTGACCATCGACTTCACAGCATGCGAATGCAACCCGTCGCGTTCAACCGTCGGCTATTCGCGAGTTGTTTTCGCTGTTGTCCAGACCTGATGTCTTTCGCTCGCAGGCGGCTTCCCGAGCGCCGCCGCAATCGATATGAACGGCTTGCGCGGACCAGCAGAGCGAGCGCTCATCTCATCGCGTGCGACTTCGTTTCAGTGTTGCAACAGGGAAGGTTATCAGCCACTGAGGGAATTGATTGCCGAGAACGCGAGGACGAAGAGCATGAAGCGCGTTTTACGCCGGGCATCCAAAGCGCACCCGTCGTCAGGAAGTTCGAAAGGATATCTATTGTTGACAGAATGGGGCTACGTATCCTCCGGCGTATGTCCTCGTTCGGCGATAAGCCGTCCAAGCTCACGCGTGGAAGCTACGCGGCGCTTTGGATTCGCGGAACCGGATTCATCGTCGGCCAGGTTTTCGATCACCGCGAGCAACACTTTCCGAGCGGTCTTGATGTCGCGCTCGCTCAAACCCGCCACACTGATCTCGTTCACCTCCTCGGCGAGCGGCACGAGTCTGTCCTTCAACGCTCGGCCTTCCGCCGTCAGGAAAACGTGCACGTTTTTCTTGTTGTCCAGCATCTGCTGACGCTCGACATAGCCTGGCGTTTCCATTGCCTTGACTGCAGCGAAGGTCGTCGGGTCCATCACACCGGCTCGCATGCTCAACTCGCGCTGTGTCAGCCCATCCGTCTCCCACAATATCCGCAAGAATGTCCAGTGGACGAACGATACTGCGTGCTCGGCAAGCCGCATTTGGAGCGCGCGCACCAGCGCTCGCGTGGCATCTTTGACGAGGTGAGCGACATGTGCAATATAGTCCACATGAACGACGAGCGTTCGTAGAAACGCATTCTCCGAGCGCGCGGTACACTTTCCTAAATTTAACATAATACAAATTATCAACGTCAGTGGTACCTAAAGAAGTGTTGCGGATTTCGCCTCGCTGTCATGGATTCGACGCAACAGCTTCGTATCATTTGGCACCTTTTTACCGTTGCGTCGATCGATGACTTTTCTCCAGTTATCGGATTCGCTGGTTCCGGGCCAACTGAGAAGCGTCACCCTGGTCGGTGAGTCTGCGATTCCACGATATTGGGCCAACGTCTGGCTGATCATGTCGATGGGCCATCTGGCCGAATCGACCCAAACTGGCAAGCTTCGGTACATCGAGGACCTTTACCAGCACGCGGACCGTATTCTGGGACCAAATGGTCTCGACGATGCGCTTGCTGGCGTCGATGACGGCGCGCTGACCGACGT
>NZ_MTHB01000257.1 GCF_002220365.1 Caballeronia sordidicola | reverse complement strand
AGCACGCGCCTTCCACGCACGCGGGGCACAGACCGACGCGGACAGATCCCCGACATGGTCAGTATCCACGTGCGACCGCCCGAAATTGAAGACCGATTGCTGCCAGGTCACTGGGAAGGCGAATTCATTAAAGGTGCGAACAACCAATCCTCTGTCGGCGTTCTGGTCGAGCGCACCAGCCGCTTGGTGCTGCTTGCCAAGATGGAGGACGCCACCGCCGCGTCAGCGCTAGCGGGCTTCTCCGCCAAACTCAATTCGATTGTGGCGCCCTTACGGCAAAGCTTTACTTACGACCAAGGCAAAGAAATGTCGCGCCATCAGGAGCTCACCACCGCCACCGGCGTGAACGTGTACTTCTGCGACCCGCACAGTCCCTGGCAACGCGGTACTTGCGAAAACACCAACGGGCTACTGCGCCAGTATTTGCCAAAGGTACGGACCTATCGGTCTACAGTCAAGACGAACTCGACGCGATCGCCGACAGCCTGAACAGCCGGCCGCGCGCCACTCACGCGTTCCATTCACCATTCGAGGTCTTCGCTGCAACCCTTGCTTCGGCAAGCCAACCTCCAAGCTCTAAACACTAAATTCCCCTGTTGCACTTCGCACTTGAAACCGCCCAGCTATTAAGATAACTATCCTTATCCTAATAGTTGTTGCTTCGTGTCAAATTCAGTCTCGTGCGAACGCGCGAGGCCCCCCTCCATCATCTAGCGGGTCCCGTCAGAACCTGCCCGACCACGTTACACGCGCATTTGTCGACTGTCTCCGATTCATGTCAAACCCGTAAGATATCCTCAACCTTCTTTTTGGAGCAGCGGCTGAGCGCCCGAATTTCCCTCATTGGGCATAAATCTGCGTGGCCGCACTGGGCGGCCTGATCCTAACTACGGGCGGTGAAGCAATGGCCCGATAGCAGGACAGATACCATCTTTCGCTGATCATGGCAGAAGAAGGACATATAGGCGCAAGGGTCATTCTCATCTCGCCGATTCCGTCGAGTGACCTGCAGCGGCCGCAAGTTTTGAGCGCGGGGAGAAGCATCGACGCGGTATGCTACACGCCGGCCAAACATCGATCTGCACCTGCGGGAACTGACCTAGGCTAACATCATCGCAAGGCCCGGGAACAAGTGTTGCAACGCGGGTTGTAATATGGGGTTCAATGGCCGTCAATTCGTCAACACTGTGGGCAAGCACATGAGCGTTCTCGCGAACATCATCGACAAGATTTTCCCGCCCGATCATCCTGCCAATACGTTGTCTGGCGCAACAATTGCACCGGCGACCGCTCCGCCCGGTCCTTCGACCGAGCCCCCGACCAATCTGACCGATAGCGCCGCGACGTCGCAACCTCCGGTTACGCCCATGCCGACAGTGGACATTGCAGCGATTCTTGACACGCGCCAGTCGGCCCGCACCGACCCTTTGGACTGGCGTACATCAATTGTTGACTTTCTGTCGCTGCTTAATCTCGACAGCAGCCTAGAAGCCAGAAAGTCGCTAGCCGCAGAAATGGCCTATCCGTCCGGCCGGGACGACTCCGACCACTTGGACGTCTGGCTCCATAAAGAAGTGATGAAGCGGCTCGCGCGAAATGGCGGCGAAGTTCCAGTCGGTTTGAAAACTTGAATAACGTTAGAAACCTAACAAGGTGACGCACGATGACTTCGAAAGCGGGAAACGACGCATGCAATGCCGGTGTCGTGTTGATTGAACAGCAACTGACCGCCTTGACGACATTCTCAACCTTGCTAGCAGACTGGGACGGCAAGGGGCGCGCGCTGCCCGATCTCAGTGCGGGCGAGCGGTACCTGCAAAGAAGGCGCGCAGCGAGCCGCGGCGACCAACACGTTGAAGCGGGCGTGAGGCTGAAGCACGAGCCGGTTCCGATTCGACTGCTATGGGAACGGTTTCAAGATCCTCCCGAGGCATCGTCGCGCGTACTTCGAACCGCCTGTGCTAACGCCATCCTTGCAGTTGCCTCATTTTTCGAACATCACGGCATGGGCACATTAAAGACACCCGAAGTCCAGTTCCTGATGCGCATTCGCGATGCCGCATTGAACGCGAACCTTTTTGAAATCGAGAGCGGCCAATATATTCCCGTCGCCACCTTCGATGGCCTCGCCATTTCCGACAAGCTAAACGGCACTCCCCTTTTCGGCGATGGAACCTCGCCCGGATTTTTACAATTTGGCGATGTCGCAGCACTGCTGGCTTACCTTTCGACGCACCTAAGCGGTGTTCAGATCATGGTAAGTGCTGGCGATGCGGGTTGAATATGGAGAATGGCGTCCGGCTCAGTAACTTGAGCCCGGCTCAGTTCGCGCATTGAAACGGCGGCTTCCGCCGATAGCGGCCATGACGTTTAGTTTATCCGACGCCATCGACCGAAATCCGGGCACGCAATGACCGTATACGAGTGCAGACAAAACCGGAGGCAGGGCTAGGAGTGTGCGCGGCAGAAGCCGCGCTGTCATCCGATGGCCTGTTGTAAACGTTGTAGGCAGATGACGACGAGCTATCTTCCCTACGATCCACAGCAGCAGTTGCTGCTGCCCCATGCGCTGCAAGATTGGCTGCCTGAAGGCCACCTTGCTTACTTCATCAGCGATACGGTCGACTCGCTCGACCTGTCCGCCTTCCATGCCCGGTATGCCGGCGGCGGTGCGCGCAACCAGCCCTTTCATCCGGCCATGATGGTCAAGGTGCTCGTTTATGGCTACGCGACCGGTGTGTTTTCCTCGCGCAAGCTGGCCAGGAAGCTGCATGAGGATGTCGCGTTCCGGGTCCTGGCGGCGGGCAACTATCCGGCGCACCGGACGCTGTGCGACTTCCGCGCCTTTCACCTCAAAGAACTGTCGGACCTGTTCGTGCAAGTGGTGAAACTGGCCAAGGAGTGCGGCCTGGTTAAGCTCGGCACGGTCGCGGTCGACGGCACCAAGATCAAGGCCAACGCATCGCGCCACAAGGCGATGAGCTACGACCGGATGAAGAAGGTCGAGCTTGAGCTGAAAGAGCAGATCGATGCTCTGCTGGCAAAAGCGAAGGCGGCCGACGCTGCCGAGAAAAATGAGCCGGAGCTGGATATCCCGGCCGAGATCACGCGGCGCGAGGACCGCTTGGCGGTGATTCGCGCTGCACGCGCACGCCTGGAAGAGCGCCAGTTGCGGATAGTCTCGTTCACCGCGAATAAAAACGTGCTGCAGCGATTCCAGGAGCAACTCGCGCAAGGCGGCGGTCCTTAAACGCACAGAAAACAACCGCCGTTTTCTTGAAGGCGTTAGGATAGTCAAGGCTCGCTCGCACAGTTACTGCAGCGCGAGCGT
The DNA here is from genome assembly GCF_002220365.1 of Caballeronia sordidicola. GTDB lineage: Bacteria > Pseudomonadota > Gammaproteobacteria > Burkholderiales > Burkholderiaceae > Caballeronia > Caballeronia sordidicola_C. Next base: position 16,184 of record NZ_MTHB01000257.1, on the reverse strand, counting down.
TACCCGCAGAAATCCGTTCGGTGGACCATGAATCCTGACAGCGTCGATACGCTAAGCCCGTTTTACCTATCTGACTCGCCGGCGGTTGTTGTTACGCGGCGCTTCGTGTTCCTGCTGGTGGAAGGGCTGTCCATGATGAGCCTGTCATCCGCGATAGAACCCTTGCGCTCGGCTAATCGCCTTGCCGCCCAGCCGCTCTATGCATGGGACATGGCCAGTCTCGACGGAACATCGGTCCAGGCCTCGAACGGAATTGAACTACAGGCTCGCCCGCTCGCTGAGGCCATGCCTAACGCGGATTATCTGTTCGTGTGCGGTGGCCTGCGGCTCGACCCCGAACTCGAGCCCCGCTATCTGCGCGCACTGCGCACCGCGGCGCGCAGCAAGGCAGTGATCGGGTCCCTGTCCACGGGGAGTTATCTGCTGGCCCGCGCGGGGTTGCTCGATGGTTACCAATGCACCATCCATTGGGAAAACCTGCCGGCGTTCACGGAGGAGTTTCGCGATCTGCTGTGCTCGGGAAAGATCTACGAGATCGATAGAAACCGGATGACTTGCTCAGGTGGAATCGCGGCAATGGACATGATGCTGCACCTGATCTCCGAGCAGCACGGCGCTGAGCTCGCGGTGCGCGTGGCAAACCAGTTCCATCATGAACGCATCCGCGACGGCCGCGACGATCAGCGCGGCTGGCGCGACCACAATCACGCGAGCCTGCCAAGAGGCATCCGGCGAGCGATCGATCTGATGCGGGCAAACGTGGAAGCACCGCTGCCGATTGCGCAGATCGGGACGACCATCGGCATGACATCGCGACAACTCGAACGCCTGTTCCAGCGTCACCTGAACGCCACGCCCGCACGCTATTACGTGCAACTGCGGCTTGAACGCGCGCACGAGTTGCTGGCCTATTCAAGCGTTCCAGTAGCCGACGTCGCGCTCGCTACCGGCTTTGCCTCGCCGTCGCATCTGGCGCGCTGGGTGCGTCGTGTGTATCAGGCGAGCCCGTCCGACCTGCGCGGCGCGCAATCACGTTCCTAGCGGTGCGAGCGAATCTTGTGAAGCGATCTCTGAAGCCAGCGGCAGCCAGCCCTGCAACGCCCGCCAGTCCGGTTCGAGGTTCGCAAATCGCGCAAGCGCAAAGCTCGACAGATCCGCGAAGCTGCATCTGCCGTCAATGACGAGATCGCGGATAGCGTGACCACTCGCCGGCGACAACCCGAATCCGACGCCCGATAACGTCGCCAGGGTGAGGTTATCGAATTGACCAGGCTGGTCGATAATCGGCCGGCCGTCAGGCGTATTCTCGATGAAACCCGCCCAGCTCCGAATTACACGCGCATGCGCGACCTTCGGAAACAAGGCCGCCACGCGTGCCGCGATGCTGCATTGCAAAGGGGTGGAATGAGGCCGCTGGCGATTCGCGTCGGCGAGATCGATCCACTCGTGCGGACCGCCGCCATACGCGAGATTGCCGCGCAGCGTCTGCCGTCCGTACAGGCCGTTGCCGTCAACGCCGCCTATGTTCATGGGCGGTAGCGGCTCCGTCACGATCATCTCGGCGCGCGCGCTCGCAAGCGGGACATCCACGCCAAGTTGCGCGGCAAGTTCGCCCGCGTGCAGCCCGGCGGCAAGCACCAGATGATCACAGGCGATGTGGCCGCGATTTGTGTTGACGCCAGTGACGTGTCCGCTGTTCATCGTGAAGCCGGTCACGTTGGTATGCTGCAACAAGCGCCCGCCGTGATCCTGCATCGCCCATGCATAAGCTTGCAGCGTGCGGTGCGGATTCGCGTGACCCCCAAAGTGATAGAAGTATCCGCCGAAGACGTTTTCGCCCGCGAATGGCACGAGTTCGCGGACCTGCGCGGGATTGAGGATGTCGGAGCGCAAGCCATGAAACGCGCCGTTATCGAGCGCCCGGCGATACAGCAGGAACTGGTGCTCGTCGAGCGCAATACGAATTCGGTTAGGCCGGAATTCAGTAGGATAACCGAGTAAATCGTCTATTATCGGCCAGAGGCGTTGCTCTTCCAGGAACAACGGGCTGTGATGATGCGAGCAGCCACCGCCGTTGCGCCCGGATGCACCCCAGCCGATCAGCCCCGCATCGAGCACAAGCACGTCTACGCCGGCGCGGGCTAGCCACCATCCCGCGCTCAGGCCCGTGACACCTCCGCCGACGATGACTACCGAGGCGCCTGCCGGCACGTCGTCCTTGGGGCCGGGATGGTCTGTCATCGTGCTAGTCCTCGTGCGGGTTCATGCATTGTCGAAAGCCTACTCGCTTGCTACGGAAGTGCCGCGCTCGCGTCCCGCCGCTGTATACAGTGGCACAGGCCGCCAGAACGGTACCCATTGCGAGGCCATTCCAAACCAACTGTCCCAGTGCTCGCCGAGTTCGGGCACTTCTTCCAGGGCAGCAAGCTGGCGCAGCGGCAGCGGGCGCACTGGCGAACGGAACGTAGCGAGCGGTATGGTCGCCAGTTCGGTTCCCGAGCCGATCGACAACAGCGCCGCCACTTGCTCGCGGCATCGACGCCCCTGGCATGGACCCATGCAGGCACGCGTGAGACGCTTGACGATGTCAGGGTTTGGCGGACCGTCGCCTGCAAGTTGTGCGAGCGTGTGCGGGTGCTCATCGTCCGTATTGGTTTCCCATCCGATGTAACGCGGAGGGCGAACCGACAGGATCTCGGCGGCCGTTACCTCCTCGCATTGGCAGACATAGGGCTCGCCGTCCGCTTCGATCACCGACGCACGCACCCATGCGCAGCGCTCCTGTGCGGAATCGGTATGGAGCGCATTGGGAACGACGGGCGCTTCTTCAGCAACGTCCTGATTATTCACGCCCAGCGCGCTCAACGCGGCCGCCGCTGCGATCCGCCCTTCGCGCCTCGCGATCGAGGGCGCTATGGTTTTGTCCGTCCATGTCCCCGCGCAATCGCCCGCAGCGAGAACGAACGGCAGCGACGTGCGCTGTGCTTCATCGATCCGCGCGACATGTCCGCTGCGCTCCGGGATGAACGCAGTATCGCAGCCTGCAGCCTCAAGCAATTCGATGGCCGGGACTGTCGCGATCCCCAGCAGCACCGTGTCGCAAGCCAGGCGGGTCAGTTCATCCTTCCGATGCCGCCCGTTCGCGTCCACTGCCGCGACCGTCACGGCCTCGACGTCGCCCGATCCGGTAGCGCCCTCGGCCCGTTCGATGACATGGCCTGTCAGCACCTGCGTTCCCTTTGCAACCAGCTGTGCAAGCAGCGCGGCATCGCCTGTCACGGCTTCGCCTTGCTCGATCACTGCTGCTATACGCACGCCTTTATCGGCGAGCGCATTCGCTATCTGCAACGTAGCAGTACTGCTACCCACCACCACGGCGACGCGCGCGCTAAGCGCGTCATAAGTCATTGCAAGCCGATAAGCCGCGCCCGCGCCCATCACGCCAGGCCGCTCCCATCCGGGGAATGCAAGCCCCATGTCGCGGCTACCGGATGCAACAATCACCTGTTTGAAACGCATCAAATAGGCACGGTTTTCGTCCGCCAGACCCGCGACGCGGCCGTCGATCCACGCAGCCGTGGGACGTTGCGGAAACAGGCCCCATGCAATCGTGCCGAGGCGCACATCCACTCCTGCTTCCAGCGCATCGGCAAGTACAGGCGTGCTTTCCAGCAGCGCTTCGAGCATCGCGTTCCGGTTTGCCACGACCGTGCCCATGCGACTGCCGAAATGCAGCGGGATCTCTTCGCCCATCGTTTCGAAGGGCACCGGGTTTTCGTCGATCAACGTCACCCGCACACCCCGATTCGATGCAGCCAGGGCAGCAGCAAGCCCCGCCGGCCCCGCGCCGATCACGAGCAGATCGGTTTCATCGGCGATGGGCGGTTGCTTGCCTGCGACCGACGCCGGATCGTATTCCACAGGGCCGGAAGGTTCGGCAGGATGCCGCACGGGTTGGTCCATGAGTAGTCCTCGAGCAATGAAGAGTTGTCCGATTATCAGGTGACGAGCACTGCGCTCAAGATCACAAAACCGACCTGATCGCCTCCGCGGGCGACGTTTCCGGCGCGCTCAGCGCGAGATCAAGAAGCGGGCTCAGGGCGTGCGCCGGTTCAGTCAGATTGAACACTTCTTGCTCCATAGCCGCCGCCCGTTCCGGGCCCATGCGCACTTCGGTGAATGCACGAAACTTCGCACGCAGCGCATCCCTCGGCAATGGTCTCTCAGGGTCGCCCTGTGATTGCATCGGACCAGAATCAAGCGTCCTGCCATCGCGTGTATGCACGATGACACGTGCCCAACGTTGCGCGGGAAACAGCGCGCTGAATGAAGCGCAATCCTGCAGACGAAGGCGCGGAATCAGATAGCGCAAACGCGCGTCGGCGAGACCATTCGGCCCGATTGTTTCCGCATCCACGCGTCCATCCAGAAGCGCGGCCGCGACAGGAAAAAGAACGCCATATTGTGCTTCCTCGGTCGTGGCCGGAACCGATGCGCACAGGCGGGTGGCCTCGTGAAACGTCTCGATCTCGACGCCTTCAATGGCATCCGCCACGAAAACTTCAGTCTCCCGCAAGCGCAGTGCGCAAGCGATTGCCGGATGCGCCCAGCGGCACACAGGAAACGGTTTGAAATACTGTTCGAGAATGAACCAGCGCTGCCCGAGACCGGACCACAATCCGCCTTCGTCATGCGCTTCGACTGTCAGCGCGGGCACGCCGGTGAAATGACGCTCGGCGAGTAAAGCCGCGCTCACACCCGCCATGCAACCCCATCCCGAGCCGTCCTTGAGCATCGTCGGATAATCGATGCAACGCATCATGTCGCTGCGTGGTCCGTGATACTCCGCAATACCTAACGCATGGCGCGTTCGCTCAACATCGAGCTTCAGTCCTCGAGCGGTTATCGCCGCCGCGGCCAACGCGTTCCACGCGCCGGATGTGTGGTATTCGCTGCTGGTTGCGTGCAGCGCAATGCCGGCACGCGTACCGATCTCGTAGCCGAGCACGAGGCTTGTGAGGAAAGAACGGCCGTTCATCGACGGGTCCAGTTCCGCCATCGCCAGCAAGGCGGGCAGGACGGCCACGCCGATGTGGCCCTTGGTCAGCGAATGGCCGTCGTGGCCGTCGAAGCTGTCGATCGTCATCGCGCCGGCCAATGCCGCACCGAGCGGACTCGCGATACGCCCATCGAACAACAGCCGCGAGCGCATGCTGCCCGCACCGAAAAACTCACCGGCATGATCGCAGGCTATCTGCGCGAGTTGCGTGCTACTGCCCGCTGCCGCGACGCCGAGCAGATCGAGCAGGCAGTACTGCGCCTGTTCGACCACGGCATCGGGCAGGTCCTCGAAGCGAAGCGAGTGGATGAATTGTCCGACGTGATCGTTCATTGCGCGTGGTCCACTGGAGAAGGGTTAGAAGTCGAGCACCAGATCGGATAACGGCCGGCTCGAGCAGGCAAGAATGAAACCCTTCGCTTCGTCATGTGGGGAGAGGCCACCCTGATGGTGCATCTCCACCGCGCCCGAGCGTTTGTGCAGCTTGCAGGTCCCGCAGATGCCGCTCGCGCAACCGCAGGAAATGACGACCTGCTGCCGCGATGCGGCCATTAAAACCGTTTCGCCCGCGCGTGCAGTGAAGTGCTTGTCGCCAAGCGTGACATCGAAGCGCGTGTCCGTGTCTGCGTCCGAAGCCGCTCTGTCTGCCGGAGAAGTCGATACCGTCGGCGCACCGAAATGCTCCACATGAAAACGTGCGTGCCGGGCGCCATCGGCGGCATGAATACGGCGGACATCGTCCATGAACGACGTCGGGCCGCAGCAGTAGACTTCACGCGTAAAAAAATCAGGCATGGCCGCCGCAATCAGCCGCCGCGACACGCGCCCGCGCAGACCGAACCAGCCGGGTCCGGGCAAACTCAGCGTGACGCTCGCTTGCAGCTTGGGCATGCGCGCTTGCAACGTAGCGATCTCGTCGGCAAACAAGATGTCTTCCACACGACGCGCCGCGTGAAACCACGCAACATCCTGCTTGGGTGCGTGCCGCGCGAGGGTACGCAGCATCGACATCAACGGCGACGCGCCCGAGCCCGCCGAAACGAGCGCGAGCGGCCCTTGCGGCATGGCATCGAGTCGAAATACACCAAGCGGGTATCGCGAACGCACGTGCATGCCGGGTGACAGTTCATCATGCAACCAGCGCGTGACGCGACCTGCAGGTTGCCGCTTGAGCGTGAGTTCGAGCGCCTTGTCACCGGCAACGGTACTGGGCGCCGACGCTATCGAAAACGTCCGGTCCACGCGTTCACCGTCAATATCGAGCGTCAGCAGCATCGACTGTCCGGCCGCGAACCGGGGTGCATCGCGGGCCGTATCGCGCAACACAAACGTCTTCACATCCGGCGATTCGCACCGCACGGCGACGCATTCCAGTATGCGATCCATAGGCGCATCCGGCGTGTCGGGGAATGGCGCTTCGAGTGCGTCGATGTCGTCAAGGTCGTCAGCCATTGGACACCTGCAACGCAATCGTCCGGGGCTTCGAACTCGCGTGCTCGACATACGCGGCAAGTTTGTCCGCGTACCAGTTCGTGAAGTTGCGCAACATGAACTCCGACGGCGCGTACGGCCCCGGCACATAGGCTTTCGATGCAACGCCCAGATGGTTGTTTGCCGCCAGCCGCGCGTCCTGGTCGTTGGTCGCGCGCCAGACCGACGTGAGCGTTTCGACGTCGTAGTCCACGCCCTCCACCGCGTCTTCATGAACGAGCCAGGTCGTGCGCAACTCGGTCTGGTTCGCGGAGAGCGGCAGGATGCGAAAGTGCATGATGTGATCGGAGAGGAAGTGATTCCAGTTGTTCGGCACCCGGAACATTCTCACCGAACCGAGATCCGGCTCGGTCAACTCGCCGAGCAGTTTGGTACAGGCAGGCGACCCGTCGGCCGTGAACGATACCGCGCCGCGATGAAACGGCAAGCGGATGCAACGGAATTCGTTTCCCCCATCTGCCGGCAGATGGGGGAGGCTCAAGCTGTCCCACTGGCGAGCTTTGTCATCCATCAACTGGCGAAAATCCTGCGAGCCGTGCGCATCATCGGGCAATGCGAATTCGACGAGCGTGGCGAGCAGTTCGGGATGATTGCCCGAGCAGTGATAACACTCGCGATTGTTCTCTATCACGAGCTTCCAATTTGCGTTCTCCACGATGGTCATGGAACACGCCACCTTCGTACGCTCAGGTTGATGGGGCGCAATATACGGTGTCACCGCTTGGCGAAAGCGCGACAGGTCGGGCGTGTTCGGGTGGGAATCTGAAGGATCGGCGAGACAGATATAGACCATGCCGCAGATGACTTCCACCTGCACCGGCGCGAGTCCATAACCAATGCGCTCAAAATCAGGTGGCATCTGGCGCGCGTGCAACAGCGCGCCGTCCAGGTCGTACACCCACTGGTGATAGGGACATACCAGCCGGTGCACATGCCCCTGCGGTTCCATGCATAGACGAGATCCGCGATGCCGGCAGGTATTGAAGAATGCCTTGATCTCGCCGTGAGGATTGCGCAGCACGACCACGGATGTTCCGCCGACTTGCAGCGTCTGGTAGTCGCCGGGCTGAGGAATCTCGCAGGCGTTCAGCGCGAACAGCCAGTCGTTCAGGAAGACGGCATCCAGATCCAGCGCGTGAAACGATTCGTCGATATAAAACGGCTGGGCCAGACTGAATCCTTCGCGCCGGCTGGCCAGTAGAGCATGAACCCGTGCTGCGTCCAACATCGTCATGTCCGCCCAAAAAAGCATCCGTGTGAAGCTATTGTGTTCCGCCGTTTTGCGGCGTGAGCGCAGGTTCACGACCAAGCCCATCACGAAACCGACACGATGCGACAGCCGGGTTCAACTTCAGCGCATTGGCGTCTCGAATAGTGGGCAACGCGAAACGCGCTCGGCGTACCGCGTCGTAGTCAAGTGTCGCGATCACCAGTTCTTCGCGGGCCTGTTCACTTTGGGCAATGACGTGACCATCCGGGCCGACGATGCGCGAACCGCCCCAGAAATGGAGGTCGCCCTCGCGGCCCACGCGGTTCGCCATCACGACCGGCGTGCCGTAGACAAGCCCGTAGAAACGCAAGGCAAGATCCCAGCCGCGCGGGTTGTCGAAGTCCAGGCCAACAGCTTCAAGCGCCGAGCTAACCGGCGCCGCGAACAAGGTCGTGCCCGCACACGCCGACGCATGTACGAGCGCCGGATTCCACAGGTCGGCGCAGATCGGCGTAGCGACGCGCCAGTACGCATCGAGATTGAAACCACCGAGCTCGTCACCAGGACCGAAATACTTGCTGTCGTCGAGCCTTCCATACGTTGCAAGGGCAATTTTCCGATGCACGTGGACCACGCGGCCGTGCGCCAGCGTGGCCACGCTGTTGTAGAACTGCGCTCCCGCCGATTCTTCTATGAAACCGACCACCGCATGCATGCCGTTGCACGCAGCCGCTATTTGCATCAGTACGGGGTCGTCGGCGGGCATGGCGAGACGCAACGCCTCCGCACCCGCGCCATGGCCCACCAGTGATAGTTCCGGAAACACCAGCAGTTGCACGTCCGCCGCTGCGGCGGCTGTCAGCATCGACAGATGTTTGTCCACGTTCGAAGCAATCGAGCCCGGCACGCTTTCCATCTGTGCGGCCGCCACCACGAGTTCATGTTTCATGTTTGCGCCGGAGCCTTCGCTTCAGATCAGTCCCGACGACTTCAGGAACTGCGCCGCGACGTCGTCCACCGACTTCTTCGACACATCGACTGCGGCATTCAGACGCGCCATGGTCTGATCGTCGAGTTTCGCTGAAAGTGCGTTAAGGATGCCCGCGAGCTTCGGATTGGCGTCGAGTGTTTCGCGGCGGACGACCGGTGTCAGCGCGTAGGCCGGGAAGAAACCCTTGTCGTCGCGCAGCACGACAAAGTTGAACGCGGGCACGCGGCCATCGGTCATGAACACGAGGGCGAGATCGACCTGCCGGTCCTTCAGCGCCTGATACGTCAGGCCCGAATCCATCCGCTTGACCTGCGACGGCGAGAAGCTGAAACCATAGGCTTGCTGCAGCGGCTTGAGTCCGTCGGGCCGTGCGTAAAACTCTGAATTGCATGCAAACGTCAGTTCCTTGCCGCTGTTGAGCGCCTTCGACAGATCGCTTAGCGTGACAATGCCCAGCTTCGCGGCTTCGTCACGATTCATCGCCAGGCCATAGGTGTTGTTCGCCTTCGACGGATCGAGCCACACAAGTCCCTTCTTCGCATCCAGTTCTTTCACGCGCTGATAGGTTTGAGCTGGATTCAAATGCTCCGTGACCTTGTTGTAGGTGATCAGCGAGGTGCCCGTGTATTCCCAATACACATCGATCTGCCCATTTTCCTGTGCCTCGCGCAGCACGCTGCTACCCATGCCGTCCTTCTTGACGACGGTGAACCCCTTGGCCTCCAACAAGGCGGTCGTCATCTGCGCCATCAGCACTTGCTCGGTGAAATTCTTGCCACCGACCGTGATCGTGGCCGCGCCGGCGGACATCGATGCAAAAGCGGCAGCAATGCCTAAGCCTAGCGCGCATGTCAACGTTGAAAGCAATGCGCGGGAAAGAAACCAGGAGAGCCGGGAGAGCCGAGTGTGCATGGAAGGTCCGAAATGTGGTTAAGGGCCAAACTGACTTGGCAAGCAAAACGAAAAGAGGCCGGTCAACGCTGCGGATTCACGCCACGCGGCACGAGCCGGAACTGCATCTGCGCGACCAACATGTCCGTGGCAATGGCGAGTGCTGCAGTTGGAATCGCGCCGGCAAGCAGCATCGTAAAATCGTTCAGGTCGATGCCGGTAAAGATCAGCTCGCCCAGCCCGCCACCACCCACGAGAAATGCGAGCGGCGCGGTCCCGACGGTGATTGCCAGAGCCGTTCTGAGTCCCGCGAAAATGACATATATCGCGTTGGGCATTTCCACGCGCCACAGGATCTGCCGCCGGGTCATGCCAATGCCGGTCGCGGCGTCGATCAGCGTCGGCGGCACGGCGCGCAGGCCTTCGTAGGTGTTCATCGCGATCGGCAGCAGGGTCGCGACCCACAAGCCGAAGATGGCCGGCTTGGCGCCAATTCCAAGCAGGCTCATGGCCAGCGCGAGCAGCGCGAGTTTCGGCACGGCTTGTCCCGCGTTGAGCGCGAGCAGCACGAGATGCGCCGCGCGGCCGCGTCCGGGCCGGCTAAGCCAGATGCCCATGGGGATCGCGACCACGATGGCAGCAAGACCGGCGATGGCAACCATGAGCATCTGCTGACCCGCCTGATACACGATGTCCGCGCGATACTGCGCGAGCGACGAGAACCAGTTGTCGGCATGAGCGTCAGCGCAAGTGGCGAGCATCATGAGCGCTACGACCAGACATCGGCCGCGAGCGCGATGAACGGTGGGTGTGCTCATGTTCATGTTCATGCGCCCTCTTCCGCACGCGTGAGCGCGTTCCGATCTTCTTGACCGGCGAGTGGAACGAAACCCGTCGTGTCGTCGCTGAAAACACTCAAGCCCGCGTGAGCGCATGCGCCCGGGTCGCCCGCGCGCGCCAGTGCCGCGATCGCTGCATAGCTGACATAACCGGCGAAGCGGCCGGCATCGTCGAGCACGGCGAACCATGAGACGCCGTGCGCGAGCATGGCGGACACCACGCTGCGCAAGTCGTCCCCGGCACGGGCTGTCGCGGCAAGCGGCATCGCAAGCGATGCATCCAGCCGGTCGTCCGCGTTCACACTCGCGGCGTCCAGGCATGCGGTGCTGAGATAGCCGCACGGTGCGCCGTTGGCATCGACCACGATGACCTCGCCTCCGGGATGCGAGCCCAGCGCCGCGCGCACGTTGCGGTGCGTTTCTCCAACCCGCGCAACCGCTCTCGAACTCATCAGCGCATCGCTTGCGCACAGCAGGCGCAAGCGCTTCAACGCGCGATCCGAGCCGACGAAGTTCGCGATGAACGTGCTTGCCGGCCGTGCCAGCAATTCCTCCGGTGGTCCATATTGTTCGAGCTTGCCGTCGCGGAAGATCGCGATCTTGTCGGCCATCTTCACGGCTTCGTCAATATCGTGGCTCACGAACACCACGGTCTTGTTCAGCCGCCGCTGGATCTTGCGGAACTCGTCCTGAATCGCAGTGCGGTTGATCGGATCGATGGCACCGAACGGTTCGTCCATCAGCATGACGGGAGGATCGGCGGCGAGTGCTCGCGCTACGCCCACGCGTTGCTGCTGACCACCCGACAGGTCGCGTGGATAACAGCGCATGAACACGGCCGGATCAAGCGTGACGAGTTCGAGCAACTCCTCCACGCGCTTGCGCGTGCGCGCCTTATCCCATCCGAGCATCTGCGGCACGAGCGCAATGTTGCCTTCCACCGTCATGTTGGGGAACAGGCCGACCTGCTGAATCACATAGCCAATGCGGCGGCGCAACTCCACCACGTTAAAGCTCGCGGTATCTTCTCCCCCGATCAGGATCTTGCCCGACGTGGGCTGCACCAGCCGGTTGATCATCTTGAGCGTCGTGGTCTTGCCGCAACCCGATGGTCCGAGCAGCACGCATAGCTCCCCTTCGCCGATATCCATCGTAAGGTCATCGACCACCGCTTGCGCTTGGCGCGATTCGAAGCGCTTGGTGAGGTTCTGGAGCTTGATCATCGGCTCTCCGCAATGGTGATAGGGTCGCCTGCGCGGACATCGGCTGAGACAGCGCGACGGCCCAGTGCCAAGAGAGGCAGGCGTGGCGTGCGCAGGCCGGCAGGCGTAAGGCGGCGTTGCAGGCATGCCAGTCCGAAATCCGCCACGATCGCAAGCGCGCCCACGATCACCGCGCCCGCTATCAGTTGTCGCGGGTCCGACTGCGAGATCCCGCGGCTGATCAGCTTGCCGAGGCCGCCCGCGCCAATATACGTGGCGATCGCCGCGATGCCGATGTTGATGACCACCGCCATCCTGATGCCGGCCATGATGATGGGCACGGCAATGGGCAGTTCGACGCGAACGAGCCGTTGCTTCGTGGTCATTCCCATGCCGCGTGCCGCTTCTCGCATGGCAGGGTCGAGATTACGGATCGCCGTATAGGTGTTGCGCACGATCGGCAACTGCGAATAGAAAAACAGCGCGATCACAGCCGGCAGGAAACCGATGCCTTGCCCGATCAGCGACAGGACCGGGATCAACAAGCCGAACAGAGCGACCGATGGCACCGTCATGAGGATGGCGGCCACGTAGAGCACCACGCGCGCCACGCGCTCGTTGAGACTGATGGCGATGCCAAGCGGCACGCCAGTGAGGATGGCGAAGCCGACGCCCACCGCGACGATCTGCAGATGCTCGACGAGCATGTGCAAGATCGAAGGACCATTTGTCCAGATGAAAGCGAGCGTTTCCAAGCGTCCTCCAGAAGAGTGGCGCAGCCGGTAATGATGCCTATTGCACACCGCGGGACTAGGGTTTGTCGGTATAAGGGGGTGTGTCAGACCACCTTGCCGCCAATGAACTGTAGCGGCTCAAAATGCTTGGCAGCACCACGTTTTCGACATCAACTGTCACCGAGGCGACGCCCACGGGTTTTCGCTTGGGGGCCGGCGCTGGTCTGGATAGGGGTTTGCTGGCGCTTAAAAGCGATTCGCTTGGGGGCCGGGCATGGCCTCGCTCGCGCTTCCAAGCCTCCTGCACGGTGGATAGCGAGGCGCCGTCTTCTGACGAAGTGCAGATCGAACCGGTATTGCCTCGCAGTGACGCACAGGGGAAAAGGTGTTTCGAGTCAGCAAGTTGCGGCGCCACGTCAAACTTTATCCACAGGCCTTTCAACAAAAACGGGCGAGTATTGTTGTTGATTGCGGATGCTGGCGCGGATGACCTGGTCAGCGGTCCTGGCGCCTGGATCGCGCACGACGTGGCCGGACTTAAACGAGTCGCGAAGGAAGATTCTACGTTTATAGACCCGAAAAAACGCGCGCATGATCGTCTCATGCGCGCGTGTACTAGCGCTAAGTCTCGCTAAGTCAACTTAGAAACGGTGACGCATGCCTACCGCCACGACTGTCTGATTGGCGGTCGACGACGGCGACAGTGTGTTGATCGACGCAACGTTCGCACCGAAGTTGCCGAGTTCACCCGATGCGTGCTGATACACGCCTTCCAGGTACACGTCAGTCCGCTTGCTCAACGAGTAATCGCCTTGCAGCGACGCTGTCTGCCACTTCGGATCGCCCGAACCGTTCGAACCCGATACCTTGCCGTCGGTGAACGTGTATGCAGCAGTGAGGCTTAAGGCCGGTGTCAGCGCATAACGGCCGTTCACTTCGTAGTTGTCCATATGCAGGTTCGTGCCGGCCACGCCTGCCAGCGTCGTGCCGCCGACGTTCACGCCGGTGATGCCATCGAGTTGCGTATGCGTATACACGAGGCCGACGTTCGCCGGGCCGTAAGCGTAGTTCAGGCCGGCGCCGTAGGTGCGTTGCTGTTGTGCGGCGATCGCTGCCGTGCCGTCGCCTTGTGATATGGCGCCACCCACGTTGTTGCTACCTGAGTTGTTCAGTTGCAGGTAAGCGGCTGCCACGCTCAGCGGGCCATTGCCATACGAAGCACCCGCACTCCATGCACGATTGTTCGAGAACTGGCCGGCGGCGTTGCTGAAACCGTAGAGGCCGCCGAACTTCACGCCGCCATAATTCGCGCTCTGGTACTTCACTGCGTTCTTGACCGAGAACGAGTTGTCGAGGTTGTCGTTATCGAACGGGTGAGCGGCAAGGTTGTTGCCATAGCCTGCGCCGGCTTCCGACAGCGGCGCCAGATAGTCGACCACCGAGTCGTATTGACGGCCGAGCGTCACCGTACCGTACTGGTTGCTTTGCAGGCCGACGAACGCCTGACGATTGAACATCGTGCTGTTTTCGCTGAAATTGCCGTTGTTCAGGTTGAAGCCGCTCTCCAACGTGAAGATTGCGTGCAGGCCGCTGCCCAGATCTTCACTGCCGCGCAGGCCGAAGTAAGTGTTCGATACCGAACCGCTGCCTTGTTGCCAGTTGCTGTGGCCGCCTTCGTTGTTTGCAAACACAAGGCCGGCATCCAGCGTGCCGTAAAGGGTGACGCTGCTTTGTGCATGAGCGGTGATGGCAAACACGCTCATAAGGCTAGCTGCGATGAGGGTTTTCTTCATGATTTGTAAAGCTCCGAAACATGGCGAGAGAATCGTATTCAAGTAATCGCCGATGACCTAATCGGCGATTCGCTGCGCAGTGTATTCCCGCAGATGATTCTTTTAGCCGCGTTTCACGCAATAATATTTTCCGAAGCCGCAATGGCGGAAGCTCAAGCAGGTAAGTGCAAGTAGATAAAGAAAAAACACCTTTCACATTGGGTGCGCAAAGTACGTGTCAAGCTCCATTTGTTGTGCATATGCGACGTGATCGTAAAAGAATTTACTCGCAGTGCTTCGTAAGGATTTTGACGATCAACATACAGCGAAAAGGTTTCATTTCATTTAGTCAATTGATTCTTCCGCTGACTGCTATTGTCATGCACGGGCTTAACTTTTAGAGTGAGTCGCCCCTTGGACAGGGGTGGTCTTTTTCATCTTTTTTAGCGCGACTGTACCGGCTCCGGTTGTTTGGACACGCTTTTGTAGTTCAGGCGGCCAGCTTCATCAGCCTTTCCTGACGGGCTTCGAGGGGTGATTTGAAGCCCAGCTTTTCAAGACGCCAGTCGCGGTTGTATCGATCCTTGAACGCGACAGTGGCGGCACGAACTTCCTTCAGGTTTTTGAAGATGCGTCCATGAATAGCCTGCTCCTTCATGGTTCGGTTGAACCTCTCGGCCACGCCGTTGGTCTGCGGCTCGGCGACGAAGGCGTAGCTCGGCGCGATGCCCCAGAATTTGATCTGGTCGCGAAAGTCGTCCGAGGTGTATTGCGAACCATGATCCATGCGCAGCGACAGCCCGCGACCTGCGTCGGCACCCACGGAGCCAAACTCGCCCAGCAGCCCCTGGGAGATCGGCTCGAGGGCGGCGAAACGGTCACCAATTTTCGCGGCATGAATGCCGGTGCACATGCCGTCGCAGTGATCGACGGCGGAGAAGATCCACACCATGCCGTCGTCCACGGTCGCGATGCGCACGCCGTCGGTACCCCACATTTCATTGGGGCGATCAGTCGTAATCCGGCCGTCGTGAAGGATGGGTTCGCCTCGCGCTTGACGATGCGGCGAGAGCAGACTGTGCTCCCGCATCAGCCGCAACACGCGGGTCCGGGAGACACGGATGTCATGCAGGATGCGCAGCCGTGCCCAGACCTTGCGGTGCCCCTCGCCCTTGAAGGGCGAAGCCGCCAGATCGTCACGGATAGCCTTGAGCAAGTCAGCATCGGGCATCTTCGGCTTCGGCCCACGCCTGCGCACAACCATCGGCGTCACGCCGGCGCTCGCTCTGGCACGTACGGCGTAGATCGTCGAGCGCGGGAAGTCGAGCACCTGGCAAACTCGTTGCAATCCAAAGGGCTTGCCGACGCTCACGGAGATCTCGTGGCTCATGTCGATGATCTCCGAGCGCTCAAAGGGCGACGGGCCTGCCGCTCGCGTTCCTTGTTCAAAATCTCGATTGTCATCGTGAGCTCGCCGACGCGCCGGACGGCCTCGTTGAGTCGGGCTTCCAACGGATCGCTAATGCGTGCCTTCAGGCCTGCCTCCATGCCCGCCAGAGCCTGTTCACGCCAGCATTCAAGCTCGGCGATCGTCACGCCAACTTCGCGCGACACGGCATCGACGGGTTCGCCGCGCAGCAATCGAAGCACCACGCCACGTTTGCGCCCGGTCGACCAGCGTTTGACTTCGGCGGCGCCAGAGGGTAAGCGATCGGTCAAGCACGCCCCTTGCGCCAGGCGTTGAATAGAGGAGCATGTAGCATTTTCAGCAGGCTGAGGGTGGCTATATGAATGATGGTGGAAAGAAGATTGGCGAGCATGCGATGGCGCACATTGAAGCCGCGCAGCGTGAGGGTAAGACGCTTTCGGCATATGCGCGTGAGCATGGGCTGAGCAAGCAACATTTGTACAAAGTTAGGCGAGACATGCGAGCACGCTCGGCTGGTTCTGGGAAGCCCCGGATCACCGCGGAGAAGTCGAGCGAACCACCGGGAG
>NZ_MTHB01000162.1 GCF_002220365.1 Caballeronia sordidicola | reverse complement strand
CCGGAACGGTTCAATTCGCTTGCAGATGCACGTTCGTTCTGCCAGACATTTTTCGCCTGGTACAACGATGATCACCGTCATTCCGGCATCGGCTATATGACACCTGCCGCCATGCATTCTGGCGCAGCGACGGCCATCTATGAGCAACGCGCCCTTGTCCTGAAAACCGCATTTTTGCAGCATCCCAACCGCTTCAAACATTGCCAACCTCATCCGCCAGCACTGCCGACAGAGGCCGGTATCAACATGCCGAAACCGGCAAAAGGAGATGACAAGAAAACACAGAATTGCACACTAAACTAATCAAAAATATTGTCTCAAAGCGTTTGACACGCGCCGGGCGCAGGGCGACCCGAAGCGGCCAGACACGCTTCCTCAACGCGGTAGCAATATAGCACCGCTATACAAACCAATATAGCGGTGCTATATTGGCGTCATGGATGCACGCGCCAGTTTGCTCACCGCCGCTTTGAAACTTCTCGAGGATGAGGGCGAGGCTCAGTTCTCGACGCGAGCCGTCTGCGCACTAGCGCGCGTCACTGCTCCCACGCTCTACCACCACTACGGCAGCGCTGATGGCCTGTTGAGTGCCGCCATGACAGCGGCGTTCGCGCAGTTTCTCGCCAGAAAGAAAGCGGCGGTGCAATCCTCCGACCCGGTGACCGCACTGCGAGAGGGCTGGAACGACTACGTGCGTTTCGCTGCGGCACGGCCCCGACTTTACGCAGCGATGATGGGCCGCGTCCTCTCGGGCGTCCAGATACCCGCGGCTCAACAAGCCTTCGCACTCCTGATCGAACGTATTGCGGCCATCGACGCACAGGGGTGGCTCGATCTCACGGTCGAGGCGGCCGCGGATCTGATGTGGGCATCGGCGAACGCTGCGTCCCTGCTCTACGTGACGGCACAGCTTCGCAACACCGCGCCGCCCACGCCTGCGGTGCTTGAAGACATTTGTGAGAACGCTATCCGAACCATCTTGACCAAGGAATCGAAAGGCTGATTGTCATGAAAATTCTCGTCACCGGAGGTACCGGCCTGCTCGGAGGCCGGCTCATCCCGAGGCTCTCGGGGGATGGCCATCAAGTGTTCGCCCTCACGCGCTCGGCTTCGTCCCACGCAAAGCTTCGGGCGTTGGGAGCGCACCCCGTCGGCGGCGATCTGGAAAGTAGTTCGCCGCTGCCGCTGCCTGAGATCGATGCCCTCGTGCACGCGGCGGCGCTGTTCCGGTTCTCCGGGCCACGCGGGCCGATCTTCCGCACTAACATCGAAGGTACCGCCCGGCTTCTCACGTCGGCTGAAAAAGCCGGGGCGAGGACTTTCGTCCACATAAGCGCGGCAGGAGTCATCATGGACGATGCAGGTACGCCCATCCGCGATGCCGACGAGAGCGCACCGACGTCTCCAAACCACTTCTCTGCCTACCTGGCGAGCAAGTGTCAAGCCGAGACAATCGTGTTGGCGGCCAACAAGCCAGGCCTGCGCACCCTCGCGCTTCGCCCGCCTGCACTCTGGGGACCTGGCGACCCATTCAGCCGGGCTCTTCCACAGGCAATCAACTCGGGCCGGTTCGCCTTCATCGATCGTGGCGACTATGCCTTCGCCACCTGCCACGTGGACAATGTCGTCGAAGCCGTCCAATGCGCCCTGGAGCGTGGCGAGGGCGGTCGCGCCTTCTTCATCACCGATCAGGATAAGCTGACATTTCGCGAATTTATTGCTGGGCTCGCAAGCGCTCAGGGCTTGTCGATTGAGAAACTGCATTCGATGCCCTACTGGCTCGCGGTCAACCTGGGCCGTTTGATGGACACTGTCTGGGCCGCTACTCGCATGGAGGGCGACCCGCCGATGTCCCGTTCGATGATGCGCATGATCGGGCGGGAATTCAGCGTCAATGACGCTGCCGCGCGCCGTGAACTGGGCTATGTCGGAAGAACTTCGCGCACCGATGGCTTGCGCGGTTACGGCGAAGTCCTTTTGTCATGAGCGCCGGCTATGAGGGTTAGCCGTTGACGCCTGAATCCGGGAAGGATCCTGTGTCGAAGGTCTCACGTCATTGCAATGGGTGAAACCAGGCCCGCTCCTGCGGCACGAGGATCGTGTCGCCAGCACCACGTTGGTAAGGTGAGTGACATGGCGAGGACCGACAACGACTAGAGCGCGGCAAAGAATTCGAAGGCGTACACCCCCGACGGGACGGCCAGCCGTCGACGCCTCGTAGAAAGGGGATCCGACAGGCAGTCCAATGATCGGTTGTGGCCGGTCAGCGTCCGACCGCTGACCGGTTGGCGGCATTCAAACTTCCGTCTGTTCGGCCCTCTCGAGCGCGTCGTCAACTTCCATAACAAGGTATTTGACGGTACTTTCCAGCCTTAGTATGACCAAGCAGCAACTGAACCGCCCTCAGGTTTTTTCGTACGTCGATAAATCAGTGACGCTTTTGTGCGACGCATCGTGTGCGTCCCGTAGGCCGTGTCGTCAAGCCCGATCGATTTGATCCAGCGATGGACGATTCGTGCGTACTGCCGGGTTGAAAGCTGCGGCGACGCGTGGATCCGACCCGGGAACAGAAAATCGGATAGAGACAGCGCTGCGGCCTTGATCCAGCTTTCCACACGGTCACGTGTCTGCTCGGTGATCTCGAATTGCGCCGGTCGCTGAGTTTTCTGCTGCATAACGGTCGCCCTCGGCGCCACGCGGGCACCTAGTCAGACATCTCGCACGCGCAGCTTCGTTAGGTCGCACGCTCGCAGCTTACTGTCGATTGCCAGATTGAACATCGCCAGATCACGGGTCCTCGCTCCCAATTGCAGTCGAATCCGAATGGCCCAAATTTCCTTGAGCTTCAGCGGCAACTTCTGCCCGGTTAGCGTGTCTTTGTTCCACGGCACACGCGCCGTGGCATTGCTGGCTGTCGTTTCCATGAAAACTCTCCTTTCAGGTGAAGGGAAAGTTAGTCTGCGCCAACTGCCGATGGGCAATACTCGACCCACTTCGGCCCATCGGCAAGGATGCCCCAATGTCTCAGGACGGTTCAACAACGCCCGTTCGCTTCCGCGCGCGACGCAACATCGGACCCGTCAGCAGGGGCGACCGGAATCGTACCGATCATCAAAATGAGACCGGTTTGCGCGAGCATTCGATGCGCCTCGCAATAACGTGCACAGCCAGCGTAATTAAGAGACCGGTCGCACTGCCGGCCGCTACGTTGATCAGACGCTCGCTAGCGAACGTCCACGACTGCCCGGCAACCACGAATGCCATCGCGGCGCAGGCGCAACGCGTGCCGAATGCCATAACGTAGGGCCGAATGCAGACCAGTGTCAGCAACGCAGCGAGGATAACCAGGTCGCGCACGAAATAGTCGTGGGGGACCAACAACCCGACGAAGATACCGGCCGGCACGCCTACGATGGCCCCCGCGATACGATTCCGGAACTTGACGCGGGCGCTCGCCGCACTGCCCGTGACCACGCTCGCCGCTGACCAGATCATCCATTGTCCGCGCTCGATATGCCTCCACTCCACGAGCGCTGCTGCGAGGCCTACGGCGAGTGCTATTGCGATCATCGCTTCGACGTACGGAACACGATCGCCACGCTCAGAACGCTTCGACCATTTCGCATAGTGCGCTAAATATGAAACCTCTGGACGGCGTTCGCGGTAATGATTGATCGAGGAAATGAGCAGAACCGGCAAGAAAGCAGTCAATACGAAGGCAAGAAGCTCGAACCCGCGATGAATGAGTGCC
The DNA here is from genome assembly GCF_002220365.1 of Caballeronia sordidicola. Classification (GTDB taxonomy): domain Bacteria; phylum Pseudomonadota; class Gammaproteobacteria; order Burkholderiales; family Burkholderiaceae; genus Caballeronia; species Caballeronia sordidicola_C. Next base: position 8,103 of record NZ_MTHB01000162.1, on the reverse strand, counting down.
GACTGCCTCACTCCTTCGGCGCTCTCGCAGGCGAGGTAAAGCACCGGAATGAACGTATAGCGACCAAGTGAGCGCAACTCGCTTCCCCGTGCAGTCACCAAAATCGAGCCCATTGCCATTAGGGCAGTGGCTACGACAAACAGTGGTGGATACGCAAGCGAGGCCATCAATACCAGGAAGCCCGCTCCGATGGTTATCCCGTGGGAAATGACCCCGAGCGGAGCGAGATGCGAGCGATCCACTGCGATAGCGGTCGACACCGTCACCAGCGAAACGAGCAACCACTTTGTCTGACCGGAAACCAGCGCGAGGACGATTAACGGGAAAAGGGCCGTCAACGTGCGAACAAGCGCCTTGCTATCGATAGCAGCCCCGATGCGCGACACGGCCGATCCGACAACCGCGTAACGACTTTTTTGCGTCGGCGAAGCGTCGGTTATACGGTTAACTGATTGTTCGTCGGACCTTGATTTGGACATCCCGCAACTCCTGCACTGAATCTTCGTACTCTGCTGCCCTCTCGCGTGTGCGGGCAGGTCGATGTACAAATCCGCGAGTTGACTCGATCCGATCGGTCGTTCCAGGTGAAAGGCGTACCGACCGACGCACTTTCCGGCCTGTCAGCGGCTGTGCAGCAGGGCCCTCATGCCCCATCGCGGAGCGGTGTCAGTCCGCGAGTGCCTGGATCACGTCCTCGGACTGACGCACCAGGCCGAGTCTCGGAAAAATGTAGTTAACCGACGCGTGATGATGCTCAGCCGTGGCGCAACTCATCGCATCCTCGGCGAGCACGAGTGTGTAGCCAAGTTCATAGGCAGCTCGTGCCGTCGACTCCACACCGATATTCGTCGAAATTCCGCCGAGCACAATGGTCTTGATGCCACGGCGGCGCAATTGCAGATCGAGTTCCGTGCCGTGAAATGCGTTCCACTGCCGCTTCGTGATCTTGAGATCATGCTCGGCGGCTTCGAGCGCTTCGGGGAAGTCCCACCACGTCGACGGAAGTCCGCCGGCAGGAAGCGCCGCGGGCTGGTCGACGGGTTGCTTCAGCGCGTCGCCGAAATCGTCACTCCAGCCTACGCGCACCAGCACGACTGGCGCACTGAGTTCCCGAAAGCGCTTCGCGAGCTTCGCTGAGGCCGTCAGCACGGACTCGGCGCTGCGAGGGGCCTTCCCAAAACCAAGGATGCCCTGTTGGAGGTCGATCAGAACGAGTGCCGTAGTTTTGGAGTCAAGTTTCTGCAACATTTTTTGCCTTCCGTTGAAGTTAGTGAGCCAAAGGTGTATTGTGAGGCTCGTCTCACATTTCTATTTTATGAGTATGTCCTCACAAAAGTCAACCGCAACATTGCGTGCCGAAAGCGGGCAAGCGAAAGCCCCACAGCGTGCACGCGGTCACGCACGGGTCGCATCTCTGCTGGAGGCAGCGGGTACCGAATTCGCAGACAAGGGATACGACGCAGCAACCATGACGGCGATTGCCTCCCGCGCGGGCGCATCGATTGGCTCGCTGTATCAATTTTTTCCCACCAAGGACCGGATCGCGGGTGCGTTGCTCGAAAGCTATCTGAACATACTCGCAGAGACGTTCCACAAGCTGCGCGAGGCTGCGCCGTCTCTGGACGTATCGCTGCTTGCGAGCCGGTTGACGAGAACGTTCGTGAAGTTCCGCGCGACCCATCCGGCGTTTGCGGTCCTGGTCGAGACCTACAGTTACGCTCTGCCGCGCACCATGAGCATCCGCGAAAGTCTGCGTAGAGAGATCGAATCCGTGCTGGCAGAAGTGGCGCCGCATCTGGCACCGGCAGAGATCGCCGTCCGTGCCGCCGTGATCCAGCAGATCATGAAGGCGGCCGTCGCGGTTAATGGCGATACCTCCATAGCCAGTCGTAAAGCTGTCATGGACGAACTGGAGGGCCTTATGCGTCATTACCTGCAGGACGCGATCCAACGTGCGAACCGGGATACCCTCACGTCTTCATAAGTCTCCACAGCGTGGCACGTCCAATCCCGAGCGCACGGCTCGCCGCCGCGCGGTTACCGCCGTGTTGTTCCAGAGCGCGTTGTACGTCGTCACGGGTTACGGCCATGGGCGGCGGACTAACGACATTGCCATTGGATACCGCTGCGACAGACGGTGCATGCATGCGTCCGAACTCCGGACAAACGTCCCGCAGATCCTGCCACGCGCCGTTCGCGGCATCGCCCCGATAAATCGCCGCGCGCGCTATCAGGTTCTCAAGCGCAACTGGCCGATGTGGCCCGAAGCGGTGATAGCGGTGTGACGTTTGCACACTGCCTGAAACGGTTCGCGCTTGTGTGCCATGTAGTCAATTTTTAGGCCCCACACGATGAGCCGAGCAGTGACAGATGACAATTTTCTTTGGTGGACTTTGAACGGTCTCGCTGAACGCTGCAGAGCTGCCACTCGTAGCTGCAAGTCGGCGGAAATGATTTCTTGTAGCTTCAGGAACGTGGACGTTTGTCCGCACGCAGTCTCTCTCTAGCACGGGCCTTACGTATTCCCAAACTACTGCGCGTCGTCGTTTCTTCTTTTCAGGTCACGGATTAGCGCAACGATTTGAAACCCCGCCCAGACGATCGACCCGCAAGCAGCAAGCAGCCGCCCGTCTATCGAGCGGTAAAAACGAGTTGGGTCAGTGCCCCGACAGGCAACCGTAAATCTACCTCGCACACAACCCGTTTTTTCCAGAGAGATCCTGGTGATGATCAGGTAGACCGCAATGAGAAGTAAGACGAGCGCATTAAGTATCTTTCTTGTCACCGTCCGTTCTTTCATCAATTCGCCTCAAAATCACGTGGTCGTCGGTCCAAATATTGTGATATCGGCCGTTCTAAGAATTTCTTGAATCCTAGGAGCTCAGATAACTGACGCGGTATTGGATCTGCTCAATTGATTGATCGTCGTCAATCTATGAGTTCATGTTGAATGACCGTTTGTGGCCGGCCTTCGCCCGCCGCCGCAACCGGCCGCCCATCGCACGTTTGATTCACAGTGCGGCACGGACCACCGTGTATGTCCAAAACAAATCCCTCAAGGAAGTTTGCGCTTGCCCTGACTTACCGCCCGATTTCCGGAGTGCCTATCGCCAACTTCAATTGTTGAGCTTGGTCGAGATTCAAGATGAAGGACGGGCGAAATCGGACAAGAGCATCTTTAGTTCAACGCTCGTCGCAGACCGAATGAAGGTGCGAAAGTCTGAAGTTTTTCCTAAGTTCGCACGCGGCGCGAATGCTGCGCGGTTTGTAGAATAAAAACTGTCATGAATTGATCTAGAAGCAGGCTCGTTTAGATTTTATATGTGAGCCAACAGCATGTTTTTCAGCGCCAATAAACATAAAGTGATTTTGAAGAAGCTAACGATAGTTGAATGCAGTCAGATTTCATCTGACTTCAAACGGCCGATAAATAGTGAAGATGCGAAAAAGTCATATCGATAGCTTAAAAATTCATGCAATATCATCAAAATTTGACGGACAAGGTCACGCAGAAAAGTTAAATTTCATAATTAGATACATCTATAAAGAGCTACCCACAGTTTTGCTTGAGTTTGCCAAGTTTATTAAGAGCTAAGGCGATAAGAATTGAGTCGTTAAAAAATAGCTAAGTTTTCAATCTAAATGTTCTCATTGTGCGAGAGCCTCGAAACAACTGTGGCAAGAAGGTCGAACATAGTGTGCAACGCCACTCAGTTTCCACAACGTTATGATGCGGCACTCCATTTATTACAAGATTAGCTATTTATCAAAATTTCGATAGCTCATCTTGTAAGCGTCATCAAGGTTAGACGACTTACCTTGTGAATATTATATGTAATACGTCTGTTCTTTCGTGGTTCGGCCGAATTGGGGGGGGTTATTCAAGATTGATTAAATTTTGATCGGCGCTGGCGAGTGCTAGTTAATCGACACAGGGCCGAGTTCAGCTGAGCATCGCTTCGAGTGCAAGGTGTTGCGTTTATATGCAGAAGTCGGTTGGTAAAGACTTATCTTATCGTTGGTGGAGCAGTACGTTTTAGGGTGTGTTGAGGACGCTGGCCAGAGGTAGAGGCGGTTGGCGAGTCTCGAGAAAATCTGCCGTCACCAGGATTTTTGGGTGAAGGTTAGCAATCCGATCGCGTTTTTTTAGATTTTGACCTATTAATTTTAGCCAATTTATCGTATCGAAGAATGAAATTTCGTAATATCGTGCTTCGAGTTATCGCTCCTCTGGGGCCACGGCTGGATTACTTCTATTTTGCATATTGCACCTTGTATAAGCAAAGATTGGCATATAGTCGCATGGTCAGGCGTCTAAGCGATTTTTCGTGCCTAATCATCGGACGGAATTTGGATGTGACAATCAGTATTACTCGAGCACTAAAGCTAAATAGCGTCGTCCTTTATAGCTGGCTTTCGCCATATAAATATGACAATCGCTGGAGTTGGGCATAATATTTCTGTTCCGTGGCATCTAGTCATCCTTCAAAGGGAGATCGCCAGCTCCGGGCTTGCGGCCGATATCGCTTAGACCTTGCGTCGGCAGGCCTTCTGCCTTTGCGAAATGCCATTCATTTATTTTTGGCACTTTCGAGGTTTACACGAAAGATTTGGTATAAGGCCTCGTAGTTGTCAGTCTGTGCATCGGGTTCGATGTCTGCGTGGTCGGCAGGTTACGCCGTCGGGTTCAATTGGGGCTTGCCGGTCACTTCGCGCTTAGTACACTTTCTTTCAGGGCTGATGTAGGCGTTGCCCGTCTACGCCGTTGTGTTCCGCGCGTCCAGGCTATATCGCGGCATGTGGGTATTGGTCAGCGTGCCCGATCTAATGCGGACTTCCAAGGAGGTTGCTAGCGGTACGCTGATCGTGACGATCGGTTCGGCAATGTTGCAGCCTTCGCCTAAGCTCGCAATTCTGTATTTAACGTGTCACCGTTGCTGCTGTTCATGGCGATGAGCAGTTCACAGACGGTTCGCACGCGACATCAATGTGCTTCGCACGCTGCGAGTGGCGCGCCCGCGCGCTGCGATCTGTCATCAAGTCAGCCATTTCGTGCTGATTTCCACCGATAAAGCCGTCAACCCGACCAACGTGATGGGCGCAAGCAAGCGCCTGGCCGAGATGGCCTGCCAGGCGTTGCAGCAGATCGCGCCACGCACGCAGTTCGAGACAGTTAGATTTGGCAATGTGCTGGGCAGCGCGGGCAGTGTGATCCCGAAGTTCCAGCAGCAGATTGCGAAGGGCGGCACGGTGACGGTGACGCATCCGGAAATCACCCGCTTCTTCATGACCATTCCCGAGGCCGCGCAACTGGTGTTGCAGGCGTCTAGCATGGGCCGTGGCGGCGAGATCTTTATCCTGGATATGGGTGAGCCGGTACGGATCGTGGATCTGGCGCGGGATCTGATCCGGTTGTACGGGTTCACGGAAGAGCAGATCCGGATCGTGTTCACGGGCCTGCGGCCGGGCGAAAAGCTCTACGAAGAGTTGCTGGATGATGACGAAACGACCACCCGTGCACCGCATCCGAAACTGCGGATCGCGCAGGCGCGCGAGGTGCCGAATCATTTCCTCGATGAATTGCTGCCGTGGCTGATGCAGCATCGCGTGCTGACCGATGAGGAAGTGCGCCACGACTTGCGTCGCTGGGTGCCGGAGTATCAGACGACCATGCTGCCGGTTCTGAGTAGCGTGCCGACCCCTACCTTGCATTCGGGCGCCGCGCGGCGCAACTAGCGCTGCGACTGGTTAAGTGCGGGATCTTGCGCCCGCATGCGGCATTACGCGCGGCCACCGTCGACCGCTCGACCTGTTTATAACAAGTGGCGGGCGCGCGTTTCTCAACCTCCCGCAGAGACCGCGAGATCCGTGCCACCGTATGTTGTTAGTTGAGACACATCCGGGAGGTGCTGTACTTGCGCATCGCCAGCGTCGCTTCGCGCGTGGGCGTCCTGAGTCGCCAGCGCGTCCAACACTCCGTTCAACACCCGGCCGCCAAAGTCATGGTGAAAAGCCCACACACCATAGATGCGTCCGCGGAACGCCGCCTCAAACCCTGTCTCACGCCGGATCTGTTCGTCGGGGCGAAATCCCGAGCCCAGGCCAAACGAGAAAAGCCCGTGCACCAACTCGCCGTTTGTATCGAATGGGCAACCGAACCTATCGGACACCAGGCCACCCTGGCCGAGCTGCAGCGGAATCGGGACGCCCCAATGATCGACAAGTTTCGACATGTTGGGTCCGTACCCCGCACCGTGGACGACAGCGACCGACTCACTCAGGCAATCGCCCGCACGCGATCGAGCCACCTCACTTGCATCAGCCTCGATCAGTTCAACGCGCGGTTTCGCGCCGGGCACGTGGCCGTTCGCCATGATCGAACGCGCAATGTCGAACGCCCGGTAGCGCAAACCACCCGCGCGGTTCACGCGTTTGGTGACCGGGCAGACGTCCATCGCTTCGTTGACCGCATAGCCATTGGCACGCGCTTCTTCGATCGTTTCGAAAAACAAACGAATCGGCGAACGATGGATCACCGCAATTTCATCAAGACCGGCGTCGCCGAGTTCCATCGCGAGGCGGTCCACGACGGTGAACGCGCTATGCGAGCCGCCAAGAACCGAAATCCGGTTCGGGCCGCGCTTTCCGTTCTGCGCGAATTGGGCCTTGAATGTTTCGATCAGTTGCGCCGTCGTCAGGCTGAGGACATCGTCGGAAACGTAGGTCTTGATCTCGGCGCCCGGCGCTGGCAGTTGTAATCCACGACACAGTTCGTCAATTTCGCCCACGTGTTGCAGGCCACCAAGATTGATTACGATCGTGTCGCTTGAAACGGTGTTGAGCAAGGCGGGATCAGTCACGTCGTGATAACCGATGTCGAAACCACCGCCCTGACGGCGACGAATGGTGTCGATTTCTCGGCCGCGAAGCACGGTGACGTCGTAGCGCGCAGTGAGGTAAGCGAGCAGCCGCTCGGTCGCCAGCGCTAGCAGCTCGCCGGCGTCGGAGAGGCTCGGCGGTCCTTCGGCAACCGCGACCATCTGCTTGTACAGCGGATGGTCGCGCAGTTCGCCGAATACCTCGTCAAATTTCTCGTGTTCGAGGCAAGCGAGGAAGGTATTACCGACCGTATTGCCCGAGACGTTCGCATACTCACCGAGCTTGCCCGAGCCTAGCTCGAAGCGCTTGTCGATGACGAGAAGGCCATTTCTGGCGATTTCCTCCAATTTGCCCGTTTTAAACGCATGAAAGAGAAAGCCCATGCTCGACGGGCCCGCCCCACATATGGCGCAGGAGAATTCTTTCCGTGCAATCCGCACGACGGTTGGCACGTCTGAGTTGCGATTCACGTTTGTTATCTCCAGGCGGGGGGTTTGGCCAAGCCTCCAATGTCGTGCATGAAGGGATTAACGCTCTGTGCGTTGCCACACCCAACTTCGACGTGGGTATTTATTACCGTGTCGTCGCCGCCGTTTGTTTCCATCGACGGCGTTCATGGTTTGATTTTGTCGCGCGCTATCGGTCCGTTGGACCGTCCTTGCGCACAAACGCAAAAAGCCACCCGAAGGTGGCTGTTGGACCTTGCAGACGGCGCTTACTTTATGACGATTGCCGCAGAAAGTATGTTCTTAATGAACGGCTTTCCTACTGCCTTCAGGTAGTACGTACCCGCAGCGCCGGTAACCGGGATGTTCGCCATGGTCGCAGGGAAGCTATTGGTCAAGTTGTACTTGCCAGCAGCAGCCTGCGAGTAGAGTTCGAGATGGTCCACCGTTGATGGGTTGGTCAAGTTGACCGTGAGCTCTTTCTTGCTCTTGCTGACGGTAACGTTCAAGGTCGCGCAGTTGTCGATACCCGTTTCCAACTCCGTGCCTTCGTAGTAGTCGTCCCATGTTACGAGTTGCAAAAACGGGAGCTGGTTCGAAGCACTGTACTGCTGGTTGATCGCAGAGAACATGTTCAGCCACGTGGCACCGCATTGCTGATTCACATACACCTGTCCATCCCACGGCGCATATTGACTGTTGAAGCCCTTGTAGGCTCCGCCGGTTGCGGCCATGTTGGGATGCGTTTTGGCGCGGGTATAGAAGTTAGTAATGGCAG
>NZ_MTHB01000261.1 GCF_002220365.1 Caballeronia sordidicola | reverse complement strand
CTTGATTGGTCAGAGCTGGCGTCGTAACTGGGCCCGGGTGATACCGTTCTTCGACTACCCGCCGGAGATCCGAAAGGTGATCTATACGACCAACGCGATCGAGTCGATCAACATGAGTCTGCGAAAGGTCATCAAAACGCGCAGTTCATTCCCGACTGACGACGCCGTAATGAAACTGTTTTACCTGGCGCTGAACAACATCAGCAAGAAATGGTCGATGCCAATCAGAGACTGGAAGGCGGCTCTAAACCGCTTCGCTATCCAGTTCGAAGACCGGATGTCGCCGGGTTAAACGAAAACCCGTTTACACAAAATTCGGGACACCCCCTCTTGACCGTTAAGCCCGAAACCAACAACTGGACACTGTCAGCGAGTTCGGACTGCCGCAAAAGCACCTCAAAACCATCCCCGGCGCGAGCTACCGAACTTCGGTAAACTAATGGGACTATGTCCGCCCAGCCGGTAATAACTTCCCCCTCAGCGTCAACTGATCGCGCGGTCCCCAGCGCCTTGGCCCCTGCGGTCATTTTCCGCTGGCGCGGGCTCGAGCCTTACATACAAAGCTTCGACGCCATGCGCGCGTTCACGGAAGAGCGCACGCCGGAGTCCGCCGATGAAATCTGGCTCGTCGAGCATCCGCCCGTCTTCACGCTAGGACTGGCCGGCGACCCCGCACATCTGCTCAACCCCGATAGTGATATCCCGCTCGTCAAAGTCGATCGCGGCGGCCAGATCACCTATCACGGGCCCGGACAAGTCGTCGCCTATCTGCTCCTCGACCTGCGCCGCCGCAAACTCATGGTCCGCGAACTGGTACAGCGAATCGAGGCCGGCGTGATCGAAACGCTTGCATCGTATAATCTGGCAACGCAACGCAAGGAGCGCGCGCCGGGCATCTACGTCGCGCCAACGCCGTCGCAGCTCGCCCACGCAGGTGCGAAGATCGCAGCGCTCGGGCTGAAGATCCGCAATGGCTGCAGTTATCACGGTGTGAGCCTCAACGTGAAAATGGATCTGCAACCGTTCCTCGCAATCAACCCGTGTGGCTACGCCGGCCTCGAAACCGTCGACATGGCAACACTCGGCGTGACGGCAGAATGGAACGACGTGGCTCAAACGCTGGCAGAAAACCTCACTCACCATATCGGCGGCCATCGCGCGACCGCCGCCCAACTGCAGAACGGCGTGGCCGTCTGAATGGACCGACCGAATGACTGACGTAACCGGAAATCTGGCTGGCAGTACCGCCGCATCACCCTCCGCTGCCGCGCCTTACGACGCCACCGCCAAACAAAAGGCGCAAGCGAAAACGGCGCGCATCCCGATCAAGATCATCCCGATCGAAAAGCTGAAAAAGCCGGAATGGATTCGCGTGAAGGCCGCAACGGGCAGTTCGCGCTTCACCGAAATCAAGCAGATCCTGCGCGAACACAACCTGCATACGGTCTGTGAAGAAGCGAGTTGCCCGAACATTGGCGAATGTTTCGGCAAGGGCACCGCGACGTTCATGATCATGGGCGACAAATGTACCCGTCGCTGCCCATTCTGTGACGTGGGCCACGGCCGCCCCGATCCCCTCGATGCCGACGAACCGCTGAACCTCGCCCGCACGATCGGCGCGCTCAAGCTCAAGTACGTGGTAATCACGAGCGTGGACCGCGACGACCTGCGTGACGGCGGCGCGGCGCACTTCGTGGAATGTATCCGTCAAGTGCGCGAGCATTCGCCGCTGACGCGCATCGAAATCCTGACGCCGGATTTTCGTGGTCGTCTGGACCGCGCAATCGGCATCCTGACCGCTGCGCCGCCTGACGTGATGAACCACAATCTCGAAACGGTGCCGCGTCTTTACAAGGAAGCGCGTCCTGGTTCGGATTACGCGCATTCGCTGAAGTTGTTGAAGGACTTCAAGGCGCTGCATCCGGAAGTGGCGACCAAATCGGGCTTGATGGTCGGCCTGGGTGAAACGGAAGAAGAAATCCTCCAGGTCATGCGCGACCTGCGGGCGCATAACGTGGACATGCTGACGATCGGCCAGTATCTGCAGCCTTCCGAACATCACCTCCCGGTGCGTTCGTACGTTCATCCGGACAGGTTCAAGATGTACGAGGAAGAAGCGTACAAGATGGGCTTCACGCACGCCGCCGTTGGTGCCATGGTGCGTTCGAGCTACCACGCGGATCAACAGGCTCACGACGCGGGCCTGGTCGGCGCCATGTAGGTCTTCTGGTTTGGTTGGTATAAAAAACCCACGGAAAACGTGGGTTTTTTATGTCCGCAATGCTTCCGAATTACATAGCAAGGACTTCGGCGGTTGTTCGAATTAATGGGCCAGTAGTTTTGCCGCGCATGCTTGAGCAAAATCCGGCAGTTGTTCAGGCTTGGAGAGATTCCCGTCAAATAGAACGCCCGATCAGGCGAGATGTATTCTCGCTGGATGTCGAGTAGAACGAGTGTCGGATGGTTGATTATGGCGTAAGTGAGCATGCATCAATCCTCGGAATGGATAAGCGAGCGAACTTCGGATTGTTCGAGAGTGCCGCTTTCGGCCCAAGCTCCCTCAGGTCGATTCAGTACTTGGGGGCCGTCCTGAATCCCCAGGTCGGAGCGGTTTAAATCGAGTGAATTGATAATAAGAGCGACTACCGGTGAGGAAGTAGTTGGCGTTTAGATCAGCCTTTGATGTGCGCTCGAGGATGTACAATCCGCAATCAAACTTCGATACGCGAGTTTCACCCCACCGCAATGCGGTCGCGTGAAGCCGTGGCACGACGGTTGAATGAATAAATACTTTGTATAGTCCGCGCAGTTCCAGCGCCCGTTTGATGATAGCGACGTGGGTCGCGTGAAACGGGTTGAAGGTGCCAAAGAAGATTCCGATTCCACCCTTTAGACAAAGGCACCCTCTGATACCCGATATGACGCCGCCGAATATCATTGCACCCAGAAGCAGGCTGAGGCTCACCAAAAATCCTTCACGACGGGAATGCCGGTCGTGGCTGCCGCCGTGACCAGGATATTGGCTGCAAGCGCGAATATAATGTTCCAGTTGAGATTGCCTAGTCCCCGGTTAAACAAAATGACAGCTATATATTGCGCGCCCTGCGACGCAATAGTAAACGCCATCCAGCACGGCGCTGTTTAGTACGCCGCCCACTCTGAACGCGGTAAATATGAGGTAATTGAAAGCCAGCTGCAGAATAAAACGACTCGCGCGACCGACTGTGACGAGTGCGAAAAGCCAATTTGCTTTCTCTTCAACTGCGCTACTTGGCCGTGAGTACCACGGAAGGAATATTGCAACAAATACGCAGATTATGGGGTCTCAATCAAAGCGAACTCCTGATTTTTGGAAACGAACCCGTTGCGATGTTTTGCTGTTTCCGAAATTCATCGTAGTCCTATAAATCAAATATTCATACAGTTAATAAGCGTTTATCAGTATCGACTACACAGTTTTACATATTTTCATTAAGCTTTCTTTGAGATGGATTGGCGCAATGAGGTGAAATTCAGCTAAATTAATTTAGATCCGAAATCACGCGTTAATGCGATCTGGAATTTCCGCAGTTCGTCCAGAAGCCCGGAAGCTTGCGCCTGGCATATCGCTTCGCAGACTGTGCAGAACCTCGGGAAAGCCCGTAGATAAAGCGTCCAAGGGATAACCCTTATCCCGTCCGGATGACCGGACGGTCCAATTCCTGAATTCCGGAAATGCAGATTTTTACCGTTTCGGGTCAACAAAAAACCCTTAATAATCAAGGCTAAACGCGAGTCAAAAACTGGCATCGACCTTGCAATATGAAGGGCTGGCCAGACAGGCCATAAAACAAGATAGGGAGACGATTCAATGCAACCCATTCCATCCAGCTTTATCTGATTTTACCGACGCCAGACGCGCATCGCCGCAGCCTAGCGCCGGCGCGTTTTTGTCTTACCCCTTTGCTATTCGCCGACCATGCCCGGAACAACTGTGACAACCGTGAAGAAACCTTTTTATAAAGTCCTGTATGTGCAGGTGCTGTTGGCTATTGCCATCGGCATAGCGCTCGGGCATTTTTATCCCGCGCTCGCTACTGAGATGAAACCACTCGGGGATGGGTTCATCAAGCTCATCAAGATGGTGATCGGCCCAATCATCTTCTGTACGGTCGTGACCGGGATCGCCGGCATGGAGGACATGAAGAAGGTCGGACGCGTGGGCGGCAAGGCGCTTCTGTACTTCGAAGTCGTCTCCAGCTTCGCGCTTGTGCTCGGCCTGGCCGCGACGCATCTGCTGAAACCGGGCGCGGGCTTCAATATCGATCCGGCTACGCTGGACGCCAAGGCGGTCGCCTCGTACGCCGCGAAGGCGCACGGCCAGACGACCACGGACTTCCTGATGCACATCATTCCGGACACCATCTCGTCCGCGTTCGCGCAAGGCGAAATCCTGCAGATCCTGTTGGTCGCGCTGCTGTTCGGTGCTGTGCTGGCTACCGCAGGTGAGAAAGGCCGCGCGGTGACGAGCTTTATCGAAAGCTTGTCGCACATCCTGTTTGGTGTCGTGCGCATCATCACGAAGCTGGCCCCGATCGGCGCGTTCGGTGCAATGGCGTTCACCATCGGCAAGTACGGAATCGGCTCGCTCGTGCCCATGCTCAAGCTGATCGGCACGTTCTATCTGACGTCGATCGTGTTCGTGGTCGTCGTTCTGGGCGCGATTGCACGAATGGTGGGCTTCAACATCCTGCGTTTCGTCGCGTACATCAAGGAAGAGATGCTGATCGTGCTCGGCACGAGCTCGTCGGAAGCCGCATTGCCGCAACTGATGCTCAAGCTCGAAAAGCTCGGCTGCTCGCGCTCGGTGGTGGGCCTTGTCGTGCCGACCGGTTATTCGTTCAACCTCGATGGCACCAACATCTATATGACGATGGCCGTGCTGTTCATTGCACAGGCGACGAACACCGACCTGACGTGGACGCAGCAACTGACGCTGCTCGCGGTGACCATGCTGACGTCGAAGGGCGCAAGCGGCGTGACCGGCGCAGGCTTCATCACGCTGGCTGCAACGCTCGCTGTCGTGCCGACCATTCCGCTGTCGGGCATGGTGCTGATCCTTGGCATCGACCGTTTCATGAGCGAGTGCCGCGCGTTGACGAACATCGTGGGTAACGGCGTGGCGACGGTGGTTGTGTCTGCGTGGGAGAAGGAACTGGACCGCGACAAGCTGCGCGATCAGCTCAAGCACGGCGCGGTGGATACCGAAGCCGAAACCGTGTCCTGATCGGGCGAAGCAGCGGCGCTTCCAAGCACGCTGCGCACCCGGCATTCACGCGAAAGGGAATCAACAGCAATGAAAGCGGCGAAGCATTCGGTGGCGGATGCTTCGCCGCGTCCGTTTACGGAAGGGGTGGCGAGGGCGTCGGCGGAAACCGCGTTCGAAGCGGCGCGTGCCACAATCGGGGGTCTCCATCGTCTGGAACCCGTTCACGTGACGCGGCGTTTGGTCGTTTTCCTGCTTCTTCTCGCGGCACTTGCCGGCGTGTGTGCGCTCACGTGGAGCATCGCGTGGCAACGCGGGCTCGACACGTTGCGTCAAAACGCGGCGGCGCGTGTCGACCGCACGACAGCCGAGCTGAAAAGCACGCTCGACCGTTACGAATATCTGCCTTATCTGCTTTCGCGCCATCCGTTCGTGCAGGAGGTTCTCGCTGATCCTAACCCGCGCTTCGCCGCGCGCGCGGACCGTTATCTCGCCGACCTGAATACGCACGCGCGTGCCACGGCAACTTACATCATCCAGTCGAACGGGCGCTGCGTGGCGGCGAGCAACTGGAATGGCCCGGATAGTTTCGTGGGCGCGGAATACCTGTTCCGGCCGTATTTCGTCGATGCCGTCAAAGGCGGCACCGGCCGTTTTTTCGGACTCGGCACGATCTCGCGCGAGCCCGGTTATTTCATTTCGCAGCCGGTATTCAAAGAGGGCACGCGGGACATTATCGGCGTGGCGGTCGTCAAGCTGAACCTGGAATGGCTGCAGGGCGCTGATGCCTCGGAACCGCTGCTCGTCACCGACGACCACGGCGTGATCTTCCTTTCTTCCGTGCCGGCGTGGAAATATCACACGCTGCGGCCGTTGCCGAAGGATATCGAAGCGTCGGTGTATTCCGCACGGCAGTACGCGCAGCATCCGATCACCGCGCTGCCGATGACCATCGTGCGCACGCTCGAAGGCGGCGCGCAAATCGTGCGCGTGGGAGGCGGGCGCGACGCGCCGAGTTTTCTCGCCACGCAGCGCGCGCTCGGCGAGCCCGATTGGCACTTGATGACAATGGTTTCGCTTGATCCGGCGGTCGACGCCGCGTGGAGCGCGACGATTGTGACGGCGCTGGTGTTCGTCTCGCTGTGTTTGCTCGCGTTCTACTGGCGCATGCGCCGTGTGCGTGTGCGTGAAATGATCCGCAGCCGCGCGCTCTTGCAGACCGCCTATGCCGAGCTGAATGAACGCGTCGCGGAGCGGACGGCGGATTTATCGGAGGCGAACGTGTTGCTGACCAAGGAGGTGAGCGAGCGCACGCGGGCCGAACAGGACTTGCGCGCGGCGCACGACGAACTGATCCAGGCGAGCAAACTGGCCGCGCTGGGGCAGATGGCAGCGGGCATTACGCATGAGTTGAACCAGCCGCTTGCCGCGTTGCGCAGTTTCTCTGACAACACCCGCGTGCTGATCGAGCGCGGCGATCACGTGGCAGCGCACGAGAATCTCGAGGCGATTGCCGCGTTGACGGAGCGCATGGGAAAGATCACGAACCAGCTGAAGTTGTTCGTGGCCAAGGCCCGTCCGAAAAACGCGCGTACCGATGTTGGCCGAGCATTGCGCAACGTCCTTGCCATGTTGCAGCCGCGCCTGAAGAACGTGGTGCTTGCCTTCGATGCCAACGAACGCGCCGATTCCAGCCCGCCGCTATATGTGCGCTGCGAGGATCTGCGGCTCGAGCAAATCCTGATCAACCTGATTGGCAATGCGCTGGACGCGGTGGTCGCGTGCGATCTTCCTCGTATCGAGATTGAGTTGATGAGGCACGAAACCACGGTCGACATTGTGGTGCGTGACAACGGGCCGGGCATTCCATCGGATGTTCTCCCGCGTCTTTTCGAGCCGTTTTTCACGACGAAGGAAATGGGTCATGGATTGGGCCTGGGATTGGCGATTTCATCGGCTATAGCGCGGGACTATGGTGGCACATTGGTCGCACGCAACCTGGTCCCGCAGATGGAAGTGGATGGGCCCGAAGGCGGCACGCAGGCTGACGCGGATCGCTCGCACGGGGCAGAATTCGTGATTACGCTGCAGCGCGCGTGACGAACGCGTGACCGGTGCAGCAGCACGCGCTACATGCTGAGAAAATGGCGCAGCACGCAGCGTTTCGCGCTGAAGCAGTCGCGCTGAAAGCGGCAACACGAAGCAATATCCGCAGGAGTCGAAACCCATGACCACAGGCCTTCAGGTGATCTTCATCGAAGACGACGAGCTGGTACGCCGCGCAAGCGTGCAAAGCCTCCAGCTCGCCGGCTTCGAGGTAACCGCATTCGGCAGTGTGGAGGGAGCATCGCGCCTGATCGATGCCAGTTTCCCCGGCGTGATCGTGAGCGACATCCGTCTGCCGGGCGCGAGCGGCCTCGACCTTCTCGCTCAATGTCACGAACGGGCGCCCGAAGTACCCGTCATCCTCGTGACAGGCCACGGCGATATCTCGATGGCTGTCCAGGCCATGCGCGACGGCGCCTACGATTTCATCGAAAAGCCATTCGCGTCGGAGCGGTTGATTGAAGCGGTTCGCCGCGCGCTGGAACGTCGCAAACTCGTGCTGGAAAACCGCGCGCTGCGGCGTGAACTTGCTGGCCAGAGCAGCGTGGCGCCGAGAATCATCGGACGCAGCCCGGCGATTGAACAGGTGCGCAAGCTGATCGCCAACGTCGCGCCCACTGACGCCTCCGTGCTGATCAACGGAGACACCGGCGCTGGCAAGGAGCTGATCGCGCGCAGCCTCCACGATTTGTCGCCGCGCCGGGATAAACCGTTCATCGCCGTGAATTGCGGCGCGTTGCCTGAGCAGATGTTCGAGTCGGAGATGTTCGGCTACGAGGCCGGCGCGTTTACCGGTGCGCAGAAACGCCGCATCGGCAAGCTCGAACATGCATCGGGCGGCACGCTGTTCCTCGATGAGATCGAAAGCATGCCGCTCGCGTTGCAAGTGAAATTGCTTCGAGTGCTGCAGGACGGGGTTCTGGAGCGGCTGGGCTCGAACCAGCCGATTCGCGCGAATTGCCGCGTGATCGCGGCCGTGAAGGGCGATATGACGGAGCACATCGCGGCAGGTACGTTCCGGCGCGACCTGATGTACCGCCTGAACGTGGTGACAATCACGCTGCCGCCGCTCGCTGAACGCCGCGAAGACGTGGTGCCGTTGTTCGAGCATTTTTTGCTCGACGCCGCCGTGCGATACGAGCGCCCCGCGCCGTTGCTCAGTGATCGACAGCGAGCAGAACTGATGCAGCGCGACTGGCCGGGCAATGTGCGTGAACTGCGCAACGCGGCGGACCGGATGGTGCTGGGTATCATCGATGAAACCGGGGTCCCGCTCGATGCCGCGACGCAATCGCTCAAGGAGCGCACCGAGCAGTTCGAACGCGCGGTGATCGGGGAGGCGCTGGAGCAGTGCGGCGGTGTGGTGGCCGCAGCGGCCGACCGGCTGCAGCTCGGCAAGGCCACGCTCTACGAAAAGATCAAGCGCTATGGACTGGCGGCGAAGGGTGAGGTTGAGCGGTAGACGAGGCGCGGTGTTCTGCCTTTTTATGCTTCTCATAAAACAAAACGCCCGCCGGTGATTCCGCGGGCGTTTTGCTCTTAACCGTGTAACGCGTCAAGTCGAACCGGTTTCAGGCTGCGTTCAGCGCTTTGTCGAGAAGCGCATCGAGTTCCGAGAACGTCGGCTCACCCACGTAGCGCTTCAAGATCTTGCCATCCTTATCCACGACAAATGTAGTCGGCGTCAATTGCACATTGCCGAACTGCTTTGCGGCGCTGCCGTCGTCCATGGCAACCTTGAATGGCAGGTTGCGCGTTTGCGCGTAGTTGGTCACGTACATCGGGGCGTCGTATTTCATCGCCACCGCGACGAATTCCAGGCCGCGGCCCTTGAAGCGGTTGTACGTGTCGACCATTGCCGGCATCTCTTTCATGCAGGTTTCGCAGTCGGTCGCCCAGAAGTTGATCAGGTAGACCTTGCCTTTCAGATCTGTCGATGTCGAAATCTTCTGGCCCGACAACAACGTGAAAGTGGCATCCGGAACGCGTTGCTGACCGCCGAATGCAAAATAGCCGGTGCACGCAATCACGCCGGCGACAACCGCCATCACGATATAGCGCAGCGGGCTCTTGCTGCGCCCCGGTGAAACCTGTGAATTCTCTGACATGGAAACCTCGAGCGTGCTCGGTTCTTACTCTGTTCTTACTCTGTTCTTACTCGGTTCTTACTTCGCGAAGCTGCAACAGCGCCAGCCTGACTGGATGGACTGCATTTTAGCCCCAATCTCGAAAAGGCGTTCTGCGTGCGGCTTGCTGTGAGTCTTTTTCAAGGCAGGGCATTGTTCCGTGCAAAGCCCGCCCTCAACGGTTTCAGCACCGGCAGCGGATAATCACGTTTTTCTCCTCAGCTTTATTCATGATCCGATCTTTTCCACTCGCCTTGAAACGCGCTTTTCTTCACGTCGGCGTGCCGTCCTCGCGCACAGTGTTCAACTCTGCCGCTTCGACCGCGACGCTTCTGCTCACCGCCGCCGCACTGCTCGCCTGCACGCCGGCCTATGACTGGCGCACGATCCAGAACAACGACGACGCTTACGAAGTGACCTTCCCGGCGAAGCCGCGCTCTGATGCTCGCGATATCGACGTTGCCGGCAAGCCGATGCGTATGAAGATGCAGATGGCCGAGGCGGGCGACGCGGTATTCGCCGTCGGTACGGTTGACTTGCCGGATGACGACCCCGCGACCCAGCGCGCCGCGCTCGATTTTCTCCAGCAAGGATTGGCACGCAATCTCAACGCCGCGCCTGCTGCGCATCCGGTTGATATCGACGTGGCGGCAGGCGGACGTTTGTCCGGCACGGAAATCAGCGTCAGAGGGACGAGCGGTACGAGCGGTACTGGCGCCGACGGCCAGAAGAGCCAGGCGCGTCAGATCCGGGCGCGTTTCATTGCCAAAGGGACGCACGCCTACCAGATCGCAATCGTCTCAACCAAGGTGCCGCCGCCCGATCAAATCGATCAGTTTTTCTCCTCATTCAAACTTTTTTAAGTATTTGCCCCGAAGCGCATCTATTCGTTCGTCGATATTTCTCAAATTGAACGACACACCGCAAACGTTTCGAGTCTGAGAAATCGCACAAGCATTTACAGCTAAAACTAGGATTTATCTCAGTTTTTTGAACTATCCACAGAGGCTGTGGATAACTTTGTGGAAAACATCGCCGCGCGCTCGCCAAGTGCCCGCCCGACGCGGCTTTCCTTACTTTGCCTTGATTCAGTGCAGTCTAAAATAGTCAATAAAATCAAAGGCCTGAAGATCATTAACAATATGGGTGTTTGATCAGATGTTAAAGAAACACAGAACGATGCAGTGTGCATAAGTCAAGTCTTGACAGCCGATTTTTCTTTTTGTGAAAGGGCGCGGCGCCGGTGGTGGTTTATGCGGTCGTCAATGCCCGTCGATACTGAATTGCTTCGGCGAGGTGAGTCGCGGTTGGTGAATCGGCCGCCGCGAGATCGGCAATTGTGCGCGCCACTTTAAGAACGCGGTAATACGCCCGTGCCGACCAGCCGAATCGCTCACCGGCTTCCCTAAGCAGGCCTTCTCCGGTGGCATCGAGCCGGCAGACAGCGTCCACTTCGCGCCCGTCCAGCTCGCGGTTCGTCTTTCCCTGCCGTTCGAGCTGCCGGTCGCGCGCGTCGGCCACTCGCCGCGCAACGATCGCGCTGGTTTCGCCAACGGATGCACTCCTCCCCGACAGTTCCGCTGGCGACAATGCCGGCAATTCGATCTGGATGTCGATTCGATCGAGCAGCGGCCCGGATAATTTGCGCAGATAACGCGTGGCGACGTCGGGCGTGCACCGGCAGCGGCCGTTGGGATCACCGCGCCAGCCGCACGGGCAGGGATTCATGGCTGCGACCAATTGGCACGCCGCCGGAAAATCGGCCTGGTGCGCGGCGCGCGAAATAGTGATGCGGCCAGCCTCTAACGGTTCCCGTAGCGTCTCGAGCACTTTCCGGTCGAATTCGGGCAACTCGTCGAGGAACAGTACGCCGAGATGCGCCAGCGTGATCTCGCCGGGTTGCGGCGGATTGCGCCCACCTACCAGCGCAACCGAACTCGACGAATGATGCGGCGCGCGAAACGGTCGCTGTCGCCATTGCGAGGGCGAAAATCCGAGCATGCTGGCGGAGAGAATGGCCGCGGACGACAACGCTTCGTCGTCGGTCATGGGCGGAAGAAGGCTGGGTAGCCGGGCGGCGAGCATTGACTTACCCGCGCCGGGCGGCCCGACCATCAGCAGGTGATGTCCCCCCGCTGCCGCAACCTCGAGCGCGCGGCGTGCGCCGGGATGGCCGATCACATCGACGAGATCCGGCAACGGCGCGCGCCCGCGTAGCGGGGAATCGGGCGCCGCTCCGCGCATAGGGATAAGACGGCCATCGACCGAACCACTCAAGTGTGCACACAAAGCGGGCAGATCGGCAGCCCCGAATACATCGATACCCGGTACCAGCGCCGCTTCCGCCGCGCTCCCCAGAGGCAGGTAGATTTCGGGCATGCGGAGATCGGTATCGCGGATGGAGACGCCTTCGAGCGCCGACCCGGCGCGCGCATATTGCCGCGCCGCGCCGCAAGCCATGGCGAACGCGCCGCGCATTGGGCGCAGTGCACCGGTCAGCGACAACTCCCCGGCGAACTCGCGATGCAGCAGCGCGTCGGCCGGAATCTGACCGCTCGCCGCCAGGATGCCCAATGCGATCGGCAGGTCGAATCGGCCGGATTCCTTCGGCAGGTCGGCGGGAGCGAGATTGACGGTGATGCGGCGAACCGGGAAATCGAAACCGCAATTCTGGAGTGCTGCGCGCACCCGCTCGCGGCTTTCACGAACTTCGAGATCGGGCAAGCCGACGATTGAAAACGACGGTAATCCATTGGCGAGATGAACCTCGACGGTCACCTCGGGCGCGCGCCCAGGGGCGGGCGCGCGGCTGCGCACCACGGCAAGCGACATGATTTTTTTCCCCGCTGCCGTTGCCTCGCAATTTCGAGGTGCCGGCTCAATGATTCAACATCACGGCTCGCTTAGCCGATGACACGCTTTAGAACATCTGGACCTCAGTCCTGCACAGTAGACGAACCGGACGACGGTCCGCCGCCCAGCTTCGCTTCCAGTTGCGCGACGCGTTGTTCCAGCTCCTCGAGCCGGGCGCGCGTACGCACGAGCACTTGCGTCTGAGTATCGAATTCTTCGCGCGTCACCAGGTCCAGCTTCGAAAATCCCTGGGACAGCATGGCTTTCATATTCCGTTCAATGTCCTTTGCCGGCGAATTCTTAAGCAGTTCGCTCATCTTGGCCTGGAAATCATTGAATACGTCGTTCGGTTGTTTCATGCGGGTTTCCTCTTGCGCACCATAAAAGTGCATTCATTGTTAGCTCAGTGCTCCGGCAAACCGGATGATCCATTTTGGTGCGTGCACTAGCGGGCTACGAGAACCGCAGCACCTCCGCGCGACACGATGCCGCGCTTCGGAACACACCTGCTTTGCCTGGACCTTGCGAGCACTCTAGCAACGATCCACGGTGCGCGCCAGCGAACGCAGGCGTTGCTGGCCATCCGGTCTACGCCCGCGCATTACACGCCATTCGAGCCGGTTCGACAGGTCATGGACACGCGCATGGCATACGAGTTGCATATGTGCCCCGGGCCTTGTCCGTGCGCGCTTTTCCGGGCGGTTGGCAATGCGGCGTGGCGCAACAGACGCCGCCCGCGGCGGACATGAGACAAACGAGGGATCAGGCATGGGACCAGATTAAAGCGCTAAAGCGCCAACTCTGTTCGACACACAGCGAGGGATACATGAAGCTCATTACCGCAATCATCAAGCCGTTCAAGCTCGACGAAGCACGCGAAGCGCTGTCGGCTATTGGCGTCTCGGGTATCACCGTGACCGAGGTAAAAGGCTTCGGCCGCCAGAAGGGCCACACGGAGCTGTATCGCGGCGCCGAATACGTGGTCGATTTCCTGCCAAAAGTGAAGATCGAAGCAGCGGTCTCCGACGACATCGTCGACCAGGCCATCGAAGCGGTCGAGCGTGCAGCCCGCACAGGCAAGATCGGCGACGGCAAGATCTTCGTCACCCCGATTGAACAGGTCATTCGCATTCGTACCGGTGAAACCGGCGCGGACGCTCTCTAATAAAAGACACGGCGATAAGAGGAAACAGAAGAATGCGTAAATTATTGATGTCCTTGTTGATGGCGGGGTCGCTGCTTGGAGTCAGCGCCGGCACCGTGATGGCGCAGGATGCCTCCGCGCCAGCGGCTGCATCCGCCGCGGCTTCAGACACGACCGCGGCAGCACCTGCAAGCGCACCAGATACAGCCAGCGCGGCAATGGCAGCATCGGCGGCCGCTCCGGCTTCCGGCGCATCCGATGCCGCAGCCGCACCCGCCGCACCGACGGAACCGTTCTCTGTTGATTCATCGAAGATCAATTCGGGCGACACCGCCTGGATGCTGACTTCGACCGCCCTCGTGCTGTTCATGACGATCCCGGGCCTCGCGCTGTTCTACGCGGGCATGGTCCGCAAGAAGAACGTGCTCGCAACCGTGATGCAGAGTTTCGCGATCTGCTGCCTGGTCACGATCCTCTGGACCGTGGTGGGCTACAGCCTTGCGTTCACGCCGGGTAACGCGTTCATCGGCGGCTTCTCGCGGGTGTTCCTGCACGGCATGAACTACATCCACGGCGACAAGGCGACCACCCTGACCGTCAGCCATCTGGCTCCGACGATTCCGGAATCGGTCTACTTCGTCTACCAGATGACGTTCGCGATCATCACCCCGGCGCTCATCGCCGGCGCGTTCGCCGACCGGATGAAGTTCTCGGCAATGCTGGTCTTCATGGGACTGTGGACGATCATCGTCTACTCGCCGATCGCACACATGGTCTGGGAACCGACGGGCTGGTTGTCGGCGGCTGGCATCCTCGACTTCGCAGGCGGCACGGTGGTTCACATCAACGCCGGTATCGCGGGTCTGGTGTGCTGTCTGGTGCTGGGCAAGCGGGTCGGTTACGGCCGCGAAGTCATGGCGCCGCACAACCTCGTGCTTTCGCTGATCGGTGCTTCGATGCTGTGGGTCGGCTGGTTCGGCTTCAACGCGGGTTCGGCAGTGGCGGCTGACGGCCGTGCCGGTTTCGCGATGTTGACGACGCAAATCGCTACCGCATTTGCCGCGTTCGGCTGGATGTTCGCCGAATGGCTGGCCAAGGGTAAGCCTTCGGTGCTCGGCATTATCTCGGGCGCGGTGGCAGGTCTGGTGGCCATTACGCCGGCTTCGGGTTACGTCGGCGTGACCGGCGCGATCGTGATCGGTATTGCGGCTGGCGTGGTCTGCTTCTGGTCGGCAACGTGGCTCAAGACGAAGCTCGGCTACGACGACTCGCTCGACGCATTCGGCGTCCATGGCGTTGGCGGTATTCTCGGCGCGCTCCTGACCGGCATCTTCGCGGTCAAGGACATTGGCGGCGCGGACGGCAGCATCCTTCTGCAAGCCAAGGGCGTGCTCACCACGCTGGTCTACAGCGGCGTGGTCAGCTTCATCCTGTTGAAGGTTATCGACATGGTCATGGGTCTGCGTGTCACAGAAGAAGAGGAACGTGAAGGCCTCGACGTGACGCTGCATGGCGAACACGTCGAATAAGAAGTTTTTTCGATGGCGGTGATGCCCGGCGCGAGAGGTCGCGGCGTCATCCCCATAATCGAGCGCAGGCTAGTGCAGCTCGGCTCCGAGAAAAGCGCAGCGTTTTGCCCGCCCACTTACCGGCGGGCATTTTTTTGTCCCGGGTTTTGTCCCATTTTTGTGCGGGGTAAGTGTTTCTGGCTGGCGGGATTGGTGCAAACAGCGGCACGAACCATGCGAATAGGCTTGGGAAAAGGGAGTTCATACCCAAATACGTGAGGCGTTTGTTCTACAATCTTTCCTCTTAAGTCCGCGAGTCATCAATGGTTCCGCACCTCGTTACGGCTTTAAACGGCCCTTTGCTCGATCTCGAGCGGAAGATACTCGACGCGACGCCGTCCATCGAACGCTGGTTTCGGCTGGAGTGGCAAGAACACACCCCGCCGTTCTACTGCTCGGTCGACCTGCGCAACGCCGGTTTCAAGCTCGCTCCCGTCGATACCAACCTCTTCCCGGGCGGCTTCAACAACCTGCCGGTCGAAGTGTTGCCGCTCGCCGTGCAGGCCGCGATGGCGTCGATCGAAAAGATCTGCCCCGACGCGAAGAACCTGCTCGTGATCCCCGAGCGCCATACACGCAATGCGTTTTATCTCGAGAACGTCGCGCGGCTCGCGACCATCATGCGTCAGGCCGGGCTGAATATCCGCTTCGGCACGCTTGACGAAAATATTCATGGACCGGTCACCATCGCGCTCGCGGACGGGCAGAAGATCGTCCTGGAACCGCTTGAACGCACGCCGCGCCGGCTGGGCTTGAAAAACTTCGATCCCTGCTCGATCCTGCTGAACAACGACCTGTCCGGCGGCATTCCGCCCGTGCTGGAAAACCTGCACGAGCAATATCTGCTGCCGCCGCTGCATGCGGGCTGGGCCGTGCGCCGCAAGTCGAATCACTTCTCTTGCTATGACGACGTCGCGAAGAAGTTTTCGAAGCTCGTCGAGATCGATCCGTGGATGATCAACCCGTATTTCGCGCACGTGGAAGGCGTGGATTACGAGGCACGTACCGGCGAGGAAGCGCTGGCGGATGCGATCGACGGCGTGTTGAAGAAGATTGCGAAGAAGTATCGAGAGTATGGAATCAGCGAGAAGCCGTACGTCGTGATCAAAGCCGATGCCGGCACCTACGGCAAAGGCGTCATGACGGTGCATGACGCGTCCGAAGTGGCCGCGCTGACCAAACGCGAACGCGTGAAGATGAACGACGCGAAGGACGGCCTCGAAGTCCACGACGTGATCGTGCAGGAAGGCGTGCATACGTTCGAGCGCGTGGAAAATGCAGTCGCCGAGCCGGTAGTCTACATGATCGACCGGTATGTGGTGGGCGGGTTTTATCGTGTGCACGATTCTCGTGACCGCGACCAGAACCTCAACGCGCCGGGCATGCATTTCGTGCCGCTCGGCTTCGAGCATACGGCCTTGCCCGACGCCCATGCGAAGCCGGGCGCCGCGCCGCCGAACCGCTTTTATATGTATGGCGTGGTGGCTCGGCTGGGATTGCTCGCGGCATCGGTGGAACTGGAAAAAACCGATCCGGAAGCCATTCAGGTCTAAGCTTCATCCCATCACGACGGCCGCACGAAGTTGCGGCCGTTTGCACTTCAGGCGCGAACGCGCGCGACGTGTTAAAAATCGCGTATTGCACGCCGCTTTCTGCTGCCGCCTCTCGAATCAACCAAGGCCTAACGGCCGCTCTGGACGCTTATGGACATCCTTTTTATCGCCGATCCGCTTGATCATTTCAAGATCTACAAAGACACGACCTACGCGATGATGGCCGAAGCCGCGCGTCGCGGCCACACGGTCTACGCGTGCGAGCCGCAGCATCTGGCCTGGATAGGCGGCAGGGTGGAAGGGACAGTCCAGCGCGTGACAATCATCGGCGACGAAGCCGATTCCGCGCGCTCGCCGTGGTACGAAGCCGCTGCACCGGAACTGCTCGACCTCAAGCATTTCGGCGCGGTCCTGATGCGCAAAGACCCGCCGTTCGACATGGAATACGTGACGTCAACGTGGCTGCTCGAACTGGCCGAGCGCACCGGCGCACGCATCTTCAACAAGCCGAGCGCGATCCGCGATCACTCCGAGAAGCTGGCGATTGGCGAATGGCCGGAGTTCGTCGTGCCCACGCTGGTTACCCGCGACGCCGCGCGTCTGCGATCTTTCCATGCCGAACACGGTGACGTGATCCTCAAGCCGCTCGATGGCATGGGCGGCATGGGCGTGTTTCGCGTGAAAGCTGATGGCATGAACCTCGGCACGATCGTGGAAATGCTCAGCGACAACGGCGCGCGTAGCGTCATGGCCCAGAAGTTCATCCCGCAAATTGCCGATGGCGACAAACGCATCCTGCTGATCGGCGGGCAACCCGTGCCGTACTCGCTTGCCCGGATTCCGCAGGGCAACGAAGTACGCGGCAATCTGGCCGCAGGCGGATTGGGGCGTGCGCAACCGCTCACGGAAAACGATCGCAAGATCGCGGAAACACTGGGAGAGACGCTCTTCGCGCGTGGCTTGCTGCTGGTCGGACTCGATGCCATCGGCGACTATCTGACCGAGGTGAACGTGACCAGCCCGACCTGCTTCCGCGAAATCATGGACCAGACAGGTTTCGATGTGGCCGGCATGTTTATCGATGCGCTGGAACGAGCCGCAGCTTAAGCGTCGAGCAGAGGAAGGAAGGCGAGAAATTAGAGGTGGCTGTCGAACAAGGCAGTCCGCCCGTTGATTTCTCCCAGACTGTTACAATCTCCCCCTCATGAGATTCGTTTCGTGGAGCGATCCGGCCCCGAAATTGAAGTGGAAACTTGCTGCAGCGCATTACGCTGCGCATAGCGTGCGAAATCCGACTAAGCTTAGGTATTGGGCTGGTTGACGTTTCTGCACCCGGATCGATGTTGCAGTCGCGTTTTGCAATGCGTTTCACCATGCTTGGCATCGCAATTGGCATACATAACAGCACGTTCCCACGATTTCCGACGTATCTCGTCGTTTTGGGGCAGCACACTCTGACATGGCTGGCATTCTAATTATTGCGCACGCTCCGTTCGCTTCAGCGTTACGTGAGTGCATTACCCACATTTACGGCGGTTTGCCCGCTCGCATTGGTGCGATCGATGTGAAGCCGGATTGCGATCCCGTCGAAGTCCGGGCGTTTGCGCGCTCCGAAATCGACCGTCTGAAGGAAGAAAACGGTGCGATCGTCCTCACGGACGTGTTCGGCGCAACGCCTGCGAATATTGCGCAGAGCCTGGCAAGCAACAGCGTTCGCGTGCTCGCCGGCGTCAACCTGCCCATGCTCGTGCGCGCGGTCTGTTACAGGACCACGCCGCTGGACACGTTGGCTGAAAAGTCGCTGCAGGGGGGATCGAAGGGCATTCAGGAACTGGATGCCTCTACGCCCGCCAACCCTTGCGCAATGGCCAGCGCCGCGGCTGCGGCCGCTGCTAATTGTGCTGTGGGTGCCGCGGCCACCAGCTGCATGCCCGCCAAGGTGGCAAGTCACTGAGTCGCGGCTGAGCTCGGTTGGGTTTGCCTCGCTGGCAGCACACTGGCCACCCGTTGCGAAGACCGTTAAAAAGCATTGACCCAGCTGCATCGCGTCAGCCCTCTCAACTAGCGCCCGGAGCATCATGCTGCAACAGGAAACAACGATCGTGAACAAGCTGGGGCTGCACGCGCGTGCTTCGGCCAAGCTCACACAACTGGCGGGAAACTTTCAATGCGAGATCTGGATGAGCCGCAACGGCCGCCGGATCAACGCGAAAAGCATCATGGGCGTGATGATGCTCGCGGCGGGAATCGGCAGTACGGTGACAATTGAAACCGAAGGCTCCGACGAAGCCGAAGCGATGAAGGCGATCCTTGCGCTCATCGCAGATAAATTTGGCGAAGGACAATGACGTTGTCCTGCCAGCAGCATTGAGAAGAAGCCGCGCATCGACGCGGCTTTTTTGTGTCCGCGGACAGAGCGCTGACATGGCTGGCAATAAACTGCGTCAGTTTGTGACAGAAACTTGCTGCACCGCAAAGAGTGTCAAATCGCGTTCGAATTTATAATGGTGTGCGGACTCGCATTGCCAGCCGGTGATCGACAAAACCGTGAGACACCCATAACTAGAGAGAGGTGCGCGTGTCGTTCACGCTGCATGGAATTCCCGTTTCGCGCGGTATCGCCATCGGCCGCGCGTATCTGATCGCGGCGGCTGCACTCGATGTCGATCACTATCTGGTCGAACCAGATCGCATCGACAGTGAAATTGAACGCTTTCACGCAGCGCAAGCGCAGGTGCACGCGGAGCTGGACGCCCTGCGCGACGATCTGGCTGCGGACGCTCCCAGCGAGATGGGCGCGTTCATCAACGTCCACTCCATGATCCTGAACGACGCCATGCTCGTTCACGAAACCATCGATCTCGTCCGTACGCGCCGCTACAACGTGGAATGGGCGCTGACAGAGCAGCTTGAAATCCTGAGCCGCCATTTCGACGATATCGAAGACGAATATCTACGCGAGCGCAAGGCCGATATCCAGCAAGTCGTGGAGCGCGTGCTGAAGGCGCTGGCCGGCGCGCCATCCACCGCTACGCTCGTCGTGGATGGCGCGGCGACCAACGGCCACAACGACATGATCGTGGTCGCCCACGACATCGCGCCGGCGGACATGCTGCAGTTCAAGACCCAGGCGTTCAAGGGTTTCGTGACGGATCTCGGTGGCCGCACGTCACACACGGCTATTGTGGCCCGCAGCCTGGGTATTCCGGCGTCGGTCGGCGTGCAGCAGGCGAGTGCCTTGATCCGGCAGAACGATCTGATCATCGTGGATGGGGATCACGGCATTGTGATCGTCGATCCGGCGCCAATCGTGCTGGAGGAGTATTCGTATCGGCAGAGCGAAAAGGTGCTCGAGCAGCGCAAGCTGCAGCGCCTCAAGTTCTCGCCGACGCAAACGTTGGACGGCACCAAGATCGAATTGTGCGCGAACATCGAATTACCCGACGACGCCAAGACGGCGCTCGACGCGGGCGCAATGGGCGTGGGCCTGTTCCGCAGCGAGTTCCTGTTCATGAATCACAAGGACGAGCTGCCGGAAGAAGAAGAGCAATTCGAGGCTTACCGGCGCGCGATCGAGCTGATGAAGGGCCGGCCGGTGACCATTCGCACGATCGACGTGGGTGCGGACAAGCCGCTTGAATCCATGAGCAGCGGCGACGGTTACGAGACGGCGCAGAACCCTGCGCTGGGTCTGCGGGCGATCCGCTGGAGCCTGTCCGAGCCGCAGATGTTCATGACGCAATTGCGGGCTATCTTGCGGGCATCGGCATTTGGCCGCGCGAAGATCCTGATCCCCATGCTCGCGCATGCGCAGGAAATCGACCAGACGCTCGACCTGATCCACGAAGCGAAGCGGCAGCTTGACGACGCGGGTATCGACTACGATCGCAACATTCAGGTCGGCGCGATGATCGAGATCCCGGCGGCCGCGATTGCCGTGCGGCTGTTCCTGAAGCGGCTGGATTTCCTCTCGATCGGGACCAACGACCTGATCCAGTACACGCTTGCAATCGATCGCGCCGATAACGCTGTCGCCCATCTTTACGACCCGTTGCATCCCGCGGTTTTGCACTTGATCGCGTTCACGCTGCGTGAGGCTAAAGCTGCGGGCGTCCCGGTCTCCGTGTGCGGTGAAATGGCCGGCGATCCTGCCGTGACACGTCTGCTGCTCGGCATGGGCCTCACCGAGTTTTCGATGCATCCAAGCCAGCTGCTCGTGGTCAAGCAGGAGATCCTGCGGGCTGACTTGAAGGCGTTGCAAAAGCCGGTCGCGGACGTGCTCGCCGCGTATGAACCCGCGGAGTTGCTCGCCGCGCTGGCGGTGCTTCAGAAGGTCTGAGCGAGACCGCGCTCGGCGATGAGTTTATCGACGACGCGCATCACGAACTCAGGGGTGATCACCGCCGTGCATTGAAACGGTTGCGGTTTGTCGACGCGGCGGGGACACCAGGTGAAATCGTGCGTATCGAACTCGATGGTGGTGTCGTTGAAGCAGCTATTGCAGGCGTGAAAGTTGATCACGCGATACGGCGTGCGGAACTCGGTCGACGGATGCGAGAAGCCGCTGATCATGACCACGGGCGTGCCTGCCGCCCACGCGAGCCACGACAGTCCACTCCCCAATCCGATGAAAAAATCCGCGTGATGCAACAGGCTCATGCGCTCCTGCAGCGGCCGGTTACCGGTGAAATCCTCGGCGCCTTCCGGCATGGTGTTCATGTGCTCCGCCTTGCCATATTGCTTGTCGCGGTCAATGCATAACACTCTATAACCCAGCGTTTTCAGGTGCTCGATCAGCGTCGGCCAGCCACGCGGATTGTTCCAGTACTTGCATTGCGCGGTGGATTGCGTCGCGATGCACACGTAACGTTCGGCAATCGTGCGCGTCTTGTCCGCGATAACCACATTCGGCTTGCGTTCCTCACACGGCACGCCCAGCAGATACGCCATCATGTCCTGCATGTTGCTCACGCGCGGATCGGTGGGTTGATGATCGCGTTCAGAGAATGGCTTTAACAGACCGAGGTAGTACGTTGCGTAGTATGCGTCGTTCCGGCTGTCGAGTTCGGCGTCTGTTGCGATGTGCAAATGCGGATAACCGTCTAGAAAAAGCGGCTGCAAATGCTTCGCCAACGGCATATATAGCGCGCATTGATGTTGTTCGCGGAATGCATCGATGACGGGCAGCCATGCGAGCGAATCGCCCAGTGCGAGTGGTTGCATGCGTAATCGAATTTTTCGGTTCGTGGCGTCGAAAGCGTGAGAGAACACGAGCCGCTGGCCATCGAATACTTCCAGCAGGAAACGCACGAAATACTTGCGTCTGCTGGTGATCACAGCGTCGGCTTCCACGGCTTCGTCCAGCAGGACATTGAACGTGTCCAGGTCGGTCATCCGGACGTGCCATCCATCTACGGGCACTTGCACGCGGCAGCCGTAATTAAAATCGTAGAGGATGCCTTCGGGTCCAGCCAGCACCGGGACGCCGGGCTTGGCGAATTCCGTTTCGGTCCTGCCGCGTTGCGTATGCCGGGTTTCGGTCTCGTTCATGTGTTTCTCCAATTGCGTCAAAGCGTAGTAGCCAAGATAGGCTGGCCCGGTGCTTAGGAAAATTGGAGAACTCTTAAATTTGAGACAGCGGCGTGAATCGACGTTCGTGTGGCAAGTTGGGCGGGCTTTGGCATGGCGCGGCCATCGCCTTGAACAGACTATTTCTGTGCGTGTATTCCGCATACCGGGCAGTCGGTCTGTCGTGTGATGCGCATTGTGTTCCATTCCATGCGCATCGAATCAAGCATCATCAGGCGGCCTTGCAGCGTCGTACCGAACCCGCCGATCACGCGTAACGCCTCGGCGGCCTGCATGGCGCCGATGATTCCGACCGTCGGCGAGAAGACGCCCATGGTCGAGCATGCGACTTCCTCGAACGCTTCGTCCGGCGGGAACACACATGCATAGCAGGGGGATTCGGCGCAGCGGAAGTCGAAAGTGCTGATCTGGCCGTCGAAGCGCAGCGCGGCACCCGACACCAGCGGCACGCCGTGGGCGAAGCACGCAGCGTTGATCGCGTGGCGGGTGGCGAAGTTATCGGTGCAATCGAGGACGACAGTCGCGTGTGGGACGTGGGCGTCGAGCCAGGCAGCATCGGCGCGAACGGCGGCTGTGGTCACCTTTACGCCGGGGTTGAGCGCGGCGAGCGTAGCGCGGGCCGAATCCACCTTCGGTGAACCGACCGATGCGCTCACGTGCAGGATCTGGCGCTGGAGATTGGTGAGATCGACGGAATCGGCATCGACCAGCGTGATCTCTCCCACCCCTGCCGCTGCCAGATACATGGCGGCAGGAGACCCGAGCCCACCCGCGCCAATGATGATGGCGTGCGCATCGAGAAAGCGTTGTTGCGCTTCAATGCCGATTTCATCGACGAGGATGTGGCGGGAGTAGCGGAGAAGCTGATCGTCGTTCATCGAGCGCTCAAGTAGGCTTCGACCGGTACGCCTGGCAGCAGGAGACAGACGCGCGATCGCGAAACCGCCATTTTAATCGCGTGTCGAGGGGAGTTGGTGCAGAGCGCTCACCCGGTCCCATGCGATCGCAGGAAGCTGAGGGTCGAAGCGAGAAGCGTTGGGGAGGGGGGCAGCGGGCAACGGGAGCGGCACCTGGGGTTGTGCCGGAAGACGTTTAGTTTAATTCTTTGCTGCTAGCCGCTGAATCAGTCGGCGCGGCTATCAAGCGCGCGCCGACTGAAACTGAGACAAAACTTACTGTATAGCCGAAGCGGGCACCGGTGCGGACGCGGGCGCCGGCGACGCGTCGGCACCCGGCACACCGGAGGCAGGCGTTGATTCCGCTCCCGGTGTAACCGGCAACGCTGGTTTGACAGCAATAGGCGCCGAAGCCGATGGAGCCGGCTTATCCTGCGCCAGCTTCCGTTCGGAATAAGACTTCGACTCCTGCACCGGCTTGCCTTCCAGCTTGTTCAGCGCTTGCGTGAGCATGAAGTCATCGGCCGTGCCGAAATCGACCGGCTTGCGCTCGCGATCCTTACGGCGTTGCTCCGGCGTCTTCTTGTCGTTTTGCTCTTCAAGAATCCGCAGTTGCTCGAGCCGGTCCGCTTCGCGGGCTTCCTGTTCCTTCTTCTCGTTCGGATCCTGCGTATTGGCCAGGTGGTTCGAGTAATCCACTTCGCGGGTGACGAGCGCGTCGTCTGGATCACCTTCAGCGTATTGATCGACCGGAACGTCCGGGCGGATGCCCTTGTTCTGGATCGACCTGCCGCTCGGCGTGTAGTAATAAGCAGTGGTCAGGCGCAGCGCGGTGTCGGCGGTCATCGGCCGGACGGTCTGCACAGAGCCCTTGCCAAACGTGGTCTTGCCGACAATCAACGCGCGATGATGATCCTGCAGCGCGCCCGCGACGATCTCGGACGCCGACGCGGAGTACGCATTGGTCAATACGACCATGGGTACCTTCTTGAAGATTTCCGGCAGGTTCTTCAGCGGATCGGAGTCGAAGGAGGGCAGGCGATAGTTGTCGTACGTATCGCGGAAAGTTTGCTTCGCGTCCGCGATTTGTCCGTTCGTCGACACGACCACTGCGTTATCCGGCAGGAACGCGCCAGCTACGCCAACCGCGCTCTGCAGCAAACCGCCGCCGTTGTTACGCAGGTCAAGCACGAGCCCCTTCAGGTCCGGCTGCTGGCGCGCGAGATCTTGCAGCTTCGCGGCGAGATCCGGCACCGTGCGTTCCTGGAAGCTCGTGATCCGGATGTAGCCGTAACCCGGAGCCGGAACCTTCATCTTCACGCTCTGCACGCGGATGATTGCGCGCGTGACGGTGACCGGGAAGGTCCGGTCGTCCGTCTTGCGGAAGATGGTCAGCGTGACCTTCGTGCCCGGATCGCCGCGCATTTGCTTGACGGCGTTATCCAGCGTCATGCCGCGAACCGGCTTGTCGTTGATGCGCGTGATCAGGTCACCCGGGCGAATGCCGGCATGGAACGCCGGCGTATCTTCGATAGGCGAAATCACCTTGATCAAGCCATCTTCCGCCGAAATCTCGATACCTAGACCCGCGAAGCGACCTTTGGTCTGCTCCTGGAGTTCTTCGTAATCGGTTTTGTCGAGATATGACGAATGCGGATCGAGGCTCGACACCATGCCCTTGATAGCCGCGGTGAGGAGCTTTTTATCGTCGACCGGCTCGACGTATTCATGCTTGATTTGCCCGAATACTTCGGCAAACAACCGCAATTGATCGAGCGGGAGAGGCGCGGTGGCTGCTTGCTGGGCGGATGCGGAGAGTTGCAGCGTTGCAAATACGCCGGTAGCAAGGCCCGCGGCGATCAGGCCGATATTTTTCAGGTTCTTTCGCATAGAGTCTGTTGCGGTCGAAAGCGGATTAGGCTGCGTCGTGGTTGACTGGGCAGTATAACTGCAAGCCCCGGACCACGACTTAAACGCAGCTTAAAGGGCATCGCCGGAAAATGAATGGGCGGGTTCTTTTTTGTGCGGCGGTTTCCAAAGCATTATTCGCCCGCAAATGTCGGGCCCGGTTTAAAGGTGATACGGGAAGCGCGAGATCGAACGGCATATTTCCGCGGTTCGGACGCGCATCCGGACGAAGCGGGCTGGTGAGCAGAAAGGATGAAAAATCCGCGCGCGCTCGCCTGGATGCCGGCCAAAATCTGGACGGTGCCGGCTGAAAGTTTGCCTTCACCATTCACCATAAAGCCGCGTTGCGAGGCGCGTAAAACACCGATCGCGTAAGCGAACCGGCAGGCGACCTCGTACGGCCAATGGCTCGTGCGTACATGCGGTGAACTCCGCTGAGCACCACGAGCTTCGGACACAGCGAGGAAAAAATCGCACGCTGTTTCAAAAGCCAACGGTCAGGAGTGCCGGATCAGAGCACCCGCACCGTCGGTCATCCTGAAACAAAAGCCCTCAACCCGCCTTCCCTTGTTTCGCGACGGCCGCTTGCGCCTTGGCGATTGCTTCCGGGTCGCCGAGATAATAGTGCTTGATCGGCTTCAGGTTTTCGTCGAGTTCATATACGAGTGGCACGCCGTTCGGGACGTTCAGGCCAACGATGTCGTCGTCGGAAATGCCGTCCAGATATTTGATCAGCGCGCGCATGGAGTTGCCGTGCGCGGCGATCAGCACCCGCTTGCCCGACTTGATGGCCGGTGCAATGGACTCGTTCCAGATGGGCATGACGCGGGCGACCGTGTCCTTCAGGCATTCGGTCAGCGGCAACTGCTCGCGCGGCACTTTTGCATAGCGAGGGTCGTTGAACGACGTGCGTTCGTCGGACGGATCGAGTGCGGGCGGCGGCGTGTCGTAGCTTCTGCGCCAGATCAGCACTTGCTCGTCGCCGTATTTCTTGGCGGTTTCAGCCTTGTTCAGGCCGGAGAGCGCGCCGTAATGACGCTCGTTCAGCCGCCACGAATGGACAACCGGCAAGTACATTTCATCCATCTGGTCTTGCACGTGCCAGAGCGTGCGGATCGCGCGCTTGAGCACTGAGGTGTAGGCCAAGTCAAAGCTGAAGCCGGCTTCCTTCAGCAGCAGGCCGGCCTGCTGCGCCTCACGGTTGCCTTGTTCAGTCAGGTCGACGTCGACCCAGCCTGTGAATCGGTTTTCCTTGTTCCACGTGGATTCGCCGTGGCGGATGAGCACTAGCTTGTACATGATGTCCGTTGAGAGGTCGGTTAGTTAGGAAGCGGCAAAAAAAGCTGGAAACTGGCATCGATTCTGTGCGGCAAAGCGTTCTGGCGCAACTCGGCCGATCGGCCGAGGCCATCGCGGAGGACGGTTATTTTATAATGGCTGGATTGTCCCGATTTTTTTCGACCTTTTCATTTTTCCACACTCCCAATCCGGCGGTCCCGACGTGAAGTTTTTCACCGATTACACCAACCTTGTACTTATCGCCGTCGCCCTCATTTCTGGTGGGTTGCTGCTTTGGCCGTCGATTGCCCGGCGCGGCCGCGGAGGGGTTTCCGCTCCCGAGGCCATTCAACTGATCAACCGGCGTAACGCCTCTGTGATCGACGTGCGGCCGGCCGCCGAGTATTCGAAAGGGCATCTGCCGGCGGCGCGGAACTTCGAGATTTCGGAGCTTCAAGCAAAAATTGGCCAAATCGCGAAGAATAAGAGCAATCCGGTCTTGCTCGTATGTCAGACCGGCCAACAGTCCCAGAAGGCGAGCCAGATCGTGAGCGATGCCGGTTACGCCGAAGTCCACGTATTGCAGGGCGGGTTGGATGCCTGGCAAAAAGCCGGCATGCCGGTCGTGAAACAAGGAGCGGTAAAGTGAATAAAGTGATCATGTACAGCACGCAAGTGTGCCCGTATTGCCAGATGGCCGAACGTCTACTAAAGTCGCGCGGCGTCGAAAACGTCGAGAAAGTGCTGATCGACCGTGATCCGGCGCGGCGTGAAGAAATGATGACACGTACGGGGCGCCGTACGGTGCCGCAAGTGTTTATCGGCGAAACGCATGTTGGCGGTTACGACGATCTTTCCGCGCTCGATCGCAAAGGTGGCCTGGTGCCGCTACTCGCAACCGTCTGAATATAGATTGCGGACCGTCGGGCCGGGCGCGTCGGCCTGAATACGTTCGCTGCGCAATTAAGCAGCCCGCTGCCTTCAGCCGGAAAAAACCGGAAAAGTCGCGGGCAGCACATTAAATAATCAAGGGAAACAACCATGTCTGACGACAACAACCAGCCGTTCTTCAACATCCAGCGCATCTACTTGAAGGACATGTCGCTCGAGCAGCCCAATTCGCCGGGCATCTTCCTTGAGCAGGAAATGCCGTCGGTGGAAGTGGAAGTGGACGTGAAGGCAGAGCGCCTGGCGGAAAGCGTGTTTGAAGTGCTGGTAACGGGCACCGTGACCGCGAAGGTGACCGACAAGGTCGCGTTCCTGATCGAAGCCAAGCAAGCCGGTATTTTCGATATCCGCAACATTCCCGCCGATCAAATCGATCCGCTGGTCGGCATTGCGTGTCCGACCATCCTGTTCCCGTACCTGCGCTCGAACATTGCCGACGCCATCACCCGCGCCGGTTTCCCGCCGATCCACCTCGCCGAGATCAACTTCCAGGCGCTGTACGAACAACGTATTTCCCAGTTGTCGGCCGCTCAGGAAGGCGTGGCCAACGGCGCGACGCTTAACTAAATCCCGCATATTCCGGAGCCGGGCATGCAAGTAGCCGTTCTCGGC
Organism: Caballeronia sordidicola; assembly: GCF_002220365.1. Taxonomy (GTDB): domain Bacteria; phylum Pseudomonadota; class Gammaproteobacteria; order Burkholderiales; family Burkholderiaceae; genus Caballeronia; species Caballeronia sordidicola_C. Next base: position 76,862 of record NZ_MTHB01000261.1, on the reverse strand, counting down.
GCCGGTGCGTGGGGCACCGCACTGGCTGGCCATCTGGCCGCTCGCCACCCTACGGTGCTCTGGGCGCGCGACCGCGCGCTCATCGAGTCCCTGTCTCAAACGCACGAAAACGAGCGCTATCTGCGCGGCATAACGCTGCCCGCAGCGCTTCAGTACGAGCCTGATCTCGCCGCAGCGCTGGCCCACGGCGCAGCTGAAGACGCGCTGTGCGTGGTTGCAGCGCCGGTCGCAGGCTTGCGCGCGTTATGCCGCAATATGCGTGAACTGGGTATTGTTCCGGCGCATATCGTCTGGTTGTGCAAAGGCTTCGAAGCCGATACGCAATGCCTGCCGAACGAGGTGGTGTTGGCCGAACTACCGCAGCACGCGAGCAACGGCACGCTTTCCGGACCAAGCTTCGCGCGTGAGGTCGGGCAGGGTTTGCCGGTGGCGCTGACGGTCGCAAGCGCGTCGGCAACGCTTGGTGAACGGACTGTGGCCGCGCTTCATCACGGCGCCATGCGCATTTATACCGGCGACGACGTAATTGGCGTGGAAGTGGGCGGCGCGGTGAAGAACGTGCTGGCCATTGCAACCGGCATTGCCGATGGCCTTGGCCTGGGCCTGAACGCCCGGGCGGCGCTGATTACGCGCGGACTGGCCGAGATGTCACGGCTCGGCGTAGCATTGGGCGGGCGCGCGGAAACCTTCACCGGCCTGACCGGGCTCGGCGACCTGATTCTTACCGCTACAGGTGATTTGTCACGCAATCGCACGGTCGGCATGCAGTTGGCGACAGGCCGTTCGCTCACCGACATTCTCGCGGCCCTCGGTCATGTAGCCGAGGGCGTTCGATGCGCGCGTGCCGTGCTGGCGCTGGCCGAGTCTCACGGCATCGACATGCCGATCACACACGCGGTATGTCGCGTGTTATTCGAAAATGTCGCGCCGCGCGACGCCGTTCACGCGTTGTTAAGCCGCGACGCAAAAGCGGAGTGACGGTTCTCAGGCGCGCGGAGACTGCGCGAAGACTATTCGCCGCCTTCGAACCCTGTCTGACGCCATGCCTCGAATGTCACGACCGCCACCGTATTCGATAAATTCAAACTCCTGTTCCCCGGCCGCATAGGCAACCGCACGCGCCGGTCGTTCGTGAATTGCGTGAGTACCGCGTCCGACAAGCCCCGGGTTTCCGCGCCGAAGACGAACCAGTCACCCGCCCTGAATGTATGCCCGAAAAATGGCGTTGAGCCGCGCGTGGTGAACGCAAACATGCGGCTCACTTCGGGCGCCTCGGTCTCGAGGAAGGTCTCCCAGTTCGGATGTACATGCATCTGCGCGTACTCGTGGTAGTCGAGGCCGGCGCGGCGCATCTTGGCGTCATCGAGAGGGAAACCGAGCGGTTCGATCAAATGCAGGCGGGCGCCGGTATTGGCGCATAGCCGGATCACGTTGCCGGTGTTCGGTGGAATTTCAGGTTCGACCAGTACGACATTGAACATAAGCGATAACCCGTGAAAATTAGTCTTGCGGCGTGCGCAGCGCGACGAAGTTGGTGACACGCCGAGCGCCGGCGGCTTTCAGCGTAAAGGCCAGCGCGTCGAGGGTGGCACCGGAGGTCATGACGTCATCGACGATACCCACGTGCTGGCCGCGTATCTCGCGCAGCACCGTGAACGCATTGCCGACGTTTTTGCGCCGCGTATCGAGATCGAGTTTTGCTTGCGGTGCCGTGTCCCTGGTGCGCTCGATCAGCGTTGCGTCCGCGAACGAGCCGAGCCGGCGCGCAAGCGGTTTCCCGATCGACCACGCCTGGTTGTAACCGCGCGTCCTCAGGCGCCGTGGCGACAGCGGCACAGGTGCGACGACATCCGGTGCCTCGGTGTTTGTGCCCTCGAATGCGGCGTGCAACTGGCGCGCAAACTCGTCGGCCGTTGACAGCCGCGCGTGGAACTTGAGATCGAGTGCGAGTGTATCGAGCGGCGCATGATAGTCGGCCAGCGCGATGGTCGCGTCGAAATGCGGGGGCTCCGCCATACACCGCCTGCAAGGCAAATGCGCACTACTTTTAGCGCCAGCGGATGCGGCCGATGCCGCAGCAAGAACTGGTACGGGCAATGCACAAACCGGACACCTTGTGCGTGTCTGGTTCCAATACTGTTCATCGCAACCGGCACACAACACCTTCTGCGACAAATTGCCACACAATGCGCACTGACTGGGCAGCGCGATGTCGCGCATCTGGCCAAGCCGCCGCAGCGCCGTGGCAGAAGCCGCGCGCAGCGAGCCTGGACCGCGCCATACGACATCAAACCGTAGATTCATACGTTCGATCCAAAGAATGCGTGGCAGCGCAAAAATCTGCCCTGAGTGAGCGGGCGAGCGCGTATGGGAACCGGCGGAAACCGTTGCACTGCCTGGTTTGGCTGAACGTTTCAGGAATCGACCGAGTATACTTCGCACTCTTAGAAAGTAGGTTGTCATGTCCCCAACTTCCGCCAACGCTGGCCGTCCGGCCTACGATTCGCGCCGTCTGCAGCAAATTTTCGACCGTCGCGCCGTGACGTTCGATGACGTCGCGTTCCTGCCGCGCGAGATCGCGCAGCGCATGCGCGAGCGGCTCGACTACATCAAGGTAACGCCGGTGCGCGTGCTCGACGCGGGCTGCGGCATGGGCGCCGACCTGCCGGGCCTGCGCGAGCGTTTCGCTGATGCGTCGGTGCTCGGCATGGATTTGTCGGCGGCAATGCTGGCCCGGGCGAACCAGGCCGAGACGGCCGAGTCCGACGCCAACGCCGGCTGGCGGCGGTTTCTTCCTGCCACGCTGGGCAAGGCATTCGGGGCGCGCGGCCCGCAACTGGCGCAGGGCGACTTCGCTCACCTGCCATTTGTTGCAGGCGCGTTCGAGATGCTTTGGTCGAATCTCGCGCTGCACTGGAACGCGCGGCCCGACCTCGTATTTCCCGAGTGGGCACGTGTGCTCAAGGTGAACGGCCTTCTGATGTTCAGCACGCTCGGTCCCGACACATTGAAAGAGCTCAGCGGCGCGTACGCGCAGGCGGAAAAATCACTGGGCCTGGCACCGCAGCGCCACACCATCGAATTCGTCGATATGCACGATCTCGGTGACATGCTGGTCGAGAGCGGTTTCGAGATTCCGGTGATGGATCAGGAGGTGCTGACAATCACGTACAAGTCGCCGGAATCGCTGCTGAAGGACGTGCGCCGCTGGGGTGCATATCCGCGTGACGCTGCGCCGCAAACCCATGCTCGCGCGTTGCGTGACGCGCTTCACGCGGCGCTTGAAGCGCGCCGCCGCGAAGATGGCACGATCCCGCTGACCTTCGAAGTGATCTATGGTCACGCATGGAAGGCGGTGCCGCGAATGACGGCGGAAGGGCACGGTATCGTGAGGCTTGAAGACATAGGACGAGGCTCAAAACGGAGCAAGTAAACCAGTCAAAAAGGCCTTTCCCACCCCTCGATTACTCGCGTTGACAAGCATCCAAAAGGATGCGGCAAAAGGGCGCAGAGGCTTGTGCGGCTTGGCTTTGCGGCGTGCACCACCTTGCTTGTGGATGCTGGGCAACGCGCCTATAATGCGTCAGTTTGTCGCCGGGCTGGCATGGTTTTGGGTGCATTCCGAACGATTGGCGGTGGGCAATAGGTGTGCAGGAAGCGAACAGGAAGCGAACATCAGTTGAGCAATAGTTGAGCAATACGCGGCGCGGGTGAGACAAATCTGACGCGGGAATCTGACGCGGGAATTTGACGCGGGAGGCGGCGATGCAAGCAACGGATCTGCCGATGGACACCGAACCGGTCGTAAAGGACTGGTTGATCAAGCGGAACTGTTCTGTCTCGCCGCGGCAATTCGTGGCGTTCTACGTGTCGCTCGCACTGTTTTCGTTGCTGATCGCGAGTTTGCTGGTGTGGGCAGGCGCTTGGCTGGTGCTGCCTTTTACGGGTATCGAGTTGCTGGCGGTCGGCATCGCGTTCGTCATTTATGCGCGGCATGCTGTCGACTACGAGCGGATTCTGCTGTTTCACGACCGGCTGCTGATCGAGCGGATGGATGCAGAAACGCTCACGCAGATGGAGTTCAATCCGCGTTGGGTGAGAGTGGAACCGGGAGCAACGCCGAGGGATCCCGTGAAGCTGGTGTCGCGGGGGGAGTCGGTACCGGTCGGGATATATCTGGCGCAGCATCGTCGCAAGCAGTTCGCCGTCGAGTTGCGGATGTGGCTGAGGCGCTGCGGTTGATGGTCTGACAGTGCGGCGGCTGGGCGCGTTCAGAATGTCCGAATCGCAGCACTCCGCAAAAAAGCGCGGAGCCGGACAGGGCGGAAAGTACGCCGCAAGGAATTACGCAGGAAGTACGTTGCAAGCGGCACACGCATCGACACGCGCCGCCGAGTAGATCGTTTCCAGGGGAGGCGATGCATGAGTCGGACGGGTGCATACGGGGGTCGAGGGTCTGAATGGAAATTTTGGGTAAGGAAGCTATGAAAACAATCAAGCGAGCCCTGTCGGGCGTGCTGGCGTTAAGCGGACTCCTGTTCGCCGGCGCAGCCCTGGCGGTCAACGACAGTCCCGGCGGTCCTGGAGTGAATGAACTCAACTTCCAGACGCCGGTGACGAAGATCGCCGAAGAGCTCTACAGCCTCCATACGTTCATGCTGATCATCTGCACGGTGATTTTCCTCGGCGTGTTCGGCGTGATGTTCTATTCGGTCCTGATGCACCGGAAGTCGAAAGGACACAAGGCTTCGAATTTCCACGAAAGCACCACCGTCGAAATCATCTGGACGATCGTTCCGTTCGTGATCGTCGTGCTGATGGCGTTGCCGGCCACGAAGGCCGTCGTCGCCATGAAAGACACCACCAACGCCGACCTGACCGTGAAGGTCACCGGTTATCAGTGGAAGTGGGGCTACGACTACGTGAAGGGGCAGGGCGAAGGCATCAACTTCCTGTCCACGCTCTCCACCCCGCGTAGCGAAGTGAACGGCCAGGCGCCGATCACCGACCTGTATCTGCAGGAAGTCGACAACCCGCTCGTGGTTCCGGTCGACAAGAAAATCCGCATCATCACGACCGCCAACGACGTCGTCCACTCGTGGTACGTCCCGGCATTCGGTGTGAAGCAGGACGCGATCCCCGGCTTCGTGCGCGACACGTGGTTCAAGGCCGAGAAGACCGGTACGTTCCGAGGCTTCTGTACCGAGCTGTGCGGCAAGGAACACGCGTACATGCCGGTCGTGGTCGTCGTGCTGTCGGCTGAAGACTACACGGCGTGGGTCGATGGCCAGAAGAAGAAAATGGCCGCCAGCGCGGACGATCCGAACAAGACCTACACGATGGACGAGCTGAAGGCGCGCGGCGCGCAGGTCTATACGTCGAATTGCGCGGTCTGCCACCAGCCGACCGGCAAGGGAGCAGGTCAATTCCCGGCGCTAGATGGCAGCAAGATCGCCAACGGCCCGATCGCGGGCCACGTGAGCATTGTGCTTAAGGGCAAGGGCGCGATGCCGAATTGGGGCGCGACGCTCAATGACGTCGAGATCGCGTCGGTGATCACGTACGAGCGCAATACCTGGGGTAACCACACGGGCGACATCCTGCAACCCATGCAAGTCGCTGACGCACGTAACGGCAAGATGCCCGCAGGCGGCGACCATCTGGCGGGCGCAGGTGCTGCGGCCGGTTCGGATGCAGCGGCGAGCGGCGCTGCGGGTGCTTCGGACGCAGCAAGCGCGGCTCCGGCGGCGTCTGCAGCGCCGGCATCCGGGGCTGCGTCGGACGCCTCGGCTCCGGCGGCTTCGCTGCCGGCGAGCGTGTATTTCGAGACGGGCAAGGATGCTTTGCCTGCCGATGCCGCCAGTGCGATCCAGGCTGCAGCCGATTATGCGAAGGCGCATCCGGACGCGAAGCTGACGCTGTCAGGTTTCACCGACGCAACCGGCTCCGCCGCGAAGAACGCCGAACTGGCGAAGACGCGCGCGCAGGCCGTTCGCGACGCGCTGAAGGCTGCAGGCGTGGCGGAAGACCGCATTATTTTGAAGAAGCCGGAAACGATCACGGGCGGTGCTGACGCGAGAGAAGCACGGCGTGTAGAGATCAGTCCGGCTGCCTGACGGTCGTACCCATTCGGCCAGCTTCCTTCTGAAAGGAAGCTGGCGTAGCGTATGCCCCAAGTGCCGCAGTATTCGCTTTAGGAGATTGTCATGTCTAGCATCGGACACGATGTAACCGCGGGCCACGAACATGGCCACGCTCATGATCACGGTCATGACCACGACGAGCACGCGCACGAACTGCCGTATGGCTGGCGTCGCTGGCTGTTCGCGACGAACCACAAGGACATCGGGACGTTGTACCTGTTGTTCTCGTTCATCATGTTCCTGTCAGGGGGCGTGATGGCGCTGATGATCCGCGCCGAGCTCTTCGAGCCTGGCCTGCAGATCATGCGTCCCGAGTTCTTCAACCAGTTGACCACCATGCACGGCCTGATCATGGTGTTCGGCGCGATCATGCCGGCGTTCGTCGGTTTCGCGAACTGGCAGATTCCGCTGCAGATTGGTGCGTCGGACATGGCCTTCGCGCGGATGAACAACTTCAGCTTCTGGCTGCTGCCGGTGGCGGCCATCCTGCTGATCACGTCGTTCTTCGTTCCCGGCGGCGCGACCGCTGCCGGCTGGACGCTGTACGCGCCGCTCTCCACGCAGATGGGCCCGGGCATGGACTTCGCCATTTTCGCGATCCACTTGATGGGTGCGTCGTCAATCATGGGCGGTATCAATATCGTCGTGACGATCCTGAACATGCGCGCGCCCGGCATGACGCTGATGAAGATGCCGATGTTCTGCTGGACCTGGCTGATCACCGCCTACCTGTTGATTGCCGTGATGCCGGTGCTGGCAGGCGCGATCACCATGGTGCTGTTCGATCGCCACTTCGGCACGTCGTTCTTCAACGCAGCAGGCGGCGGCGACCCTGTGATGTACCAGCATATCTTCTGGTTCTTCGGGCATCCCGAGGTGTACATCATGATCTTGCCGGCGTTCGGGATTGTGTCGCAGGTGATCCCGGCATTCTCGCGCAAGCCTTTGTTCGGCTATAGCTCGATGGTGTATGCCACGTCGTCCATCGCGATTCTCTCGTTCATGGTCTGGGCGCACCATATGTTCGCCACCGGCATGCCGGTGACGGGCCAGCTCTTCTTCATGTACGCGACCATGCTGATCGCGGTGCCGACGGGCGTTAAGGTGTTCAACTGGGTCGCAACCATGTGGCGCGGTTCGTTGAGCTTCGAATCTCCCATGCTGTTTGCCATCGGCTTCCTGTTCGTGTTCACCATGGGCGGTTTCACGGGCCTGATCCTCTCCATGGCGCCGCTTGATATCCAGATGCACGGCACTTATTACGTGGTGGCGCACTTCCACTACGTGCTGGTGGCGGGGTCGCTGTTCGCGCTCTTCTCAGGCTGGTACTACTGGTCGCCGAAGTGGACGGGCTGGATGTACAACGAGACGCGCGGCAAGATCCATTTCTGGGCGTCGATGATCTTCTTCAACATCACCTTCTTCCCGATGCACTTCCTGGGCCTCGCCGGCATGCCGCGTCGTTATGCGGATTACCCGGCGCAGTTCACGGACTTCAACCAGGTCGCGACGATTGGCGCGTTTGGTTTCGGTCTGGCGCAGGTGTACTTCCTGTTCGCGGTGGCGTTGCCGGCGTATCGCGGCGGTGGCGATCTGGAGAAAGCCGGCGACAAGCCGTGGGACGGTGCCGAAGGTCTGGAATGGACCGTGCCGAGCCCGGCTCCGTTCCACACGTTCGAGCAGCCACCGCACGTCGAGTGAAATACCGGCAGCGTGTCCCGTTGCGTTGATACTGAAGCAATACGCGGCAATACGGGACGCGCGCCACGCAGGACAACGACAACGAAGCGCATGACTAGCGGAATAAAGCCTGAACGGATGACCCGGAATTCACAGAAGCAACGCACGCCCGCGCAAGTTCGCGCGGGCAACAAGCGGCTTGGCCTGATCCTGCTTGCCGTAGCCGCGGTGTTTTTCGCGGCGGTAGTCGTCGATCAGTACGTGCGATCGAGAGGCTAGGGAACGTGTCGACGCCTGAAGAGATCAAGGAAGATCGCGCGTTCAACCGCTCGATGATGGTCAAGCTGATTGTGGTGGCGGCGGCCATGTTCGGTTTTGGTTTTGCGCTGGTGCCCATGTATCGCGCGATCTGCTCGATTACCGGCATCAATAATCTCGTGCAGCGCGACGTCGGCGCAAGGGAAGCGAAGAATACGCAGGTCGACACGAGCCGCAAGATTTCCATCGAATTCGATGCAAATGCGCGCGGCCCGTTGCAGTTCAAGCCGGAACAGAACACGCTGGACGTGCATCCGGGCGAAGTGATGACGGTGATGTACCAGGTGACCAACCAGCAAGCCCGCACGGTTCAGGCGCAAGCCATTCCGAGCTACGCGCCCATGCAGGCCACCGAGTACTTCAAGAAGATAGAGTGCTTTTGCTTCACGCAGCAGACGTTGAAACCGAACGAGACGCGGCGCATGCCTGTGGTGTTCGTGGTGGATCCGAAACTGCCCAAAGATGTGAAAACGATCACGTTGTCGTACACGTTTTTTGAATTGACCGCGCCTGAGTCGGTGTCGCGAAGTGGTACTTAGTCACTGCGCTTGCGGCAAACACACGCGGCGAGGTAGTAGAAAAGCCGCGCCAGGCGGCGGAGACGTGAGATGGTTGAAACACAAAAGCAGGTGCCGAAGAACAGTTTTCTCCGGTTGCTGAAGGCGGTTTTCTGGTCGTTCTTCGGCGTGCGCCGTCGCAGCGATCTCGAAAGCGATGCCTCGTTGAAACCGCTGCATCTGATCGCGGCCGGGGTTATCGGGGCGGTGCTGTTTATCGTGGTGTTGCTGTTAGTGGTGCGCGCGGTGGTGGGATAAAGCCAGTGAAGTTGCTGCGGATGAAGTAAGCGGCGGCGGCGGCAGTGGCAGCAAAAAATTCAAGCAACTGGATCGAAGTGGAGAATCAATAATGAGCGGTCAAAACGAAAGCCCGTACTATTTCGTCCCGCAGCCGTCGAGACATCCGATCATGGCCGCCACCGGCCTGCTGATCTCGATGGCTTCGCTGGCGTCGTGGGTCAATGGTGAATCATGGGCGCCGATCACCTTTGTCGTCGGCCTGCTTTGGCTGCTGTACACACTGTGGCACTGGTTCGGCGACTCTATCGGGGAATCCGAAGGCGGGATGTACGGCAAGAATGTCGATTTGTCGTACCGGTGGAGCATGAGCTGGTTCATCTTCTCCGAAGTGATGTTCTTCGCGGCATTCTTCGGTGCGTTGTTCTACGCCCGGGAGATCGCGCTTCATGAGTTGGGCAGCCTCGATTACAAGCTGATCTGGCCGGACTTTACCGCCGTATGGCCGAACAACGGTCCTGCCGCGCTGGTATCGCACTTCCGCTCCATGACGCCGTGGCCGCTGCCGACAATCAACACGGCGCTGCTGCTGAGCTCAGGCGCCACGCTGACGGTCGCTCACCATGCGCTGCGCGAGAATCATCGGAATAAAACGATCATCTGGCTGGCCGCGACCGTGCTGCTTGGTCTGTGTTTCCTGTTTTGCCAAGGTTACGAATATTTTCACGCGTACAACGAATTGAACCTGACGCTGGCTTCTGGCGTGTACGGTTCGACGTTCTTCCTGCTGACGGGTTTTCACGGTTTCCACGTGTTTCTTGGCGGCACGATGCTCACCGTCGTTCTGGTACGTGTAATTCGCGGGCACTTCACGGCGGAGCATCACTTCGCGTTTGAAGGTGCCGCGTGGTACTGGCACTTCGTGGACGTGGTTTGGCTCGGACTGTACGTGGTGGTGTACTGGCTGTAAGCATTCAGGCAGCGTTCAGGCTGGCCAGATGCGATGAATCGATCCGCCGCATCTGGTCTGGCAGGAAGGTTTGAAGTGGATTGAAGCGAAGTGGATTGAAGCGAAGTGAATTGAAGCGAAGTAGATTCAAATAAACGAAGTCGATTGAAAAAGATGCTTTGCAAAGCGCCGCCTCGACCTGACTCGGGCGGCGTTTTGCTTTTGAATGCGGCTTGAAGCAATGTTGAGGAAGGAATTTCCTGCGCGGTTTTGTCGCAGCGTTGGGCGCGACGGCCCGCTACTATTCCGCGATCCCGGGCGAACCTTCGCGCTGCCGGAAGGCCCAACCCAAGCGTAACTTAAACCTTGACTCAGCGTCCGAGCGGAATCCCGGTGGACTGAATCCAGCCCATCCAGTGCGCGAACAGGATGAAGAGGAACAGCGAGATCGACAGCCCGACCCGCATGGCAAGTGACCACACCATGCGCTTGGTCTTGCCCTTGTCGGTCATCATGAAGTACAGCGCCGAACCCAGGCTCGCGATGATGAGAATGAATGCAACGGCAACGAATATGTGCATGAAAACAGCCAGTTGGACTAAGAAGTTCGATCCTTCGATTATCGCACCGCAGGTAACATGCCGCGTGGGCGTTCAGGTTTTCAACGGTAGGAACGCGGTATGAAAATCCGTTTCTGGCCATCGTTGATCATCCTGATCGTCATGGCGGTTACCGTGCGTCTTGGCTTCTGGCAACGCGACCGCGCGCATCAGAAAGAGCAATTGAACGCGCAGATTGTCGCGTTTGAAAACGCGCCCGTGCAACGCGTGGGCGCGACGCCGATTGCGCTGAAGGACATCAATTTTCATCGCGTGGTGGCACGTGGCACGTTCATGCCCGATCAGGTCGTTTATCTCGACAACCGGCCCTATAACGACCAGCCGGGGTTTTATGTGGTGATGCCGCTTAAGCTCGACGGCGGCGGGGTCGTGCTGGTGAATCGCGGCTGGTTGCCGCGAAATCTGGCGGATCGCACAGGCATTGAGCCGTATGACACACCGTCAGGCGTTGTCGAGATTGAAGGCGTTGCGCGTGCGAATGCATCGCAGGCGTTCGAACTCGGACATGGTGGTTCCGCGGCGCAGCAAAAGATTCGGCAGAATCTCGATGTCGCCGCGTACGCCGCCGAAACGGGTTTGCCGTTGCAGCCGTTCGTGATCCAGCAGTTGAACAACAGCGGTGACAAGCTGGTGCGCGATTGGCCGGCGCCGACCATGGGCGTGGATACCAACTACGGTTATATGCTGCAGTGGTGGGGCATGGCGCTCGCCGCGCTCGGGTTCGGGCTGTATGCGGCGCGGCGCGCGGCGAAGAACGAAGGGAAGAAGGATGGCGCCGGGCAGTCCGCTCCGGAAACGCTCGATGGGAAGGTTTGATCCAATACGCTTGAGCGGTGACGGGTTGGGCCGGTAAAGGACGACCGTGTGTTCGCGTCGGGCGGGCTTTACCGGAAGTGACAGGCCGACGCGCGCAAACAAACACCGGGTCCGGCCGGCGGCCACGAAGCAGGCGCTGCGCGCCTGAATGAACGCATCGCGCGAAATGAAGTACGCGATGCCGCAAACGAATAGAGGCAACATTTTGTCCATGCAAACTCCCCGACCGTCCGCGTCCGCCATTCACAAGGCGCGTGCCCAGCAGCAGGAACGCAAGCCCGGTTCATGGAACAAGGGGCGCTGGATGCTGATCCTGCTCGCGGCCGTCTGCGCCGCGCCGGTCCTCGCGTCCTACTTTATGTACTACGTGGTCAAGCCGACCGGTGGCACCACGAGCTACGGTGCGCTGATCGAGCCGCAACGGCCGATTCCCGACCAGCTCGTCGTCACTGACGAACAAGGCAAACCGATGCCGCTCACCGCCTTGCGCGGCAAATGGCTGATGATCACGGTCAACGGAAGCGATTGCAACGAACAATGCGTCACGCGCCTGTTCTTCATGCGGCAGGTGCGCGTGCTGCAATCGGCTGAGCGCGAACGGGTGGTCAACGTCTGGCTTCGTACCGATGACAAACCGGTGTCGAGCGTGATCCGCGCCGCTTATCCGCAGCCGGACACGCGCATGCTGGTCGCCGACCCTAAAGCCGTTGCGGCTTGGCTGCCGGCGGGCGCGGATTCGCAACTCACCGATCACATCTTCCTGGTCGATCCCAACGGCAATCTCATGATGCGGTTCCCGAAGAATCCGGCGCCGGAGAAGATCAAGGCGGATCTGGCAAAGCTGCTGAAGTGGTCGCGGATCGGTTGAAGGCGAGTTGAGGACAGTGCACGCATGACTTACGTTTTACAACTCGGATTGATCGGCATCTGCATTGCGTTGTTGCCACTTTCGTACGTGTGGGTGAAGGCCGACGACAACAAATTCCGCAAGCTTGTCTGGCTGACTACGTTCCTGACGCTTGACCTCGTGATGTTCGGCGGTTTTACGCGTTTGACCGATTCGGGTCTCGGTTGTCCCGATTGGCCGGGTTGCTACGGGACGTCGTCGCCGTTTATTGCGCATGCGGCCATTGCCGCCGCCCATCAGGCGATGCCGACGGGGCCGGTGAGTCTCGGCAAGGCGTGGATCGAAATGATCCACCGCTATTTCGCCATGGCGATCGGCGTGTTGATCATCGCGCAGGTCCTGATTGCATGGACGGCGCGTGCCAAGCGTCGGCCCCTGCACGTGTCGCCCTGGTGGCCGACCGGCATCCTGATGCTGATCGTGGTGCAGGGTGCGTTTGGCGCCTGGACGGTTACCATGAAGCTGCAGCCGGTCATTGTGACCACGCATCTGTTGCTCGGGCTGGCGTTGCTCGGCTCGCTCGGCTGGCTGGCCGCGCGCCAGACGCCGATTCCAGCGATCGATCCCGCCGCCGCCCGCTGGTTGCCCGCGGCGCTCGTCGGGCTGGTGCTGCTGGTGGTTCAGATTGCGCTGGGCGGCTGGGTCAGCACGAATTACGCGGTGCTCGCCTGCACGGACTTTCCACTGTGCAACGGGGCCTGGATTCCGCCGATGAACTTCGAGCACGGCTTCCACCTGTGGCGGGCGCTCGGCATGACCGGCGACGGCGATGTCATCTCGCAGGACGCGCTCGTCGCGATTCACTGGACCCACAGGACCTTTGCGATCGTCGTCGTGCTATACACGTTGTGGCTTGCGGCGAAACTGCGGCGATTCGAGTCGCTGAGAAAACCCGCCAACGGCATCATGATCGTGATCGTCGTGCAGTTCCTGACGGGATTGTCGAACATCCTGCTGCAGTGGCCGCTGCCCATCGCCGTGGCGCATAACGGCGGGGCGGCCATCCTTTTGCTGTTGCTCGTTATGGTAAACTTTCGAATCTCTTCCAGCCGTCCCGGCCACGTCGTGGGGTCGTCTGCCACCGCCCCGCGCGAGCCCGTTCCCGCATCACTCCCGCGCCAAGCTCCGTGAGTTTCTATGGACAGCACGACACTGATTTCCCCTTCCGGTAACCGTCTCTCGCAGTACATCGCGTTGACCAAACCGCGCGTGACGCAACTCGCGGTTTTCTGCGCGGTCATCGGCATGTTCCTGGCCACGCCGGGCATGGTGCCGTGGACTGTGCTGATCGGCGGAACGGTTGGCATCTGGTTGCTCGCCGGGGCCGCGTTCGCCATCAACTGCCTGATGGAACAAAAGATCGATGCAATGATGCGCCGCACCGCGTGGCGTCCGTCCGCACGCGGCGAGATCACGGCGGCGCAGATCCTGCTGTTTTCAGCGGTGCTCGGCGGCGCCGGCATGTGGACGCTCTACACGTTTACGAATGCGCTGACCATGTGGCTGACAATCGCGACGTTCGTCGGCTATGCGGTGATTTATACGTGCTTGCTGAAACCCGCGACGCCGCAGAACATCGTGATCGGCGGAGCATCGGGTGCCATGCCGCCGGCGCTTGGCTGGGCAGCCGTCACGGGCCATGTACCCGGGGACGCGTGGATTCTTGTCCTGATCATCTTCGTATGGACGCCGCCGCATTTTTGGGCGTTGGCGTTGTATCGGAGGAAGGACTACGAGAACGCCGGCTTGCCGATGCTGCCAAACACGCACGGCGAGAAATACACGCGCCTGCATATCCTCTTGTACACGGTGATCCTGTTTGCCGTGACCATGATGCCGTTTATCTCCGGCATGAGCGGTCTGCTCTATCTGGCGTCGGCCGTTGTGCTCAGCGGGACGTTCGTCGGTTATGCGTGGAAGATTTATCGTGAATATTCCGATGCCCTCGCGCGCAAGACCTTCCGGTTCTCCATCGTGTATTTGTCGCTGCTATTCGGCGCGCTGCTCGTGGATCATTACGTGCGGACGGTGATCGGTTTATGAGGGTTTCAGTTAGAAGGATCGCCGTCTGGTTAGGATTCGCTTTGGCCGCCGCGCTGCTCGCAGGATGCGACAGCAAACCGGCGTTCACGAACCTCGACATTACGGGAAATACGCAGTTCGGCAGCGATTTTTCGTTGCCCGACACCAGCGGCAAAACGCGCACACTCGGTGACTTCAAAGGCAAGGCGGTCGTGCTGTTCTTCGGCTATACGCATTGCCCGGACGTTTGCCCGACCACGCTCGCCGAACTTTCGCAGGCGCTGCAAAAACTCGGCGTCGACGGCAAGCGCGTTCAGGTGCTGATGGTCACCGTAGATCCCGCCCGCGATACGGCGCCGTTGCTGGGCGAATATGTGTCGGCGTTTAGCCCGACGTTTATCGGCCTGCGTCCCGCTGATACGGCCGAACTGGTCAAGATCACGAAGGATTTTCGCGTGTACTACGCGCAGGTTCCCGGCAAGACTGCTGGCGACTACACAATGGACCACACGGCCGCGAGTTATGTCTTCGACCCGCAAGGTCGGCTCAGGCTGTTCGCACGCGACGGGCAGGGCGTGGATACGTGGGTACACGATCTGAAGTTGCTGCTCGATTAGCAGGCGCTTGGCTGCCAGTGACGCCAAGGCCGTTTCAACTCACGTTGAAACGGCCTTTTTCATGGCTGATGGCTGATGGCTGACTTCGTGGCTGACTTGATGGCTGACTGCTGCTTCAAATCATTGCTGAATGCCGATCGAAAATCATGCTCACGGCGATTGCGGCAAATTCAGTCCCGGTGCGAGCCGGGTGGCCTGGAACTCGATGATGTCGTAGTGCACGAGTTTCTGCTGCGAGAACGGGTCTTGCGCAATGATCGCGTCGAGCCGGTCACGTTCCATGGCCGCCGCCAGGATAACGCCGCCGTCGCGTGGCACTTTGGGGCCCGCGATAATAAACGCGCCTGCGTCGAACTGCCGTGCGAGATAGAGGCGATGAGCGTCGAGCGCGTCGTCGATTTCAGCGAGCGCGCCGGTGTAGCGTAGATGGATGACGTACATGGCGATTCAACCGATGAGGAACGGGCCTCAATATTAAGCCTAAGCCCACTCAGTCGCCCCGGTGCGCGGGCTTTAAATGGCGGCAGGTCCTTTCAAGCGCTTTTCCCATTCCCCTTGGCCGCTTAGTTCCTCGAAACCAAAGTGCAGGAGAAGAGGGGCAATCGGAGCCGGATTCAGATCGATCGCGCAGACGATGCGGTCATACCCGGACTCGGTGGCAAACGTCACGCACGCCTTGACCAAACGACGGGCGATGCCGCCCCGCCTCACACCCGGTTCCACGAACAGCGCCGAAAGCCGTGCGCTCCCGGCCGACATGCCTATTAGCAGGCTCGCGCCTACGCTGACGCCGTCCTGCTCGGCGATCCAGCACCCATTGCGCAGCGGATCGGGGGCGGTCAGGTAATCCGCTACGACTGTCGCTGTACGTGTTTCCCACTTCCGTTGCGATTGCATTCCACCGGGGGCGAGGTGCGCCTCGCGCTCGACGATCCAGCCGAAATCACCCGGTCGCGGACCGCGCAGTCGAACGCGCTGCGCGTCGCCGGCAGGAGCGAGCAGGCGCTGGACGCAACCCATTGATGCAAGCAATTGCGCGCGTTCGTCCGGCGTCATTGCGTCCAGCGCGGCCGATACCTCGTCGCGCACGTGGGTGCTTACCACAGCCAGCGCCGTCTCTCCGTCCGTGGTCAATGAAACCTGGTGGCGGCGGGCATCGCCGGAAAATGGCTGCCGCTCGATCAATCCGGCGCACTCGAATTGCGTCAGCATCCGGCTCAGATAACCGGTATCGAGCCCGAGCGTGCGGGAGATATTCGCCGCCGTGCACGTGCCTGCGTGCATCACAGCAAACAGCACACGCGTTTCCGTCAGCGACAGCGCGCTGTGCTCAACCAACTCATGGGGCGCCTTGACGTGGCACGCATAAAACCACTGGAAGCGGCGCACCGCGTCCGTCAGGCCGTCATTCATGGAACTGTCCATATCCGCCTCGATCTCTCGTTTTTATGCCGTTCACCGTTTCCCCCGGTGAATCGATCGAGATCATTGTGCCGATAAATAGCATGACCGTGCGAATGAGCGTTCGGGTCACCTCTTGCTGCTGACGAAGGGCGTCTCCAGTGTTTAAACCAGCCGTGTTCAAGTGGGCTGTATTCAAGGGTAATCACTGATATGAAAGCGCTCGTAAAATAAATGTAATTATGAAGTTAACTTATTGATAATTAACAAGTTTGTTCAGTTTGGTGCTATTGATTTTTGAAATTGACTGGTATTATTTTGGTTATATAATGGGCTCGCCAAAGATATCGACTTTGCGACAATTCTTATGCATATTGGATTAGCCAAGCGATCGTCAAAATTGGTCGCAAAGCGTCAATCAGTGTGTCCGGCTGGCATCCTGTTGTTGCGTTTCATGCATCAAGCATCGCGCCAGAGTCCGTCCACTATCGGACCGGCGAGACGCCGAGACAGGCGTAGCAAAACAATTCCAGGGGCGAAGAGCGCCATCGCGGGGAATCGCTGAGGATCGTTCTATCAGCGAATTCCAGCCTGCTCGCAGCGGGTGCGATGGTCGATTGAGCTTCATCACGCGCGCAGCGCGCGCCGACAGACGCGCCTAATGCACGTTAAGCGGTACGTTTCACGAGAGAGATTCATGCTGAAAGGAAACATTCTGACGACCGATGGCTGGATATACGGCTCGGTCGAGTTTGCGAACGGACGGGTGACCGCGCTGGAAGGCGCGCGCGTGGACCCGAAGACCAATGATGCGCCGTACATCCTGCCGGGGTTCGTCGACTGCCATGTGCATGGCGGCGGCGGCGCGGACATCATGGAAGGCGGCGACGCTGCAACCATCGTTTCGCGCGAGCATGCGAAGCACGGCACCACCAGTATGCTCGCCACCACCATGACCGCCCCGCGTGACGAACTCATGGCGGTCGTCGCGGGTCTGGGCGAACAATCCATCCGCCGCGCGCCAGGCGGCGCCCGCGTGCTCGGCGTGCATCTGGAAGGACCGTATATCAATCCCGGCAAGCTCGGCGCGCAACCGGACGCGGCCGCGGTCGCCGTGCGTGACGAAGTGCTGAAGTACTTGTCGCTCGCGCCTATCCGCGTGGTCACGATCGCGCCGGAAATTTCCGGGCATATTGAAGTGATCCAGGAAATGGCGGCGCGCGGCGTGCGCGTGCAAGTGGGCCATTCGCTCGCTACTTACGACGACGCCGTCAATGCGCTCAAACACGGCGCTCGCGGCTTCACGCACTTGTTCAACGCCATGTCGCCGCTGCATCACCGCGATCCCGGCGTGGTCGGCGCGGCGCTCGCGCATGCCGAGTATGCCGAACTGATTCCCGATCTCATACACGTGCATCCCGGCGCGATCCGCGCCGCGCTGCGCGCCATTCCGCGCCTGTACGTGGTGACAGACAGCACCTCGGCGGCCGGCATGCCCGACGGCGAATATCGCCTGGGCAGCCAGCACGTCACGAAGTGCATGGGCGGCGTGCGTCTAGCCGACGGCACGCTTGCCGGCAGCACGCTGACCATGGATCAGGCGCTGCGCAATCTTGTCTCCATCGGCTTGCCCATGGCAGACGTTTCCAATCGCCTGTCACGCTACGCCGCCGATTATCTCGGCCTTGAAGACAGAGGCCGGATCGCGCGTGGCGCGTGGGCGGACCTCGTTGTTTTTGATCGCGAACTTGCGTTGACGGCTACTTATGTAGAAGGTGAATCAATTGTCGAATATGCTTGACGAGGCACTGGCCTCCGCCGACGTGGTGGTTGCCCAGCTCGCCGATACTTCCCACATTGAAGCACTCGCCGCACGGCTCGCCGAAGAGCCGCGCCACGTTGCGCTGACCGTTGCGCGCGGTTCATCGGATCACGCCGCCAGCTACTTCGCAGGGCTGACCATGAGCCGCATCGGCGTGCCGGTCGCGTCGTTGCCCATGTCGGTTGCGACCTTGCAACAAGCACCTTTGCGCGTGAAAGGCCAACTGGCGGTGGCGTTTTCGCAGTCCGGCAAGAGTCCCGACCTGATCGGCACGATGCAGGCGTTGCGTGCCGCCGGTGCACTGACCGTGGCCGCCGTCAACGCGCCCGGTTCGCCGCTCGCCGAAGCGTGCGAGTGGAATCTGCCGCTGCTGGCCGGGCCGGAATTGTCGGTGGCCGCGACTAAAAGCTATATCGCGATGTTGTCGCTTTCGGCGATCGTGATCGCGCACGTGCAGAAAGATCTTGAATTGCTGAACGCGCTGAAAACGCTGCCGGACGCGTTGCGTGCAGCGGGCAAGCTCGACTGGTCACACGCTGTCGATGAACTGAAAAACGTCGATCGCATGATCGTGATCGGCCGTGGACTCGGTCTCGCGATCGCCCAGGAAGCTGCGCTCAAGCTGAAGGAAACATCGGGAATACAAGCCGAAGCGTTCTCCAGCGCGGAAGTGCGGCATGGACCCATGGAACTCATTGGTGCGGACTATCCGTTGCTCGTGTTCGCACCCCGCGGTCCGGAACAGGCTGGTTTGATCCAGCTTGCCCGCGACATGCGCGCGCGTGGCGCACGCGTGCTGCTCGCCGCGCCCGCCGATGTGCCCGAAGCCACGTTGCCGCTGGTCGACACTGCCCATTTCGCGCTGGATCCGATCGCCGCGATCCTGTCCTTCTATGTGATGGCCGACGCCCTGGCTGCCGCGCGCGGGCGTAATCCCGACGCGCCGCGCCATCTGGCCAAAGTCACCGAAACCCGTTAATCGAGAGTCATCCGATGCGTCGTGCCGAGGAGTCCCTGTTGAATCATTCCCCTGAAAACCCGAACGATTTCGTGTTGCTCGCGCCATTCACCGGCCCGATGGTGCCGCTCGCCGATGTCCCCGATCCCGTGTTCGCGGACGGCATGTTCGGCGATGGTATTGGCATCGATCCGCTGTCAGGTGTGCTGCTTTCACCTTGCGATGGCGTCATCACGCATCTTGCCCGTACTCATCACGCCGTGACTTTGCGCACGCCGCAGGGTGCGGAAATCCTGGTGCATATCGGTATCGATACGGTCGAGCTTGCTGGAAAAGGTTTTACGCCGAAGGTCGAGCAGGGCGCCAGCGTGCGCGCTGGCCAGGTGCTGATCGAATTCGACGCCGACTATGTCGCGCAGAATGCACCGAGCCTCGTTTCCGTGATCGCGATCGCCAATAGCGACGCGTTCGAGGTGGTCGAGCGCGCCGGCCGCGGCATGCTGACGGCGGGCGAAAGCCAGTTGCTCGTGCTGCGCGGCAAGGGTGGCGCGAAAGCGGACGCGGCCCGCAGCGATTCGAATTTCACCGACGAAGCGCGTCGCAACGTGACGCTCGCGCATGCCGGCGGTTTGCACGCGCGGCCTGCTGCCCGCGCCCGTGAAGCGGCGCGGGGTTTCGACGCCAAGGTGGAAGTGCGTTTCAACGGTCGTAAAGCGCCGATTGAAAGCGTGGTCGGTTTGCTCGGACTGGGCGCAGGCGAAGGCGCGACAGTCGAGTTGCTCGGCGTGGGCGCGCAAGCGGTGGCGGCCGTGGACGCGGTCGCAGCGGAATTGCTGCGTGAAGCGCATGGTGAAGTGGAAGAAAAACCGGCGCGTTCGCAGTCGCCCGCGCCGCTCGCGGTAGTCCGTGACCCCGGCAAGCCACTTGATCCGAATACGATCGCCGGCGTGTGTGCGTCGCCGGGAATTGCGGTCGGCAAGCTCGTGCGCTGGGACAATCAGGACGTCACGCCGCCTGAGCAGGCAACCGGTACGTCGGCAGCGGAAAGCCGCTTGCTGGACAAGGCCATTGCTACGATCGACGCGGAACTGGACGAGACCGTCCGTACTGCCTCGCAACGCGGTGCGGTCGGCGAAGCGGGGATTTTCGCGGTGCATCGCGTGTTGCTCGAAGACCCCACGCTGCTCGACGCCGCGCGCGATCTGATCAGCCTCGGCAAGAGCGCCGGCTTCGCGTGGCGTGAAGCGATTCGCGAGCAGATCGTGGTGCTGTCGACTATCGAAGACACGTTGTTGGCGGAACGTGCCTCGGACCTCCGCGATATCGAAAAGCGCGTGTTGCGCGCGCTCGGTTATACGAACACGGCGGCACGCGAATTACCCGACGAAGCCGTGCTCGCCGCCGATGAATTCACGCCCTCCGACCTGTCGTCGCTCGACCGCACGCGCGTGACCGCGCTGGTGATGGCACGCGGCGGCGCGACGTCGCATGCGGCGATCATCGCGCGCCAGATCGGGATCCCGGCCCTCGTCGCGGTGGGCGATGCGCTGCACGCAATCCCCGACGGCACGCAGGTCGTGGTGGACGCATCCGCAGGTCGGCTGGAGCACGCACCCACCGCACTCGATGTGGAACGCGCGCGCCTCGAGCGCCAGCGTCTCGCGGGTGTGCGTGAGGTGAACCGGCGCACGTCACAAGAAGCGGCAGCAACACACGACGGCCGCACAATCGAAGTCGCGGCGAACATCGCGACACTTGACGACGCAAAGACTGCAGTCGATAACGGCGCGGACGCGGTCGGTCTCCTGCGCACCGAATTGTTGTTCATTCATCGCCAGACGGCCCCTACGGCGGACGAACATAAGGAAAGCTATCAATCGATCGTGGGCGCGTTGAACGGCCGCACGGCAATCATCCGTACGCTCGACGTAGGCGCGGACAAGGAAGTCGATTACCTCACGCTGCCGCCTGAAACGAACCCGGCGCTGGGCTTGCGCGGCATTCGCCTGGCGCAGGTGCGTCCCGATCTTCTCGACGACCAGTTGCGTGGTCTGCTCGCGGTGAAACCGTTCGGCACGGTGCGCATTCTCCTGCCTATGGTCACCGACTCCGGCGAACTCGTGCGTTTGAGAAAGCGTATCGATGAACTCGCGGCGGAAATTGGCCGGACCGATCCCATTCAAGTGGGCGTGATGATCGAAGTGCCGTCGGCTGCGCTGCTGGCCGATCAGCTCGCTCGACATGCGGATTTCCTGTCTATCGGCACGAACGATCTCACGCAATACACGCTTGCCATGGACCGTTGCCAGGCCGATCTCGCAGCCCAGGCCGACGGCCTGCATCCCGCGGTGCTGCGCCTGATCAAGGCCGCAACGGATGGCGCGGCGAAACACGGCAAGTGGGTCGGCGTGTGCGGTGCGCTGGCCGGTGACCCGGTCGCCGTGCCCCTGCTGGTGGGACTGGGCGTGACGGAATTGTCGGTGGATCCGGTCTCGGTTCCCGGCATCAAGGCGCTCGTGCGCAAACTCGATTACCCACTGTGCCGTCAGCGCGCTGAGGACGCCTTGGCGCTCGAATCAGCACAGGCAGTAAGAGCAGCAAGCCGCGAAATCTGGCCGCTGGACTAACACGTCCGTCCGGTAGCCAGCCTTCGCGTTTATCGCGTTTATTAGTAAAAAAGCTTCGATCGACAACATGTTGTACCAACACGATCAACGACAAGACACTTATCTCTGGAGAACCTGATGGACGCTAACCTGTTTGCAAGAATGCAGCGTCTCGGCCGCGCGCTGATGCTGCCGATTGCCGTGCTACCGGTGGCCGGGCTGCTATTGCGCCTCGGCCAGCCGGATGTCTTCAACATCAAGATGATCGCCGATGCTGGCGATACGATCTTTACTAACCTGCCACTCTTGTTCGCCATCGGCGTGGCAGTCGGTTTTGCGAAGGACAATAACGGCACGGCCGGTCTGGCGGGTGCGATCGGTTACCTGATTGAAATCGCGGTGATGAAAGACATCAACGACAAGCTCAACATGGGCGTGCTGTCGGGGATCGTTGCAGGTTGCGTGGCCGGGTTCCTCTACAACAAGTACAAAGACATCAAGCTCCCCGAGTACCTCGCGTTCTTTGGAGGTAAACGCTTCGTGCCGATTGTCACGGGGGTGACCTGTCTGGTGATCGGGATTGTCCTCGGCTATGTCTGGGCACCGGTCCAGGCAGCTATCGATGCAGCTGGTGGCTGGCTGACGGGCGCAGGCGCACTGGGCGTGTTCGTGTTCGGCGTGCTGAACCGGATCCTGCTGGTGACGGGTCTGCACCACATCATCAACTCGCTCGCATGGTTCGTGTTCGGTTCGTACACGCCCCCGGGCGGCGGCGCGGCGGTGACGGGCGACTTGCATCGCTTCTTCGCTGGCGATAAAACCGCGGGCGGCTTCATGACGGGTTTCTTCCCGATCATGATGTTCGGCTTGCCGGCAGCTTGTCTGGCCATGTTCCATGAAGCACCGAAGGAACGTCGCGCTATGGTCGGCGGCTTGCTTTTCTCGATGGCGCTGACAGCATTCCTGACGGGCGTGACTGAGCCGATCGAATACACCTTCATGTTCCTCGCACCGGCGCTGTACGCGATTCACGCGGTGTTGACGGGCCTGTCGCTCGCGATTTGCTCGGCGCTGGGTATTCACCTGGGCTTCACGTTCTCGGCTGGTGCTATCGACTATGTGCTGAACTACGGTCTTTCGCAGCGCGGCTGGCTGGCGATCCCGGTGGGCATTGTCTACGCTGTGGTCTATTACGGGTTGTTCCGCTTCTTTATCCGCAAGTTCAACATGGCAACGCCGGGCCGTGAGCCTGCTACGACCGACGCAGAAGTCGAATCGTACGACAACACGGGCTTTGTTTCCCCCACAGCCGGTGCTACGGTGCCGCGCGCAGTACGCTATATCGCAGCTTTGGGCGGTGCGTCGAACCTGACGCTCGTCGATGCCTGTACGACCCGTCTGCGTCTTTCGGTGGTGGATTCGGCGAAGGTTTCGGAACCCGAGTTGAAGGCGATTGGCGCGCGTGGTGTGTTGAAGCGCGGTGCGACGAGTGTGCAGGTCATCATCGGGCCGGAAGCCGATCTCATCTCCGATGAAATCCGCACCGAACTCGAACGTTCATCCACGCGTGGTGCAACGTCGGCTTCGTCCGCCCCGGCTGCTGCTGTGCCGCTGGCCGCGGTTCCCGCAGGTGAACAGGGCCCGCTCGATCCGGACCCGGTGCGCTGGCTCGCCGTGTTTGGCGGCGCGACCAACGTGGCGTCCCTCGATGCCGTTGCCGCTACGCGGCTGCGCGTGGTGGTTCGCGATCCCTCGTCGGTGGATCGTCAGCGCTTGTCGGCACTCGATGTAGCCTGGGTCTCCGCCGATACGTTCCACGTCGTTGTGGGCAACGCGGCACAACGCTACGCAGACACCATGGCGAAGCGTCTTTCGCCGGGTACTGGCGCTTCGCCGCTACCGGCGTAAGTTCTTAGCGCGCAGTTCGCGGCCGGGTTTCTGATAGCTCGGCCGCAGGTTTGAAACTTACTTTGGTTTACTTTTAATACCCGGCATGGCGAAAGTCATGATCCGGGTTTATTATTTGTTGCTCAAGTAATAAGTTAACCTAATTAAATAATAAAGCGTCACGAGTTCCACGGCCGTTTCGGTTTTATCAAGCATTGCACACAGGAAACTCGGTAGTTGAGGGGCATTGTTATCAGGAATTTAATAAAGATAACTAATCAAATAATATCGAGAAACCGGTGTAACCAACGTTATGTTTCCCTATCAGGAGTCGTTCATGAAGAGCAAAATCGTCATCTGGACCACGTTCATGCTTGCTACAGGCGCGGCCCATGCCGCCAATTTCAACACCCAATGCAACTATTCCCACACGCTGCCCGATGACCCCATTATTTATCCAGGGAAGGCGGGGGAGGCGATGGTGCACGATTTTTTCGGCAATACAAACACGAATGCGTCCAGCACCTACGAATCGCTGAGCAGCAACAAGGCCACGACCTGCGATTCAAATGCCGACCGATCGGCGTACTGGGTACCGCAATTGCAACGAGCGTCCGGGGTCATCAATGCGACGTACGAAAAGACCTACTATAAGGACGATCAGCATGTCGCTTCGTATCCGATCCACGCGATTCCGCTCGGACTCCAGATGCTGGCCGGAGATCACATGGGGACGTCGCCCAATCCGCATATCAATTTCCTGTGCCTGGGCAGTGGCAATTACACCACGACAATGCCCACCAGCTGCCCGTCCTATACCGCCAGCGGCGGCAACGCGCCGGAACTGAACATCTCCGTGCATTTCCCAGATTGCTGGGATGGTGTGAACCTGGCGCCGGATCTCGGAAGTGGCCGGGAAAATCGGATGAAGGGGCTGATGAAAGCGGGTACCGGCGGACTCAACGTGGCGTATCGGAACGCCGATGGCACATGTCCCGCCGGATATCCGGTCAAGATTCCCGAGCTTCAGTTGAACATCTCATATCCGCTCGGAGACGATCCTGACTTGACCACCGCGCAGTTGTCACTCGATCCAGTTTTCGAGAACGGTCAGTGGGTGCCGCAATGGGGCAGCATGTATACGGCTCACGGCGATTTCATCAACGCGTGGCACGCACAAAGCATGCAATACATTGTCGACTCGTGCATGAACAAGCCGGCCACGCCCGGTGCAACATGCGGCAAAAACATCCCAACCTACTACTCCGCGGCGAGTGCGGACGTTCGGCTGACCAGCAGCGGATCGACTGAGGCGACAGGCGCAACGCTTGTCTCGGCTCCCGGCGACGTGATCTTCATCAAGTTTCCGACCCCCGCCAATCTCAACGACTATGCGTACGCCAGCTCCTACCTTCAGACTTTCGCCGGGAACGTGAGCGATACCAGCGCTGTCATGCTGGATCTCTACGCGGCATCGACCGATTGGGATGACGCGGCGAAGCTTCCGACAGCGGCCGCGTGCACGACGCAGAAGATTGGCGGCATTTATCTCGATAACGCGCAGCAAGTCAGGAACAACGACGTCTCCTCGTATGTTGCGTCCCAAAAAGCGGCGGCAGCCACGCAAATCGGAATCTGCGTTCGCAATGCCACGGGTAGGACCGTGCAGTTCTCATCGCGCGATGGTTCGTGGACGCCAGGGCTGTACTTGAAGTAATTGCTTGGTCTCGCCGCGCGATCCGTGCGGCGAGAGTGATTTCAATGACAGGTCAGGCTGATTTCTCGCCTAACGTTGTTCATCTCGTTTTTATCGATAAGTCCAATTATCTTGATAATCCGCAGTCAAATCATAGAAATAAATTAACCATTAATATGCGGCAATAAGACGCATCGAATATACACAAAACATTTTTCGAGAAAATTGGATTAAATGAGTCCTTGAAATCGCGCTACCCTTCTCCCGAGGCTGATTAATAGTCTAAACGTAATATCTCAAAAACGTTGAAATCGGGCAAGGTATGAAACAAAAATCCGGGTCGGGGTTTTGCAAGCGATTAGCAATATTCCCTGCTCTTCTGCTGTCGGGCTGTGGTCAGATGGATCTTCTCGATCCTAAAGGCAGCATCGGACTGGCTGAGAAGAATCTTATTCTTACTTCTACGTACGCCATGCTGATCGTGGTGGTGCCGGTGATTTTCCTGACGCTTTTGTTTGCGTGGAAGTATCGGCAATCGAATACAACGGCCGAATATCTGCCCAAGTGGGCTCACTCTACCAAGATTGAAATTGTGATCTGGCTCGTCCCGAGTTTGATCATTTTGTATCTGGGTATTTTGACGTACAAGAGCACGCACGCGCTTGATCCATATAAGCCGCTTGTGTCAGAGGTCGCGCCAATTAACGTTGAAGTCGTCGCGCTGGACTGGAAATGGTTATTTATTTATCCGGATCTGGGTATTGCGTCGGTGAACAGAATCGAGTTCCCGGTAGGTACGCCGGTGAACTTCAAGATCACGTCGGATTCGGTGGTGAATTCGTTTTTCATCCCGCGATTGGGCGGCCAGATTTATGCAATGGCGGGCATGCAAACCAAACTGCATTTAATCGCCGACGAAGCGGGGGACTATGCCGGCATTTCCGCGAATTTCAGTGGCCAAGGTTTTTCGGACATGAAATTCCGCGCCGTTGCAACTTCACCCGAGGAGTTTGCGGCTTGGATTGCGAAGGTGAAGTCATCGCCGACTCAGCTCGACGGCGTGAACTACGCAGCGGTTGCGGTGCCGACCGAAAAGCATCCAGTCGAGTACTTCTCCAGGGTCGACGCGAATCTGTTTCAGAGCATCGTCGCGAAATATAACAACGGGCATGCTCGCAACATACCCGACCCGATCTGCCGCACGAAGGGGTAAGCCATGTTTGGAAATCTGTTGGGAAAATTAACGCTGGCGGACATACCGTTCGATCAGCCGATCATCATGGCCGCGGCGGCGTTCATGGCCCTCATTGTGGTGGCCGTGGTCGTCGGGCTGACGTGGTTCAAGAAGTGGGGCTATCTGTGGAGCGAATGGCTGACGTCGGTCGATCACAAGAAGATTGGCGTGATGTATATCGTGGTGGCGGTGTTGATGCTGCTGCGCGGTTTTGTCGATGCGCTGATGATGCGCACGCAACTCGCGCTCGCGTATAACGGGCCGGGCTTCTTGCCGCCCGAGCATTACAACCAGGTCTTCACGGCGCACGGCGTCATCATGATCTTCTTCATGGCAATGGCGTTCATGATCGGCTTGATGAACATTGTCGTGCCGCTGCAAATTGGCGCACGTGATGTCGCGTTCCCGTTTATCAACTCGCTTAGTTTCTGGATGACCGCGCTTGCCGCCATCCTGATCAATATCTCGCTGGTGATCGGTGACTTTGCGCAAACCGGCTGGCTCGCGTATCCGCCGTTGTCGGAGCTGCAATTCAGTCCGGGAGTAGGTGTCGACTACTACCTGTGGAGTTTGCAGTTGTCCGGCATAGGAACATTGCTCACCGGCGTGAACTTCTTCGTGACAATCATCAAGATGCGCGCGCCGGGCATGACCCTCATGAAGATGCCGGTGTTCACCTGGACGTCGCTGTGCTCGAACGTGCTGATCCTCGCCACGTTCCCGATCCTGACCGCAACGCTCGCATTGCTCGCGCTCGACCGTTATCTCGGCATGCATTTCTTCACGAACGACGGTGGCGGCAACGCCATGCTGTATTTGAACCTGATCTGGGCGTGGGGTCATCCGGAGGTGTACATCCTGGTGCTGCCGGCATTCGGCATCTACTCGGAAGTGGTGGCTACCTTCGCGAAAAAGCCGTTGTTCGGCTACAAGACGATGGTCTACGCCACATGCTCGATCATGGTGTTGTCGCTGCTCGTCTGGCTTCATCACTTCTTCACCATGGGTTCCGGCGCGAACGTGAATGCGTTTTTCGGGATCATGACCATGATCATCGCCATTCCGACCGGCGTGAAGATCTTCAACTGGCTGTTCACCATCTATAAGGGGCGGCTGGAGTTGTCATCGCCCGTGTTGTGGACGATCGGCTTCATGATCACGTTTACCGTGGGCGGCATGACGGGCGTGTTGCTGGCCGTGCCGGGCGCTGATTTTGTGCTGCATAACAGCCTGTTCCTGATCGCTCACTTCCATAACGCGATTATCGGCGGTGTGGTGTTCGGGTATCTCGCCGGCTTCACCTACTGGTTCCCGAAGGCGTTTGGTTTCAAGCTGAACGAGACGCTCGGCAAGTGTGCGTTCTGGTGCTGGTTCGTAGGCTTCTGGACCGCGTTCATGCCGTTGTACGTGCTCGGATTCATGGGCGCGACGCGCCGCATGAACCACTACGACACGCCGGGTTGGCAGCCGTACATGGTCATCGCGTTGATTGGCGCGTTGATCATTCTCGTGGGCGTCGTGTTCCAGATCGCTCAGGTTGTCGTCAGCGTCGTGAAACGGAATTCGCCCGCGTACAAAGACGTCACCGGCGATCCCTGGAATGGCCGTACGCTCGAATGGGCGACCAGTTCACCGCCGCCCGTCTATAACTTCGCGGTCGTGCCGGTGGTCCACGAACTCGACGCCTTCGCACACATGAAGGGACGTGGCCGCACACGCCACGCTGTTGAGGATTATCGCGACATCCACATGCCGCGCAACACAAGCGCGGGTCTGTTCGTCGGCTTGTTCAGCTTGGCTATCGGTTTTGCGCTGGTCTGGCACATCTGGTGGCTCGCGATCGCGGGGCTTCTGGGCGTGATCGTCACGCTCATCCTTCGTAGCTATAACAACGACATCGACTACACCATTTCCGCTGAAGCTGTCGCCGGCATGGAAGGCACGCCGAAGCCAGCACGAACGCTGGATCTGCAGGAGGCACTGTAATGCTGCACAAAACCGTCTCACTCGATTTGCCGGGATCGCACGATGACCACGGCGCGTCGAATACCGTGCTGGGCTTCTGGGTGTACCTGATGACCGACTGCATTATCTTTGCGTCGTTATTCGCCGTGTTTGCTGTCATGGGCCATCAGTTCGCCGACGGCCCTTCCGGCAAGGACGTGTTCGAGCTTCCCGGGGTCATGCTGGAAACCGCCATCCTGTTGCTGAGCAGTATCACGTTCGGCTTTGGCATGCTGGCCGCTCACAAGGGCAAGTCGACCGCGCTGCTGGCATGGCTCGGCGTGACGTTCCTGCTGGGTGCTGTGTTTATCGGGCTGGAAATCCACGAGTTCAGCTTGCTGATCGCGCAGGGTTACGGACCTGATCGCAGTGCGTTTTTGTCAGCGTTTTTCACGCTGGTCGCGACGCACGGCTTGCACGTAACCGTTGGCCTGATCTGGATGGCGGTCCTGGCGGTGCAGGTAATCGGCAACAAGAAACTCACCCAACGCGATCTGACGCGCCTCACGTGTCTCAGCCTTTTCTGGCACTTTCTGGACATCGTGTGGATTTGCGTCTTCACCTTTGTTTATCTGACGAGCGTCGTATAAATGGCAAACGCACATTCAATCGATACCGGCGCGGGCCACGGCAGCGTGCGCTCGTATGTCATTGGCTTCGTCCTGTCGGTCGTGCTGACGGCCGCGGCGTTTGGACTGGTCATGCAACAGGCGTTGGGTCCGACAGAATCGATCATCGCCATCGCGGTGCTCGCGTTCATTCAAATCCTCGTGCATCTGGTGTTTTTCCTGCATATGAACACGTCTTCATCGCAGCGATGGAACCTGATCTCGTTGGGATTCGCCGTGCTGGTGGCGGTGATTCTGATTGGCGGGACGTTGTGGGTACTCCATAACGTCGGTGCGCACATGATGTCGCGCTAGGTCGCAGAAGGTTTGCTGGCTGAACGCCGAGCGGCGCCACGGGGAAACCTCTGGCACCGATTTTTATCGGTCCGCATGCCGGCGCACTTCGCACACGCAAATCCAGCAGGCAAAGAAAAGCCCGCCGTCTTTCGACGGCGGGCTTTCGAGTTTTTTCTACGCACCGCTGATTCATCATTCACGCACCGCTCAAAACTCAAGCGGCGCGATTCTGCACTAAACGCTCAAGCGTACTCATGCAGCGCCGTGCGCATTTTCTTCATTGCGCTGGCTTCGATCTGGCGAATCCGTTCCGCCGATACCCCGAACTCGTCAGCGAGTTCATGCAGCGTCTTACCACCCGAGCCGTCGTCTTCCACTTCGAGCCAGCGCGCCTGAACGATCCGGCGGCTGCGTTCGTCGAGCGATTCGAGCGCGGTCGACAGCCCTTCGCTCTGCAGCTTGTCGAACTGACGCGACGCAAGCACGTTGGTCGGCTCATTGTGCGAGTCGGCCAGATACGCGATAGGCGCATACGATTCCTCGCCGTCGTCAATCTGACCTTCCAGCGCGATGTCCCCGCCGGTAAGACGCATTTCCATTTCCGAGACTTCTTCGCGCTTCACATTCAGCTCTTTCGCCAGGCTATCAACCTCGTCCGGCGTGAATGCGTTGTGCCCGGTCTTGTGACTGCGAAGGTTGAAAAACAGCTTGCGCTGCGCCTTCGTGGTCGCCACTTTCACGGTGCGCCAGTTGCGCAGGATGTACTCGTGAATCTCCGCCTTGATCCAGTGCATGGCATACGACACCAGCCGCACGTTCTGTTGCGGATCGAAGCGTTTTACGGCTTTCATCAAGCCTATATTGCCTTCCTGAATCAGGTCGGCATGGGGAAGACCGTATCCCAGGTAATTGCGGGCAATCGATACCACCAGGCGCAGGTGCGACAGCACGAGCTGACGAGCGGCATCCAGGTTGTCGTTGTCACGGAATTCGGTGGCGTACTGACGTTCTTCCGACGGCGTAAGCATCGGAATCCGGTTGACAGCCGAAATGTAGGCGTCGATGTTGCCGATCTGGCCAGTCAACATTGACGACTGCGCAAACGTCAGCGCACCTGCCGAAGCGGCCTTGGCCGGCGCCGAGTGTCCAGTATTCGGGAGGGTCATCGCATTGGTCACGCTGGTGTGCTCCTTATCAACAAAAAACCCGATGAAAAACCGGGTCTAGCAGGATATTAGCACTCTGCTATTTCGAGTGCTAATGATTAGAGGGGCCGTGTGTGTCCGAGTTCCCATACGCTATTAGAATCTTAGCTCCAATAGCTACTAAGTGCTTTCCCGCACTGTTGCGCGCAGCGAAACACTTTCTTTGTCAAACTTACCGAAAGAAATTTGCAAGATTTCGCATGATTTACCCGTCAATCGGGATTCGACGAAACTTAATTCCGCATTTCCCTCATTCAGCAGAACTCTTCTGAGCACTTTTTTGAGACCGTCTCTAAAATGGCGACTTTGCTGCGTTATTGGCGAGCCCCTCTTGTGAGAATCCAGCCCCGGAGTATTCATGCAGAAGAACAAAAGTGTCTGGCAAAAGCGCTCTTTTTACGGTGCCTTGTTCGGTGCATTGGTCTTGGCTTCGGCCACTGCCCACGCCGATCAGTTCGGCTTGCAGATCGCCGGCGGGGTTGCCGACCATGACGTCCGGAAGGCGGACGTTGGTGTGGTCTGGGATCCCAACTGGACCTGGTGGGAAATCGGCGGTTTCCACTTCACGGTTGTGGGTGAAGCGCACGTGGCCTATTGGGATATTCGCGAAAGCCAGGCATCGCATCCGGGCATCTGGGAATTCGGCTTTACGCCCGTATTCCGCTTCATCAAAAGTTCAGGTTGGTTTCGGCCATACGTGGAAGCAGGCGTAGGTGTGCGGCTCCTGTCGGACGTGCGTGAGACCGAGACGCGTACTTTCTCTTCGTCCTTTCAGTTTGCCGACCTTGTGGGCGTGGGGGCTCAATTCGGTGCCCATCAAAACTATCAGGCGGGCTTCCGGTTTCAGCATTTATCCAACGGCGGTATCGAACACCCGAATCCTGGTATAAATTTCAGCCAGATATATTTGCAATACAACTTCTGACGAGGACCGCGTCCATCGGTTCCTCAAGCGCGAGAGGAATCGAAAGATGCCGGCACAACCGATCGATACGCCCATCGAGGCAATCCGCGAACTCGAGCGCGACCGTTTCCGTGCGATGGTCGACGGTGACGGCGAATTGCTGGACGTGCTGTTGGCGGAGAACGCCAGCTATGTCCATACCAATGGCAAGCGCGAGACGAAACGTCAGTTCATAGATGCCATCACGGCGGGGCGCCGGCGCTACCGCCAGATCGAGATCCAGTCGCAGGATGTGATGCCGGGCGGACGGGACACGTGGATCGTCTTTGGGCGCGCGTTGCTCGAGATGGAGTCGAAGAACGGCGCCTTGTTGTTCCCGATCGCGTACACGGCCATCCACATTCAGGTCGATGGGCAATGGCAGTTGCTCGCGATGCAGGCGACACGCGTGGCGCTGGATTAGCGCCGGTTCGACGCCGTTCGGTCGGGCGTCGCGGTTCGGGCGGCGGGGCGGCGCCTTGTGAGCGTCGGCCGCCATGTCGATACCGGTCGTGTTTTATCGCCTGCTTCGCAAACTTCTGCTGCGCGCTGACTGGGAAGCGGTACCTGACCACATCACCACGCGTCACTCACAACCCGTACTCGCTGCTCGTTGCTAAAAAGCCGCGTTCCTTCACGCCGCTACGGCTTCGCTTTCCACTTCCTTGCGCCCAGCCCAACGCACGCGATTCACCGCGCTGACAATGGCGTTGGCGACTGCCTGAACCGCGTTTGCATGAACCGCGACGCCAAATCGCATGGCCTGATCGCCAATCCGGCAGCCGATGAACACCCCCGTCTCACCCTTCGCGGTCGCGGCGGTTTCGAACGATGTCACCTCGATCGCGACACCCGCCACGCTGGCTACCGCCGCAGCGACTGCCTGCGCGTGCGCTTCATCGGCAACGGTCGATACGGGCAGCTTCACGTGGCGTTCATCGAAGCGCAGGGTCGAGGCATCCGAGCGCGTCGCCGGCCCTTGTGCATCGAAGTATTCGCGCTTGAACAACGCGCAAATGGCTTCGCCGGACACTTCCGCGCCGGAGGCGTCGGCGACTTTCTGCACGGTATGGCTGAATTCGATCTGCACGCGGCGCGGCGGCGTGAAGCCCAGCCCGCGTTCGAGCAGATAGGTCGCGCCGCCTTTGCCCGACTGGCTGTTCACGCGGATCACGGCGTCGTAGCTGCGGCCGAGATCGGCGGGATCGATGGGGAGATACGGCACGTCCCATACCGTGTCCGCTTCGCGTTGAGCAAAACCCTTGCGGATGGCGTCCTGGTGGGAGCCGGAAAAAGCTGTGAACACGAGATCGCCGGCATACGGGTGACGCGGATGCACAGAAATCTGGTTGCAGCGTTCGACCACGCGGCGCACGCCGTCGATATCCGAAAAATCCAGGCCGGGGTCGATCCCCTGCGTGTACAAGTTCATCGCGAGCGTGACGAGATCCACGTTACCCGTGCGCTCGCCGTTGCCAAAGAGGCAGCCTTCGACCCGATCTGCGCCGGCAAGGATCGCAAGTTCCGCTGCGGCGACCGCTGTGCCGCGATCATTATGCGGATGCACGGAGAGCACGATACTGTCGCGATAACTCACGTTGCGATCCAT
This sequence comes from Caballeronia sordidicola, assembly GCF_002220365.1. GTDB lineage: Bacteria > Pseudomonadota > Gammaproteobacteria > Burkholderiales > Burkholderiaceae > Caballeronia > Caballeronia sordidicola_C. The sequence continues at coordinate 43,726 of NZ_MTHB01000261.1, read as the reverse complement.
CCACTCGATCTGATCGGCGAACACGTTCGGCATGGCCGCCTCCACGGTGGCCGGCAAATTCACGATCATCTTGTGGTCGGGCGTGGGACGCCACATTTGCGCGACGGCGTCGCAGACTTCGCGGGAAAACGAAAGCTCGGTCATGCTGAACGTTTCCGGCGAATACTGGTAGATCCAGTGTGTGTCGGGGCGCGCGGCGGCGCACTCCTTGATGATGCGCGTGCCTTCCACGGCGAGCGCCTTGGTCTCTTCCTTGGACTGGGCGAAGACGATCTTGCGAAACGACGGTGCGATCGCGTTGTACAGGTGCACGATCACCCGGGGCGCCCCTTGTACCGCTTCAAACGTCCGCTCAATGAGTTCGCGGCGCGACTGCACGAGCACTTCGATGGTGACATCGGCGGGAACGCGGTTTTCCACGATCAGCTTGCGCACGAAGTCGAAATCCGTCTGCGATGCCGACGGAAAGCCCACTTCGATTTCCTTGAAACCCACCGCCACCAGCATCTCGAAGAACTCGAGCTTGGCGTCAATACTCATCGGGTCGATCAGCGCCTGGTTGCCGTCACGAAGATCGGTGCTCATCCAGATGGGTGCGTGCTCGATCGTGCGAGTGGGCCATCGGCGGCCGTTGAGGTTGACCTGCGGGAAAGGGCGGTATTTCTCGGAAGGGTTGCGCATCATCATCGTGGGCCTCGGCTGAACGCGTTGTACGCGTGAAAGCGCAGTCGTTGCGAGGAGGACGCGAGGCCGGCGGCTTGCCGGCATCGTTCCGATGCGCGCTGGTCAGGTTCTCGATGTCCCATGGCGTGGGAGACGCCGGTGACGAACGTGAACGATGCTAATGCAGCGTGCATGTGATCCTCGCGTTTTCGTGCCGTGGATGAACGGACGAAAGCAGACGACTACAGGTGGTGAAAAAAGGGGAGCTACGAAACTGCGGGAGGGACCGCGCGAGGAACGCGCGGCGCCACGTTTAGCGACTTACGCTAGACGTAGCGATAGGGGCCGCGCTAGGCGACCCTGAGTAATTCGAAGGGAGGGGAATTGGGTAAAGCTCATTTCTGCACATTAGCGCAGGGCGCGCGCTTCTGTCAACAGAAACGGTTTCTCGACTGAGGAATGCCCTAGCGCCTGACGATGTCCGCAATCAACTCCGCCTGACGCGCGAGTGCGGGCGGAATAGGTGCTTCGCCGCGCAGCACGGTTTCGATCCAGCGGGCGGTGGTCGCTGCATCGAGGGCCTCGGGCAACGCCACCACGGGCGCTTCCGGGGACGAGCGCTCCGCCGATATCAGCGTTTCTGTGTGGCCTTCATGGAACCAGTCGACCTGCACTTGCCGGCGCGTATCCGCTACCGCCTCACCCTCTGTTCCGCGTGCGAGCAGGGCGCCCCCGGCGGCTGCGTCGGGATGCTCGGTGAACAGTCCCGTCAGGCTCTCGCGGTACTCCGGATGGGTGTAATTCACCAGCCGCAAACCGGGCTGTGCGAACGGCTGCAGGATCTTGACCAGCGTATGCGTGGAATTTCTCACGCCCATGATCCGCCGGATCGCGAGCAGGCGCGCGAGCTTGGGCGCGAGAACTGCGATCGGCGCGAACGCCAGCCGCCGCGAGGCGAGGTTGTCCTCGATTTCATCGTGGGAGGTGGATTCCGCAATGCCCAGTTCGGCGAAAATCGCGGCGCTCGTCACTCGGCCAGGGTCAGTCGTGACGCCGTGCACGAGCACCGGCACACCTTCCCGCGCGAGCAGCAACGCCAGCAACGGGGTGAGGTTCGGCTGCTTGCGCGCGCCGTTATAACTGGGGATGGAGACGGGGCGCGCGTGGTCTCGGCCATTCTGGATATGCAACGGCTCGAACGAGCGATGCGCGGCCGCCAGCATCGCGGCCAGTTCTGCGGCCGTCTCTCCTTTCACACGATACGCGAGCAACACGGCGCCGAGCTCGAGGTCGGAGACGCGGTTGTCGAGCATGGCTTCGTAGAGGGCGTACGTATCCTCGCGGGTCAGCGCTCGCGCGCCATTTGGCCCGCGGCCGATTTCCTTGATGAAACGGGCGCACGGGAAAGGGGCTGTGTCGGTCATTGATCGGTCTGAGCGGGCGGCTGGAAGGGGGCAATCGGGGGTGTTCAATCGCATCGCCGTGTGCAGACTCGCCCGCTGCAATTCTGGAAATACAGGAATCACATTCAGTACCGCATTTGAGCCGAGCTTGCAAGTGAGGCAGGCGACGGGGCGATGAAAATTCCGCGCGGGCTGCTTTCGGATCCTGAGCATGGCGCGAAAAAAGCGGCGTATGGACTGAGGCAAGGGCGCATTGGGCCGGCATACCACAGCCGGTATGCCGGTTTTTGCTCGATTATCAGTCCAGCTAAGACGGCCGTCCCGAACAGCGGCATCGAATGATGCTTGAGGTTGCAATTATCTCAAAAATAATCTGTTTTATTCGTGATCATTTTTGACAAAAACACTGTTTCATTTGTTTAACTAAGCCGTTAGTCTCTTAAAACAGGTTGCTGATATCTGAAAGCAGCGTTTTACCGGGCAAGAGCTTGTCGTCGCGAAACCGGTTTGACCGCGCGCGAAAAGGTAACGAATCGGAGCTTCTCTTAATTATATGAAAAGCCAGACATACACGGGTATGTGCCGAGGTACTCTTGGAGAATTGGTACAAGGCCCGTATCTAGACAGCGGAAAACTCAATATTGCGATCGTCTCACTTCCAATTGAACGATACACTTGGGTTCACTTTACTCGGAATGCTGACAAAGCCGATGATAGTGAATTATGCGCAAAGAGTAAATCGTCGAAAGCTTTATATAATTATTTGAAAGTATACGGTTTACCAGAGCCGCGTGGATGCTGGCGATTTCGCAGCGAGCTGGAATGTGGAAGAGGAATGGCCAGTTCCACGGCGGATATCATTGCCACGATACGCTGCCTAGACGCGATTTTCGAGAAATCAACGTCAGTAAATCAAATTTGCGAAATTCTTAGGGATATCGAGCGATCTGACAGCGTCTTCCTGGATTCGCTCGCACTTTACTTGAGCGGCGAACAAAAAGTTGTGCATCAATTTCTTAACTCGATCACTTTATACGCTTGCTATATTGACGAGGGGGAAATGGTCGATACGGATAAGTCAGCTAAAAAGCTACTAGATCACTATGGTCGAAATATATCCGTTTATTCAAAAAACATGGAGCAAGCCGTTGACGCCATCAGCAACGCGGACTATCAACGCATTTGCGATTGCGCAACGGCAAGCGCCGAGCTTTCGCAAATTGTTTTCCCGAAAAAGAATTTTAAAAAATTGAAGGAGAACAAAGAGCGATTTGGGTCTGATGGAATGATCGTGGCCCACACCGGTAGCATGCTTGGGTTCCTGTTCATAAAAAAGCCGTCGATTATGCTGATGACGGATCTATCGAATTTTTTCTTCGAAATTGGATGCGCCTGTAAGTTCATAAAAGCGGGGTCGTCATATTAATCGTATCGAGATGTTTTCGGAGGAGTCATGTACGACCATATCGCCGATTCAATCAAGAGCCCGACGCTAATCAAGCTGCGAGATAATCTTTCTTTCGCCCGGTTCGAGATTCTGAAGGTCTACTCCACACTCACCGCGATCGAACAGTTGCTTGCTGCCGAGGCCATTAAACCGGGACACACACTGCTCGACAGTTCGAGCGGCATCTACGCTCACTCTCTCGCACTCGCGTGCCATCGCCACGGTATGAAGTGCCGCATTATCGCGTCCAAAACCGTAGACAAGACGCTGCTGGTTCAACTCAACATTCTTGGCGCCGAAGTCGAGCAGGTTCAGTCCGCCGGCAGTCTCAAAATGGATCAGAGCCGCCGCGTCGAACGGATCAAGGAGATACTGGCGTCGGAATCTGACGTGTATTGGATGCAGCAGTATCACGACACGATTCACTACAACGGATATCAACCCGTCGCTCAACAAATCGCCCGGGAATTTGAAGGTGAGGCGCTCACGATTGTAGGGGGCGTGGGTTCTGGATGCTCGACTGGAGGAGTCGCCCGAGCCTTGCGAGAAGCCGGCCACCCCACTGAACTCATTGGTGTTCAGCCCTTCGGCAGTGTCACGTTTGCCAGCGAGCAAATCGAGGATCCCGGCATCATCATCGCCGGGATCGGCAGCGCGATTCCTTTCGAAAATGTCAAGCACGCACTCTACGATCAGATTCACTGGGTCTCGTTTGAATACGGGATGTCGGCAACAGTGGCGCTACTCAAGCGCCACGCGATCTTCGCGGGGTTGTCGTCGGGCTGCGGCTATCTAGTCGCCTCTGCCGAATCCCTCAAGCACCCTGACAGGCAGTACATCGTTATTGGTGCAGATACCGGGCATCGCTACGTTGACGATGTGTACAGCCGACACGCCGAGGCGCTGAACATCGATGCGCTGGCGCCTTCTGAAATCACGACAGCTTCCGAACTATTGCTCCCCTGGTCATTTGCACGCTGGGACCGGCGAGAGCTATCGCAATTCAATTGAGCGACTTATGACAATCATTGCGCTCGAAGCGCTTACCTTTGGTTTGAACCGTCTGGCCGATGCAGCCAGAAGCCGCTCGGAACAACTGATCCTGCTGACGCGTGAGCGCGGCGTCTATGAATATGAACTGAGCCGGCAGGGCGACGTGAAGGTCGTTGACGTGGATACGTTCGACCCCGCTGCGCTCAAAAAGGCGATTGAACTTGTGCCCGGCGCGCGCGGCTTGATTAATTCTACGGACACCTGGAGTGTGCTGTCGCTTGAGCTCTTCGAGCATTTCGGTTTTCCGGGGCAACCGGCAGACTCGATCAGGTTGGTACGCGACAAATTTTCCCTGCGCAACGTGTTGCACGACAACGGTCTATCGTCGGCACGCGCAATCAGGATTGACCCAAACGTGGCCGTTGAGCTTGACGTCGTCTACCCGGTCATCGTCAAAGATCTCGCGGGCACGGCTAGCCAACATGTATGGCTCGCCCGAAGTACCGCCGAACTCGACCACGTGTTGGCTCTGGCTCGCAAGGTGAATTTGCGCGGCGGCGCGCTGACGATGGAACCCTATTTCGCCGGAACGTTGTTCAGCGTCGAAGCGTTGACTTGGGAGGGCCAGACGAAGGTTCTGGCAGTTTCCAGCCGCATCATGTCTCACGAGCCCGACTTCCGTGAGGAGGCCGTCTCGCTGCCGGTATACCTGCCACCCGAGTTGCACGAGTCAGTTGCGAGGTGGATCGATCTGGTTCTTCGAACGGTAGGGTACACGCGGGGGTTTTCCCATACCGAATTCATGTTCACGAAGCACGGCTTCGAAGTCATCGAGATCAATCCGCGGCTTGGAGGCGGCCAGATTGGCGAGGCGCTTTGCGACATTTACGGTAAGAACGTCTACGAAGCATTCGTTGACATGGCGCTCGGCCAGCGTCCGCAGCTGCTTGACGAAAAGTTGAGCGCGCGCAAAGGCGTCGCGATGTCGCTCTTGTATGCGCAATCGAAAGGCTATTACGAGGATGTCGCCGGAACGCACGCGCTACAAGCTTATCCTGGCGATCCGGTGCTGTTTCCCACCGCGGTACGCGGCAAGCTGATCGATAGCCTCGCTGATCAGCGCGCGTGTGTCGGCCTCCTCGTGGCCTCCGGGCAAACGTCGGAGATCGCGCTGCAAAACGTGCTTGCGGCCCAAAACAGGCTGCAGGTCCGTGTGTCACCTCAGAGGGTTTGAGCATGTCGAAGCCACATATTCTGATTCTCGGGGGCTGGACGGAACTCCTATTGAAGGCCTTGCGTCTCGGCATGGACGTTTCGTACCTCGGGCCGACCAAAGGCACGTCCTATTTCAACGCTGATCTGCTGAAAGACTGTGCGTATGCCTGCGACGCAAACATTGAGCAGATCGGACTTTGCCTGGCGCAGGCCAAGTCTATCCACCGCGCTCTTCCGCTCACCGCCGTGGTTTCCTTTAGCGAACTGGGACTTGAAACCGCTGCCATCATCGCCGACAACCTGCAGGTCAGCGGGCTTGATTTCGATGCCGTTCTGAACACGCGTTACAAAGACACAATGCGCGCGAAGCTGGGCGACCATCCCGACTTGCAGCTTCCGTGGAAGCGCGTGCGCTCAGAGGAGGATCTGCAACATTTCTTCGATCAGCACGGTCCCCGGATCATCGTCAAGCCGATCAACGGCGCCGCGAGTCAAGGCGTGCATCAGATTCGGAATGCCAATGAACTAAAGCGCTATTTGGAATCGAGAGAACAATACGGCAGCGACGGCATTCTTGCAGAGAAGCTGATCGACAGCGACAAGCTTTACAGCATCGAGACGCTCTCGGTCGATGGTCGCCACGACATCATCACGATGTCGCTGTCCAAACTGGTCGGCTATCCGTATTCGCTTGTCAGCCACACGGTGGTTCCGCCCTACGGAGTCGAGCGGGAAGAGACGCTGCGTATTGCCGGCTTGACACGGATCTTTTTGTCCGCGATCGACCTCAAGAACGGTGTCGCTCACACTGAAGTGAAAATCGGGAGTGACGGCCGGCCACACATTATCGAATCCCAGACCCGGGTGGGGGGTGACCGCATCTGGAAGATGGCCGAACTTACGAGTGGTGTTCACCAAATTGACTTGGCTTTCGACAATCTGATAGGTAGGCCCGTCGCCTCGGCCTGCGCGCAAAAACTCGGAGCGGCGGGTTTCTTTTGCTTCTTGCCGCCGGCCGGCGTTGTCAAGGCCGTTTGCGAGTTAGGTTTCCTGAAGATAGACGACGCCGTGATTGAATATGAGTTCAACGTCGAGATCGGCGATTCGCTTTTAGACATCGTGGACAACACGCAGCGCAAGGGATATGTGTGCGTGCGCGCGCTGTCACACGACGACCTGTTCGAGCGTGTCGCTCGCATCTATAAAAATATCTGGATTGAATATGAAGATGGTTCGTTCTGGCGTCCGGCGATTGCGTGAATTGCCAGGCAGCACGAGGATATTGCTGTTCTGTTCATTCCTGATTCCCTTCGGAAGTTTTCTCGTGTTGCCGTTCGTTCCAGTCATGCTGTCTAACATCGGCGGCACTGACATGCGCGTCGTCGGCTGGATCTTGGCAGTCGCCTCGTTGATCCAATTTGGCGGCGGATTAATCGGCGGCATGGTGGCGGATCGGATCGGCTTGAAAAAAGCGATGATCCTGGGATTGCTGACCAGGTCGGTGGGATTCGGATTCATCATCCTGTCTACGGAACACCTATGGCTTTTGATTCCCTCGGTGCTGCTGATCGCGGCGGGTGCCGCGATCTATCTGCCTGCCAACAAAGCCTATCTGATCAAAGGCCTTCCAGACGAGCAGCGCGCCATCTTTCTGTCATTCTCCAATTCCGCCTTCAATGCGGGGATGGGATTGGGACCGCTCGTTGGTAGCTTCTTTATTATGAGCAACCGGGGCCTGTTGTTCACTGTCACGTTTGGCATATTCGTATTGGCGACAGTCTTGCACATCAGAGTGTTGGTGAGCGATCGGATATCAGGCGCAGCCGGCGCTTACGTATCGCCAACGCGGATGGAGTTCGGTCGAGCTTCCAAAATGATGGCACCGTTGTTGTTCAATTTCATGGCGTTCTATTGCTACTTCTATTTTCAGAATTACATTGGCCCTTACGTGATCAAGAACCACCGGCCTGAAATGCTCGGAGCTATCTTGCTGCTCAATTCGATGCTTGTCATATTTGTTCAGCCGCTTGTTGCAAAACGAATCGGACGAAGTTCGTACGGCGCGATCCTCAGCCTGTCGTTCGTGGCGGTTGCCGTGGGCGCGCTCTTTCTGTCGATCGGCAGCGTCGCAGGTCTGCTGCTCGGAGTTCTGTTCTTCACGATGATGGAAATCCTGATCTTTCTAAAGAACGACCTCGTCTTCGTGACGGCCTTGTCCGACAGTCCAGCTACAGCGTTCGGCCTGCAGCGTTTATCTGGTGGAATGGGGGCGTTCGTCAGCAGCGCACTGGGCGGCATGCTGTTTGCACGCGCGGCCAGCAGTGCGGAAGGCTCCATGGGAGATTTTTGGCTCGGGTTATCGGTTCAATGCGTGGTTCTCGTCGTCGCATCCGTTCTATATTGGGTGAGCCAAAACCGCTATCGTTCCCCGGTGGTTTAAGCCGCCTGTCGTCAAATGTTGTTAGCGCCGTTCTCACTAGCTCGCGTCACCACTCCCGGAGCCATAGACCATTCAGCCGAATCGCGATGCGCAACCGTGCACGTTAAACTTGAGGTTCAGGTCGAAGCTTCATCAAACAGGAGAAAGCGCAATGAGTCACGTATTTGCTCCGGCACCCGCGGTCGCGGTGCCTGTCGTCGGTTCCAGCGACCAGTTTCCCGTTCGCCGGATTTATTGCGTTGGCCGGAACTACGAGGCGCACGCGCGCGAGATGGGGCATGACCCCGATCGTGAACCGCCGTTTTTCTTCGGAAAGCCCGCCGACGCCGTGCTGTACGTCGCGCCCGATGCGACCGGCGAATTCCCGTATCCGTCGCAGTCGAAGAACGTCCACTTCGAGATGGAACTCGTGGCCGCAATCGGCAAGCAAGGCAAGGACATTCCCGCGGACAAGGCGCTCGACTACGTCTATGGCTACGCGCTCGGTCTCGACATGACGCGCCGCGACCTGCAAGCCGAAGCGAAGAAGCTGGGCCGTCCGTGGGACACGGCGAAGGGCTTCGATCATTCGGCGCCGCTGGGTCCGATTCATCCAGTCGCTAAGGTCGGGCATCTGGAAAAAAGCGCGATCTGGCTCACCGTCAATGGCGAAGAGAAGCAGCGATCGGACATCTCGCAACTGATCTGGTCGGTGGGCGACACGATCGCGTATCTGTCCACGCTATTCGAGTTGTTCCCTGGCGACCTGATTTTCACCGGCACGCCTGAAGGCGTCGGCGCGATTCAAAAGGGCGACCTGATGAAGGGCGGTGTCGACGGAATCGGAGAGTTCTCCGTGCGCGTGGTCTGACTATAAAAACGGAGGGGATCCATGAAGCTATACAGCTATTTTCGTAGCTCGGCGGCGTATCGCGTACGCATTGCGCTGAATCTCAAAGGGCTCGCCTATGAGTACGCGCCGATCCATCTTCTGCGCGACGGCGGGCAGCAACTGAAGCCGGACTATCGCGAGCTGAATCCGGACGGCATCGTGCCCACGTTTATCGACGGTGATGACGTGCTCACGCAGTCGCTCGCGATCATCGAGTATCTGGAAGAGACGCATCCCGAGCCGTCGTTGTTGCCGGGCACGCCATTGGATCGCGCGTTCATTCGTTCGGTTGCGCTTCAGATTGCGTGCGAGATCCATCCGGTCGACAACCTGCGTGTGCTCAAGTATCTGAAGCACACGCTGAAGGTTGGCGACGAAGCGAAAGACGCTTGGTACCGGCATTGGCTGGAATCGGGTTTCGATTCGCTTGAAAAGCGGCTCGCAAACGACTCGCGCGTGGGCAAGCTGTGTTTCGGCGATACCCCCACGCTCGCGGACCTATGCCTCGTACCGCAAGTGTTCAACGCGCGGCGCTTTAATCTCGATATGAGCCGTTATCCGACGATCGAACGTATCGCCGATCACGCCGCGCAAATCGATGCGTTCGCGCGTGCCGCGCCCGGACAACAACCGGACGCTGAATGACGACTGCCGTTTTTTTATCCGGCGCCGGGCTTGGCGCAAGTCTGATTATCGCGATTGGTGCGCAAAACGCTTTTGTGTTGCGGCAAGGCTTGAAACGGCGGCACGTGGGCTGGGTCGTTTTTATCTGCGCGCTGATCGACGTATTGCTGATCGGGCTGGGTATTGGTGGGATGGGGGCGTTGATTGCGCGAGCGCCGGTGTTGCTCGGGGTGATTCGATGGGCGGGAGCGGTGTTCCTGTTTCTCTACGGTCTGCGGGCGTTCCACGCGGCGTGGAAAGGGCCAGGGCACTTGAGCGCCGAGAGCGGCGAGTCGCAGACAGCGTTGAGCGCGGTAACAACGGTGCTCGCTTTATCGCTGCTGAATCCGCACGTTTATCTGGATACCGTCGTCCTGCTCGGTGGCATTGGTGCAAGGTACGGTTGGCCGGGGAACGCGTGGTTTGCCGCAGGGGCAATGTGTTCGTCGATCATCTGGTTCACCGCGCTCGGGTTCGGTGCTCGCTTGCTCCAGCCTCTGTTCGAGAAGGATGTCTCGTGGAGAGTGCTCGATGTGATCGTGGGGATTGTGATGTGGTGGATTGCCGTGGCGCTAATCCTGTCACGGTAGGACGCGCGTAGCCGCGGCCTGGCTGAGCGCCAGGCCGCGGCACCGGTTCAACTTCCGAGCAATGCGTCCGCAAATTCGTCGGCGCTGAAGGGCTGCAGGTCCTCGACTTTCTCGCCCACGCCAATGAAGTAGACGGGAATCGGCCGCTGCCGCGCAATGGCTGCGAGAATGCCGCCCTTCGCAGTGCCATCGAGCTTGGTCACGATCAAACCCGTCAAGCCCAGCGCATCGTCGAAAGACTTCACCTGGGCGAGTGCGTTCTGGCCCGTGTTGGCGTCGATGACCAGTAGTACCTCGTGCGGCGCGTCGGGCTGTGCCTTTGCAATCACGCGCTTCACCTTGCGCAGCTCTTCCATCAAGTGAAGCTGGGTCGGCAAGCGGCCCGCCGTGTCGGCCATCATTACGTCGATCTTGCGGGCACGGGCGGCGCCGACTGCGTCGAAGATCACGGCGGCTGCATCGCCGCTCTCCTGCGATACCACCGTCACGTTGTTGCGTTGCCCCCAAACCGTGAGCTGTTCGCGTGCCGCGGCACGGAAGGTGTCGCCGGCAGCGAGCAGCACGGATTGGTCGAAGCTCTGCAAATGCTTGGCCAGTTTGCCAATGCTTGTGGTCTTGCCCGCGCCGTTCACGCCGGTGATCATCATCACGAGCGGTTGGGCGCGACCGAGCATCAGCGACTTCTCAAGTGGCCGCAGAAGATCCGCGAGCAGCGAGCGCAGCGCGGCCTTGACCTGCATCGAATCAGTGAGTCGTTCGGTGCGCACTTTTTCACGCAACGCTTCAAGCAGATATTCGGTGGCATCGACACCCGCATCGGACATCAGCAAAGCCGTTTCGAGTTCCTCATACAAATCCTCATCAATCTTCGCGCCGATGAAAATCCCGGTCAGGCCCGAACTGGTCTTCGAGAGTCCCGTTTTCAGGCGCGTGAGCCAAGAACGCTTAGCGCCCGCTTCGGGTTCTGGCGGCGGCACAATCACGACGGTTTCTGCCGGCGCCTTCCATTGCGATGCCGTACGGCCTTGCCAGTAGGGTTTGGCTTCTGGTGTGGTGGTTGCCGGCTGGACAACCGGGGCCGTCGATGCAACTGGCTGCGCCGGCGTAACCGGCGTCGTCGCGTGCGGCAGTGAAGCGCTCGGTGCATGCGGGGTCTTGCCTGCGTGCGCGCCATTACCGATCGGAGAGTCTGAAGCGTGAAGCGCGCTCTGACCGGAATCCGCCGATGAAGTTGAACCCGAGCCCGAACCCGAACCCGAGCCCAATCCGCCAACGTCAGCCGGACGCGCCGACCGGTCAAGCGATTCCACTGGAGCGCCGGATGTCCCGTTTTCAGCCGTGGACCCCGTCCCACGCGCCGGTGCGTCCGGCATCCGGGGCGTGCCAGCCGCCAATGCCGTTCCCCGCAGTGGCGTTTCCGAAGCCCGATCCTCCGCCGCAGCGTCTTCCCGCGCCGTTTCCACGGGCTGAGCCGGCGTCACCGGCGTACTTGCTGCGTGTCTGAGCCCTTCAACGTCCTGGGAACGCGCCTCAGCAACGTCTTCGGCTTCGTTTTCCTCGGGCGTATCGGGATCGGTATCGGTCGATTTGCCTATTAATCGTTTGAAAAAGCTGAACATGGTCTGCAGTGGTGGGGTGGCGCGTTTCTCGATGCCGTCGCAACCGCGTTTCTGCGTCGAACGAGCGCAGGACGCAAACAACGCGCAAACGCAAAGGTGACGATAGCTGCCGTGCCGCGAAAGACCGCCGGAAACAGCGGGAAGAGGCAGAGAAGCGGCGGGAAGACGCGGGAAGCGGCGAGCGTGTGCGCAAAAAGAGCGAAAGACGCGTATTTTATCAGCCGGCACCGATTGTAGTGTCCGGCCCGAGCGCGAACCCCTGCATCGGGTGCGGCGGGGCTGTGGTAACGTGCCCGCATCGGCGACAACCGAATTGCTGCAACCCGATCACGTTCTAACCCGACCCGCGCGGATCATTCCGCCGCTGCTACCTACGCCACGCACGTCCATGTCCCGATCCTCGATAACCCGCGCGTTAGAGCGAAATCCCGAGCGAAATCGCGAACCCGGCGCCGAGCGCACCGCCGAACGCGCTCCGAAAGTCCGTGAAGCTGCGCCATCGCGCGGCGGCAAGGCGCATTCCATCCGAATCATTGGTGGCGACTGGAAGCGGACGCCGCTGCCCGTTCTGAGCCTGGACGGCCTGCGTCCGACGCCCGACCGGGTCCGTGAGACGCTGTTCAACTGGCTGGGCCAATCGCTCGACGGCAAGCGTTGCCTCGATCTCTTCGCCGGCAGTGGCGCATTGGGCTTCGAAGCGGCGTCGCGCGGCGCGCTACGCGTGCTGATGGTGGAACGCAGCGGCCGCGCAGTGGCGCAACTGAAGGCGAACCAGACCCGCCTGGCCGCGAAAAACATCGAAATCGTGGAAGCGGATGCGCTGCGTCTTGCTGTGGGCCTGGCGCCGAATTCCTTCGATGTCGTGTTCCTCGATCCCCCTTTCGGGGACACCGCCATGCTTGAGCGCGCCATTGAACTGGCCGTGCCGCTGGTGTCGCCGGGCGGCGCGCTGTACATCGAATCGGGTGAGCCCGTCGATCCTGCGCAAACGCCGGCGTTGTCCGGATGGGCGATTACCCGCGAAGGCAAGGCTGGCGCGGTCCGCTATCATTTGCTGCGGCGCGAAAATGAGGAATAATGCGCGTTCCCAAATGCCTGCCGGGCGATGCCCGGCCGACTGTGGACGGTGCGTGATGGACGTGATGGACGTGATGGACGTAGTGGGCTCAGCAGGCGCCGGGGCATCGGAGGAATTTTCTGGTCTTGTCGATGCCGGCGGCGGCCCAATCTGTAGCGAAAGACATACCAGAAGAAGTATCAGAAGAGGAGATGCCCCATGGTTGTAGCCGTTTATCCCGGAACGTTCGACCCGCTCACGCGCGGTCATGAAGACCTCGTGCGACGTGCATCGAGTATTTTCGATACCCTGGTGGTCGGAGTCGCAGATAGCCGGAACAAGAAGCCGTTCTTCAGTTTGGCGGAGCGGCTGGATATAGCACACGATGTGCTGGGCCACTATCCGAACGTGCAGGTGATGAGCTTCAAGGGGCTACTGAAGGATTTCGTGCGCAAGAACAATGCGCGCGTGATTGTGCGGGGTCTGCGTGCCGTTTCCGACTTCGAATACGAGTTCCAGATGGCGGGCATGAATCGTTATCTGCTGCCCGACGTCGAAACGATGTTCATGACGCCGTCGGATCAATATCAATTCATCTCGGGCACGATCGTGCGCGAGATCGCGCAACTCGGCGGCGACGTCAGCAAGTTTGTTTTCCCATCGGTGGAAAAGCGCTTGCAGGACAAGGTCGGTCCGATTGCGCCGGACCCATCGGTGCCGTGAGCGTTTCAAGCGTTCACCGATGCGCTCACTGACGCGCGCTCATCCAGAGCGTGCGGGCACCGAAAAAGCCGGCTGAGATGCCGGGCGAAGAGAGTAAAGCATGGCCCTGTTCATTACCGACGAGTGCATCAACTGCGACGTGTGCGAGCCCGAGTGCCCGAACGACGCCATCTCGATGGGGGTCGACATCTACGTGATCGACCCGAACAAGTGCACCGAATGCGTCGGCCACTACGATGAACCGCAATGCCAGCAAGTGTGCCCGGTGGATTGCATCCCACGCGACCCGGCGCATGAGGAAAACGCCATCCAGTTGATGGCGAAATATCACGTGTTGATGAAAGCCAAGGGCGCTTGATTTAACGTCGAGCGTCAGGCATCAAGCCCCGTTCACGCGCGGCCTCAAAGCAGCGCGCGCAGCGCCGCTAGCAGAGCGTCGCAGTCGGCATCGGTGCCAACAGTAATCCGCAGATGCTGGTCGATTCGCGGCATTTTGAAATGCCGCACGAAAATCTCCTTCTCCTTCAAGCGCGCGGCCAGCGTGGCGGCGTCGTGTTCCGGATGGCGCGCGAATACGAAGTTCGCGGCAGACGGCACCACATCGAAACCCAACGCTTGCAAGTCCGCCGTCAGCCGTTCGCGGCTGGCGATCACCTTCTCGCAAGTCTCGCGAAACCAGTCGTCGTCTTCAACGGCCGCGATCGCTGCGGCTTGCGCCAGCCGGTCGAGCGGATAGGAATTGAAGCTGTCTTTCACCCGTGTCAGCGCCTCGATCAACGCTTCGTGTCCGAGCGCAAATCCCACCCGCATACCTGCCAGTGAACGCGCCTTCGACAACGTCTGCACGACCAGCAAATTCGGATTTTCATCGATAATCGTCACCGCCGATTCCGCGCCGAAATCCACATACGCCTCATCGATCACGACAACCGAGTCCGGGTTCGCCGCGAGCAGCACCTTGATCTCGGCGAGCGGCAATGCGCGGCCGGTCGGCGCGTTCGGATTGGGGAGCAGCACGCCACCGTTAGGCGCGCGATAGTCGTCCACATCGATACCGAAATCCGCGTTGAGCGGCACTACGTCGACCGCAACGCCGTATAACTGCGCATAGACGGGATAAAAGCTGTACGTAATATCGGGAAACCGGATTGGGTTGTCGTGCTTGAGCAGCGCCTGGAACGTGTGCGCGAGAACCTCGTCCGACCCATTGCCGACAAACACCTGGCTCTCGCGCAGGCCGTGATGCTGCGCGATGGCCGCGCGCAATCCATGCGCCGTTGGATCGGGATATTTGCGCAGTGAGTCACCGTCCTCGCCGAGTTCGCGCCGGATCGCATCGACTACGCGCGGTGAGGGGGGATAGGGATTCTCGTTCGTGTTGAGCTTCACGGGACGCGCGAGCGCCGGTTGTTCGCCCGGCACATACGGCGTCAGCTTATTGACGATATCGCTCCAGAAACGGCTCAAGATTCGCTCCTTAGTTGTCCCTTACTTGTCCTTTCGGGACGGGGTAATGCGAATTCACTACTGTGCGTTGCGATGCAGATTCATCATCGCGCGTTCCATCTCGTCGTTGATTGCGAACGGCATGACGGCGAGGGCGCGTTCAATCGATGCATCGATCACGTCCTGTTCTTCACGTCGCGGCGGTTTCAGCACAAAATTCGCCACATCCGGTTTCGCACCGGCCCGTGAGGCCTCCGGAATCAGATCACGCGGATGCCCGATGCCGATCCGCAACCGCCAATAATGTTGCACCGACAAATGCGCGGAAATGTCCTTCAGGCCATTGTGGCCGCCGCTGCCGCCGCCAAGCTTCAGCTTGACCGTGCCGGGCGGCAGATCGAGTTCATCGTGGGCGACCAGGATCTCGTCCGGCAAGATCTTGAAGAACTGCGCAACGGCCACGACCGATTGCCCTGATCGATTCATGAACGTCTGCGGCTCGAGCAGATGAATCTCCTGGCCGTTGAGCCGCCCGCGGCCGTAGTGCCCGTGAAACCGGCGCTCGTCACGCAGCGAGGCACCGGCGTCGCGCGCCAGATGGTCGACGAACCAGAAGCCTGCGTTGTGACGGGTCGCGGTGTATTCGGCGCCCGGATTGCCGAGCCCGACGATCAGTTTGATCATGTTCAATCTTGGCGGCGTAGGACATCAACCGCACCGGAAAAAGGCCAAAAAAAACCCGCCGGAGCAGAGCAACGGCGGGTCACTTCGTCCGCTCTTGTGGGCGGACCCCAGAGCGGACTCAAGCGGACAGGCTTCAACCAGACTTATGCAGCCGGCTTGTCGCCTTCGCTCGGAGCAGCAGCGCCACCCGAAGCAGCTTCGTCGGACACGACGGCAGCCGGGATGGTTGCCGAAGCGATCACCGGGTTTTCTGCTTCAAGGTGAGCGACCAGTGCCACGCCCTTCGGCAAAACGATGTCCTTCACGTGCAGCGTGTGACCGGCTTCAATCTTCGCCAGATCGAGTTCGACGAATTCCGGCAGGTCAGCCGGAAGGCATTCGACTTCGATTTCGTTCAGAACGTGCGAGATCACCGCGCCGCCAATCTTCACAGCCGGGTTCGTTTCTTGATTCAAGAAGTGGACCGGAACCTTGGTGTGCAGCTTCTTCGATGCATCGACACGTTGGAAGTCAACGTGCAGAACCATTTGCTTGAACGGATGGTATTGCACATCGCGCAGCAGAACCTGTTGCGACTTGCCGGCGACTTCCAGGTCGAGGATCGACGAATGGAACACTTCTTTTTTCAGCGCGTGCCAAAGTGCGTTGTGATCGAGCTCAACGGCTTGAGCTTCAGCATTTGCGCCATATACGATGCCCGGGGTCTTGCCCGAGTTACGCAGGCGGCGGCTCGCACCCGTACCTTGCAGATTGCGCTCAAAAGCGACTACTTTCATGATTCAACTCCATAATCTGCCCGCGACCAGGCAGTGAAAACGGGGCTGTCGCCAAAAGCGTTCAGCCCCAGAGCAGCGTTTCAGGCCTTCGTTCGCCTGAAACGATTACGCGGTTCAGCGGAGCTTTGACTCTCCGCCAAACCGCCAATACTTTTTAACCTTCCGCAAACAGCGACATCACCGAGTCGCCACGACGGATACGCGAGAACGTCTCGGCCAGCAATCCCGCGCTCGACAGAATACGGACCTTGGTACAGGCACGTGCTTCTTCGGAGAGGGGAATGGTGTCGGTAACGACGAGTTCGTCGAGTTCCGACGCTGCGATCCGCTCGCCTGCACCGCCGGACAGAACCGGGTGCGTGGCATACGCGAACACTCTCGTCGCGCCGCGTTCCTTCAAAACCTGTGCTGCCTTGCAGAGCGTGCCGGCGGTGTCGACCATGTCATCCATGATCACGCACGTGCGGCCTTCCACTTCACCAATGATGTTCATCACTTCAGCGACGTTCGCCTTCGGACGACGTTTGTCGATGATCGCGAGATCGGTGTTCAGTTGCTTAGCCAGTGCCCGGGCGCGGATCACACCGCCCACATCCGGCGACACCACCAGCAGGTTCTCGTAGTTCTGCTTGCGCAGATCGCCGAGCAGCACGGGCGTGGCGTAGATGTTGTCGACCGGGATGTCGAAGAAACCTTGAATCTGGTCGGCGTGGAGGTCCATGGTGATGACGCGATCCACACCGGCAATTTCCAGCATGTTCGCCACGACCTTCGCCGAGATGGCGACGCGAGCCGAACGTGGCCGGCGATCCTGACGGGCATAACCGAAGTACGGGATGGCTGCAGTAATCCGGCCAGCGGATGCGCGCTTGAGCGCATCGACCATGATCATGAGTTCCATCAGCGTGTCGTTGGTCGGTACGCAGGTGGACTGCAGCACGAACACGTCCTTGCCACGTACGTTTTCCTGGATCTCGACCATGATCTCGCCGTCTGAAAAACGGCTAACCATTGCCTTGCCAAGCGGGATACCAAGGATTTTGACGACTTCCTGTGCAAGCGCGGGATTCGCGTTGCCAGTGAATACCATCAGGCCGTCACTGCTCATCGTGCACCTGTTCTGGCTGGAGGCGAGAGGAAAAACGCTAGAAATTTTGGCAGGGGAAGAAGGATTCGAACCTTCGCATGCTGGAATCAAAATCCAGTGCCTTAACCAACTTGGCGACTCCCCTACACTAACTTTGAGTCCTGCCGGGTAGTGTAGGACAAACCCGGCAAAACGAAACTTTACGACGCGAAAGCAAAGAGAGGATGCGAATCCAGACTTTCGGTCACTGTGCTTTTCCAGCTTGCCGGGAGTTTGGCTTGCGCCATCTCAGCTTCGGCTTTGCTACGAAAAGCGGCAAACACGCTCGCCCCAGATCCGGTCATTCGCGCAGGTGAAAGATTCGAAAACCACTCAATCACCGCAGCTACTTCCGCGTACTTCTCAACTACAACTGCCTGCATATCATTTCGGCCGAAGCTGTCAGGCCAATCTGCGTCAGAACTATGTTGTGCAAGGAAGTCCGTAATTGTGAGGACTTTTGAGTCCCTTGTCAACGCTTTCTCCGAGAAAATCGCAGCAGTTGGAACATGCACCGCAGGAGTCACCACCAGGAAGAAGCGTTTCGGTAGATCGACGACCTGCAGCGCCTCGCCCACGCCTTCGGCAAAAGCATTGCGCCCGAAGATAAAAAACGGAACATCAGCGCCGAGTTTCAACGCCAGATCCTGCAACGTCTGTCTCGATAAATTCGTGCCCCACAAGCGATTCAGAGCGAGCAGCGTGGTCGCGGCGTCAGAGCTGCCGCCGCCAAGACCGGCGCCCATGGGCATTATTTTATCAATTTCTATGTCTACGCCAAGAGCGCTGCGCGTGGTCGTCTGCAGCAAACGCGCAGCACGCACAACAAGGTCGTCCGCTTCCGGCACGCCTGGAACATCGGTTTTACGCGAGATCACGCCGTCATCGCGACGGGTGAAGTGCATCCGGTCGCCCCAGTCGAGCAACTGAAACACCGTCTGCAGCGCGTGATAGCCGTCCGGGCGGCGCCCGGTGATATGCAAAAACAGATTGAGCTTGGCCGGCGCGAGACAGTCGCGCAGGGAAACATCGGCCAGCGGACCCACTGGGCCCGGCGGCGAACTTGATGAAGATGACTGCATGCGATTGAACTAAGCGTTACTGGTCGAGGACGAGCTTGATGTCGAGCGGCGGTTCGGCACGCGACAGATTCAGGCGCTTCACGCCGGTTGCGGGCGCGTCGGCGTAGGCCAGATAGTCGATGGTCCAGCCGTCCTGCTTGATTTCCTTCAGGCGGCCGTTTTCCGACGACGAATCCATGGTCGTGCGCGCTCGCGAGGTTGGCGCAGGCGATGGCTGCAGCCAGTAGCGCAAGCCTTCAACAGGCAAAGCGAACCCGAGAGTATTGCTCATCAGTTGAGAGACGTTATCGGCGGTTTGCGGATCGCGGTTCGGTAATTCGAGCGTGGCTGAAGACGGCGACGACGTCACGATCGCCAGCGTTTGCCCAAGCGGATTACGCAATTGCAGCGTGACGGTGTCTCCGGTTTCCTGCCAGTCGAAGTTGCCGTACGCGTTGCGCTGCTGGCCGTTCTGATCGTCGTACTGCACCGCAAACCGGCCGTGATAAGCGCGGCTCGTCTGCGCTGTCACTGCGGTCGCCGCATTTGAGGTTGTCGGCACACGCGGTTTGATCGCGCATCCCGACATCGCCACCACACCGGCCGCCATCAGCGCCAGCGCGCCGCGACGCGCGCGCTGGCCGCTCAGGAAATTCGTTGCAATCAAGTTCAAAGGTCGTTCACCTGGAATCGTTTGAGCGTTTTCAACAATGTGTCGTTGCTGGGCTCAAGCTTTTGCGCCTGACGCCAGGTATTGCGCGCCTGGTCCTGCTGCCCCGACTTCCACTGCACTTCGCCAAGATGAGCGCCAATTTCCGCATTCGGCTGCAGGTCGTAGGCTTTTTTCAGGATGCTGGCCGCTTCCGCCTGATTACCCATCCGATACTTCGCCCAGCCGAGGCTGTCCATGATGAACGCGTCGTTCGGCGCAAGCGACACCGCTTTCTCGATCAGCTTCTCAGCCTCGTCCAGACGCTCGTTGCGATCGACGAGCGAGTACCCGAGCGCGTTATACGCCTGTGCGTTGTCCGGCTGCTCTTTCATCAGCTTGCGCAACTGCGTTTCCATGGTGTCGTAATGGCCGTTCTTCTCAGCCGCCATGGCGTAGTCGTAGGAAATGTCCGGGTCATCAGGAAAGGCCGTCGATGCCTTCGACAACGCCGCTTCCGCCTCCGGATACCGTTGCGCCTGGAACAGCATGGCGGCATCCGTACGCGCGAGCAGCGCCAGGTCGCGGGGATCGGACGTCTGCAGACTGCCCAGCAACTGGCGCGCTTCGTCGACCTTGCCTTGCGAGGCCAGGATCTGCGCCCGCGTGACCTGTGCCGGCAGATACTGCTGGCTCGCACGCGGAATCTTGTCGAGCCACTGGTTGGCGGCCGCGTCGTCTTTCTTTTCCAACGACAACTGCGCGAGATAGATATAAGCCTGTCCCGGATCTGCGTTCGGCGTGTTTTCAGCCGCCGCCGCGTACTGTTTCAGGTAATCCTGCGCCTTATCCGGCTGTTTCTTCTGAATGTTGATCAGGGCGAGCGCCATCAGCGGCGTCAGATCTTTCGAATCGTTCTTGCGCATGATTTCGAACTGCTTCTGGGCGTCGTCGAGACGATCTGCCGACAGATACAGTTGCGCCAGCGCAAGCCGCGCGTCGTGCGACTTCGGATCCTTCTCGAGGTACTTCTCGAACGAAGCAATACCTTCGTTGCGTTCGTTCGGCCCCATGCGCGCAAGCGTCAACGCGGCAGGCAAGTAGTCGGGCTTCAGTTTCAGCGCTTGTTCGAGCGATGCCTTCGCGCCCGGCTGGTCGTCGGCGGCAATTTCCTGCCGGGCGAGCGCCAGTTGCGTTTCCGGCCGGTCCATGTCGTTCTTGACCAGATCCTTCAGCACATTCAATCCGCCTACGCGGTTCGGTCCGCGAGAGAGCAGGATTTGCAGCGAAAGGATCGCGTCGCCACGCTGTTCAGCGGGTACTTTCGCGAGTTCGGTGGTGAGGATCGGCTTGGCATCGTCAGGTTTGCCGGAGAGGATCAGCAGCGACGCGCTCAACTGAGCCGCGCGTTCCGAATTCGGTGAGAACTGCTGCCAAAGCTGAACGGCCGTCAGCGCGTCGTTGGGACTTTGTGCGGCAATTGCAATCTCGGTCGCGCGCTGCGCGAAGCGCGGATCGTGCGTGTCACGCGCGAGGGCGAGATAGGTCTGATACGCGGGCGCTGCCTGATTGCGTTGCAACGCGACTTCCGCCGCGAGCACCTGGAAGACGATCTGGCTGGACGCAGCGACATTCGGCAGGTCCTGCACTTCCTTGCCCGTGGGCGGCGCGGTGATCAGGTCCGCTGCACTGATGGCGGACTGGTCGTCGTCCGGAGAAGGAGCTTGCGCGGGGCTCTGCGCGCAGGCAGGCGCAAGCGCAAGCGCCGCCACCGCCAACGCCACTGCGGCCGCGAGCTTGCCTGGGTAGACCGGCTTACCGCGTGCGGCGCTCATTTGAGCGGTCGCTGCACGCTGCTTCGAAAACAACTTTACGAAGGACAAGTTCATGGAAATCCGATCAATGTTTCAGTCGATTGTAACGCGCTCGCTACAATACGCGCACATCCCACAGCAAGTTACAGACCAGTAAAACATGCCAGAGTTGCCGGAAGTCGAAGTAACCCGACGCGGGATCGAACCGTTCGTCGCCGGACGCCGGGTTGAGCGAGTCGATATCCGTACACCGGCGCTGCGCTGGCCGATTCCGCCGCATCTCGCGAAGACGATGAAGGCGCTGAAAATCGACAAGGTCGAGCGGCGCGGCAAGTATCTGTTGTTTGAAACCTCCGAAGGCTGGCTGATCGTGCATTTGGGCATGACGGGGACGCTCCGGGTACTGCGTAACGTGCCGCGGCCGCCGGATGCGGCGAAGCATGATCATATCGACCTGATCTTCGATGATTTTATTTTGCGCTTTCGAGATCCGCGGCGCTTTGGGGCCGTGCTCTGGCATTCGCGCGCAGACGGCGATGTCCTCGACCATCCGCTGCTGGCGGGTCTGGGCGTGGAGCCGTTCACCGCCGAATTTTCCGGCGCGCTGATGTACCGGCAAACGCGCGGGCGCAAGGTGTCTGTCAAGCAGGCCTTGCTTGCGGGCACGATGGTCGTCGGCGTGGGCAACATTTATGCGTCCGAGAGCCTGTTCCGCGCGGGTATCCGGCCCACAGTGGCCGCCGGGCGCGTCTCGCTCGTGCGCTACGATCTGCTCGCCGACGCCGTGCGTACGACGCTTGCCGCAGCGATCGAAAAGGGCGGCAGCACGTTGCGCGATTTCGTAGGTAGTAATGGTGAGTCGGGCTATTTCCAGCTCGATTATTTCGTCTATGACCGCGCGGGATTGCCATGCCATGTTTGCGGAACGGCCATCAAACAAATCGTGCAAGGCCAGCGATCCACGTACTTTTGCCCGCGCTGTCAGCGCTAGCTCCATGCTCCAGCTCACCGACTTCTCCACGCGCCTGATCGCGTGGCAACGCGTTCACGGCCGCCACGACCTGCCGTGGCAAAACACGCGCGACGCCTACCGGATCTGGTTGTCCGAAATCATGTTGCAGCAGACGCAGGTATCCACGGTGATTCCGTACTACGCGCGTTTTCTCGACCGTTTCCCCGACGTGAACGCGCTCGCCTTCGCCCCGCTCGACGACGTCATGGCACTCTGGGCCGGCCTCGGCTACTACTCGCGCGCGCGAAATCTGCATCGATGCGCGTTTGTGGTGGCGACGGAGCACGGCAGCGAGTTTCCCCGCAGCGTCGATGCGTTGGCTGAACTGCCAGGTATCGGTCGTTCGACGGCGGCGGCCATTGCGTCGTTTGCGTTCGGCGCGCGCGCAACGATTCTCGATGGCAACGTCAAGCGAGTGCTCGCGCGCGTGTTTGGTATCGAAGGATTTCCGGGCGAAAAGCGCGTGGAAAACACGATGTGGACACTGGCCGAATCGCTGCTGCCCGACGCCGCGCATAAGGACGAAGTCACCGCGTACACGCAGGGTTTGATGGATCTCGGCGCAACGTTGTGCGTGCGTGGGAAGCCGGATTGCGCGCGTTGTCCTTTTGCCGCCGATTGCGTGGCGAACGTGACGGGACGGCAAAAGGAATTGCCGGCTTCCCGCCCGAAAAAGACGGTCCCGACACGCAAGACCTGGATGCTGGTGTTGCAGGATGGCGATAGCGTCCTGCTTGAGAAGCGTCCGCCGACGGGTATCTGGGGCGGTCTGTGGAGCCTGCCGCAAGCCGCCGATGAAGAGGCGCTCGCGGCAGTCTCTCATAGCTTCGGCGGGTCGGGAGAGCTTCAGCGGCTCACGTCCTTCACGCACACGTTCACGCATTTCAAACTGGATATCGAGCCGCGTCTTGGACGAGCGAGCGGCGGTGTGCCCGACGCTGCCGATAACCAGACCGTGTGGGCGCCGCTTGCGAATATCGATGCGTACGGCGTGCCTGCGCCCGTGCGCAAACTGCTTGATGCGCTGCAGGGCTCGCTGATTTGATACGGCGGGGCGCTAAAGCCGCTAAAGCAACGTCAAAGCAATTGATGCTGCTGCATATAGTGATGCACGACGTCAATTCGCGCGGCCGCGTCTTCAAGCTCCATCAGCTTTTGCCGGGCGCGCATGGGGATCGGCAGGATCTCGGATAAACGGTTTGATACCCACGTCGGATCGTCGAGAAGGAAGGGCTCGGTGAACGGCAGGTCCTTCGGCTCGCGCGCCTTGATTGCATCGATGATCCGCTCCAGCACTTCCGCGCACGCACCGAACTTCACCAGCGCTTCCGTGCTGTCCAGCGGCGTGTCGTCGCCAATGGTTTCCGCAACGCCCACGATCAAATTGCTTGGCTCCACGCGATGCGACAACAGCCGAAAGCGCGTCGTGCCGCGCGCCTGGACCAACAACATGCCGAACGTGTCCACGTCGCATTGGGTGATCTCGGCCAGACAGCCGATGTTCTCCGGCACCGACGGATCCCCCGGCGACGCAATCTCGTTACCACTTTTCAGCAGGCACACGCCGAACGGCGTGCCTTCGCGCAAACACGCACGCGCCATGTCGAGATAGCGGGCTTCGAAGATCTTCAGGGGGAGATGGCCGCCAGGAAACAACACGGTATGCAGCGGAAACAGCGGCAGGTCAGCGAGAAGGGGATTGGTGGACATCGCGCGCTTCTTTAGAAAAGGCCGCCCGAAGGCGATCAGGTTTGCAAGGGCGCGACGTGTCCATCTAAAGCGATGGGTGCGTCGCGATGCCGCACAATCACATTGGCCTTGTCACCGAAGCGCGCGGCGAGCGCCTGGGCGATGAATACCGAGCGATGCTGGCCACCCGTGCAGCCGATTGCCACCGTCAGGTAACTCCGGTTGTCGTCACGGAATTGCGGCAGCCATTTGGCGATGAACGTGCCCACGTCGTCGATCATCTGGTGGACCATCGGCTGGGCGGACAAAAAGTCGATAACCGGCTTGTCCAGGCCCGTCAGCGGCCGCAGTTCGTGGTCGTAGTAGGGATTCGGGAGCGTACGGACATCAAAGACAAAATCGGCGTCGAGCGGGACCCCGCGCTTGAATCCGAACGATTCGAACATCAGCGTCAGTCCGGCCGGCTCCTGTTCGATAAAACTCTTCACCCACGCGCGCAACACGTTCGCCCGCAGATTGCTGGTGTCGATCTGATGGCCAAATTCGGCGAGTCCCGAGACAAGTTCGCGCTCGCTTTCGATCGCTTCACCCAGCGACGTCAGCAGGCCCACATCGGCGTCGTGATTGGGCGAACCCGACAACGGATGGCGGCGGCGCGTCTCGGAGAAGCGCTGAATCAGCGACTGAGTACTGGCGTTGAGAAACAGCACGCGCAGGTCGAACGCTTGCGACAGGTCTTTGATGATGGCGGGCACTTCGTCGAGCGAACGGCTCGAACGTGCGTCGATAGCAACGGCCAGACGCAGCTGCCCTTGTGAGTCGAGATACTTGGCGAGCTCGGGGAGGAAGCGCGGAGGCAGGTTGTCGACGCAATAGTAGCCGGCGTCCTCGAGCGCGTTCAGGGCAACCGATTTGCCGGAGCCGGAAATACCCGTAATCAGAATAATGCGCATGAATAAGGACTCGTTCGCTCTAGGTAAAAGCACGCAAAAAATTCGGGTCCGGGCGGCGGCTCAGTACTTTGACTCAGTGCGCGATGCCGCCGGTCTTGCCATATAAACCGATCAGATCAGCTTGCCGGGGAACTGGCTTTCGGGGTCCTGCATCGCAAGGCGCTGACGATCCATGAAGTCACGCAAGGTATCGATACCCCGCAGTTGCAGGATCGTGTTGCGCACCGCCGCTTCCACCAGCACGGCAAGATTTCGGCCGGCAGCCACCTGGATCGTGACCTTGCTGATCGGCAAGCCGAGTACGTCGACCGCCTGGCTTTCCAGTGGCAGCCGCTGAAATTCACCGTCTGGACGACGCACAAGCTGAACGATCAGCTTGAGCTTCATTTTCCGCCGAACGGCGGTTTCCCCAAAGATGGTCTTGATATCCAGCAGGCCTAGACCGCGCACTTCCAGCAGGTTCTGCAGCAGCGGCGGGCATCGGCCCTCGACAAAATCCGGACCGAGGCGCACGAAGTCTACGGCGTCGTCAGCGACAAGACCGTGACCGCGGCTGATCAACTCGAGCCCGAGTTCGCTTTTGCCGAGACCGGAGTCGCCGGTCAGCAACACGCCCATGCCGAGGATATCGAGGAACACGCCGTGCAGCGTCGCGCGCGGAGCAAGAATCCGCGACATATAGAGGCGCAGGCTGTCAATCACCGCCGCCGCTGACATGCGCGTGGTGAAGAGCGGCGTGGACGAGCGCGTGCATCGCAGAACCAGTTCGGGCGGCGCGCCGACTTCGCCCGCCACCACCAGGAAGGGCGGTTCCAGCGCGATCAGTTCGGCCATGTTGCGCGACCGGTCTTCGTCGGACTGACGCTGGTAGTAGGTGATTTCGGCGTCGCCAAGTACCTGGATACGGTTGGGGTGAATCAGGTTCAGGTGCCCGACGAGATCGGCGCTTGACGTTGCATTGGCAACGGTTTCGGTCGAAAAGCCGCGCTCCCAGCCTTCGTGACCTGTCAGCCAGCTCAGTTTCAGCGCGGCTGCGTTGTCGTCGAAAATGCTCTGGGCGTTGATGCTGGACGTATCCATGAGGCCGGAACTCCGAGAGAGGCCGCGAGCATGGCGCATTTGAAGAGCCGGGTTTGGTCTCTTCAATGCTCCGCTCAATAGGACCGATTGTGCGCTAGAAGGGCCGCCGGCGCGAGAGGGCCGTTGGGCCTGGTCTCTTGCACCGAGTCCGGCTTCAAGTCCAGCGCGAGGCCTGGCGCGGGAGAGCTCAGGGCTGCCATTGCGTGAGCACCTGATACAGCGCCTCACGGTTTTCTTCAGTATTCAGGCGTTCTCGTGCATCCCGGTCGGAAAGCAGCTGCGCTATTTCCGAGAGGATTTCGAGGTGCTGTTGCGTGGCCTGTTCGGGAACAAGCAGAAAGATCAGCAGCGACACGGGCTGCCCGTCCGGCGATTCGAACGCGATCGGCTCAGCCAGGCGCACGAAGGCGGCGAGCGGATGCTTCAGGCCCTTGATGCGTCCGTGGGGAATGGCGACACCTTCGCCGAGACCGGTCGAGCCAAGGCGCTCGCGCGCAAAGAGATTGTCGGTGACGGTACTGCGGCCAATGCCGTTCTGGTTCTCGAAGATCAGGCCCGCTTGCTCGAATACACGTTTCTTGCTGGTGACGGACAGTCCGAGGACGACATTTTCGAGGGGAAGAAATTTGGCTAAACGATTCATGTTGGCAGGCAGATGCGTGGCCTGAATTCTCCTCATCGTGGCGGCTGCAGAACCTGCACGAAACGCTCACGGCGATTTTGGTAAGGAATGCGCGGGAGACCAAAGTCTCACCTTCACTCCGATTAACAACCCCGGTACTAACCTAACCGGACCATTATAGAACAGCGCAATCAGCGATGGTGCGGCGCGCCATACGCTGGACGCGTTTGTTGCGCATAACGCAACGCTTGCCGCTTTGCCCCGATTCACCCCTGTTGCGGCAAAAAACGTCTGAAACTGCCGGTGACAAAAAAAGCCGCCTGCTTTCAGGCGGCTCGTGCCGACTATCGTGCCGATGGGCTCCGGTCCTCTCTGTTCCGGAATCCGGCGCATCAACAAAAACTTCCCGCCGATGCGCCGTTCAACCCATTTGAATCATCCTTCTAACCGTTCACGGGAGCTTACGGCGCCGGAACTTCGCTCTCCTGCGGTTCGTGTCCGTACTTCATGGTGGCGTGCGCATGGCCCTGGATCTTGTCCTTGTGGCGGAGCACTTGCCTGTCCAGCTTGTCGACCATCAGGTCGATGGCCGCGTACATATCAACGTCACAACTCTCGATGAAAATGTCCTTGCCCTTCAGATGCAGGTTGATTTCGACCTTTTGCCGCTTGTCCTTTTCCCTATGATTGTCGACCGAGAGGACCACACTGCCGTCGATCACCTGATCGAAGTGCCGTAGCACCCTATCCAGTTTGGTGATCACATATTCTCGCAACGCAGGCGTCAATTCGAGATGGTGTCCACTGATCTGCAGATTCATAGTTGCTCTCCAAGCTAATGGCCGCCTGGTCGTTATCACGCTGCTAAAACCGGTCGCTGCTTGCCCGTACGTGGCCATTCTGGTGAACAGCGGTACAGAACGGGAATCGCATCGGCCGGCTCGCTCGCGCTTTCGCGACGCGGCCGGTAAAGGCCCGCCGCAACATGCAGCGGGCTACAGAGACTTTCGCAAATTCACTGCCGGAATTTTCAGAGCTTCGCGATATTTGGCGACCGTACGGCGCGCGACCACGAATCCTTGTTCCGCCAGCAACTCTGCGATGCGGCTGTCTGAAAGAGGAGATTTTGAGTCTTCGGCTCCTATCAGTTGCTTGATGAGTGCCCGGATCGCCGTGGACGATGCCGCGCCACCCGTGTCCGTTGAAACGTGCGATCCGAAGAAGTACTTGAATTCAAGCGTCCCGAATGGGGTCAGCATGTACTTACCGGTTGTCACACGCGAGACGGTGGATTCGTGTAAACCCAGCGTATCAGCAATCTCCCTCAAAACCAAGGGCCGCATTGCAATTTCGCCGTGCGCAAAAAAGTTCTTCTGACGCTCCACAATGGCTTGTGCAACGCGAAGAATCGTCTCGAATCTTTGTTGAATATTCTTGATCAACCAGCGTGCTTCCTGGAGCTGCTGACGCAACGAACCACTGCCCGGATCGCCGCGATTGTTGCGCAAAATATTCGCATAGAGGTGATTGATGCGAAGACGCGGCACGATTTCCGGATTCAATTCTGCCGTCCATCCACTGGACATCTTGCGCACGAGGATGTCGGGAACCACGTAATCCGCTTCGCTCTTCCCGAACGCAGCGCCAGGGAACGGTTCCAGTGAACGGATCAGCACGTGTGCATCGCGCAATGCGTCGTCAGACGCCTTGAGCTGCTTGCGCAAACGCGTGAAATCGCGCGCCGCGAGCAGTTCCAGATGGTGCATCACAATATCGAGCGCCAGCGTGCGAACAGGCGATGGTTCGAGCCGCAACAACTGCAGTTTCAGGCATTCGGACGCCGAACGGCCACCCACTCCCGGCGGATCGAAGCTCTGCAGCAGCGCGAGCGCCGCGCTCAGTTCGTCGACATCGACCTCGAGTTCATCCGGCAGATCCGCCTTCACTTCTTCGAGCGACGACGTGAGGTAACCGTCTTCATCGAGCGATTCGATCAGGAACGTGATCAGCGCCCGATCACGCTGATTCGCCTTCGTCATGCGCAGTTGCGAAGTCAGGTGGTCGCGCAGCGTAGTAGTGGATTCGTGGATCTGCAGCGGCGGCAGGTCGTCGTCGTCCGAACCGCTATTCGAGCGGCCGTAGTCTTCCAGATTCCAGGAACTCGAATCCGGTCCGTTGTCCGACGAACTCATGCCGTTGTATTCGTCTACCCCCTGGGGCTCGCCGTTTTCCGAGCGGTCGGTCGTGGTCGTGCTACTGCTCGACGACGTGCCGTTGCTCATCATGGAATCGGGCGCGTTGACCGACGCCCCCGATGTGATCAGCGAGCCGTCCGCTGCCACGCGCAGCGGGCTGGTGGTCCAGTCGTCCTCGTTCTCGAGCAGCGGATTTTGCGCGACAGCCATCGCGACTTCCTGCTGCAGTTCGAGCGTCGACAACTGCAGCAGCCGGATGGACTGCTGCAGTTGTGGGGTCAGCGCAAGATGCTGCGACAGGCGGAGTTGGAGGCTGGCTTTCATGGCAAGGTTTTAATCATTGTAGAGAGTTTGCCACGGGCGCGACACCTCGCGGGGATCGACCAAAAACAAGTGCCGCCTCGCGGGCGGCACTTAAGATCTGCTGGCGGCGCAGGACGCCGTCCACCAAGATGTTGCAAGGGGCAAAGGACGCCGTGCCCCCGCGCTCACATGCGGAAATGTTCACCGAGATAAACGCGCCGCACACTCTCATTTTCGATGATCTCGCTTGGCGCGCCTGCCGCGAGCACGCTACCGTCGCTGATGATGTAAGCATGGTCGCAGATACCCAGCGTCTCGCGCACGTTGTGGTCCGTGATCAGCACGCCAATGTTGCGCTGCTTCAGGAACTTCACGATTTTCTGGATTTCGAGCACGGCGATCGGGTCGACGCCGGCGAACGGTTCGTCCAACAGGATGAACGCCGGATTGGTCGCGAGTGCACGGGCAATTTCCACCCGCCGCCGTTCGCCGCCCGAAAGCGACAAAGCCGGGTTTTCACGTAGATGCGCGATCTGAAGTTCGTCCAGCAATGCTTCCGCGCGATCCGTAATCGCTTGCTTGGAGAGCGGCTTTTCGTTTTCGTCCGTTTGCAGCTCAAGCACAGCGCGAATGTTCTGCTCGACCGTAAGCTTACGGAACACGGACGCTTCCTGCGGCAAATACGAGAGCCCCAGGCGCGCTCGCTTGTGAATGGGCAAGAGGCTGATGGAGGTGCCGTCAAGCAGGATTTCGCCTGCATCCAGCGGCACCAGCCCGACGATCATATAGAACGACGTCGTCTTGCCTGCGCCGTTCGGCCCCAGCAGCCCGACCACTTCGCCGCTTTTCACGTCGAGCGAGACGTCTTTCACGACCGTGCGCGAGCCGTAGCGTTTCTTCAGGTTGCGGACGGTGAGCGAACTGCTCGTGCCGGCCGGCTTGCGATGAGGCATGGCGGGCGAATTCACGGCTGCTGCGTTCCTTGCATCTTGGTGGACGGCGTCAGGGTGGCCGGCGCGCCGGACAGCGGTGCGGCGCCGCCGTTACGCGGGGCGAGCATGGCGCGCACGCGGCCAGTCGGGTTGCCTGGACCGGCGACGTCAGGTCCGGCTTTCGCCGTATAGAAGTCTTTCTGGCCGTCATAGGTAATCACGCTGCCGTGCACTTCGTCCTGGATCGTGGTGAGACCCACTAGGCGGCGCACAACGGCACGGGTGGTCAGCGTGGTGAGATCCTGCTTGCCGTCGTAGTCGATCCTCACGGCATTGCCTTCTATGTATTCGTCGAGGCCGTCGCGTTTCTGGCGGAAGTACGAGAGGGCGCCGCCGGTCGACGTACCGGTTGCGTACTGATACCCCTGCGGGTCCTGCGTCACGTCTACACGGTCGGCCTTGATGATGATCGTGCCTTTCGTCGCGACAACGTGACCCGTGAATATGTTGACCTGCTTCAGGTCGTCATAGGTCATGTTGTCCGCTTCGATATTCAGCGGCTTGTCGTTGTCGGCGCGTTCGGCGTAGGCGGCCGGGGCAAAAGCCAATAGCGAGGCCGCCAGCGGCAACGCCACGCATGTTGCCGCGATCCCGAATTGCACGACACGTGCGGCGCGGCGCAACAATGCAGCGCGCGCTGCGCACAGACGGCCGGATTCGGGTCGGAGAAACGGTTTGTTCATGCAGTCACACTTGAATGGATTAAGCGCAATTCGTCGGAACTGCCGGGGTTATTTGGATGAGGTGCCGAGGGTATCAGAGGCGGCGATCTGGCCGCGTACCGTCCCAAACAGCTTCATTACCCGGGTCGCGTTGTTGTAGTTCATGCCGTCGCCCGTCATCACGGACGGACCGCGCTGAAGTTTAACCGGCTTTTCCGTTTCGATGACATCGTCGTTCACAAGGATGCGAAAGTGCACGGAATCCGCCGTCATCTGCGGGTCGCCGTAACCAGCCACGCGCAAAATGTGGGCGTTCTCGTATAAGTCGACAACCGAGACGTCGCCGTTCACCGTGCCGCGCTCGGATGTTGCCGTCACGGTCGGGCGCAGGGGCTGAAACATGCGCATGGCGGGTTTGGTGAGGTCGCTGACTTCATCGTCCTCGTAATGCACCATGGAAATCGCAGTCAGCCGATACTGCGTCGTGCCGGTGGTGTCCAGTTCCGAGACGGAGAAGTTGTTCGCGAAGTAGTCGGGCGTGTGTTCCTTCGGGCGCTCCGTTTCCTGGGGCTTGGGAAGCGTAGCTTGCAGCATCCAGTAGGTGACGCCCGCCAGCGCGGCCAGTGCGAGCACCGGCAGCGCTGAGGTCAGTTTCTTCGGTCGTTGCATGGGATTCAGGCTCCGATAGCCGCGGCAAGCAGGCCGTCGTAGCGATTCTGCGCGCGCAGGATGGCGTCGCAGACTTCACGCACCGCACCTTCGCCGCCGCGCTTGGCGGTGGCCAAATGGACGCGGTTCAGCACTTCGACATGTGCGTTGGCGGGCGCCGCTGCGAAAGCGCACATACGCATCACGGCGAGATCAGGCCAGTCGTCGCCCATATAGCCGCATTCGGTTGCCGGGATACCCGTGGTTTGCAGCAGTTGGGCAAGCGCGATGGTTTTATCGGCGACGCCTTGGTGCAGGTGCGTAATACCCAGCTCCCGTGCTCGTGCCGCGACAATGCCGGAGTTGCGCCCGGTGATGATCGCCGTCTGAATGCCCGCCGACTGCAGCATTTTCACGCCGTGGCCGTCGAGCGAATTGAAGGACTTCATGGCGTCGCCGTCGGCGGTGAAGAACAGGCTGCCGTCGGTGAACACGCCGTCGATGTCGAAAATCATCAGTTTCACGCGGCTCGCCCGGTCGTGCGCGTTTTCCGTTGCGGCGATATCAGGCGTGAAAGACAAAGTCGACATCAGATTACCTTGTTGGAAAAGAGGTCGTGCATGTTCAGGGCGCCGATCAGGATCGCGTTTTCGTCGACGACCAGCATCTGATTGATGCGATAACGCTCCATCAGTTCCACAGCTTCCACCGCGAGATGGTCCGGACCGATCGTGCGCGGATTACGCGTCATGACATCGATCAGCGGCAGCGCGCGGAAATCGCCGTCGCGCTGAAGAATCCGGCGCAGGTCGCCGTCGGTGAAGATGCCTTCAACATGACGCTTTTCGTTGACCACGGCCGTCATGCCCATGCGCTTGTCGGTGATCTGGAAGAGGGCGTCGGAGACGGTGGCGTTCAGTGGCACTTCCGGCACTTCCGGCCCGACGCGCATCACGTCGCGTACATAAGTGAGCAGGCGCCGGCCGAGTGCGCCGCCCGGATGCGAGCGCGCGAAGTCCTCGGGGCCGAAACCGCGGGCGTCGAGGACGGCGACCGCGAGCGCGTCGCTCAATGCAAGCACGGCCGTTGTACTGGCGGTCGGGGAGAGATTCATCGGGCAGGCTTCTTTGTCGACGTGCGCATTCAGGTGCACGTCGGCCAGTTTCGCGAGGCTTGATTCCGGCCGCCCGGTGATGGCGATCAATTTTGCCCCGAGGCGCTTGATGATGGGCAGAATGGCAACGAGTTCCGAGGTTTCGCCCGAGTTCGACAAGGCGATGAACACGTCGTCGGCGGTCACCATGCCGAGGTCGCCGTGGCTCGCTTCGGCCGGATGAACGAAGAAGCCGGGCGTGCCCGTGCTCGCGAGCGTAGCCGCGAACTTGCGGGCGATATGCCCGGATTTGCCGATACCCGATACCACCACGCGGCCCTTGCATCCGAGCAGGAATTCGACGGCGCCGGTGAAGTTGTCGTCGAGTTGTGCGGACAGGCCGCGCACAGCGTCGGCTTCAATTTCGAGCACGGTGCGAGCCAGCGCGAGAGCCCGGTCGCCATTGATTTTCGCTATCATGCGCGAAGTATAACAAAGGCATCTTTGCGCCGCGCCGGACCCGGGGCGGCCTTCAGCCGCTCATCCGCCCCCGCAAGGCCGTGTGTTTTGTTGCGCGCAACGCGCTCGCGCGTTAAAAAACACAAGATCCGGATGTGCTCCCCGAGCCGCCATCCGCCGACAAACGAGGACGCTAGACGGATGACTTCCCCGCTTGAAATGACGTTGCTGTTGCTGCTGTGTTCAGTGGCAGGGGTCGTCGTATTCCGCTTTTTCAACCTGCCGCCCATGTTGGGCTACCTGGCGGTCGGGATCATTGTCGGACCGCACGCCGCCGGCATCGCGCCGGATAGCGAACGCGCGCAGCATCTGGCCGAATTCGGTGTTGTGTTCCTGATGTTTTCCATCGGGCTTGAATTCTCGTTATCGAAATTGAGGTCGATGCGACGGATTGTGTTCGGCCTCGGCGCGAGCCAGGTGGCCGGGACGATTGCGCTGGCGTTGCTGTTCGGGTGGATCGCGAATTTCTGGACGGGCATGTCGTGGGAGGCGAGCATCGCGCTGGGCGGCGCGTTGTCGATGTCGTCCACCGCCATCGTTTCCAAAATGCTGGCCGAACGGCTTGAACTGGAATCCGAGCATGGCCGCAACATCTTCGGCGTGCTGCTGTTCCAGGATCTGGCAGTGGTGCCGCTGCTGATCATCATTGCCGCGTTCGGCAACGGCAATTCTAAGGAACTGGCATTTTGGCTGGCGCTCGCAGCGATCAAGATCGTGGTCGCGTTGACGGTGCTGCTGTTCATCGGCCAGAAGTTCATGACGCGCTGGTTCAATATTGTCGCGCGCCGGCGCTCGCAAGAACTGTTCATGCTGAACCTGCTGCTGGTCACGCTGGGCGCGGCGTTCATTACCGATAAATTCGGCCTTTCGCTCGCGCTCGGCGCGTTTATCGCGGGCATGCTGATCGCGGAAACGCCTTACCGGCATCAGGTGGAAGAGGACATCAAGCCGTTCCGCGACGTGCTGCTCGGGCTGTTTTTCGTGACCACCGGCATGCTGCTCAATCCGCGCGTGATCTGGGAACACCCGTTTCTCGTGGCGTCGTTTTTCTTCCTGCCGATCCTGCTGAAAGCCGTGATGATCACCGGTCTCGCGCGGCTGTTCGGCTCGCCGCCGGGCGTGGCGATGCGTACCGGCCTCAACCTCGCGCAGGCCGGCGAATTCGGTTTTGTGCTGCTGAACCTGATCCTCGATAAACATCTGGTCGAGCCGGTACTGCTGCAAGCCATCCTTTCGTCGATGCTGCTTTCCATGCTGGCCGCGCCGTTCATCATCCAGAACGCCGACCGGATCGTGCTGCGGCTTTCATCCACTGAATGGTTGCGGCAGTCGTTGCAAATGACGCGCATTGCAACGCAGAGCATCAAGCAGAGTGGCCACGTGATCATCTGCGGCTACGGCCGGGCGGGGCAAAATCTGGCGCGGATGCTGGAACACGAGGGGTTGTCGTACGTCGCGCTCGACCTGGACCCCGATCGCGTCGCGGCAGCGGCGGCGGCGGGTGAAAGCGTGGTGTACGGCGATGCCGGGCGGCGCGAGGCGCTGGTCGCAGCCGGCATACATCGAGCGGCCACGGTCGCGATCACCTTCGCGAACACGCCGTCCGCATTGCGCGTGCTGCACAGCATCCACGAGCTCGAGCCCACGTTGCCCACCATCGTGCGTACGGTCGATGACGCCGATCTGGAAAAGCTGATTGCATCGGGCGCGACGGAAGTGATTCCGGAAATCGTGGAAGGAAGTTTGATGCTGGCGTCGCATACGCTGGTACTGATGGGCGTGCCGATGCGGCGCGTGGTCCGGCGCGTGGAAGAGATGCGCGACGAGCGTTACAGCATGCTGCGCGGTTATTTTCACGGAGCGGATGAGGACGACGATGAGCGTCGCGAGCAGGTCCGGCTACAATCGGTTCCCGTCGACGAAAACGCCGACGCGGTCGGCCGTACGCTCGACGAGCTCGGGCTGGTGGGCGACGGGGTGGAAGTGACAGCCATTCGCCGGCACGGAATTCGAGGCGTGGCGCCCGATCCGGACACCAAGCTGCGGGCGAGCGACATTGTGGTGCTGCGCGGATTGCCCGAGGCGCTGCAGCAGGCGGAAGAACGGCTGTCGCGCAATCGCCGTGCGGGCGCGGTAGCCTGACGTTTTCCAGGAGACACCAAACATGCCTGAGTTCGCAGCGCCCTCAGTACCGAATTTATCCAATCCTGCCGGTTTTATCCGCGAGCGGATTCGCACTGTGCCCGACTGGCCGCAGCCCGGTGTGCAGTTTCGCGATATCACGCCGGTTTTGCAGGATAGGCGCGCGTTGCGTACGCTGATCGACCTGCTGGTGCAGCGCTATATAGATGCACGAATCGACACGATCGCCGGGCTTGATGCGCGTGGTTTTATCATCGGGCCGATTCTCGCTTACGAATTGAGCCTGGGATTCGTGCCGATCCGCAAGAAGGGCAAGTTGCCGTTCAGGACGTTGTCGCAATCGTATGAACTTGAATATGGCAGCGCGACCGTCGAAATCCACGAAGATGCGTGCAAGCCGGGCGAGCGGGTGGTGCTGGTTGACGACCTGATTGCGACCGGCGGCACGATGATGGCCGGCAAGATGCTGCTCGAACGGCTTGGTGCGGTGGTGGTCGAGGGGACTGCGATTATCGACTTGCCGGAGCTCGGCGGGTCGACACTTCTGCGCGAGTCGGGTCTGCCGCTTTATACAGTCTGCGAATTTAGCGGCCATTAACTTCTCCGGATTCTTTCACCCATGCCTAATTTCCTTTTGTTTCTCGCGGCTTCCATGGCTATTACCGTGGCGCCCGGTCCGGACAATCTCCAGGTGCTCGCGCGTGGCATTTCGCAGGGGCGCGCGGCTGGGCTGGTTGCGGCGCTTGGATTTGCCGCCGGCATTTCGTTCCACACCACGCTTGCCGCGCTCGGGGTGGCAGCCTTGCTCAAGTCCTCCCCGATGGCGTTTGAAGCGGTCAAGCTGGCGGGCGCTGCTTATCTGATCTGGATTGGCATCAAGGCGATTCGTAGCAAGGGTTTGTCAAGTGCGCACGAGCGGCCTGGTCAGCCATTGGCTGTGGTGTTTCGGCAGAGTGTGATCGGCAATTTGCTGAATCCGAAAGTGACGCTGTTTTTTATCGTGTTCCTGCCGCAGTTCGTTAATCCGCATGGCGGGCAAAGCGTCATGTTGCAGATGTTCGAGCTTGGCGGCGTGTTCATGTTGCAGACGGTGGCGGTGTTCTCGGTTTTTGGCGTTGCCGCCGGAATGATTGGGGCTTATTTGAAGCGGCGTCCGAAGGTAGGGGTGTGGCTCGACCGGTTGGCTGGGGCGACGTTCATCGGGCTGGGGATTCGCGTGGCGTTTAAGGATTAAGCGGCGTTCAGTTCTCGTTCTGGCGCGGGATTGCTTCGGCGTGTTCGCGGCCTTGATCTCGATTCCCGACCCTCAAACCACGACCTGCAGCTGACGAAACCCCCTGTACAATTTCCGGCTTTCCGCCGCCGGAGCCCATCATGAGCTTGCCTGCTATCGTCGCCGCGCGTCGTTTCGATGCTTCGGCGCACCTGCCGTTTTACATCGACCGTGAACGGGTGGGCTGGATTCGCCGAACCGACGCGCCCGCGCTGCGCGCATGGCCGGACGTGTTTCATATCGATCAAACGTCGATCCGTCTCGCCGACACCTTCTCCAATCTCAACGCGCGCAGCGCCGCGCTCGGCGCAGTCATTGGCATGCTGGCCGCCGACGGCCGCATCGCCGGCTGGCGCAACGAAACCTACGCCATTCGCAATGCCTTCGACGCCGAACCGCTTGCGTTCATCGAGCGCGCCGCGTCGCGGTTCTTCGGCACAATGACGTACGCCGTCCATCTGAACGGTATTGTCGAAGAGCCAGGCCGCGCGCCGCAGCTCTGGATCGCCCGGCGCAGCGAAACAAAAGCGACCGATCCGGGCATGCTCGATAACGTGGTGGCAGGCGGTGTTGGCTGGGGGATGGGGATCGAGGAAACGCTCGTGAAGGAGTGCTGGGAAGAAGCGGGCATGCAGCGGGAGCTTGCTGCCAAGGCCGTACGCGGGCGCGAATTCCACGTGCTGCAATCGCTGCCCGAAGGCACGCAGGCAGAGCTGATCTTCGTTTTCGACCTGAGCTTGCCCGTCGATTTCGCGCCGCGCAATCAGGATGGCGAAGTGGGCGAACATCGGCTCGCGCGTATTGATGAAGTCGCACGATGGATTGAGGAAGGCGCAATGACGGTCGATGCCAGTCTGGCCACCCTGGATTGCCTGCTGCGCCGAAAGTGGATAGACGAAGAAGCGTGCGAGGGCATGCCGGCGATTTACTTACCGCCGGCGGTTTGAACACCCCATGAGCATCCCGTAAACACGCGTTGAACGTGCTTTTGAAACATCTCAAAGGAGTATCGGTTCATGTCGACCGAACATAGTTTTATCTTGAAGTTGTCGTGTCCGGATCGTCCAGGCATTGTGCATGCCGTGTCCGGATTCCTGTTCGATCTCGGCAGCAATATTCTCGATTCCGCGCAATTCGGCGACAGTCACACCGGCGAGTTTTTCATGCGTGTGCACTTCCAGCAAGTTGGCGGAGATCCTGGTCTCGTTGCGTTGCGGACCTCGTTCAGCACGCTCGCCGATGAATTCGGCATGAAGTGGGAACTGCACGATGCGTCGGTTAAACCGCGCGTGATGATCATGGTGTCGAAGATCGGGCATTGCCTGAACGATTTGCTGTTCCGATATCGCACCGGCCAACTAGGCATCGAGATTCCGGCGATCGTTTCGAATCATCGGGATTTTTATCAACTCGCCGCGAGTTATGACGTGCCGTTTCATCATCTGCCGTTGATCGCATCCACGCCCGAGGGGAAGGCTTCGCAGGAGGCGCGGGTGCTGGAGATTGTCGATCAGCACAAGATCGATCTCGTCGTGCTCGCGCGTTATATGCAGATTCTGTCGCCGGAAATGTGCGCGGCGCTCAATGGCCGGGCGATCAACATTCACCATTCGTTCCTGCCAAGCTTCAAGGGCGCCAAGCCGTATTACCAGGCGTTCGATCGGGGCGTCAAGTTGATTGGTGCTACTGCGCATTATGTGACGACGGACCTTGATGAAGGGCCGATCATCGAGCAGGAAGTGGAGCGCGTGGACCACAGCATGGCACCGGATCAGTTGACGGCGATCGGGCGCGACGTGGAATGCGTGACGCTCGCGCGGGCGGTGCGGTGGCACGTGGAGCACCGGATCGTGCTGAATGGCAGTAAGACGGTGGTATTCAAGTAGGTGAGGTTGGGCTTGGGATTCAGAGGAATTTGCCGCTGACCTTCCAGCCCGAAACTACTTAGTCCACCGTCAGATGGATTGAGCCATACCCCTCGCTCAAACCAGCCTCAAATAAACCAGCTCGCGCTTGAGATAAGCATAAAAAATCGGCGCGGCGATTACCCCGGGCAGTCCAAAAGCGGCTTCCATCGCGAGCATGGCCAGCAGCAATTCCCAGGCGCGCGCCTCGATCTGGCCGCCAATGATCCGCGCATTCAAAAAGTATTCGAGTTTGTGAATGATGATCAGGAAGGCTAGCGATGCCACGGCCGTCCCGAAGGACACCGACAATGAAATCCCCACAATAATCGCGTTTGAGACCAGGTTGCCGATCACCGGCAACAATCCGACGATGAACGTCACCATCACCAGTGTCTTCGACAGCGGCAGCCGCTCGTGAAACACCGGCAGCGCAACCAGCAAATACAACGCCGTGAACGTCGCGTTGATCGCGGAAATCTTGACCTGCGCGAAAACGATCCGCCGAAACGCCTCTGAAAAGCGCGTCACGCGCGTCACGAGCGCAGTAGAAAGCGGCAAGCGATGCGTCGTCCGCGGCACTCCCACCGCGATAATCGCGCCCACGATCATGCCGATCAGCACATGCCCAAAACCGCGCGCCGCGTCTTTTCCGCCCTGCTGCAACATGGCGGCGTGCGTTTGCATCAGCTCCGTCGCCTTGTCCTTCATCTGTTCGGCATCAACAGGAAGGTAGTTCGCGATCCAGTCGGGCACCTGCAGGCGGGCATGCGAGGTGAGCTTCATCAACTGATCGAGAAGCTTCTGGACGCTTGGAACGTCGCGCTGGAAATGATCGATGAGCAAGATCGTCCCGCCCGCCAGCCCTCCCACGATCACCGCCGCCACGATCACGACCGAGACCCAGCGCGCGCGTCCGCTCGTCATGGTCTTTTCGATCACGGGCGCGATGGCGTGCACGAGCTGAAACACCAGCATCCCCGCCAGCAGCGCGCCGAGCAACTGCAAATGCAGCACGAGGAACAAACCGACGAACGCGGCGATATAGCTGCCAATTTCGACCGCCGACAACTTCGGCATGCTCATGTCGCTCGTCAGCCGGACGGGCCGGACAGCGGGCCTGTTTTCGGCCGCTTCGTTGCGCTTTGCCATGAATCCTTCAGTCTCCTGCCGCTAACGGGTTATTGACTGCCGCGGCCCGAACGGCGCGCGGCTCCTTGTTGCGGTGCGGGCAAATCTGTCATGCAGCCGATCTCGGCCTTTGCAGCAAAGGCGCAAGATACCGGCCGGTAAAACTGGCCTTCGTCTGTGCGACGTGCTCCGGCGTCCCCTGCGCGATGATCTGGCCGCCACCGGCGCCGCCTTCCGGACCGAGGTCGATCACCCAGTCCGCGGTTTTTATTACATCCAGATTATGCTCGATGATTACGACAGTATTACCTTGATCTCGCAGCCGGTGAATCACTTCGAGCAACAGGGCGATGTCGTGGAAGTGCAGGCCGGTGGTCGGTTCATCGAGAATGTATAGAGTCCGACCCGTGTCGCGCTTGCTCAGTTCCAACGAAAGCTTGACGCGTTGCGCTTCGCCGCCCGACAGCGTGGTCGCCGACTGACCGAGCCGGATATACCCGAGACCCACGTCGAGCAAGGTTTTCAGCTTGCGCGCGACGATTGGCACGGGCTTGAAGAACTCGTACGCGGCTTCCACGGTGAGGTCGAGCACCTCGTGGATATTCTTGCCCTTGTACTGGACATCGAGCGTTTCGCGGTTGTAGCGCTTACCGTGACAGACGTCGCACGGCACGTAGACGTCGGGCAAGAAGTGCATTTCGACCTTGAGCACGCCGTCGCCCTGGCACGCTTCGCAGCGTCCGCCCTTCACGTTGAACGAGAAACGGCCGGGATCGTAGCCCCGTTCCTTCGACGCCGGCACGCCCGCGAACAATTCGCGGATCGGCGTAAAGAGGCCGGTGTAGGTCGCGGGATTCGAGCGCGGTGTACGCCCGATCGGCGATTGATCGACGTTGATCACCTTGTCGAAGTGTTCCAGCCCTTCAATTGACTCGTAAGGCGCGGGTTCGGCGGACGAACCGTATAGATGCTGGGAAACGGCGTGGTACAGCGTGTCATTGATGAGCGTGGACTTGCCCGAGCCGGACACGCCCGTCACGCAGGTCAGCAGTCCGACCGGCAGATCGAGCGACACATGCTTCAGATTGTTGCCGTAGGCCTCGATGATTCGCAGCCGCCGTTCGTCCGGCGGCGTGCGGTCGGTCGAATAGCTTATGCTCCGTTTGCCCGACAAATACTGTCCGGTCATCGAATTCGGGTCGTTCTCGACGTGCTTCGCCGACCCTTGCGAGACAATCTCGCCGCCGTGCACGCCCGCTCCCGGCCCCATGTCGACTACGTAGTCGGCCATACGGATCATGTCTTCGTCGTGTTCGACCACGATCACCGAATTACCGATGTCGCGTAAGTGCTTGAGCGTGGCGATGAGCCGGTCGTTGTCACGCTGATGCAAGCCGATGGAGGGTTCGTCGAGCACGTACATCACGCCCGTCAAGCCGGAACCAATCTGCGATGCCAGCCGGATTCGCTGCGCCTCGCCGCCGGAGAGCGTTTCGGCGCTGCGTTCCAGCGACAAATAATCCAGCCCGACGTTGTTCAGGAACGTGAGCCGCGCGACGATTTCCTTGATGACCCGATCGGCGATCTCGCCCTTCGCGCCGTCCAGGTGCAGCGTATGAAAATAACCGAGCGTCTCGCGCAGCGGCCAGCCGCTCACTTCATAAATGGCTCGCGCGTTCTCGCCCGTGCCGAGCTTGACGTTGCGCGCCTCGGTCCGCAGCCGCGTGCCTTCGCATGCCGGGCAGGCCTGGTTGTTCTGATACTTCGCCAGTTCCTCACGGACCGCCGCCGAATCAGTTTCCTTGTAGCGGCGCTCCAGACTTGGAATGATCCCCTCGAACGCATGCTCGCGGACCGTCGTCCTGCCGCGCTCGTTGATGTACGAGAACGGAATGACCTCTTTGCCCGATCCGAACAGCAGGATCTTGCGGACGTTTTCGGGTAGATCCTCGAAGGCCGCGTCTATGTCGAATTCGAAAAACGACGCCAGGCTTTGCAGCATCTGGAAGTAAAACTGGTTGCGCCGGTCCCATCCCTTGACCGCGCCCGCCGCGAGCGACAGCGATGGATGCGCGACCACCCGCTTAGGGTCGAAGAACGTGATCTGGCCGAGGCCGTCGCATTCAGGGCAAGCGCCCATCGGATTGTTGAACGAGAACAGGCGCGGCTCGAGTTCCTGCAGCGAATACGAGCAGATCGGGCAGGCGAACTTCGAACTGTACAGATGCTCTTTCTCTGAATCCATTTCGAGCGCGATCGCGCGGCCATCGGCGAGACGCAGCGCTGTTTCGAAGGATTCCGCGAGCCGTTGCTTCATGTCCGGCCGCACTTTCAAGCGGTCGATAACAACATCGATCGTGTGCTTGTCGTTCTTCTTCAACTTGGGCAGCGACTCGATCTCATAGATCTTCGCCACGCCTTCGTTCGCCGTGCCTCCGCCC
The DNA here is from genome assembly GCF_002220365.1 of Caballeronia sordidicola. GTDB lineage: Bacteria > Pseudomonadota > Gammaproteobacteria > Burkholderiales > Burkholderiaceae > Caballeronia > Caballeronia sordidicola_C. The sequence goes on along the minus strand of NZ_MTHB01000261.1, from coordinate 1,827 downwards.
GAACGCACGCGAAACCGGATGAAACCCTGCGCCTGCATGGCCTCGAACAATTCGAGGTGCTCGCCCTTGCGATCCGCCACCACGGGCGCGAGGATCATCAGCTTCGTTTCCTCGGGCATGGCGAGCGCGGCGTCGACCATTTGCGACACGCTTTGCGCTTCGAGCGGAATGTGATGATCCGGGCAGTGCGGCGTACCGACGCGGGCAAATAACAGCCGCAGGTAGTCGTGAATCTCGGTGACGGTGCCGACGGTGGAGCGCGGGTTATGCGAAGTCGCCTTCTGCTCGATCGAGATAGCCGGCGACAATCCTTCGATCAGGTCGACGTCCGGTTTCTCCATCAACTGCAGGAATTGACGCGCGTAGGCGGACAAACTTTCGACGTAGCGGCGCTGGCCTTCGGCGTAAAGTGTGTCGAACGCGAGCGACGATTTCCCCGAACCCGACAAGCCCGTAATCACGATCAGCTTGTGACGCGGCAAGTCGAGATTGATGTTCTTAAGATTGTGGGTGCGAGCCCCACGAATACGAATTTCTTCCATGAACCGGGCGGAAAGTAAGGGGGCTAAACCTGCTACTATAACGACTTTTGTGCGACACGCACGCTCGTGTCCGGGGCGTCCCAACGTAAGGGACATCGACTAGCGGCAACGGTTTGGGCGAAAAACCTAATCCCACCTGCCGCGACCGTATCGGGTAGTACGACATCAGAAGGGGCGCGAGTCCTGTATGCAACTGTCCGAATGCTGATACATGCTTGTGAAACGGTACCCGGTAGGGCATTTCTGGGTATCGTCTAACGACGACTACCAGATTGCATGCCTGGTGATCGTCCTGCTTTGACCTGATTACCGTCAGGCCCCGCCTGGTTAGCGGCTTCACCTCCGCTACCAAGCGGAATGGAGTTTGTAGGTCCTGTGCGACATTGTTGCAACGGATTCGCAACGATACGAGCGAAAAGCTCGGTGTGTCATGGTTCGGCTCGGTCTTGCTGGTTAGGGACCGGTAGTGAACCTGCTATACGACTAGCAGTAGCCTAGGAAGACATGCGTCACTGGCAACGGTGGGGTGTGAAGCTCTTCTGACAATGTAGCCCCCGGAAGTTCGGGCAGATGGGCGTCGTGAGGCGCACAGATGGAGACTCCTAGCAGCGAGGGGGTCAAGGAGCTAGGCTGACTGATATGGTTAATGTAAGTGAACTACTGATAAACCCCGTGATTATAGCGGTGCCTAAGCTGCTGCGCGGCATCAACCAAAATGGTGTGCAGTCGGTTAACTCGTTGGAAGTTCGGGTTACGTCGTTGTTGTACTGCCGGGGAAGAGGTGGAACCTAAGTCAGTCGTGTGACATGCCGGGAACGTGGTAAGCCCGTATGGTTGCCAGTGCAGTTGGCTGGCAGGCGAACCGCGAGGAACGCTGTTGATTGTGCGGGTATGGGAGGACGGAAAAAGCGAACGTCGGGCTGTAATGGTCCGGATAGGAGTTGAGACATTACTCCACGCGAAAGCGGGCAGACTTCCGTCTGGTCTACCGTCGCAAGACGGCTGACTACCCTCTGTGTCTTGGTTAGGTACGGGTGCATGCGCCTGTACTGAGGTGTTTGTTGTTCCCCAGCGGGGTGTGTCTTCCCCGCTGGGGGAGACGCGCCTTCTGCTTGGGGACTTTTCCAAGTAGGAGAGCAGCATGAAAGTATCTGGTCGAAAGGCCGGAGCTGCGCTTTCCCACGCGCCGGACGATTGGTACGCCGTAGATTGGCGCCGGGTTGAACGGAACGTGAGAGGGATGCAGATTCGAATTGCGAAGGCGACGCGGGAAGGCAAATGGCGC
>NZ_MTHB01000030.1 GCF_002220365.1 Caballeronia sordidicola | reverse complement strand
GAGTGCCGTGACGGCACCGTTGCGAGTGATCTTCATTGTGAGTCTCCCTGAATTGGGGGGAAATCCCCAGGAAGACGACACTCCAATGACGTCGAAAACTCAAGCGCCCACCGTAGCGCAGATCACTTACACAAAATCCGTATTGATTCACCGCCCCGTAACGACGCTGGCGAAGACCGCGACCACCGACGTGCAAACACCGCGTTTCCGTCCCAATGATCGCCTGCTGGCCTTCTTGAAGACCCTCTGATTATTCCGTATTGGCGCGGCCCCAAAGCCGGGTATTCTCCGGGGATTGCAGGCCCCGAAGATCGGTATGCGGAATAATCCGGGACTCGGAATAATGCCTCAAATTCCGCATGCGGAATTAGAGGCACGTATTTGCGACGAACACACTTGTACACTGGTACCAGTCCGGACAGGATCCCGAGCGCCGTCTGCCAATCCTGGCGGCATACCTCGGCCATGTCCACATCGAGGATACGCAGTGGTATTTAAACGGCTCGCCCGAACTGATGTGTGAGGCGATGCGCCGACTCGAACAGCGCTGGGGGAATCGGCCATGACTACTTTCGCCACCTTTGCTCCACTCCTGGAACGTTTCTTCACGCAGCGCCTGATGCAGCAGCGCCAGGCGAGTCCTCACACCATCAGTTCCTATCGCGATACCTTTCGTCAATTTCTGAAGTTCGTGCAGCAGCGCCTGCATAAGCCACCATCTCGGTTGAACCTTGAGGAAATCGATGCGCCCCTGATCGTCGCGTTCCTTGAGCAGCTTGAGAAGCACCAGGGCGTTAGTGTACGCACCCGCAATCTGCGCCTCGCGGCAATCCATTCCTTCTTTCTCTACGCCGCTCTTGAGGCACCCACACATTCCGCCCAGATCCAGCGAGTGCTTGCCATTCCCAGCAAACGCTTCACCCGTACGCTGGTCCACTTCCTCACGCGTCCTGAAGTCGATGCCTTGCTTGCCGCCCCTGATCAACATACCTGGTCTGGTCGGCGTGATCACGCCTTTCTATTAGTCGCAGTACAGACCGGTCTGCGCCTGTCCGAGATGACCGGGCTCAATCGTGAGGACCTGATCCTTGGCGCCGGTGCTCACGTGCGAGTAATCGGGAAAGGTCGGAAAGAGCGCTGTACACCCATCGCCAGATCCACACTCGCCGTATTGAAAGCGTGGCTGCGAGAACCGCAACGCGGTGATGGCAAGGTACTGTTTCCCAGCGAGCGAGGCGAACGACTCAGCGTTCATGGCGTGCAATACCTGCTAAACAAACATCGCGAGACGGCAAGTAAAGTTTGCCCCTCATTGAAGCAGAAACAGGTCACTGTCCACCGTTTGAGACACACGATGGCCATGGATCTTCTGCAAGCAGGAGTTGATCGATCTGTGATTGCGTTGTGGCTCGGACATGAATCGGTGGAAACCACGCAGATCTATCTCGAAGCGACGCTTGCGATGAAGGAGCAGGCCCTTGAGAAGGCATCCCCTCCACGCGGCAAGCCAGGACGCTACCGGCCGGCAGACCAGCTCCTAAGCTTCCTGAATAGCCTGTAGGGTCCACAGAATTATGTCGGGCGACGGGCTGAGCACTTCTGCTATCCGAGCTGCATCTTCGAACAATCACGGACGCTCAATCATGTCACCCGACATAATCAGGAAGGGTAGATAGTGTCTCTTATATCGTTGGGGAGATTAGAGACACGCGACTGCCATGCACCTGCTTCAGGCTGGCGTCGACCTCACGGTCATCGCGTTGTGGCTGGGTCACGAGAACCCAGCGACCACGCACATGTATATAGAGGCAGACCTGGCAATGAAGGAAAGAGCCCTCAGTACGCTTCAGTTGTCCCACTGCAGGCATCGCCGCTACCGGCCCACCGATCGCGTGCTGCAGTTTCTCGAGGGCTTGTGATTATGCGCGGCCAAGTGCACTGATGCGATCAGTGAACCCTGCGCTGCTCTGCAATTCAAATGCGCGCGCGGCACGGTCCGTACTTCGATTCACATCGGCACGCGGCCGCGCACTCCGTTGTCTTTAACGACAAACCGTGCATAATTCCGGGGCGTCCATAATACGTGGATTCGACCACGACGCCTGCCAGCTCGGCTCGCCACGGGGCTAGGAACGCCAGAATCTTTGCCAGGTCGTTCGGCAATCGCTTTTCGGCGACCACGCGGTCCGTTTCGTCAATCACGCTCACCACGCTGTTATTCGAATGCAGGTCAATGCCGCATAGTTCATGATGACCTGTCGGGTAGCCGCCATGCATTGCTGCACAGCGGCCCCCTCAGAACCGTGCATGCACCTTTTAATGCACACGGCTCAAGCCTTTCAAAGCCCCCGATTGGGAGCCGGTTTCGTTACTGTTAGACCACGACTATGGATCTGTTGGTGGCAGACCGGATGGACCATGACGAGATTGGCCCGCGCACTCGATCCTCCGTCCACGCGGCGAACGATGTGATGAACGTGCCATCCCGTCGTTGCTGTGATACGTTGCTGACATACGAGGCAAGCCCGATCCTGATCCAGCCAGAGACGGATCAAGCGCCCTCGACCTGACAGGGTGTTCACCATTTTCAAACCATAGCGGTCTTCGAAGTAGCGTTCCCATGCCGGGTCGAAGGGGTTGGCTCCGCCACGGACTTGTGTATGTCGCCGGATTGGGACGTCAGACGCTTTGCGCAGCCTCAATCGTCTTGGGTTCCCATCTGCCGTTAGTTCACCAGTATCCGCCGCAAATACCCAGTGCCGCGCCCCCTCGCGGTGGAAGTATCGCGCGCTGATCCATCGTGCGCCCTTGCACGGATGCCGACGGCAACACCATCGCCACAACGCCTGCCATATGCCAGTATCAACCGCGCTGTAGACTTCTTTCGAGACAACGTGTCTGTGGTAGTTCGCCCAGCCATCAATAATCGGGTTGAGCAGGCCGATCAGACTGACCTGTTTGGCCGATGCGTTGCCCTTGATGACGGTGCGCACTTTCGTCAGAAACGTTTGAACATTCTTTTTTGATGGCTTGATGAGTAACTTGCCGTTTGGGTATTTTCGAATGTTCTGCCCGAGGAAGTCGAACCCCTGCGAGATATGCGTGATCTTGGTTTTTTTCGGGGAGAGCGTCAGTCCGCGCTCGATCAGAAAGGCCTCGACCAATGGTTTGACCTCGTTTTCCAGCAACTCCTTCGAGTGACCGGTGATCACGAAGTCGTCGGCATAGCGTATCAAACCAACTTTTAGGCGAATCCATTTGCCCTCAACCCGGCGGCAGACGAACTTCTCCGCTAACCGGCGTTGCAGGCCGTCGAGCGCCCAATTTGAAATCGCTGGTGAGATGATGCCGCCCTGTGGGTTCCTGCTTCTGTGGGGAAGAGTTGCCGATCTTCGATGTATCCCGCCGTCAACCACTTCCGCAAGATCACCGTATCCGTCGGAACATTGGTGACCAACCAGGAGTGGGAGATTTCGTCGAAACATGCCCGGATATCGCCTTCTAAAATCCACTGCGGCGATGTCTTCCTTGAGAGTGCGGCGAAACATTGCTCGATGGCGTCCGCTGTTGAGCGGTCCCGGCGAAATCCATATGAGTGCGAGTCTGCGCACGTTTCCGAAACAGGTTCAAGTGCAAGCAGATATAACGCCTGCATTGCTCTATCGACCATGCAAGGGACGGTCAATGCGAACTGCACAGGAGCTCAGCGAGCATTTGGGTTGGGCTGAGATCCGCCATCCTTTTCATCCGCTCAAGGGCCAACGCTTTCCCGTCCTGAAGACCCGCCGCGTCTCGGGTACCGACACGCTGCTTCTGCGTGATGCAGAGCGTGGCAGCTTCAGCATTGCGCGCGAATGGACCGACTGGGGCACACCGTCCGTCCACGACGACACCATCGGCCCCGTGTGTTATTTCGATCTGCACATGTTGCTGGAGCTGATCGCGTTGATCGACCAGCTTGCCGCTTCGCCGCCCAAGAAGTCATCGACCAAAGGAGCTTGATCAATGCGATTCCTTGTCCTATTATCAGACCAGTCTTACATGTGGTCCGCCAATGGAAGATATTTCGTCATCCTATTTGCGCAGACGCCGCGCGCAATTGCTCAAGCAAATGCCGGCGTTGGAGACGCTTCTGCGCGGCTCGCTCATCGAGCGCTACAAGCGCTGCGGCAAACCCGGCTGCAAGTGCGCCGAGGGTCCCGGTCACGGTCCCAAGTACTACCTGTCCGTGAGCTTTCCCGGCCGCCGGCCGCAAATGGACTACGTGCCGCAAGCAGACCACGCCGACGTCACCGAACGCCTGGCGAACTATCACCGCGTCCGCGAGATCATCGAGGAGATCTGCGAGATCAACCGCGAACTATTGCGCCGCCGCGAGGCGCTCTGAGGGGCGCCGGTGAGCCAGTCTCCGCTGTCACTCACCCACATCATCGATCCGCAATCGGCCGGCGTACTCATCGCCAACATGCTCGAGGCCTGGCTCACCGCCGGGCCCGCGCTGGAGCTTACCGAGGAGGCCTTCGATGAACACCAAGATCACCCCGCAACATCAGAGCAAACCGGCGTACATCTATATCCGCCAGAGTACGCTGGCCCAGGTACGGCACCATCAGGAGAGCACCGAGCGTCAGTATGCGTTGCGCGACAAAGCGCTGGCACTGGGTTGGCCGCAGACGGCGATCCGGATCCTGGACCGCGACCTCGGTCAATCGGGAGCACAGATGACGGGCCGCGAGGACTTCAAGACCCTCGTGGCGGACGTCTCGATGGGGAACGTGGGTGCTGTATTCGCACTGGAAGTTTCCCGCCTGGCACGCTCGAATCTGGACTGGCATCGCCTGCTCGAGTTGTGTGCGCTCACACATACCCTCGTAATCGATGCCGATGGTTGCTACGACGCAGGCGACTTCAACGATGGCCTGATACTGGGTCTCAAAGGTACGATGGCACAGGCGGAGCTACATTTCTTGCGCGGGCGCCTCCAGGGCGGCAAACTCAACAAGGCGAAGAAAGGTGAGTTGCGCTTTCCACTGCCTGTCGGCTTGTGCTATGACGACGACGGTCGCATCGTCCTGGATCCCGATGATGAGGTACGCGGCGCCGTGCAGCTGGTGTTTCGTCTGTTTCAGGAAACCGGCAGCGCATATGCCGTCGTCAAGCGATTTGCCGAAGAGGGCCTGCGCTTTCCGAAGCGTGCCTATGGCGGTGCCTGGGCAGGCCGACTCATCTGGGGGCGCCTGAGCCACGAACGCGTACTCGGGCTGATCAGGAATCCTTCCTATGCGGGCGATTATGTCTTTGGACGGTATCAGTATCGTCAACGCATAACTGCACAAGGAGAGATCCAGAAGCGCGTACAGCCGGTACCCAAAGCTGACTGGCGGGTCCATCTTCCCGACCATCACGAAGCGTATATCACCCCGGAGGAATTCGAACGCAACCAGGTACGCCTGGCGCGCAACAGGACCAACGGCGAAGGTACCGTGCTCAGCGGTGCAGCGCGCGAAGGTCTGGCACTGCTTCAAGGGATGCTGATATGCGGCCGCTGTGGCCGGGCGCTGACCGTGCGGTACCAGAGTCACGGTGGCCTTTATCCGCAGTACCTATGCAGCAGGCGTCGCCGCGAGGGTTTGGCGACCACCGATTGCATGAGCATGCGCAGCAATTTGCTCGACAACGCGATTGGCGAGGCAGTACTCACCGCGCTACAACCTGCCGAACTCGAGCTCGCGCTCACTGCCCTGAACGAACTCGAGCAGCGCGATCACGCCGTCATGCGTCAGTGGCACATGCGTATCGAACGAGCCGAGTATGAGGTCGCACTCGCCGAACGCCGCTACCAGGAATGCGATCCAGCCAACCGTCTGGTCGCGGGTACCCTCGAGCGGCGCTGGAATGACGCGATGCTTCGGCTCGATGAGATCAATACCCAAGCCGCCGAATTCCAGAGCCAGAAGGCACACGTCGACACATCCGAACAGAAGGCCCAGGTCCTCGCGTTGGCGCGCAATCTGCCGCGCCTGTGGCGTGCGCCGACGACTTCAGCGAAGGACCGCAAGCGCATGTTGCGGCTGCTCATCCGGGACATCACGGTCGAGAAACTATCTGCCGCGAAACAAGCCGTGCTGCATATCCGCTGGCAGGGCAGCGCATGCACTGATATCACCGTGGATCTACCCAGGCCGCGCCCCGAAGCAATACGCTATCCGGCGGAGACCGTCGAGCGGGTGCGCGAACTGTCGCAGCGTCTGTCCGACCCACAAATCGTTGCGCACCTCAATCAGGAAGGCTTGCGCAGTGCGACTGGCAAATCGTTCACGCTCTCCATGGTCAAATGGATTCGCTACCGATACGAGATTGCCGCAACCAGCTTCAAACGGACCGACGAGCTTACGGTACAGCAACTCGCTGACCGGCTGGGCATCAGTACACACATGGTGTATTACTGGATCGAGCGCCAGGTTGTCCAGGCCCGCAAGCTCGATGGACGCGGTCCTTGGTGGATCACGCTCAATCGCGCCAAAGAACAGCAACTGCGGCGTTGGGTACGAACTTCAGGGCATCTTCAGCGGTAACATTCCAACACTCAACTGGCAGAGGTGCAATATGAAATCACCGTCGGGATGCCGAGCGCTCTCATCTTGCCATTACTTTTTGGTATATAAATTCTCCGCAATGGTCTTGGTGCATATCCGTGCCGGGATAGATGCTTGATGGCACGGTACTTGGCATCGGGTGTGGACCACGTTACCTTGTCCACACCGGGCGTCTTCTTGCCGTGATTCTCAGTCACCCGTCGGACGGCGAGTGCCTTGCCGTTAAACGAGTGGGTCAGCAGCCATTGCAAAGCCTTAACCTTGCCCCAGCGGCCTTCCTTTGTCGCCTTGAAGATTCGCGTTTGAAGCCTTCTGACTTCCCGGTAGCACTTCGCCCAGTAAATATCGTGCCAGTGCCCCGCGTCGCCGGAAGGTGCACCAGCGCATGCTGCATTCGCCGTCATCTGCTCTCCTTCCTGTAAAGGTTTCTCAAAGCTCTCTTCATGAAAGACCTTGTCGAAGTCTGCTCGCTTTCGCGTAGGGTGATGTCGCCTAACCGGGCTCAACCCTTATCCATCCGATTACGGGGCGGCTTTCGCTTTCTCGACAATCCTCTACCCGCACCTGCCACAGCGTTCCTTGCGGTTCGCCTGCCCAGAACGGGCGCAGGTACGGGCTTACCATGTTCCGCGTAAGTAACACGAGCGGGGTAGACCCTGCCTATCCACCGGTGGCCATGTTGTCCGTGTGCCCCCACCATATACGGGAGCATCCGACCACGTACCTTTTGGTTCAAGCCTTTCAGCACCTTTGGCTTGTTGACGCTGACGATGTTTAAATGGCAGTTCACATTTGTTGGTCGTACCGCCGAGCCTGGCATCCATCCGCGCTGGTGCTTGCAGATCGCGACTCATCTCACGACTTGTCGCTGCCCCGAGGGGCGGGTTACGTTGTTCCAATGGCTTCACACCCGGCCGTTACCAGCCGCGCATGCATCGGTAGGCTACCGCCGACGGAACGGCGGGTTTCTTCGCCGAGATCGGCTGAAACAATTACTTACGCGACCTCATGTCGCACATATGAACGCGTCCCGTTTGAGCAAGATCTCGAGTGTTCTGACTGACAGGATGGGCTGCAGCTCTATATCCGGCCTTGTTGCAGTCGATACCGCCGCTGCGGGCCCCTATGAAATTCGCTGACTCGCACCTCATTCTCCTACCGAGCTCGAAGCTCTTAGCATCATTCAGGTTTAGCGAGTCCCGGTCCTACCTGGTTTGTCATCACATACGATCGCCTGCGCAACCTTTCGACGTATCATCCTGTATAAAAGTTGATCTCCGACGTCATGCTAACCGTTCATGCTGGCTTCACGCTGACGTAACCCTTCTGGTACTGCCGCTAATGTGCCAGGAGCGCCCAGATCATCCTGGCCATCTTGTTGGCAAGCCCTACGATTACCACGTTCGGCGGCCGGCGCTTGCTGATCTGCTCGAACCACGGGCCGGGTTCCTTCGCATGACTCAGTACGCTGCGCGCGCCGTGAATCAACAGCGTGCGCAGATACGTGTCGCCCCGTTTCGAGATGCCCAGCAGGTTCACCTTGCCACCGGAACCCGTCTGCTTTGGCACGAGACTAATCCATGCCGCAAACTCCCGGCCCGACTTGAACGCACTTGCTTCACCCATCGTTGCGACCGCCGCGGTCGCCGTTAGTACCCCAACGCCCGGGATTTCCATAATCGTCTTGACCGCCTTGTCCTCTTTCGTCCATTGCCGAAGCCGTCGCTCGATCTGCGCAATCTGCTCGTCCAGCTTCGTTAAGCCGTTCCATTGCTCGCGCAAGGTATCGATCAACACCATAGGCAGGCGATCCGACACCCTGGCCAGCACCGCCGGTATCGCCTTGTCGAGCGCAGCCCGGCTCTTGCCCATCACTTCGCCGTACTCGGTCAGCAGGCCGCGCAGGCTGTTGATCTGCATCGTGCGGAACTTCACCAACTGCTGGCGCATCCGGTGCAGCGCCAGCACCGCCTGCTGTGTTTCGGTTTTGACCGCGACCGGTCTGCCCGGCTGCTGCACGGCCAGCCATATCGCACGTGCGTCCGCCGCATCGTTCTTGTTGCGGATGTTGAACGCCTTGGCAAACTCCGCAGGGATCAGTCTTACCTGGTGCCCCATCCTAGTCAGCGCTCGTGCCCAGTGCTGCGCACCACCACACGCTTCCATGCCTATCAGGCAGGGCGCACGGTTCGCGAAATACTCGAGGAACTTTGCCCGCTTGACCGGTTTGTTCACGATCTCACCGGTTTCCGGATCCACGTAGTGCACCTGAAAGACGCTTTTCGCGATGTCGATTCCAACGGGTGTAAGCGGCATGACGGACCTCTCCTGTTTGCCTGTGAAGACCTCAATGATCTTCCAACTTGGGCACACGAGCCGTCGGCCCGTGAGGATCCACCGTCGGACCCCTTTCACCCCTCATCACTTACGGGTGGGACGCGTTCATTTCATTCTCCTACCGGTTAAAGCCGTTTTAGCAAACTCACTTTAACCCCGTCGCCCGGCAGGGCGGCGGGAGGAGGTCCGCTAGATGATTTTCGATAACGCACTTGCAGCGCACACCTGCAACGTTACATTTCGGCATAGATTTAACTACATCGACGCCGGGGAGACCGGCTACGAGATCGAATGCATCGAGGCGCACGTATTTCGGTCTAGGCGAGACGACGTGTCCATTGAAAATCGTTCGTTGATTTAATGTGACCACGCCATAAGCTCCCTCGGCTCGTGGCTTTTTAAGTCAGCCTGCGACGTTTCGGTGTTTTTCTGCTTTTTTGAAGATGTTTTTCGCACCGTGGAGGTATGCGTCGACCCGGTCGGCGATTACCGCGTCCAAATCGGTTGGAAGGGGCTGCCCATAAACGAACACGCGCACTCCGATGTGAAATATGCCTCCGTGCAATCCCCACAGATGCTCTAGCTCGGCTTCTGCCGCATCGTTCCGTGACGCGATGTTCAGGCTTAAGCGCGTTTCCTGGACAATGAGAGGGAAGATCCGCGTCTGGAGCACGTCAAGGTATCGATCTGGGATAAAGCGGTCCTTCATTCCGGACGAGAGCAAAATGCGCACCCATTCGGCGGTCAATACGGTATGCGCGTAGTCTTGGTAAAAGTGACAAAGCCGTGCCCGCAAGGAGGTCCCAGGCTCGATCATCCATTGTTCCCACTCGCGTTTCCAGCGGCCTAGGTAGACCTGCTCATATACGCGCTCGATCAGTGCCTGTTTCGTCGGGAAGTAGTGATACAGCAACGGGTGGGTGATACCAATCTGCTTCGCGAGATCACGCATCTGCGCGTCGAGCCCATGCGCTGAGAAAAAATTGACCGCCCCCTCAACGATTTGCTTTTCACGTTCCTCGGTGCTCAAGCGTCTTCGTGGGTTTTTTTTGTTCGGCAAAGCGTTTTTTCGGCTCGCTGACATCGGGTTTTTTCAACGTGATTAAGGTTTCCCGTCCATTGTAGTCGAGTCAAACTATCAACTCGGCGAACCGCTCATTTGCTAAGGCTGAACCAGGCGGACCGCCCAGGCAAAGCGCGGGCGGCCCCTGCCATCACTTTGCCCGATGTGCGCTGACCTCCGTGGTATTAAGCCGCGTCTCTGCAAGACTTCTATTGACCATATGGTAAACAAAGGATAAATTTGCTGAACTCGAGTAATCTGCAGTCTGTTGGAGAGGAGGCGAACGATGGAACTGTCCGGCAATCAGCTAATGAAAGCGCCGCGCATGGCTGTATGGGAGGCACTACTCGATCCGCAAACGCTTATTCGTTGCGTGACGGGCTGCGAGGACGCCGAGCGAGTGTCTGACGTTGAAACGCAAGTGAGAATTCTCGTAAAGCTCGGCCCTGTACGAGCACGCTTTGCTGGAAAAATGATTATGTCCGAGGTCGTGGCATTGCAGCGGTGCAAGCTGTCCTTCGAGGGCGTCGGAGGCGGCGCAGGCTCGGCGAAAGGCTTTTCAAATGTTGTGCTCGAAGACGAGCCCGAAGGGACGAGGTTGACCTACTCAGTGTCTGCAACGGTTGGCGGGAAATTGGGGCAGATCGGAGGTCGACTAATCGATTCGTCCGCGAAGAAAATGGCTGACGATTTTTTTTCCGCGCTCGAACGCCAGCTTCATGGTCTCTCGCCAAGCGACGATCTCAATATCCCTGTTACGTCCGATCGAGTTACCGCTGATAACGGGGCGGCCGCGGCCCGTGAGAATCGATATCTACGTTCTGATGTCGGCACCTCGTCACTGAAGACTGCCTGGAGCAACACAAGTCTGTGGTCGGAATTCTATCGCGTAGGGTGGTTCGCGCTTGGCGTAATCACCACCGTCGTTCTGAGGCATGTGTCATGAAGGAAATACATTCATGAAAGCTGCGGCTTTTGAATTCGTTCGCCCGAACGCTCTAAACGAAGTGTTCGCACTTCTCGATGAATACAGGGACGAAGCCAGGATCATCGCAGGCGGCCAGACGCTTTTGGCGACGCTGAATATGCGGCTATCTGAACCTCAGCTTTTGATCGACATCGGCGCACTGATAGAGTTGCGCGACATTACGGTTGCTGGCGACACGCTCAGCATCGGCGCGCTGGTCACGCATGCGCAGATCGAGGATTCGGCGCTGGTACGTCGCCATGCCCCGTTGCTCGCAGATGTAGCACCACATGTCGCCCACCGCGCAATTCGCAACCTCGGGACTTTCGGGGGCTCGATTGCATTTGCTGACCCCGCTGCAGAATGGCCGACTTGCCTCGTCGCACTGCGAGGGCGTGTGGTCATCGGGGGCATTGACGGAACACGCCGGGTCGACGCGGACGAATTCTTCCAGGATTTGTACACGACGGCGTTACGGCCGGCGGAGATAGTGCTCGCTTGCGAAGTGCCTATTGCGCAAGAAGGATTTCACCACGAATTCGATGAGTTGGTTCGTCGTCATGGTGACTACGCAATCGTGGGCGCCGCAGTCACGGGCAACACGGCGGCGAGCCGCACTACCAATGTTCGCGTCGTCTTTCTGGGCTGCGGCAACGTCCCATTGCGCGCAAAGGACGTTGAGTCGCGAATCGAAAATATGGTACTGACAATGGACGCGGTCAATGACATTGCGGCTACTCTCAACATCGATCCGGGCGCGGACCTGTACCACAGCGAAGAGACCAAGCGGCATCTCGCTCGGGTGACGCTTAACCGGTTGCTGCGCAAATTCGTCGCGGCGGGCAGCATTTCCTCTGGCGCAGAAGGCTTTCATGGCTGAACTTACGACAATTCGGCTCAATGTCAACGGGCATACCGTAATCCGAGACGTTGAGCCACGTACCCATCTGATCGACTTTCTCAGGGACTCGCTGCAGATAAAAGGGGCGCGCGTGGGTTGCGAACATGGCGTGTGCGGCGCTTGTACCGTTCGGCTTAACGACAAGATGGTACGAGGATGTCTAGTGCTCGCGGTCCAGACCGACAACTCCCGAGTTGAGACGATCGAGGGCGCAAGCGATCGTGGCGATCTTGCAGAGTTGCAGGCCGCCTTTCACGCGAGAAATGCATTGCAATGTGGTTTTTGCACGACAGGAATGCTGTTCACCGCAGCCGAACTAATCGCTCTTCAGCCGGACGCTACACGCGATGAAATCCGCAAATTCATGTCGGGTAATTACTGTCGCTGTACGGGATATCAAGCGATCGTTGATGCGATCGCTGACGTGTTGGCAGCTCGTGCGAAGCAACATGCGTCGGAGCACCGAGCATGTTGAGACCATTGTCCCCAGGGGTAGATGTCTTGGACGATAAACGTTATATCGGCCACGCGGTGCCGCGTCCGAATGCGCTGAGGCTTTTGCAAGGGCGCGGAACGTACGTTGACGACATTGTGCTGCCGCGCATGGCGCACGTGGTCTACTGGCGCAGCCCTGTCGCCCACGCAAAGATCACCGCGTTCGATAGCAGTTTTGCACGCATGATGCCGGGAGTCGTTGGCATCTACCAGGCGAGCGATCTAAAGAGTGTTTGTACACCTTGGGTAGGGACGCTGAGCCACTTGCAAGGCATGAAATCCGCGCCCCAGTATCCTCTCGCGCCCGGGCATCTCTGTTGGCAAGGCGAGCCGGTGTATGCCGTGGTCGCGGAGTCTCGCCGGGAGGCGGAGGACGCAATTCCGTATCTTCGGGTTGAATGGGAGGAGCTCCCAGTCGTCTCGAATATGGAACGCGCGCTTGACGCCGACGCCCCCGTTATTCATCCGGAACTCGGGGATAACCTCTGCTTAACCAAAACCATTGATACTGGTGGTGTCACAGCGGCCTTTGCTGCGGCAGATATAGTCGTCGAGGAAACGTATCATTTCGGTCGCCATACCGGTGTTACCCTGGAGGCGCGTTCGGTCCTTGCCGACTTCAACGCCGGCGAGAACACCCTGACGGTCTACCATTCGCATCAGGCGCCGCACATGATGCAGGATTTGTATTCTCGTCATCTTGGTCTGCCAGAGTCGTCGGTGCGCGTTATCTGCAAGGATGTAGGCGGCTCTTTCGGCATTAAGGTTCATTCGTATCCCGATGACTTCGCCACCGTTGCTATCGCGAAGATCTTAAGAAGACCCGTCAAGTTCGTCGCCGACCGGCTCGAGTCGTTCGTGAGCGACGTGCACGCGCGCGAGCATCGCGTGCATGCTCGCCTTGCCGCCATGGCCGACGGGCGCATCGTGGGCTTTGAAATCGACGACCTTACTGGAGTGGGTCCGTATTCTGTCTATCCGCGAACCAGTGGCATAGAAGGCAACCAGGTACTCAACGTCACGGGCGGTCCTTACCGGCACCAACACTATCGAGCCACACTGCGGGTCGTATTCCAGAATAAGCCGCCGATGAGTCAGTATCGTGGTGTCGGGCATCCTATCGCCTGTGCGGTCACCGAGGGATTGGTCGATCTTGCTGCGCAAAAATTAGGTATCGACCCATTGGCCTTTCGTAGACTCAATGTCATGCGCGACGACAGCTATCCGTGCGCTGGAGCGTCAGGTATCAAACTCGAAGCGCTGTCCCACGAAGCATGCCTTAATAAGGTCGAAGGACTGGTCGACTACGAGCGCCTAAGAGAGGAACAGCATGCGCTCCGCCAAAAAAATGTCTATCGGGGCATTGGTATAGCGACAATGGTCGAGCTAACGAATCCAGGCGCTGCCTTTTACGGCGTAGGTGGCGCTCGCATAGCTGCGCAAGACGGTGCAACCGTGCGTCTGGACGCAGGAGGTGGGATTACGGTGCTTGTCAGCGTTGGCGAGCAAGGGCAGGGAACCGAAACCATTTTTGCGCAAATCGCGGCCGACGTACTCTCGATACCAATAGGGCTCGTCAAAGTCGTCACTGGAGACACGGGCGTTACGCCTTACGGCGGAGGCACATGGGCTTCGCGAGGCGCAGGGATTGGCGGTGAAGCCGTTTTGCAGGCAGCGACCGCGTTGTCGGCCCAAATCATCGACTTGGCGGCGAAGGTTTTTCAGTTAGAGAATGAACATTTGCGTATCAGTAATGGTGTCGTGGTCGATGCCTCGGACGGTTCCTCGGTGGTTGCGTTAGCGGATCTCGCTGCCCAGGCATATTTCCGCCCGGATACGCTACCGCGAGATGTTCATCCGGAGCTGTCAGCGACTCGCCACTTCGCTCAACGTGATTACCCGTTCGTATTTACTAACGGCGTCCACGTCTCTCACGTCGAAGTGGACGTTGGGACGGGAATAGTCAAATTGCTCAAGCACTGGGTCGTCGAGGATTGCGGTCGTGTTCTCAACCCGATGTTAGTTGATGAGCAAATTCGTGGGGCGGTCGTCCAAGGGATAGGAGGTGTCCTTTTTGAACAATGCCTCTATGACGAAAGCGGGTCGCTTCGCAACGGCAACATGGCCGACTATCTTGTGCCGATGGCCGCTGAGATGCCGGATATCGATGTGGCGCACGTTGAAACGCCTACGGCCACCTCCAAGCTCGGTGCGAAAGGCGCGGGCGAGGCGGGGACAGCCGGTGCGCCGGCGGCGATCATGAACGCAATCAATGATGCGCTTGCTCCGTTTAGCGCGCGGTTAGCGTCGCATCCTATTACCCCCTGAAAAAATCCTGATTGCTCTTGGTATCGTGGGCAGTCAAAGTAAGGGCCGCACTGAGGAGTATCGTCTCCCGGTGAAATAAAGCTGGCAGTGGATGCGGTTTTAGACGTAGAGGATGTGACGCAAGGGGCTGCTACTAGCGAGGTAGCAAGGAGTAACGGAAAGGCATGGGCGCATTTTTGGATCAACGAACAGCGTGCGCGTCTGTGAAAAGCTGGAATTTCGATCATGAAATATACCTTTAGATTGCGTTAGAAAATTGCTGACGGCTGCTCAAGCGACGCATTGGAGACTTCCGCGGTTTTTTAAATCGGGTTCTGCGGCTCTCGTCTAGCTCTGCCTGCAAAGCGTCTGCTGGCGCATCCTTCTTACCCTGCTCGAGTGGAAATGGTAGCCCCAGGAAATGGTCGCCCCAGCAGATATCGGGCACACTAGAGCGCATGGTGCGATGTGATGTCGCGTAAGGAATTGTTTCATCTGGCGTTGTTGGCCAGAGAGAAGACCGGCTGTTCTGTCAGCCGTAACCTGCCGGTGCATGCGTCGCCGCTTACTCAGGGCGCCTCGACGAGCTGTTCGGTCAGCCCGGCGTCAACGGTCGTGACATGCTGCTGAGCTACTGGGCCGCCTGGCAGCAGGAACAACTCGACCAGGACGGCGACGAAAAGTGTCTGGTGGTGAAGCTGAGTGCGGAAGTCGGCGACCTGTCCGATGAGATGCGTGTCGTGCTGCGCGACGGCGTCGAGCGCTTGATGGTCCGTCTTGCTGCAGTGATCGAAGAGGGTCAGGCAGACGGCTCGCTTTCGCCGGAGATCCGCGCCACAGAAGCGGCTGAACTGCTTTATCAAATGTGGCTCGGCGCGGCGCGGCGCTCATCACCAAGCTTCGACAAGATGGAAGCGCAATGGCGCAAGCCATGGCGGTTACACAGTGCGTACTGCGCGCGCCTTGAGACGCTGCCGCGACCCTTCGCGGCAGCGTCTCGATGGCGCAACATTCCCCTTGATTCTGGAACACACGCATGAAAATCCTGATGGTTTTGACCTCGCACGACCGCCTCGGCAACACCGGGCATCTGACCGGCTTCTGGCTGGAGGAATTCGCTGCCCCGTACTACACCTTTAAGGACGCGGGCGCCGAACTGACACTCGCTTCGCCGGCCGGCGGGCAGCCGCCGCTCGACCCGAAGAGCGATGCGCCGGAAGCCCAAACGCCGGCAACAGAACGCTTTCGCGCCGACCCGGATGCACAAGCGCAACTGGCCCATACCAGCCTGCTAGCCGAGGTGAATGAAGCCGACTTCGACGCCGTGTTCTATCCGGGCGGCCACGGTCCATTGTGGGACCTCGCCGAGAGTGCAGAATCGATCGCTTTGATCGAAGCATTCGACCAGGCCGGCAAGCCGGTCTCGTTCGTGTGCCACGCGCCGGGCGCCCTTCGACGAGTGAAGTCACAGGACGGCAGTCCGTTCGTCAAGGGCCGCAACGTCACCGGTTTTTCGAACAGCGAAGAAGCTGCGGTGCAATTGACCGACGTGGTCCCGTTCCTCATCGAGGACGAGTTTAAGCGTCTTGGGGCTCATTACAGCAAGGGACCGGACTGGCAGAGCCACGTTCTCATCGACGGCCGTCTGGTCACAGGGCAGAACCCTGCTTCGTCCGAAGCTGTAGCTGAGGCGCTACTGAAGCTTCTTGAACAGAAGCACTGACAGATCCACTCACAAATTAATTGGCTCTGCGCAGAGCGGAACCCTCGTCGTTGCACATTCCAGGAGATTGTTTGTGCGTAGCGTTATCCATTCCTCTTTCGGCAATCCCGCTGAAGTGCTGCAAGTCGCGGAACGTCCCACGCCGAATCCCGGTGCGGGTCAGGTGCGCATCAAGTCGACCTTGTCGCCGATCCACAATCACGACCTGTGGACGATTCGCGGTCAATACGGCTACAAGCCGCAACTGCCGGCTGTCGGCGGCAGTGAAGTTTCCGGCGTGGTTGACGCGATCGGCGAAGGTGTAGAGCGGATTAAGGTCGGTCAGCGCGTGGTGGTAGCCGGCATTCACGAAGCCTGGGCCGATTACGTTGTGGCGCCGGCGGCAGCAGTGATTCCGCTGCCTGACGCGGTGAGCGAGGAGGTCGGCTGTCAGTTGATCGCCATGCCGTTGAGCGCGGTGATGCTGCTTGACTATCTGCACCTCGAGCCGGGGCAGTGGTTTATCCAAAATACGGCGAATGGTGCGGTCGGTAAGACCTTGGCGATGCTGGCCAACGCGCGCGGCATCAATGGGGTCAATCTGATCCGGCGCGAGGCGGGCATTGCGGAATTGGCCGCGGTGGGCATCGGTAACGCGGTGTCGACCGAAAGCGGGGACTGGAAGGAGCAGGTTCGTGGCCTCGTCGGCGACGCGCCCCTGGCAGCGGGCATCGATTCGGTGGGTGGTGATGCCAGCGGCGACATCTTCGGTCTGCTTGGCGAGAACGGCACCCTGCTTTCGTTCGGCGCCATGTCCGGTCAGCCGATGCGTCGAAACTCGGGTGATGCCATCTTCAAGCAGGCGACCGTCAAGGGTTTCTGGGCGAGCAAGATTTCCGAGGTCACGTCGGGCGCGGATAAAGCGCGCATGATTGGTGAACTGCTGACGCTCGCTGCATCGGGCGAGTTGAAACTGCCGGTCGAAGCGATATTCGATGTTGAGAACGCGACACTTGCGGCGGCGGCGAGTGAGAAGAGCGGGCGAGGTTCAAAGCTGCATTACACATGCGAGGGGCGAAGATAATGCCGGATAATGTGGCCCCATTTTCGACGCCACGCCCCCATGAATCAATCCGTTTGCGCTGCCCCCACAAAACTGGCTACCAACGAACGCAAGATGATGGCCGTTCGAGCTTTGGCGGGCGCAGAACCGGTTAGCGCCCTGGCCGCCCGGCATGGCGTGAGCCGCCCGCTCGTCTACCGGCAGATGCACAAGGCCAACGCCGCGCTGGATGATCTCTTTTCGACTGAGCAGGCTGACGACCAGAACAAAGTGCTGTTCTCGTTGCCGGTCACCAAACGATGGCTGGAACAGGCCACGCTCGGG
>NZ_MTHB01000163.1 GCF_002220365.1 Caballeronia sordidicola | reverse complement strand
CCTCCGTTGGCAAGGTCACAGGGAGTAGCACTGTCGCTTCAGCGCCGCCGTTGCTAAGCAACCCGGCGCGGTATTCGCGGCGCCATTTGAAAACCATATTTGGATTGAGTCCATGGGCCTGAGCCAGTTTAGCCACGGAAACATTGGATTCACAGGCCGCGATCGCGACCTGTCGTTTGTAGGCCGGATCGTAGTTCGGTCGGCCCTTGCGATTTGAAATCTGCATCTCATCTTTAGACAAAGTAGTCCCCATCACTTATTTGGTGGGGACTACTTTGGACACTATCCAGCTGCCTGTACATGCGGCCTTCAGATGACGCTTACGTTCGCAGCGCCAGCGGAAATAATGAAACGCTACCAAACCGATAGAAATCCCTATCCCCAAAAACGCTATCGACTTGGTTGGAAGCCACGAGAGGAATGATAAGCCCGCTTGGGCCCGCGATCGTGTCCTGGACCAATTCGATGCAACAATTTGCCCGTCCACCAGCAACGGGATCCAAAAATTGTTCATTGCATTATCGTTAAAAAGTCGCTGTGCCACAGTCATGAAACCGGTCTTTACCACGATGGCCTTAAATCCGAACGTTCCGCTCGGACCGTAGCCCCATGTCGCCTTGCTAGCCGCGACGTGCCATTAGTTGCAAGTACCCACCTCGCGGCGACGAACCGCGCTACCGCTGCTCAAGTTCAACGACAAAGTTTTGTCGACCAACCGAAACGTGCACAACGCGATCGTCGCCCATTAGAACAACTCCCTTTCCGCCCCGGTAACGCAAATCGATGTGGCTCGTAGTTGTAGTCAAGTTTATTGCCGTCAACCTCGCCGCTGCACAACCGTCTGATTTATTATTCTGCGATTGATCTTTTTCTTCCATGCGGCTTGCTTATCCGATAACTTCCTTTTTAACTTCGTTTGCATAAGAAATTTGTATTCTTTTTCAAAAATGTAGCCAAGTTTATATGCGTGTGAAATTAAATCCTCATTTGCATTAGAAGCATCGTTCAAAGCAATTCGCTTAAGTCCATCAAATAGATTTCCAGTTTCGATGCCGATAAATCTATTGATACAGATATTTCCGACGTATGCAGTGTTCCCATTTAAGCGATTCTGTATATGACAATGCTCTTTGATTTCCTTGCCACAAGGACAATGATCGAATTCCTCACTTATCTGAACGCCCACGAGAACCCACTCGCTCCTAGCAGTATCAAAATCCTTGGAGACAGAGAGCGGGAGTATGTGAGCTCTCAATTGTTCAAAATTATGCTCCATCTCAACCCCATGAATTCGGCCGTAAACGCCATCAAAAACAACCCGAGTACGTAGTCCCGATTTTGCTGAGCCGCTTTTTCTCGTAGAAATTAGCCCTGGCGGCTTGGCAAAACCGTCAGGACATATACTTTCAACCCGCTCTCTAACGTCGCGCCATCGGAATTACGTTTCCACCGACGGGCACGTAATCGGGTTCCGCAGGCTCTATGTCCTCATTCAGCAAGTCGAGCAATAACTCAGTTGTCACACTTAGCTGCGAGGCAAGAACCGGAAGCGTAATCCCCAATCGCTCACGTAATAACGTAATGGAGCGATGCAGTAATCGTGGTTGCTCCATAGGTATTTGATCGTCCTCTCGTTCCCTTGTAGCTTCGCCTCGGCGCAATGAAATAGCGCCACGGCGGTAAAGCTCATCGGAAATTAGCTCCAACTGGCGAGCACGGTATAACAATGCAGCCTTGCTCACTTTCCAAGTCAGTTTAAATTCGCTTATGCCCTTCCAATCAAGGAATGTACCTCGTGAACGCGGAAAAAGCTTGAGCATCATGGCCCGCGGCACAAGGAACGCACTGGCGAATCGGTTCGCTTCACTCTCTGATACGCGGTCACCAGTTACCCGACCAGAGTGCATCACACAATGTCCTAATTCATGAGCGATATCAAAGCGTTGCCGGCATGCACTTTCCTTTGCGTCATTGCGAACGATGATTGGCCTTTCCCCCACGAACGACAAAGCATCAACCTCGCTAGAAACTCCACTAAAGGTTGTCACAACTGCCCCAACGTTCTCAGCAAGTCGAGTCATATTGGATATCGGACCAAGCCCTAGACCCCACTCTTGACGGCAATGCTCCGCGGCTTTTTCAATCTCCACCGCTGTCACAGCTCCATCGAATTGAGGTATCCGCACCGGCGGCAGTTGCAAGTGACTCTCTATCGCACTAACAACGCACTGCATCATAGAAGCCTTAGCTAGGGCTATCTGCTTCACCGAGACTTTGGTTGTTGCCAATCTACGGAAATGCACCTGCTCTTCTGAGATTGCGTTAGGCGAACGCTCTAACTCGAAAAAGCTGGGCATAACGTCCAGCGCCAAGGCTAAAGCGACACTCAATTCCCCTGCAGGTGCGCCACTACCTACCTCCAGTTTCGATATGTACTGACGCGTCTTACCGACCCGCACCGCAACTTCCTCAAGAGAATATCCCTTAAGGAGGCGCGCCATACGAAGAGCAGCTCCGCTAAAACTTGCTTGCATTACGTACTTTCCGTCCCAGTTTCCGATGCCGGTTCAATATCCGATTCGTCGTCAGGGACTCGAACGCTAATTTCTGCGTCAGGCAGATCCACGACGGGAGGGGTAGTGGAATCCACCGAATGTAATGCCCCAGCAGTCGGTTGATGACGCCATTCGCAAATTTTTTCTTCAAACACGTTGTAGCCGATCAGATAAACCTGATCTTCATCGTCATCCGTCATCGCCCGCTCGATCACGAACCGCCATACGACCGGCTCCGTATCTTCCGGCGCAAACAATTGATCCACTTGGTTACGTCGGAAAAATCCGTGCTTCTGCGGATGATTTGGATCGTCAGTGAAAAAACGACACGGCACGGAACCGATGCAAAATGTCACATCCATGCCCGAATGCTTCAATTCGAGCCAAGGATGCTCCTTCCGTAACGCGAGGCGAATGAGCATTTCGCGCTGCCGGCCAAAGACTGTGCATTCACGCGTGTAATTGTTGTCGTACTCACTCTGCAACACCGCGAGGGCGTTGTATCGAACGTCCAACAAATGGTTTGCAATCGTCTGAAGTCGATCTTCAGTTAGGTCGAGGTAGAAGTCGGATGGATGCGAGGTTGTCGTCATTTTTGCAAAATGGAGGTTTTGTCAACCACATAATTCTGCATTTCGACGATTTTGTCAACCATCTATAAGGGTGCCGACCCATTTTTCTTCGATGTTTGGCAAGGGCCAAAGCCAAAACGCTTCGCAAAAGAGCTTTCGAGTGCGTGCTGAGCCTGAGGCCAAGGGGACGCGCAAGCAAACTGTTAGGCAAACGGGAGCGAGAACTCTGCCATGCGTGTCCGGCATCGTTGGGTTGCTTCTGACGACGAACAATGAAAAGCCGCCCACAGGGGCGGCTTTGTGTTCCAACGTGCTACAGGAGGTCCCGCCCATTCACGGTCCAATGCAGGCCATTGTCTGCTACGCTAAATCCACTGGCACTCGGATAGTCGCTGCCAAGCAGCAGCCACGTGATCTGCTTCCATCAGTGTTTTCTTTCGCTCATTCCACATCTGCACGGCTCTCAACGCTTCGCTCTCGTTGCGCGCGAAAGGCTCATGAGTTGCAACCCAGTGAACGCTCGCCAAAAGCTCCAAGCCATAGGGGGTTTTAAATCCGGCGATAAGATCGTCGATTCGATCTATCTTCTCATTCAGACCAGTCCCCTCTGCGGCTTCTAAAAACTCTTCAGCTTGCGATAGGGCACCCTCAATAGGCTCTATGTCAGGCATAGCTACGCCGTCGCCGATACCGCGAATGTAATGCCCCTCCATGTTTTGGAGCGCGTGTCCAAGCTGGGCTGCATAAGGACCGTAAGTGTGAGCCTCAAAGTTAAGCTTCAGGTCCTCCCCCGAGATTTGAAGGAAGTAAGCTAGCTTTTGGATCTCAATTTTGCTTAAACCATAATTTAACTCTTTGTAGACTTCGAGAAGTTTGAGAATCGCTGCCCGTCCGCGAGTCATCCTCGGTTTTTTCGTGCCTGTCTCCATCGACTTAGCGTCGGGAGTAGCTCCTGGCGGAAACAAGTGCACCGTGACGCTCGGAAGCGCCTGGAAAGCTTTTTCGATGCGTGGACGAACTTCATCCCAGTCGAGGCCGCCGTTGCCGCATCCGAGCGGTGGAATAGCTATCGAGCGAATGTGGAGCCGTTCGATTTGATTTATCAAGTCGTGAAGACCGTCGTCAATGTAGCTCAACTTCGATCTTTCTTTCCAATGATTCTTGGTTGGAAAGTTGATGATGAAGTTGGGCTTGATAAGACCGCCCGAGTCAAAGACGTGCATCTTCCCTGGAACCACTTCGCCGCGCTTGCACGCGCCTTCGTACGCCTTAAAGTTGTCGGGCCACTTTCGCTTGAATTGAAGAGCAATTCCCTTGCCCATGATGCCAACACAGTTGACTGTGTTGACGATCGCATCGATTCCGTCTTGCTTAAGCAGGTCTCCGGTTTCGATCTTGATGGTCATGGTGTTCATCCTCAAAAATACCAATTTGGTTGAACGGTCGTAGGAATCGCCAAACCCGCGCCCGCGACGATATTGGAGACAACGGTTCGGGCTTGTTCGTTGGCGACGCCGATGCGCGTCACGAGTTCCAACGGGAAACGCTCATGCACTAAAAATTCTGCCTGTCGGCGCTCCATGCGATCCACATAGCGGGGCGGATCATTACGGTTGAACCAGTATTTGCAGTAGCCATCCATACACGGTTGTTCGGTAATGAGGTCCCACGAGACCTTGTCTATATGGCCCAAATCGTCGTACGGGCGAGCGATTACAAGCGAGGCGTTCCGGTCGTAGAAGACGTATTTGAGTTGCGCACCGACGACATGAGGCACGGTCGACTCCAAGTGGATGATGTCGGCTTGCCGCCATTGACAACCCTCGACGTTTCCTTGATTGATTGTCGACAGCATCGGTGACCGGGGCGCAAAGTAGAACGGCACGTAATCGTGGAGCAGCCCGCCGGGCCCCTTCGTAACCGCCTTTTCCGCCCGCATACGCTGAATTCGCTGGTAGGCGATGTTGCTGTAATTCATTCCTGCTTTGGCCAATACGTTTTTTGGCCAAAGGTGGGCTGTGGCACAAACCTGAGCGAAGTTCGCGATAGCCGTGATGTGAAAGATGCGAACGGGGTTTGGAATTGCCATACCACCTCTGTGACGGCGCGCCAATATGTATATTTACACATTGTACTGGCACGGCCTAATTTGAAAAATAGGGCCACATCAACTAAGCGGAATTTGCAACGGCTGCGTCGGTGAACGCGGATCCTTATCGGCTTTTCGGCCAGTTCTGCGCCGGTCTGATGCAGCTATTTGGAGTGCAATCACGCGCCAACCCTGGTGTCTGCCTCTGACATGCCCCTCATCAAAGCTCGCTTTCGACATAGACAACTCCAGCAATCACCTAGCCCTGCGCTCCGCAAACGCCTGTCGCCGGCCTAAATTCAAGGTCATTTTGCAGCAAGAACGGCTCGATTTGCGAAGCACAAATCAGCTGCAACCCTATGAAAAGACAGAAAATTGGTCCGGACTCTTAATCCGTAGGTCGACAGTTCGAATCTGTCACGCCCCACCACCGAATTTAGCAGTAGGAAATCAAGCACTTGCGAGAAATCGCGGTGCTTTTTTTTCGTCTGTAGGCCGAGGAGCGGGCGTCAAAAACTGGCCTTTGCCGGAAAACTGCCGGAACGGAAGAATCCAGACCAAGCGATTTCAATCTTTCGCATGGAGTCTGGAAATGGCATACATCAGCCAGCGTGGCGCTTACTGGCGCGCAGAAGTCCGCCGACGCGGTTACAAGCCTATCTATCGATCATTCGACACCAAACAGCGAGCGCAGCAATGGGCTCGGAGAGTTGAGTCGGAGATCGATAGCGGGTCATACATCGATCGCACTGAAGCCGAACGGACTACGCTCCGTGAGGCACTAGAGCGGTACCGTCGCGAAATCGTCCCAGAGAAACGCCACCCTTACCAAGAAAACCGACGTATCCAACGTTGGATCGACAACCAACTATCGCATCGAACTCTCGCTAACCTGCGCGGCGCTGATTTCGCAAAGTATCGAGACGAACGTCGGGCGGCCGGACGAGCTGAAAACACCATCAGGCTTGAACTACAGGTGGTGAGCCATCTTTTTGAGATTGCACGTAAAGAATGGGGCATGGAGGCGCTGGCGAATCCTTTGAAGAACATTCGCAAGCCTTCTGGCAGTCAAGCGCGAGATCGGCGTCTTTATGCAGGCGAATTCGAGAAACTTTACGCACTGCTATCAGGAAGCGGCAACCCGTGGGCAGCCCCTGCTTTCGAACTAGCGATCGAGACGAGTTTGCGTCAAGGTGCCCTCTTCAGCGTGCAGTGGGAATGGCTCGATCTTCGCAATCGACTCCTCCGCTTCCCTCCTAATGCCCGAGGCGCCGACAACAAAGGCGTGCCGGCTGTTCTACCTCTTTCTAACCGAGCCATCACTGTATTTCGTCATCTAGCAGCCATTGCGGAAGGCCCGGACACACGCGCTAGCCGCTCTTGGTGTGGCCCTGCCGATGCAACCCCGGAGAAATTGACCGGGCGGGTCCTAGGAACGAGCGTTAATGCAGTGATATGCGTTTGGAAGCGGACGTTAAAGAAGGCAAGCGCTGTTGATCCTACGTTGCGCGACCTCCGGTGGCATGATCTTCGCCATGAGGCAGCGAGTCGCTTCTTTGAGAAGGGCCTACATCCCATCGAAGTTGCCAGCCTGACTGGCCATCGAAGCATTCAAATGCTGAAGCTGGTGCGCGACAATTGGGAAGTCCGCTTTTGCGACAACTATGATGGCCGGCGGTGAGGTGTCGAAGGCGGCGTAGCCGCCGTAGACGACGAACCACCGGCAGCGCTGATTCGGCGGGGAATAGGATGGTCGACTGCAGCTAAAGAGCAGTTCGCCAATGTCTGGAACCCACATCACCGATCGACAGGTTCATCTCTACATGACCAAGCGCAAAGACCACACACAGGAAGTTGCCGCCGCGAAAGCAGGTATGAGCGTGCGTACGGCTCGCCGCGTAACCAAAGCGACCGAGTTGCCCTCGCAGAAACCAGAACGCGATTGGCGGACGCGGACAAATCCCTTTGCCGACGTTTGGGATAGCGAAATCGTGCCGTTGTTACGCTGTTCGCCGAAACTCAAAGCCATC
>NZ_MTHB01000020.1 GCF_002220365.1 Caballeronia sordidicola | reverse complement strand
AGCAGCGATCGTGGCCCGCGCCCTTCCTTTGGTGACCGTGGTGCTCCGCGCGGTGATCGGCCTTCAGTCGATGGTGAACGTCGACCGTTCACGCCGCGTGGTGATGCGCCGCGTGGTCCGAGCAGCGATCGTGGCCCGCGCCCTTCCTTTGGTGACCGTGGTGCTCCGCGCGGTGATCGGCCTTCAGGCGATGGTGAACGTCGACCGTTCACGCCGCGTGGTGATGCGCCGCGTGGTCCGAGCAGCGATCGTGGCCCGCGCCCTTCCTTTGGTGACCGTGGTGCTCCGCGCGGTGATCGGCCTTCAGGCGATGGTGAACGTCGACCGTTCACGCCGCGTGGTGATGCGCCGCGCGGTCCGAGCAGCGATCGCGGCCCCCGGCCGGCCTTCGGCGACCGCGGTGCCCCGCGTGGCGACCGCCCCTCGGGCGACAGCGAACGCCGTCCATACGCCCCACGTGGTGATGCGCCGCGTGGTCCGAGCAGCGATCGTGGTCCGCGCCCTTCCTTTGGTGACCGTGGCGCTCCGCGCGGTGACCGGCCTGCGGGCGATGGCGAACGCCGTCCGTACGCCCCACGTGGCGATGCGCCGCGCGGTCCGAGCACCGATCGCGGCCCCCGGCCTTCCTTCGGCGACCGCGGTGCCCCGCGTGGCGACCGCCCCTCGGGCGACAGCGAACGCCGTCCATTCAAACCCCGCGATGACTCGCGCGGTCCGGGCAGCGATCGCACGCCCCGCCCATCGTTTAGTGACCGTGGTGACCGTGGAGCACCGCGCGAGCGCAACCACGCGCACGACGGCAGCCCGCGTCCGGCTCCCACTGACCGTCAACGGCCCTCGGGCGACAGCCCTTACGTAGCACGCGACACATCCGGACGCTTTGGCGACGAGCGCAAGCCCGCCCCGCGCAAACCGGTATCGAAGCCCTCAAAACCGCGTGACGCCGACGCCCCTCCCTCACCCGCGCGCATCGCACGCGAAAATGAAGAAGGGCTCGTGCGTTTGTCGAAGGTGATGTCGGAGCTCGGCCTGTGCTCGCGCCGCGAAGCCGATGAATGGATTGAAAAGGGCTGGGTGCTCGTCGACGGCGAGGTCATCGATACGCTCGGCACCAAGATTCGTCCCGACCAGAACGTTGAAATTGGAGCCGCCGCGCACGCGGCCCAGATGCAGCTGGTCACCATCCTGATACACAAGCCGGTTGGCTACGTGTCCGGTCAGGCGGAAGACGGTTATCAGCCGGCTGTCACGCTGGTCAATCCGTCCAACCATTGGGCCGACGACCAGTCCGGCATCCGCTTCACGCCGCTGCATCTGCGCACGCTCGCACCGGCAGGCCGTCTGGATATCGATTCGACCGGCCTGCTCGTCCTGACCCAGGATGGCCGGGTGGCGAAGCAACTGATCGGCGGCCATTCGGACGTCGATAAGGAGTATCTCGTGCGCGTAAAATTCGGCGAGCACGAGGTCGATATCGAACCCCATTTCCCGCCCGAAAGCCTGGCGCTGCTGCGCCACGGACTTTCCCTCGACGACGTGCCGCTCAAAACCGCGCAGGTCAGTTGGCAAAATGGTGAACAGTTGCGCTTTGTGTTGCGTGAAGGCAAAAAGCGCCAGATCCGCCGGATGTGCGAGCTGGTTGGGCTGGAAGTGGTTGGCCTGAAGCGGATCCGGATGGGACATGTGACGCTCGGCGCCTTGCCGCAGGGCCAGTGGCGTTACCTGGGCGCGGACGAAGCGTTCTGAAACAGCTTCGCCGTTTTCTCCGCGCGCCTTAAGACGTCGCTGAAAAACGACGAAATTGTTACCAATCGATGCGAACGGCACCCGCCGATCGCATCGATTTTTTTTGGCCAACTTTTTGGCTAAAGAAAATATGACACATGACCGTTAGTCAGATACACGCGCAAATTACCGCTTCGAGTCGCGTGTGCTTGGGCGTTGAGCTACTGGAGAATTGCCATGTCCGTTGAGATCATTGTTCGCGAAACCAAAACCGGCCTCGAAATCGTCAGCGGCCGACGTCGACTCGATGCGCTGCTCGCCGTGCGCGACGAAGTCGTCGTGACGAGCCCGGGCGTTGGAGAAGTTGTCATCGCGCGGTTGCCTGACGGACGCTTGCAGGCATCGGCGAATCCTGAGCACATTGCATTGTTTCGCCAGCCGGAAATAGTGTCGGGTCCCAAGAAAAGCTTCGCTTGAGAATAAAGCCGCCGGGCTTTGGCGGTTTTTGATTCCTTTCGATTCCTTTTTGATTCCTTGACGCACGAATGATCCGACTGAACGGTCGGATCCTGTACGGCACGGCTGAGCACGTCGCCAATCAATCACGCGCCGCGACAAAAGCCGCGTTTCGTCAAACCATCTCGCCAAACAAAAGGGCCGCGATTCTTCGCGGCCCTTAGTTCGTCGAGCGGCTAAACAGCCCGTCAAACCAGCCGTTCACCCCTGCAATCGATCAATCGTCGCTTTTCGGATCGAGCCCTGGAAACAGGACCTCAGTGAAGCCGAACTTCGAGAAATCCGTGACACGCATGGGATAAAGCTTGCCGATCAGGTGATCGCATTCGTGCTGCACGACGCGTGCGTGAAAGCCTTCGGCTAGCCGTTCGATAGGTGAGCCATACTGATCGAACCCCTGATAGCGGATCATGGAATAGCGTTGCACGGCGCCACGCAGGCCCGGCACCGACAAACACCCTTCCCAGCCTTCCTCCATGTCATGCGAGACCGGTGTGATGATCGGATTGATCAGCACCGTTTCCGGCACCGGTTCGGCCTCCGGATAACGCTCGTTGTGAGCAAATCCGAAGATCACGACCTGCAAATCCACGCCGATCTGCGGCGCCGCCAGCCCTGCGCCGTTTGCGTGACGCATTGTGTCGAACATGTCTTCGACAAGAGCGTGCAGCTCGGGGGTATCGAAGTGATCGACCGGCTCGGCGATACGCAACAAGCGCGGATCGCCCATCTTGAGGATTTCGCGAATCATGGTGTTTCTCCCTCCAAAAGCTTGCGCATACCCTCTTCGTCGAGCACCGGGACGCCGAGTTCCTCAGCCTTCACGAGCTTGCTGCCCGCCTCCGCTCCCGCCACCACGTAATCCGTCTTCTTCGACACCGATCCTGCCACTTTCGCGCCCGCCGCCTCCAGCATCTCCTTCGCGTCTTCGCGCGACAGAGTGGGCAGCGTGCCGGTGAGCACGACCGTCTTGCCGGCGAGAACACCCTGCGGCGCCTTCGGCGCGGGCGGACCTTCGGGCCAGGTCACCTTGCCTGGCGCGCGCAACTGCTCGATCACCATCTGGTTGTGTTCTTCGCTCAAAAAATTGTGCAGCGACTCGGCCACGACCGGGCCGACATCGTTCACCTCCAGCAATTCCTCGACGCTGGCGGCCATGATCGGATCGAGCGAGCCGAAATGCTTGGCCAGGTCCTTCGCGGTCGATTCCCCGACGTGACGAATACCGAGCGCGTACAGAAAACGCGGCAGCGTGGTTTGCTTCGCCTTTTCGATAGAATCGTACAGATTCTGGGCGGATTTATCGGCGAAACGGTCCAGCTCGGAAAGCTGCCGCACACCGAGATTGAACAGGTCCGCCGGCGTACGCACGATATTCTCGTCGACCAGCTGGTCAATGATCTTCTCACCTAGCCCGTCGATATCCAGCGCGCGCCGCTGCGCGAAGTGCCACAACGCCTGCTTGCGTTGCGCGGGACAGATCAGGCCGCCCGTGCAGCGGGCAATCGCTTCGTCAGGAAGCCTTTCGATCTTCGATCCGCATACAGGGCACTCGGTCGGCATTACGAACTCGCGGGCATCGTCCGGACGCCGGTCGAGGATCGCGCCGACTACTTCAGGGATGACGTCGCCGGCACGCCGCACGATCACCGTGTCGCCAATACGGATGTCCTTGCGCCGAACCTCGTCCTCGTTATGCAGCGTGGCATTCGTTACCGTCGCGCCGCCGACGAACACAGGCGTAAGACGCGCGACCGGCGTAATGGCGCCCGTACGGCCGACTTGCACGTCGATAGCCAGCAACTGCGTGAGCGCTTCCTGCGCGGGGAACTTGTGCGCGAGCGCAAAGCGCGGTGCACGCGAGACGAAACCCAGCTTGTCCTGCTCGTCGCGCTGGTTGACCTTGTAGACCACGCCGTCGATGTCATACGGCAAACCGTCGCGCTGCTCTCCTGTCTTACGGAAGAACTCAAGCAGGCCTTCAGCGCCTTGCACCACGCCGCGCTCCGCGTTGACCGGCAAGCCCAGTTCCTTGTACCAGTCGAGCAGCGACGAATGCGACGGCGGCATCTCTGCACCTTGCAGCATGCCGATGCCATAGGCGAAAAACGACAACTGACGCTGCGCGGTCATCTTTGGATCGAGTTGCCGCAAGCCGCCAGCCGCCGCGTTACGCGGATTCGCAAACTCACGTTGTTCAGCTTCGCGCTGCCGTGCGTTGATCTTCTCGAAATCGCGCTTGAACATGAGCACTTCGCCGCGCACGTCGAGCCGCTTCGGTACGTTCTTGCCCTTGAGCTTCAGGGGAATCGACCGGATGGTGCGAACGTTTTCGGTGACTTCCTCTCCCGTCGCACCGTCGCCGCGCGTTGCCGCCTGAACGAAGATGCCGTCGTCATAACGCAGTGAGATGGCCAGGCCGTCGAATTTCAGTTCGCACGCGTATTCCACGGGCGTGTGACCGAGCGTGTCCGCAACACGTTTATCGAACGCGATAATGTCTTCGTCGGCAAAACCGTTGTTCAGCGAGAGCATGGGCACGTCGTGCGTGACCGGCTGAAAACCCGTTGCAACCTGACCGCCGACCCGTTGCGTGGGGGAATCGGGCGTAATCAATTCGGGCTGATCGGTCTCGATCTGCTGCAGTTCCTTGAACAGGACGTCGTATTCGGCGTCGGGCAGATCCGGCTGATCGAGAACGTAATACGCGTAGTTGGCGCGCTCGAGCTCCGCGCGCAGCCAGGCGGCGCGCTCAGCCGGCCGCTCGGCACTGGCGATGGGCGCGCCGTGCACAGCGCAAGCAGCAGAGACAGCGGAGTCAGCTTTGGAAGCAGCTTTCGGTTTGGCAGACATGCGGCGAGACAGACTAGAAAGTTAGAAGAAACCGACCTGTTGATTGTCTCAGAGATCGGCTGATCGTGGCATCGACCGTGTAGCCGATGCCCGACGAAAATCGCTAACTATCCAACCGGCGCCGCCGTAAGATTTTATTGGCTGAACAGGCGCCGCGTGGCGGGGGAGCCCGCCGGAATTCCGGCCTGTTCGAGTTTCGCATACAAGGTCATCAACTGCTTTTCAATAGCCAGCAGCGACGACTCCGGCAACGGCCGGCGCTGGTCGTCGACCACGCGCGCGCCAATGCGCTCGGAGAGCGACTTCGCGTAATCACACATCAGGCGGAACGGCAGGATGTCTTCGTCGGCCACCGGTACATCCAGCACCAGCGTGATCATCTGGCCGCCCTTGTAGGTCAGGTCGTCGCGCAGGAAGTTGGTATCGCCGAAAAGCAGCATGAACACCGGATTCTGGCGTGCATCGAGCTTGACGAAACGCGTACCGTCGCGCGACAGCAGCAAACCGTCCTGCGAGGCCACCGCCTGAACGTAGTTGGCCGACCACGGCGCGCCGTCGGAGAGAATATTGATCGACAATTGCGCGTCGCATTGAGCCGCGAACGCGTCGAGTTCTCGCGCCATGCCGACCGTTTCCAGCATGTCGGGAAATTCGGGGGAACCGTCGATACCATCGGCGAAACGCTGCACACCCGTGACGAACTCCGAGAATTCCAGTTCGTTCAGCGGGCCGCCGCGGTTGGCCAGCTGTGCCGCTGCGCGCAACTCTTCGTAGCGCGCGCCGTTTTTCAGCAATTCCCAGGTCGTACTGCCCTCCGGCTTGCCTTCTATATGCACAGGCTTTGCGCCCGCGCGACGCAGCTTCTGAGCGCTCGGAATAAGCTTTTCGCCCGCTATCGGGGCAAGCAAACGGATGGGGACCACGCAATCTATCCGCCGGTCCACGATAGCCGGCGGCGCCGAAGAAATCGTGGTCGCTGCGGGCAAAACGGGTTCGTCATCGTCGGCCAAGATGGGTGACACGGGTGGCGAATCCGTCTCGTGGAAATCGCCATTCACCGAGGTCGATTCAGCCTGGATATCCACTGCGGTATCGGCCGGCGCTACGGTCGAGAGCGGCGCGCCGCCGAAACTCGGCTCGACCCGCGTGTCCGGCGTATCACCCTCGCCCATGGCGGGTTCACGACGCACCGGGCGTGTAGGTTCGATGAACGGCTGCTCCTCGTCGGCGTCGTTGCGCGCAAGCGACTCCGCAGCTTCGTCAGGCATCGGGCGCGGCATCTTGCGGCGCACCTTGGCGCCCTGCCACGCGTTGTACACCACCACGCCGCCTACCACCACGGCTCCTGCTCCAATCAACCCGAGGGTCAACTCGTCCATGCACTCTCCGTCGTTCTTTTCTGGTTGCGCTCTCGGCGCGCTTGGCGAGCGCTATTGAGGCATCCGCGCTCAATCGAGCGCTTGTTGAGCTTACGCTGCGCGATCTGCGCCCCACGCGATTGCGGATTGTCATCCGAACTGCGTGGGTCACTCCGCGCCTGCGCGCCAAAACCGGCCTCCCAGGCCGGTTTTTCCACACTTTTCTGCTGTCCGTTCTAAAAAAGCCCGGTCAAACGTTCAAGCATTCTGGGCGAAACCTGCCGCGGATTCCATATCCACGGCAACAATCCGCGAGACGCCCTGTTCCTGCATCGTCACGCCGATCAGTTGTTGCGCCATTTCCATCGCGATCTTGTTGTGCGAGATGAAGAGGAATTGCGTCTTCTCCGACATCGCCCGCACGAGGTTTGCAAAGCGCTCCGTGTTGGCGTCGTCGAGTGGCGCGTCCACTTCGTCCAGCAGACAGAACGGTGCCGGATTCAACTGGAACATCGCAAACACGAGCGCGGTGGCGGTCAGGGCCTTTTCGCCGCCCGACAGCAAGTGAATAGTCGAATTCTTCTTGCCCGGCGGTTGCGCGAGCACCTGCACGCCGGCATCGAGGATCTCGTCGCCGGTCATCACGAGTTTCGCCTGACCACCGCCGAAAAGACGCGGGAAAAGCTCGCCGAAATGACGGTTCACTTCGTCGAACGTGCCTTGCAGCAACGAACGCGTTTCCTGGTCGATCCTGTGGATCGCGTCCTCCAGCGTGCCGATGGCATCGTTCAAATCCGCCGATTGCGCGTCGAGGAAGTCCTTGCGCTCACTGGCTGCGGCGAGCTCGTCGAGCGCGGCCATGTTCACGGCGCCAAGCGCCGCGATGGCATTGTTGAGCCGCGTGACTTCGCCTTGCAGATACGAGGGTTTCATATCCGGCGTGAGCTTGGCCTGCAACTCGGCTTCATCGACGCCGGCCGCCGCCAGTTGCTCGATGAACTGCTCGCCGCTGATGCGTGCCGCCTGCTCCTTCAACTGCAATTCATTGATCTTGTCGCGCAACGGCTGCAGCGAACGTTCCGCGATAAGACGCAATTCGTCGGCCTGACGCAGTCGCGCGGTGAGATCGTCGAGTTCGATGCGGGCCGATTGCAACGCCGCTTCCCTGGCCGCTCGCAATTCGAGCGCGTCCTGCAAACCGGTGTGCGCCGTTTGCTCGTTGATCGTTTCGAGCTCGGCGCGGGCGTCTTCCAGCGCACCGGCCACGCGTTCGCTCTGGTCCTTCGCTGTTTCAATGTTGCGCCGGTATTCCTCGATCTTCGCCGCGAGCCCACGCGCCGCAAAGCTGGCGTCGGTGGCCGCGCGTTCGAGATCCCGCGCTTCCTGGCGTGCTGCGCTCAACGCTTCGTCGAGCGCTTCGAACGCCAGTTGATGATCTTCGAAACGCGCCTGCAACTCGGCGAGTTCGCCGTCGTGGCGCTCGAAATTCGCCTCCGATTCAGCCCGCAACGCACGCTGTTCATCGATTTGCGCGGTGATTTCAGCCAGTTCCTCGCGGATCTGCGTGCTGCGCTGCATGTAGCGCTCTTGCGCCTGTGCAAGCTTCAACACATCCATTTGCAGCGCGTGGACGCGTTGGGTCGCGCGTTCGGCGGAGGAACGGGCATCGCCGAGACTTGCGGACGCCTGCGTGTGCGCCGCTTCCGCTCGTACCGCTGCGGCCTTGGCTTCATCGGCGAGCAATGCTTGCGCGCGCGCTTGCTTCGTCAGGTTTTCGATTTCCTGCTGGCGGGCGAGCATACCGGCCTGCTCGGAGTCGGCGGCGTAGAGCTGCACGCCAACCCGCGTCACCACATGCCCGGCCTTCACCACGAACGCGGCGCCGTCCGGCAATTGCGAACGCAAGGCCAGCGCCTGGGCGATGTCATCGGAGACAAAAACCTGGCCCAGCCAGTCGGTCAGGACGGCGCGCAAACCGGCGTCGTCGATACGAATCAGCGCCAGCAGCGGCCGCAGACCGGCAGGCGCTTCCTGCGCACGGCCGGCGTTGGGCGGCGCATAGAACGCGAGCTTGGCGGGCGGAGCGTCGGTCGCGAACGCCTTCACCCAGTCGAGATTCGATACTTCCAGCGCCGCGATCCGCTCACGCAGAACCGATTCCAGCGCCGTTTCCCAGCCCGCTTCAACGTGCAGCTTTTTCCACAGCCGCGGCAACGAACCCAGTTCGTGTTTGTCGAGCCACGGCTGGATCTTGCCTTCGGTCTGGACGTTTTCCTGCAGCTGTTTCAACGCGGCGAGCCGCGCTTCCAGCTGGTGAATCTGCGCGCTTTCAGCCTGCACTTTCTCTTGTGCCGCACGGCGCTCGCCATCCAGACGCGGCAGCGTGTCCTGCGCGTCGGAGAGGCGGCCTTGAGCTTCAGCGAGAATTTCTTCGTGCTCGGCGAGTTGCATGCGCAACTCTTCGAGCTGCGCTTCGTCAGGCGCGTCCAGGCCGCCCGCTTCGCTTTTCAGGCGTTCGTGACGCTGCTGCAATTGCTGCAGTTGCTGGTCGGCATTGCGTTGATGCGCGGCCTCGAGTTTCAACGCCTGTTCTGTCTGCGCGATACCGCCGCGCTCTGCGTTCAACTCGCTCTGGGCGTCGCGGAAACGTCCTTCGAGCGCGGGCAATTCGTCGTGTTTCGCGGCAGCCGTTTCCTGCGCGATCGCCGCCTTTTCCTCGCCGATAGCCAACGCCTCTTCGGCATCCGTGATCTCGCCGCGGGCTTTCTCGGCTTGCATCTGCCATTGGTCGCGCTGAGCGCTCAACGCAGCGATCTGCGCCTGCACCCGATTGCGCGATTCCACGATAAAGCGGATCTCCGCCTCGAGCTTGGCCACTTCGGAGTTCGCTTCGTACAGCGAGCCCTGGGCGCCCTGCATGGCGTCGCTCGCGCTGTAATGCGCCACCCGCAACGTTTCCAGTTGCGCTTCGACTTCGCGCAGCTTCGCGGTTTGTGCTTCGAGTTCGATCTGCGCGTCGCTGATCGCGCGCTGCTGGCGCTCTGACTCGTTGGCCGCCTCGTTCTTGCGCAACAACCACAGGAGCCGTTGCTTCTCTTCGCCATCGGCCTGCAGCGTCTTGTATTTCGTTGCAACGATCGCCTGGGCCTCGAGCTTCTCCAGATTCGCGCTCAACTCGCGCACGATGTCTTCCACGCGGGTCAGGTTCTCGCGGGTATCGTGCAGGCGGTTCTCGGTCTCGCGGCGGCGTTCCTTGTACTTGGACACGCCCGCGGCTTCTTCCAGGAACACGCGAAGTTCTTCCGGCTTCGCTTCGATGATCCGCGCGATCATGCCCTGCCCGATGATTGCGTAGGCACGCGGCCCGAGGCCTGTACCGAGGAAGATGTCCTGGATATCGCGGCGCCGGGCTGGCAGGTTGTTGATGTAGTAGCTCGAGGTGCCGTCGCGCGTGAGGACGCGCTTGACGGCGATTTCGGCGTAGGTGCCCCACTGGCCTCCGGCCCGGCCGTCGGCGTTATCGAAGATGAGTTCGACGCTGGCGCGGCTGCCGGGCTTGCGAGCCGTGGAGCCGTTGAAGATCACGTCCTGCATCGACTCGCCGCGCAGCTCGGACGCGCGCGATTCGCCGAGCACCCAGCGCACGGCGTCGATGATGTTCGATTTGCCGCAGCCATTCGGGCCCACCACGCCGACAAGCTGGCCTGGGACCTGGAAATGGGTGGGATCGACGAAGGACTTGAAGCCAGCGAGTTTTATCGAGGTCAGACGCACGGCGATATCGCTGATTGAAAAGAATTCGGGAGAACGGGCCGGCGGGCCTCCGAGCCGTGTTGCTTGTGCGGCAGGAGATAGCTACAAACGCCGGTCGAAAACGCTCGGGCGGTGGGTCGAACCCCTTCGAATTAAATCTCGATTCGAAGCGATGGAGCGCAACCCTTGATGCTATTGCTCGACGGCTTATATATAACCTGCCTATAACCCACCGCGAACACGCAACCCGGCGAACGGTGACAATCATACCATCGCCAGTCTTGAATCCTTTTGGTTTGCTGACATGGCCTTTTTTGCTCGCAAGGGTCGGCGGGGCGGCGTTCTGCAGGGGGTCAATGCCGGTCGATTCCGGCTTACCGGCGGCGGCAGTGGTCCAATGCCTGCGCACTGCGCAAAGTGGCCTTCCGCCTGTCGGCAGAACCGCCTCAATGCGCCGGCAAACCCAGCCAGGGGGCTATGGAGGGCTGCGAGGGGGCTACGAGGGGCTACGAGGGGCTACGAGGGGGCTATAATCCGAGCCTTGTCGTTTCATTGTCTGCACCCGACTTCGCCGTGAATCCACTTCTCCAGAAACTTCAGCCGTATCCATTCGAAAAGCTGCGCGCGCTATTCAAGGGCGTCACGCCCCGCGCGGATCTGGCGCCGATCAGCTTCGGTATCGGCGAGCCGAAACATGCAACGCCGGCGCTGATCCGCGAGGCAGTCGTGAATGCGATGTCTGGCCTTTCGTCCTATCCCGCCACCGCCGGCAGCGAGCCGTTGCGTGAGGCCATTGCTGACTGGACGAAGCAGCGGTACGCCCTGCCCGCCGTCAACGCGGCCACGGAAGTCCTGCCTGTTTCCGGCTCACGCGAAGCCTTGTTCTCGCTGGCGCAAACCGTGATCGACAGCCGCAGCTCCGCCGAAGCGCCCGTTGTCGTCTGCCCGAATCCGTTCTATCAGATCTACGAAGGCGCAGCGCTGCTGGCCGGCGCCGAGCCGTACTTCGTGAACAGCAATCCGGCGCGCAATTTCGCCTGCGACTACGCAGCCGTCCCCGACGCCGTCTGGGCACACACCCAACTGCTCTTCGTCTGCTCGCCCGGCAACCCGACCGGCGCCGTGCTGACGCTCGACGACTGGCGCGAGCTATTCGCACTATCGGATCGGCATGGTTTCGTGATCGCCTCCGATGAATGCTATTCCGAGATCTATTTCAACGAAGCCACGCCCCCGCTCGGCGGCCTGGAAGCCGCGCACAAGCTTGGCCGTGGTTTCGAACGGCTGGTGATGCTGTCGAGCTTGTCCAAGCGCTCGAACGTACCCGGCATGCGCTCGGGTTTTGTCGCCGGAGATGCGTCAATACTCAAGCAATTCCTCCTCTACCGCACCTATCACGGCGCGGCGCTCTCGCCCATGTTCCAGGCAGCGAGCGTCGTTGCATGGAAAGACGAAGCGCATGTGCGCGACAACCGTGCGCTGTATCTGAAGAAATTTACGACCGTCACGCCCATGCTGGCCGAAGTGCTCGACGTCCGTCTGCCCGACGCCGCCTTCTATTTGTGGGCGAACGTGGCGCGCACCGGCCTCACCGACACCGAGTTCGCCGCCCGCCTTTACGCCGACTATAATGTGACGGTTTTGCCGGGCTCGTACCTGGCACGAGACGCACACGGCGCGAATCCCGGCAGCGGCTTCATTCGCATTGCGCTGGTCGCCGATGTCGACGAATGTGTGGAAGGTGCACGGCGTATCGTCGAATTTTGCAGCACGCTCATGCAGCACGCAAACACAGCGCCGGCTGCCGCAGTAACCCCTCCTTAAATCGCAGCACTCACTTAAGTCACGACCATGTCGCAACAACTTCAGCAGATCATCGATACCGCCTGGGACAACCGCGCCGAGCTGTCGCCGAAATCGGCCCCCGCCGAAGTGCGCGACGCCGTCGCTCATGCCATCGAGCAACTCGACAAAGGCCTGGCGCGCGTGGCCGAGAAACAGAACGGCGAATGGGTGGTCAATCAATGGCTGAAGAAAGCGGTATTGCTGTCGTTCCGCCTGGAAGACAACGCGCCGATGCCGGCTGGCGGATACAGCCAGTTCTACGACAAGGTGCCGTCGAAGTTCGCCAATTACACGGCTGAAGATTTCGCCGCGGGCGGCTTTCGCGTCGTGCCGCCGGCCATTGCGCGCCGTGGTGCGTTTATCGCTAAAAACGTGGTGTTGATGCCGTCGTATACGAACATCGGCGCGTATGTCGATGAAGGCACGATGGTCGACACCTGGGCGACGGTCGGTTCGTGCGCGCAGATCGGCAAGAACGTGCATTTGTCGGGCGGCGTGGGCATTGGCGGCGTGCTGGAACCGCTGCAGGCAAACCCGGTGATCATCGAAGACAACTGCTTTATCGGCGCGCGTTCGGAAGTGGTGGAAGGCGTGATCGTGGAAGAGAACTCGGTCATCTCCATGGGCGTGTATCTCGGCCAGAGCACCAAGATTTACGATCGCGAAACGGGTTCGGTCACGTATGGCCGCATTCCGGCGGGTTCCGTGGTGGTCGCGGGCAACCTGCCTTCGAAGGACGGTTCGCACAGCCTGTACTGCGCGGTCATCGTGAAGAAGGTGGACGCAAAAACGCGCGCCAAGGTCGGCCTGAACGAGTTGCTGCGAGGCGACTGATCCATGTCCGCGAAAAAGATCGTCGTGTATGGGATTCCGAATTGCGACACCGTGAGAAAAGCGCGCGTGTGGCTGGAAGAACATGATGTGCCGTTCGAATTCCACGACTTCAAGAAAGCCGGGGTGAACACGGCCTTGTTGCAGGACTGGCTGAAGGACGTCACGCTCGACGAACTGATCAACCGGCGCGGCACCACCTGGCGCGGCCTGTCGGACACCTACAAGGACGAAGCCGGGTCGACTGCCGGCGCGATCGCATTGATGATCCACAAGCCGTCGATCATCAAGCGGCCCGTGCTCGTGGTCAACGGGCGCGTGAAGTCGCTCGGTTTCGATGCCGACAAGTACGAAGCGCTGTTCGTTTAAGGTTTAAGGATTGAGCTTTAAGCACAGCAATCGCTCGCCCCCGATGAAGGCGCGCGAATCTTGATCCCTGCCGGCCGCCGCGCCGGCATTTTTATTGAAAGTGGCTCGCATCCATGTCCGGCACCCTTCTCCTCTCGGAACAACTCATCGCGCGCGCCTCCGTCACGCCCGACGACCAGCACTGCCAGAACCTGTTGATCGATCGGTTAGCGGCGATCGGCTTCGAGTGCGAAACGATCGCGTCCGGCGGCGTCACGAATCTCTGGGCCGTGAAACGCGGCACCGACGGCACTAATGGCAAGTTGCTCGCATTCGCCGGCCATACCGACGTCGTGCCGACCGGTCCGCTGGAGCAATGGACCTCGCCGCCGTTCGTGCCGACCCACCGCGACGGCAAGCTGTACGGCCGCGGTGCAGCGGACATGAAAACGTCCATCGCGGCATTCGTTGTGTCGAGCGAAGAGTTCGTCGCGGCGCACCCGGCGCATCGCGGCTCGCTCGCGTTCCTGATCACGAGCGACGAAGAAGGCCCCGCCACCGACGGCACCGTCAAGGTGATCGAAGCACTCAAAGCGCGTGGCGAACGGCTGGATTACTGCATTGTCGGCGAACCCACCTCCAGCGCCACGCTCGGCGATATGGTCAAGAATGGCCGGCGCGGATCAATGTCGGGCAAGCTCACAGTGAAAGGCGTGCAAGGTCACATTGCATATCCGCATCTCGCGAAGAATCCGATTCATCTGCTCGCACCGGCGCTGGCTGAACTGGTCTCGACGCATTGGGACGACGGCAACGACTATTTCCCGCCGACCACGTGGCAGGTTTCCAACCTCCATAGCGGCACGGGCGCAACGAACGTGATCCCGGGTCACATCGAACTGATGTTCAATTTCCGCTTCTCCACCGCGAGCACGGTGGAAGGACTGCAAAGCCGCGTTCACGCGATTCTCGATAAACACGCGCTGGACTACGATCTCGCGTGGAGCGTCAGCGGCCTGCCATTCCTCACGCCGCGTGGCACGTTGTCGAACGCGCTGGAGCAAGCCATCCTCGATGAAACCGGCGTGCGCACCGAACTGTCCACCACGGGCGGCACCTCGGATGGGCGCTTTATTGCCCGCATCTGCGAGCAGGTGGTCGAATTCGGACCGCCGAACGGCAGCATTCACAAGATCGACGAGCACGTTGAAGTGGCGTTTATCGAACCGTTGAAAAACGTGTATCGACGCGTACTTGAAACCCTGCTTGCCTGATCCGACTCACTCTTATAAGGAGCCTGCGATGGCGCTTCCCTTCACCACCGTTCGCGATCTGCTGCGTTTTGCCGTGTCGCGTTTTACTGCGGCAGACTTGTCGTTTGGCCACGGTTCATCGAATGCATTCGATGAAGCCGCATACCTCGTGCTGCATACCCTGCACTTGCCGATCGACACGCTCGACCCGTTCCTCGACGCACGCCTGCTTGACACCGAAATCGACGCCATCATGAAAGTGATCGAGCGCCGGGCGACGGATCGCGTGCCGGCGGCGTACATCACGCACGAAGCGTGGATGCACGGGCACCGTTTCTATGTCGATGAGCGGGTGATCGTGCCGCGTTCGTTTATTGGCGAGTTGCTGCAGGATGGACTGCAGCCCTACGTGCCGGATCCCGACGAAGTGTCGCGCGTGCTGGAGCTCTGCACGGGTTCCGGCTGCCTCGCGATTCTCGCCGCGCAGGCGTTCCAGAACGCAGACGTTGACGCTGTCGATATCTCCGCGCCCGCGCTGGAAGTCGCGCACCGGAACGTGGACGATTACGACCTGGATTCGCGCGTGGCGTTATACGAGGGCGATCTGTTCGCCCCGCTGCCCGTTGGCCGCTACGAAGTCATCATCACGAATCCGCCGTACGTCAACGCGCTGGCCATGCAGACCCTGCCCGCTGAATATCGCCACGAGCCGGAACTCGCGCTCGCGGGCGGCGCGGATGGCATGGATATCGTGAAGCGGATCGTAGGTGAAGCGCGCAAGTGGCTGACCGAAGACGGCGTGCTCGTGGTCGAAATCGGCAACGAACGGGCCAACGTGGAAGCTACGCTCGGCGGACTCGACATCGTCTGGCTCTCCACCAGCGCCGGCGACGACAACGTGTTTCTCATCCAGGCAGCCGACTTGCCGGGCTGACGGCACGGCTCTCTACCACCCGTCTCGACTACCAGAATTACCAGGCATCGCGCACATGCACTTCGAGTGGCAGGACTGGCTTCATCTCGGCACGTTTGTGATCCTCGCCCATTTGCTGGGCGCGGCCGCCGCTTGCCACGCGGTGCTCAACACGCGCACCTCGCAAGGCGCGGTCGCGTGGGCCGTGTCGCTGGTCGCCATGCCCTACTTCACGCTGATCCCGTATCTCTTTCTCGGGCGCAGCAAGTTCGCCGGGTATATCGACGCAAGGCGGCTGGAAAACGAGATCCTGCGCAAGAGCGCGCATCCGACGGAATGGAATTTCCCCGATGAAGCCGCCCGTCTGCGCGGCGCGGCAGCCGGGGATCCCGCGGAGTACCTGGGCCATCCGACCATACGCGCGCTGACGCGTTTGAGCGGCATGCCGTTCCTGCGCGGCAATTCCGTGCGCGTGCTCATCAATGGCGACGCTACGTTCGATGCAATTTTCAAAGCGATCGACGCGGCGAAGGTCTATGTGATCGTGCAGTTTTTCATCGTTCGCGACGACGAACTCGGCCGGAAGCTGAAAGACCTTCTGCTTAAAAAAGCGCAGCAAGGCGTGCGGGTCTATTTTCTCTACGACAGCATCGGCAGCTTCGATTTGCCGAAACGCTATGTCAATTCGCTGCGCGCGGGCGGCGTGCAGACGCATCCGTTTGCGACCAAGCGCAAGTTCGTCAATCGCTTCCAGATCAACTTCCGCAATCATCGGAAGATCGTGGTCGTTGATGGCGAATGCGCATTCGTCGGTGGTCATAACGTAGGCGTGGAATATCT
Source organism: Caballeronia sordidicola (assembly GCF_002220365.1). GTDB lineage: Bacteria > Pseudomonadota > Gammaproteobacteria > Burkholderiales > Burkholderiaceae > Caballeronia > Caballeronia sordidicola_C. The sequence goes on along the minus strand of NZ_MTHB01000020.1, from coordinate 17,783 downwards.
CGGCGCGAATCCGCGTTTGTCACCCTGGCGCGATACCCACATTGAAGTGCGCGGGCCGGCGGTCGCCAGCATCCAGTTCGTGTTCATAGAAGACTGGTACTGGGCGACACAGCGCATTCCGGAAGTGGAAGCGTCAAAGACATCAACGGACGACATGAGTTGTCTCGTCCTCGCGAGTGGCCCCGCCGACCATCAGGAAACATGCTCGCTCTTTTTTGTCGAAGCAATCAATGCAGCGCGTTTCCGGATCTGGATCACGACGCCGTATCTCATTCCCGATGAAGCCGTGTTCTCGGCGCTGCGGCTCGCGGTTTTGCGCGGCGTGGACGTGCGTATCCTGATTCCGAGCCGCCGCGATCATCGCGTGGTGTTTGCTGCGTCGAAACTCTATGCCTACGATGCGCTGCTCGCAGGGGTGAAGATCTTTCGATATCGTCCGGGCTTCCTGCATCAGAAAGTGGTGCTGGTGGACGACATGTCCGCCGCCATTGGTAGCGCGAATCTGGACAACCGCTCGTTTCGTCTTAACTTCGAGATCATGGTCTTGACGGTGGACCGGGGCTTTGCCAGCGAAGTCGAGAAAATGCTGCTCGATGACTTCGCGCAATCATGGGAAATCAGCCGCGACGATTATCTCGGGGCACCCGCCTGGCGCCGCATGGCGATGCACGTCGCGCGCTTGTTCTCACCCATTCTTTGACACGGTTTTAGCCCACGGTTTTAGCCCACGGTTCTAGCCTGCATACGGTCCAAGGCTATAGGCGAATCGTCGCGCACATTCCAGGCCGAATGCGCTCGGTGCGATGCCGCGATCGTGTCTGACCTCAAACCCCATTCTCCATGCCGCGATGCGCTTGCCATAACAGGTGAGCGCGTCGAGCGACTGCATCACAAAGACAATCGCCGGCAACACCTCCTCATAGTGCCGCTGCGCCGCGGCCGGATCGTGCGCGAATGCTCGATAGATTTCCACCTGATGATCGAAGCTGTCCGGCGCGACGATCATGCCCGCGCAGCCGGCGCGCAGGTTGTCGAGCAACTCCTGGCCGCCACGCCCGTTGAAGACGGGCATTGTGCTCCCGGCAGCCGCCAGGCAGTCGATGGTCGTACGCAGTACCGTCGCCGCGCCCTCACCCTTCAACCAGCGAAAGTTCGGACATTGTTGAGCCAGTTCGGCCAACGCTTCCGGCGACAAACCGACACCTAGATACTCGGGCGCGTTTTGTATGCCCGCGCCGGCCGTGCTCGTCAAACCGTTCATCACGGCGGCGAAGAAATCGAAGTAAAAACGCTCCGGTTCGGTACGCGTGGACGGCGGTTGCAGGATCAGCCATTGCGCACCGTGCGCGACGGCCCAATTGCCGAATTCGGTCTGCTCCGGGACTGTGTCGCCGGTAACAGTAACCGCCAGCGGTACGCGAGACGCGATGTCCTCGCGCGCCCAGTTCACCAATTGCTCACGCTCAGTGCGCGACAACCGCTGCACCTCGGTTGCAAGACCGAGTATCACGATGCCGGGAGCACCCGCGGCAATGGTCCGCTCGACCTGCACGCGCATGGCGTCACGGTCAAGCTGGTTGTGTTCGTCGAAATAAGCGTAGAGAACCGGCCAGATGCCGGCGGGCGAAGTGTCGTTCTTTAAAGTCATATGCGTTGGACCTGACCTTCGATGTTCAGTGATTCAATGAGAATCGCGCGGCACGGGTGCACCGCTCGCGCCGACCAGGAAATCGAGGTCCGCACCTTCGTCCGCCTGCAGCACATGATCGACGTAGAGCTTCACGTATCCACGCAACGGCGACGCCGGCTTGGACCATGACGCACGTCGCCGTTCGAGCTCTTCATCGGACACTTCCAGATGCAGGCGGCGCGCTTCGACATCGAGTTCGATCATGTCGCCGGTCTGCACGAGCGCGAGCGGACCACCCGCCGCCGCTTCCGGCGACACATGCAACACGACCGTGCCGTACGCCGTGCCACTCATCCGGCCATCCGAGATGCGGACCATGTCCGTAATGCCCTTTTGCAGCACTTTTTTCGGCAGCGGCATGTTGCCAACTTCAGCGAACCCCGGATAACCCTTCGGCCCCGCGCCCTTCAACACCATGACGCAGTGCTCGTCGATATCGAGCAATTCGTCATCCACTTTCGCGTGCAACTCTTCCACGGTCTCGAAGACAACCGCGCGGCCGCGATGTTTGAGCAAATGCTGTGTTGCCGCCGATGGTTTGATCACGGCGCCATTCGGCGCGAGATTTCCCCTCAACACGGCTATACCCGCCTTCGGCTTGAACGGCGTGGCAAACAGCGTGATGACTTTCTCGTCGTCGTTGCGGGCGCCGGACACGTTGTCCCAGATCGTCTTGCCGTTCACGGTCAGCGCGTCCTTGTGCAGCAAACCCTGTTCGCCAAGCTGTCTCAGCACGGCCGGCAAGCCACCCGCGTAGTAGAAGTCCTCCATCAGGTATTCACCCGACGGCTGGAGATTCACGAGGCACGGAACGTCCGAACCCAGTTCCCAATCGTCGAGCGTCAACGGCACGCCAATGCGCTTGGCGAGTGCGATCAGATGGACCACTGCGTTCGTCGATCCGCCTATCGCGGCATTCGTGCGAATCGCGTTCTCGAAGGCTTCGCGCGTGAGAATGCGGTCCATGGTGAGGTCTTCATGCACCATGTCGACAATGCGCCGGCCGGCCATGTGCGCGAGCACCTGGCGGCGGGCATCGACGGCGGGAATGGCCGCGTTATGCGGCAAGCCCATGCCGAGCGCCTCGACCATCGACGCCATGGTGGAAGCCGTGCCCATCGTCATGCAATGTCCCCGCGAACGGTTCATGCACGACTCGGCTTCAGTGAATTCCTCTTGCGTCATGGTGCCTGCGCGCACCTCCTCCGACATCTGCCACACCCCGGTCCCCGAGCCGATCGGCTTGCCGCGATACCGGCCGTTCAACATCGGTCCGCCAGAGACGGCGAGCGCGGGCAGGTTGCACGATGCCGCGCCCATCAATAACGCGGGCGTGGTCTTGTCGCAACCGACAAGCAGGATCACACCATCAAGCGGGTTGCCGCGAATTGATTCCTCCACATCCATGGACGCGAGATTGCGAAACAGCATGGCTGTCGGTCTCAGGTTCGACTCGCCGAGGGACATCACCGGGAATTCGAGCGGTAGTCCGCCCGCCTCTCGAACGCCGCGTTTCACATATTCGGCCAGCTCGCGGAAATGGGCGTTGCAAGGCGTCAGTTCCGACCACGTGTTGCAGATGCCGATCACCGGACGGCCATCGAAATTGTCGTGGGGGATCCCCTGGTTTTTCATCCACGAGCGGTGAATGAAACCATCCTTGCCATGTGTACCGAACCATTGTTGCGAGCGAAGTTTGCGCATGCCGGATCTCCTGGCGTGTGGGGCCGTTGTGGGTTGTTATGGGTTGTTATGGGTTGTTTTGAAAGATGGATGCGCCGGTTCGAGGACAGCGCGCGATTACTCAATGTCCTGTGCTTGTGAGTCCGCCTGGCCGGTCGCCTGATCGCCGGCCGCAACCGCAGCGCGGGCAGCGCCCTTCTCCAACGCATTGAAGTCACGTTGGGTGGCGAGCAGCAACCTCGTCATTGCCGCGTGCGCCTCTGCGGGCTCGCGGCTCCGGATTGCAACGAATACCTCCCGATGCTGTTCCAGCGATGCCTGCGCCGACAGCGCTTGCTTGCCGGTCAAGCGAATGCCCGCGTCCAGCGCAGCCCGGACCGTGCCGATCAGTTGCGTGAAGACCCAATTCCCGGCTGCTTCGATAACGCCCGCGTGGAAAGCGACATCCGCTGCCGCCCAGCCCGCGCCGCGCGTGCCATCGGCCTCGCTGGCCATGGCGTTCAGCGAGGCTTCGATACGGTCAAGATCACGCTCGCACGCCCTTGCCGCAGCAAGTTCGGCGGCACGTGGTTCGATCAACAGACGCGCCTCGACCAATGCCTGGAAAAACGACACGTCCTCCACGCGCAAGACCGCCACGCCCAACACAGACGCGTCCAGCAACTTCCACGATTCGCGCGCAAGAACGGTCGCGCCCTTGCGTCGCCGGCTCTCGATCAGCCCGAGTGAAGCAAGCTTCTGCATCGCCTCGCGCGCCGCCGTACGGCTTACGCCGTGCGCGGCGGCAAGTTCCATTTCGTTCGGCAAGGACGAGCCGACCGGATAGGTGCCCGAGACAATTGCGTCGACCAGATGGACAACAATCGCCTCATGCAGCTTCGTCATGGTTGGCGAGTTTTCTAATTTCATCGCAGTGGCTAATTGACGTGGGCCGGAAAAATTAAATCATACATAATTTTCCTGGAGAACATGGAATATGTACGACATAATTTCACACTCATAGCAATCGATAAATGTCGTTGCCGATCGCAGCGGGCTGTCTGGAGATGTCGTCGAGCCCTGTAACGCGCCCTCAGACGAAACACGTCCCTAGCCGCTACGGGCGCGCAGAAGAGCCTCGGGGGCGAGCCCGGGACGCATAGTAAGGAAAGTTGATAGGCGACGCCCGGCCGGCCGACGCCCTTTAGAAAACAGACGATGCAGCAGCGAACTCGACCGGTGTCTCTGTCCAGGTTGGATCAAGTCGCTGGCGCAAATCGGACGTCAGAGCAGCTTTTCGATATCGCTGGAAAGCGCGTCCGGCTTCGTCACCGAGCCGAACCGGGTGATCACGTTGCCTTCCTTGTCGACCAGGAACTTCGTGAAGTTCCACTTGATGCCTTCGGTTCCCAGCACGCCCGGCGCTTCCTCAGTGAGATAACGAAATAGCGGATGCGCGTTCGCCCCGTTCACGTCGATCTTCTCGAACATGGGGAACGTGACCCCGTAGTTCTGCTCGCAAAAGCTGCCAATTTGAGCTGCATCCCCCGGTTCCTGCTTGCCGAACTGATTGCAGGGAAAACCCAGCACCGCAAACCCACGATCCGCGTAACGCTCGTACAGCTCCTGCAAACCCTTGTACTGCGGCGTGAACCCGCACTCGCTCGCAGTGTTCACGATCAACAGCACCTTGCCCTGATAACTGTCCATGCCGACGGTTTCGCCGCCGAGGGTTTCTGCCGAAAACGAGTAGATAGGGTTCATTCGATGCTCCGCTTGAAAAAATTCAGTCTAAGCGAAACGCCGGTCAAAAAACATCCGGCCGAACGGCTAACGGCGCGCCAATGTCAATCAGCGGGTGGCGCGCACCCGCGCCAGTCTAAAATAGCGTTTTCCCGTACTTGTCTGGGTCTCCACGCCGTGATTCGCTTCAACCAGTTCAGCCTTGCCCGCGGCACCAAACCGCTCTTCGAACAGACCACGTTCACGCTCAATCCTGGCGAAAAGGCGGGGCTCATCGGCGCTAACGGCGCGGGAAAGACCACGCTCTTCTCCGTGCTACGCGGCGATCTGCATTCGGACGGGGGCGATTTCTCAATGCCGCCGTCGTGGCAAATCGCGCACGTCGCGCAGGAAACGCCGGCTGTAGAGCGCACCGCGCTCGACTACACGCTTGACGGCGACACGCAATTGCGGCGCATCGAAGCGCGGATTGCAGCGGCATCGGCGGCCCACGATGGGGCAGCCGAAGCCGACGCACACGCCGCTTTCGCTGACGCCGACGGTTACACCGCACCCGCCCGCGCCGAAACCCTGCTGATCGGCCTGGGGTTCACGCTTGCGCAAACAAAGGACCCCGTGGCGAGCTTCTCCGGCGGCTGGCGCATGCGCCTGAACCTGGCGCAAGCGCTGATGTGCCGCTCGGACCTGCTGCTGCTGGACGAGCCCACGAATCACCTGGATCTCGATGCGATCATCTGGCTGGAAGACTGGCTGCATCGCTATCCGGGAACGCTGATCGTGATTTCGCACGATCGCGAATTCCTCGATTCCGTCTGCAACGTGACGCTGCATCTGGAGAACCGGCAAATCAAGCGCTACGGCGGCAATTACAGCCAGTTCGAAATCCTGCGCGCGCAACAAATCGCGTTGCAGCAAAGCGCGTATGTGAAGCAGCAAAAGACGGTGGAGCATCTGCAAAGCTTCATCAACCGCTTCAAGGCGCAGGCGACCAAAGCGAAGCAGGCGCAAAGCCGGGTGAAGGCGCTTGAACGGATGGAAATCATCGCTCCGGCGCATGCTTCTTCGCCTTTCACGTTCGAATTCCGCACGCCCGATGCCGCGCCGAACCCCATGATGGTGATGGAATCCGTGCGCTGCGGTTATCACACAGAAGCCGGTGAAGTACCGATCGTGGAAGGTGTCACGCTTTCCATTCAGAACGGTCAGCGAATCGGTTTGCTGGGTGCGAACGGTCAGGGGAAATCGACGCTCATCAAGACGCTGGCCGGCACGCTTGAAGCGCTCAGTGGCAAGGTGCGCGAGGGCAAGGGCTTGCGTATCGGCTATTTCGCGCAGCATCAGCTTGAAACCCTGCGTCCCCAGGACTCCGCGCTGGAGCATGTCGCGCGGCTCGCGCCCGACACACGCGAACAGGAATTACGCGATTTCCTCGGCGGCTTCAATTTTTCCGGTGAGATGGCGACCGCGAAGATCGCGCCATTTTCCGGAGGAGAAAAAGCCCGGCTCGCGCTTGCGCTGATCATTTGGCAAAAGCCGAATTTGCTGTTGCTCGATGAACCGACGAACCATCTGGATCTCGAAACGCGTCACGCGCTGACCATGGCGCTTGCGCAGTTCGAAGGCACATTGATTCTGGTGTCGCATGATCGTCATTTGCTCCGTGCCACCACGGATAATTTCATGCTCGTGGCAAAACATCGGCTGCAGCCGTTCGACGGCGATCTCGACGATTACCGCGACTGGCTGCTGCAACACGCGGCCGACCAGCGGGCTGCCGCCAAGGAGATGGTCAGCAACGGCAATGGTGGAACAGCAGATGATTCGCTGGAATCGGGGCAGAACCGCAAGGAGCAGCGTCGCCTGGAGGCGCAAGAGCGGCAGAAACTCTCGCATTTGAAAAAGCCGCTGCAATCGCGGATTTCGAAGATCGAGAAGGAGATGGACAAGCTGAATGCCGAGAAAGCGCAGCTTGATATTTTCGTGGCCGATGCCGCCAGTTACGAGCCCGCCATGAAGACGCAACTCACGGAATCGATTCGCCGTCAGGCCGATGTGAACGCTCGACTGGAGACGCTCGAAGCGCAATGGCTCGAGGCGCACGAGGAACTGGAGCAGATTGGCTGAAAGGCCGCCGCAGAGTCGGCTCTAGCGCTGCCCTAGCGACGCGGCAGCGTTTGCCGCGGCATTCCTTCGTCGTCGACCAGTACGTGTTTGCGGCCCTTCACGTGGCGCCGAATGGTCGCCACCACTTCATCTTCGGTCACGTCTACCGCCACGACACGACGCGATATTTGCCCTTCAGCGTCGATCCACTCGACAATCCGGCAACCGCCGCCCCATGGCTGCTGGATGGGCGCGGACACACGGCAGCCGCGCAGATGGAATGTTGGGCGAGACAAAGTTTGATTTGCGTGTTTCAAGGCGTGGTCCTTTTTCCTTTGCCGCTCGTATCCGGGTTTGTCGCGATACAAGGATAGAAAAAGGACGCCCCGCGTGGGTTACACGAACCTCGCGGTTTTTTACACGACATTACTAAGGGACGGATCGACGACGCCCTGGCGACATGAGCCCAGCGCGGCGCTGAGCAACGTCAGGCGAGCGAGCGCACGCGATCGATTGCCTCGTCAATCCGGTCGACCGCGATCACTTCCAACCCCTCGATAGGTTGCTTCGGCGCATTCGCCTTTGGAATCAGCGCGATAGAGAAGCCCAGTTTCGCCGCCTCCTTCAGACGGTCCTGACCCCGTGGCGACGGCCTGATTTCACCTGCCAGCCCTACTTCGCCAAACACGATCAGCCCCTTTGGCAGCGCCTTGTTGCGCATCGACGAATGGATAGCGAGCAATACGGCCAGATCGGCCGCGGGTTCTGTGATCTTCACGCCGCCCACCGCGTTCAGGAATACATCCTGATCGAAGCACGCAATGCCCGCATGCCTATGCAACACGGCCAGCAGCAATGCGAGCCGGTTCTGCTCAAGCCCCACAGCGAGACGGCGAGGATTCGGGACATGCGCGGTATCGACAAGCGCCTGCACTTCCACCAACAACGGCCGCGAACCTTCCTGTGTCACCAGCACGCACGAACCTGGCACGCTCTGCTCATGCTGCGATAAAAACAGCGCCGATGGGTTCGCCACGCCCCGCAAACCGCGCTCGGTCATCGCGAATACGCCGAGTTCGTTCACCGCGCCGAAGCGGTTCTTGAACGCGCGCACGAGCCGGAACGATGAATGAGTGTCGCCTTCGAAGTAGAGCACCGTGTCCACGATGTGTTCGAGCACGCGCGGCCCGGCGAGATTGCCTTCCTTCGTCACGTGCCCGACCATGATGATGGTCGTGCCCGTCTGCTTCGCGATCCGCGTGAGTTGCGCCGCGCATTCCCGCACCTGTGCGACCGATCCAGGCGCGGAGGTCAGCGCTTCGGAATAAACAGTCTGGATCGAATCGATCACCGCAACTTCCGGCCGCTCTGTATCGATAGTCGCCTGGATACGCTCGAGCTGGATTTCCGCCAGCAAGCGCAAATCAGGCGCTGCATTACCGGAATCGCCGAGCAGGCCGAGCCGCTGTGCGCGCAATGCGATCTGCGCGCCGGACTCTTCGCCGCTGATATAAAGCGCGGGCCGCTCACGTGCGATCTCCGCCAGCGATTGCAGCAGCAGCGTGGATTTTCCGATACCCGGATCGCCGCCGATCAGCACCACGCCGCCAGCCACCAGGCCGCCGCCCAGCACCCGGTCGAATTCACCAATACCCGTGGTAAAGCGCGGCACGTCCGACGCTTCGATCTCAGACAAGCGCTGCACCGCAGAGGTCTTCGCAAGTGCCTGAAAGCGATGCGCCGACGGCGTCTCCGCCACCGACTCGACCAGCGTGTTCCACGTTCCGCATGCGGGACATTGACCTTGCCATTTCGGCGCCTGGCCGCCGCATTCGGTACATACGTACAGTGTCTTGACCTTCGCTACTTTCGCCACTCGCCTTCCTGAATTCCGTCGTTATTTCCGTCGCCACCTGCTCACGCCACCGCACCAGCGAACGTTCTACTCTGCCCGCATCGGCACGCGCGGCGCAACTGCGCACATCAACTCATAACCGATCGTGCCGCACGCAGCGGCCACGTCGTCGATCGGCAGCTTCGTGCCCCACAACTCCACGGGCGCACCAATTCCCGCGTTCGGCACCGGGGTCAGGTCGACCGTCAGCATGTCCATGGACACCCGACCGACAATCCGCGTCACTACGCCATCGACGATAACCGGCGTACCTTCAGGCGCCACTCGAGGATAACCGTCCGCATAACCGCACGCCACTATGCCGATCCGCATAGGACCTGTAGCTGAGAACACCGAACCGTAGCCCACCGAGTGACCCGCCGGCACCGCCTGCACGGCGATCAGCTCGGAGGCAAGCGTCATGGCGGGCTTCAATCCAGTGGTGGCGATATCGGCCGTTTTACCCGAAGGCGAGCCGCCGTACAAAATGATGCCGGGCCGCACCCAGTCGAAATGCGCCGCTGCATGCCACAGCGTGGCCGCGGAGTTGGCAAGGCTGCGCGCGCCCGCAATGCCTTCGGCACCGCGTTCGAACGCTTCGAGTTGATGACTGATACCGCGCGGACCGTCGGCATCGGAAAAATGCGTCATCAGCGTAATCTGGCCAATGCCCTGCACCGCCCGCGCCCGTTCCCACGCTGCCCGGAAACGCTCCGGCGTATAACCGAGCCGGTTCATGCCGCTGTTCATTTTCAACTGGATATTGACCGGCTTCGACAGTCGCGCCATTTCCAGCATCCGCAACTGTTCATCGCAATGCACTCCCGTCGTCAGGCTGTAACGATCGATCACGTCGATATCCGTCGGACGGAAAAACCCTTCCAGCAGCAGGATAGGACCTGCCCAACCCAGCTCACGCAACTTAACCGCTTCTTCAAGGTCAAGAAGACCGAAGCCGTCCGTTGCGCGCAATCCGGGGAACGCTCGCGCCACACCATGGCCATATGCATTAGCCTTGACCACGGCCCATATCTTGGATTTCGGCGCATGACGGCGTGCGACGGCGAGATTGCTGGCAAGTGCGGCGGTGTGGATCGTGGCGGATATCGGGCGCGGCATGGGAGGTCGGTTGGAGAAAACAGGTGATTATGCAAGAGCGGACTGTAGCTCGACGATTGTCTGAAGGCTGCGTTTCCAGCCGGCACGGAGGCGGCCGATCGTGCCCTATTGATGATCTATCGAAAGCGATCGGCCGCTTGGGATGGATCACGTCAGCGATCAATCATTGCATATGATGGCCGCTTGCTAAGAGACCGTGCACACGGTGATAAATTCGAAAATACCCGATTTGGTGAACCAATAGCTGAATCGGTACCCGAATCAATACCCGAATCAATACCTTATCGCTACCTTGCAGACCGGTGACGTTCCGGCCTGAACGTCTGCGAATTGTCATGCAGGTTACTGCTAGTCAGAATGCGCCTATTTTCGTGTTATAAAGCCGTGCACACAACCCATTTCGAACAGAAATTGCCTGAACGGGAGCCTGAGCGCAAGCCCGGACGCGAGAGACGAGCGCGCCGCGTGCGAGCGGGGCGGATTACCCGCAGTGCGGACTAGCATCGGATCAGATGAAAAAAGGTTTTTACACCATCATGGCCGCGCAGTTTTTCTCGTCGCTGGCCGACAACGCCCTTCTGATCGCTGCGATCGCACTGCTGAAAGATCTTCACGCTCCGAACTGGATGACGCCGCTGCTCAAGCTGTTTTTTGTGCTGTCATACGTAGTTCTGGCCGCTTTCGTCGGTGCCTTCGCAGACTCGAGACCGAAGGGCCACGTGATGTTCGTCACCAACTCGATCAAGGTCGTCGGCTGCCTGACGATGCTGGTCGGTGCGCATCCGTTGCTCGCCTATGGCATTGTCGGGTTCGGCGCCGCTGCGTATTCGCCCGCGAAATACGGCATTCTCACCGAGCTGTTGCCGGCTGACCGGCTGGTCGCGGCGAACGGCTGGATCGAGGGCACGACGGTAGGTTCGATCATCCTGGGCACCGTCATGGGCGGTGCGTTGATCAGTCCGCACATTGCCTCGCACATTCTTCAGTTGCACATTCCGAAGGTCGATACCCCTGCCGAAGGCGCCATGCTCGTGATCGTGCTCATGTACATTGTCGCGGCCATCTTCAATCTGCGGATTCCCGACACGGGCGCGCGTTATCCGAAGCAGGAACATCGGCCGATCAAACTGATCACCGATTTCGCCGATTGTTTCAACGCGCTCTGGAACGACAAGCTCGGCCAGATCTCGCTTGCCGTGACCACGCTGTTCTGGGGCGCGGGCGCGACGCTGCAGTTCATCGTGCTCAAATGGGCGGAAGTGTCGCTCGGCATGTCGTTGTCCGAGGCCGCCATTTTGCAGGCGATCATCGCGGTCGGCGTCGCGGTCGGCGCTATTCTCGCGGCCGCCCGCGTGCCGCTGAAGAAGTCGCTTTCCGTGCTGCCGGTCGGCATCATGATGGGCGTTGCGGTGATGCTGCTCGCGTTCTATTCGAAGCATCTGTTTCCCGTGCACTGGGGCATCTATTTCGGCCGGATGCATATTCCGGGTTATTTGATCGTCGCGTATATCTTCCTGATGATCGTGGGCGGCCTGTCGGGCTTTTTCGTGGTGCCAATGAATGCGCTGCTGCAGCATCGCGGCCACGTGCTGTTGTCGGCGGGTCACTCTATTGCAGTGCAAAACTTCAACGAGAACCTCTCGGTGCTCGTGATGTTGTGCCTGTACGCAGTGCTCGTCTGGCTCGACGTGCCGATTCAATTCGTGATCGTGCTGTTCGGCACCTTCGTCTGCCTGATGATGTACTTTGTCATGCGGCGGCATCAGGCGAATCAGCGGGCCTTCGATTCGGTCGCGCTGATCGGCGAATCACGTCATTGAGACGTCATTGAGCGGTGGCCAGGGCGTGTGGATCACCCCTGGCCGAACCAGACCAAAGCCTGAGGCCACACTGGGCACTCAGCCGCCCGGCGCGCGATAATCCCGCTTATCACCATTTTCTTTACACCCTGCCCATGCTCGCCGCCGATCTCTATTCGTTCGCCGTGCGCGTGCGCGAACGCGCGCCGCTCGTCCACTGCCTGACGAATCTCGTTGTCACGAACTTCACGGCGAACGTGCTGCTCGCGCTGGGCGCCGCACCCGCAATGGTCATCGCCCGCGAGGAAGTGGGTGAATTCGTGCCGCTGGCCAACGCGGTATCGGTGAATCTCGGCACGCTCGACTTGCCGCAAAGCAAGGCGATTCGCGCCGCCGTCGAGGCCGCCCATCGCGCGCACAAACCGTGGGTACTCGATCCCGTCGCGGTCGGCCCGCTGAGTTTTCGCACGGCATTCGCGTTCGATCTGCTCGATGCACATCCGACCGTGATTCGCGGCAACGCGTCGGAGATCATCAGCTTGTCGGGTGGCGAATCCAGCGCACGCGGCGTCGACAGCACTGCTTTCGCCGAAGCCGCGCTCGACGCAGCCCAACTTCTCGCGCTGAATACAGGCGCTGTTGTCGCCGTCACCGGTCAAACCGATTACGTCACCGACGGCCGCCGGACGATCGCGCTCTCGAACGGATCGCCGTTGATGACACGCGTGACCGGCGTGGGCTGCGCGCTATCAGCGACGGTCGCGGCATTTGTGGGCGGTGCCGATCACGATGACCGCTGGGCCGCGACAGTCGCCGCTATCGCCTATTCGAGCATCGCGGGCGAATTGGCATCGCGCGACGCCGCATTGCCCGGCAGTTTCGCGGTCGCGTATCTCGACAGGTTGGCATCGCTCGATGCCAACCTGTTCGCCGCCACGCTCGTGTCTCGCGACGTGGCATCCGGCGCGTGATGAAGCTCGAATGATCCCTCGCATGGACCTTGATCTCGCGCTGTATCTCGTCCTCGATCCCGTCCAGTGCGGCGGCCATGCACGCGCGCTCGATGTCACGCGGGCGGCGCTCGCTGGCGGCGTCACGATCGTGCAACTGCGCGCGCCCGAATGGCACAAACGCGCGTGGCTTGAGCTTGCGCTCGATCTGTTGCCGCTTACGCGCCGGTATGGCGTGCCGCTCATCATCAATGACCATCTGGATGTCGCGCTCGCAGCTGGCGCCGATGGCGTGCATATCGGCCAGAACGACTTGCCGCCGGATGTCGCCAGGAAGCTGCTTGGGGCACAGGCGCTGATCGGGCTGTCGGTATCGGATGCGCTGCAGGTCGATCATGCCAACACACTAGGCGCCATGATCGATTACGTCGGCGTGGGCCCGGTATTCGATACGCCGACCAAGCCGGACGCATCGGCGGCATGCGGTATCGACGGCCTCGGCGCGTTGTGTGCCCGCTCTCTTCATCAGACGGTGGCGATCGGCGGAATCCAGCTGCACAACGCCGCCGCTGTCAAACGCGTGGGGCCGGGCGGTATCGCGGTGGTATCCGCGATCTGCACCGCTGTCGACCCGCAACTCGCCGCACGGCAATTGCACGAAGCCTCTTGAATCCTCTTGAAGACCATGACCCATCCGATCCCCAACGTCCTCACCATCGCCGGTTCCGATTCCGGCGGCGGCGCGGGCATCCAGGCCGACCTCAAGGCGTTCTCGGCGCTCGGCGCTTACGGGTTGTCCGTTATCACTGCCCTCACCGCGCAGAACACGCGCGGCGTGACGGCTATTCATACGCCCGACGCGTCGTTCGTCTCCGCTCAGCTTGACGCCGTTTTCGACGACATCCGCATCGATGCCGTGAAGATCGGCATGCTCGCCAATGCCAATGTAGTGCGCGCGGTAGCGGCGGCGTTGCGTCGATATCGGCCGGTGCATGTGGTGCTTGATACCGTGATGATTTCCAAGAGCAATCACGCTTTGCTTGCGCCGGATGCAGTGGCGGCGTTGCGCGAAGAACTGCTGCCGCTCGCGACGCTGGTCACACCAAATTTGCCGGAAGCGGCTGCGTTGCTGAACGTGGCGTCAGCCCAAGATGAAGACGCAATGGTGCGCCAGGGCGAAGCGCTGCGAGCATTGGGCGCGCGGGCAGTGTTGATGAAAGGCGGCCATCTGAGTTCCGCCGATAGCCCCGACTGGCTGATCGAGGACAGCGGATCGCTGCGGCTTGGCGGGCCGCGCGTGCCGGTGAAGAACACGCATGGGACGGGGTGCACGTTGTCGTCGTCGATTGCGGCGCTGCTGCCCCAACGTGACTCGCTCACTGCCGCTACCGCCGACGCCAAGCTTTATCTGACCGGCGCGATTGAACAGAGCACGCGGCTGGAAGTCGGGCACGGAGTTGGCCCGGTGCATCATTTTTTCAGGTGGTGGTGAGGTCAGGTTTGCTACGCGTGAGCTCGACCGGGTCAAGCATGCCTAAGTCGCGAAGTCAGTCGCGAAGTCAGTCGCGAAGTCCGCGGCGCGCGCCGGCCATTCATCGGGCACGATAAAACCGCGCGAGTGCTCGCGCCAAACATCGCCGGTCGAGGAGTCGTGGCCGTCGTAGCGCTCGTAACGCTCGTAGCGCGCGACCATGATCGGCGACGACAGCGTTGCTACGCGCTCAGACAAAACCGCCGTCTGCTCAACCAGCGCATCCCCCTCTTGCGCCGATAAAATTCGTTCTGCCATCCATCCCAATCTCGGCAACGAAGCAAACAGTCCATCGGCCTTCGAGTCCCGCCACTCCGACGCCGTTTTCCACCAGCCTCGCAGATGATCGCCGGCAAGTTCGGGTGGCGGGTTCGACACGAGACTGCGATTGAGACCGTCATCGCGATAAAACAAGCGCCCTTTGACGAACATCTCGGCGCGCCACGGACCTTCGAAACCGAGCGTCACGAACTCATCGCGCGCACTCAGACCCAACTGATGATTCAAGAGCCTCGCGTGCTTCAGGTCGAAGCGATCCTGCAGATTCGGACCGACGTAGTGAGCTAGCGTCGCGGCCCCCTTACCCTCGCCGATGTGCAGATAAAACTTCACCGCGAGTTCCCAGTGCAGCCGATCGCCACGCACGTTCTCCAACAGGAAGTCGACTTCGCCGAGCGTACGTTCAGCCGTGCGCAATGGAATGTTCGCCGCGATCAGCCGCGCGTGCGGGCCATGTGTGAGGAAGTATTCGAGCAACGCTTCGGCGTAGAAGCCGAGCCGCGTCAGCGACGGTTTGTGAACCTGCGCGTGGAGCGCCGCGGGGTCGCGATCGAGCGCAGCGAGCCAGACGAGCGCGGCTTCGCGCTCTATCTCGGTTGCGGTGGGACGAGCGAGCGGCGCGCCCGCGTGCGAAGCGCTCAGCAAGTCCGGCGAGAACAACAGCCACGCGAGATCCCGAACAGCGGGATCGTGGAATGGCGTGATCGTGTCCGCAGGCGTCACGGGCCGTCTGCCGCCTGCAGCGACTTGCGATAAGTAGCCTGGGCAAGACACAGATCGGCCCATGCCTTGGCTTTATCGGGGAGACTGCGCAACAAGTAGGCTGGGTGATACGTGACGATGACCGGCACACCTTGATAGTCGTGCACCCGTCCCCGCAGCGACGCAATGCTCGCCTCCGTCTTAAGCAGGCTCTGTGCGGCAAACCGTCCAAGCGCAACAATCAGCTTGGGTTTGACCAGCTCGACCTGCCGCTTCAGATAGGGCTCGCAGCGCGCGACTTCATCGAGTTCCGGATTGCGGTTACCGGGCGGGCGGCACTTGATCACGTTCGCAATGAAGACGTTGTCCTCACGCGATAACGCCACCGCGTGCAGCATGCTGTCGAGCAACTTGCCCGCCTGACCGACGAACGGCTCGCCCAGCTTGTCCTCGTTCTCACCGGGTGCTTCTCCGATCAGCATCCAGTCCGCGTCCCGGTCACCCACGCCGAACACCGAGTTCGTGCGACGCTCGCACAAGCGGCAGCGTTCGCACACGGCGACCCGAGCGGCCAGCGTGTCCCAATCGAGGGTCGCGATATCGGCGGCCGTGTCGTCGATGGTTTCCGAAGCCGCAAGTGATTGCGGCGGCGCGTCGTCGAGCCAGGGGAGGTCATCGAAGACTGGCGGCTCGGCAGCATCGGCCCGGGACGAGTCGATCTCTGCAGACGGCGCCTGACGCGCGTTGCCCTGGCTAGTCTGGGCGGCGGAGAGAGCGGCATCGAGCGCCGTGAGGGTATCGACTGGATCCGCTTTCCGGGCCACCGGCGCGTGCGCGGCTTCCACCGGCACGCGCGGAGCCGGCCGATGCACCTCGGCGGCATGATCGAGCGCAATCGCCGTCGATTCTGCCGACTGATCAGGCAAGGCCGTGGACGATTCAGCCGAAGCCGAAGCCGCTCCCCGCCTCACCCAGAGCGTTCCCAGCCCGAACTCTTCCAGCATCGACTTATGCAGCGCCATTCACGGCCTCCTTTGAAAACGTCAGACGCATGACGAGTGCATCCTCGCGCGAGCGGTGCCGCGCGGGGTAATAGTTTTTGCGCCGCCCGATGGTGGCGAAACCAAAGCGCTCGTAAAGCTGAATGGCGCGCGGATTCGACGGCCGCACTTCCAGCAGTACGCCCTCGAGTTTCTGATGCCGCGAGATGCGCACCGCTTCGCGCAACAACGTGAGCCCGGCGCCGGCGTGTTGTGCCTGGGGCGCGACGCACAGGTTCAGCAAATGCATTTCGTCGACGACCGGCATCAACACGCAATAACCCAGCAAGGTCCCGGTGACATGGCGCAGGCACAAGCCGAAATAGCCGTTGCGCAGCGAGTCCTGGAAATTGCCACGGGTCCAGGGAAACTCGTAAGCGAGCTTCTCGATGGCGGCGACCTCATCGAGATCGGCTTCCGTCATCGACGACAGATAACGATCCGCCATCAACACGCCGCTCACCGGAGAGGCTCCGTCGTTTGAACGACCGCAGCGGCCGGGCCGGCCTGACCGGCTTGATCTCCAGCAGCAGCAACCGCGGCGGCAGCTTTGGCGGCACGCGCGTCCATCCGCTCGGCGGTGGTCTGCGCGACCTTGTTGCGTACGTACTCCGGCGCGGCCTGATCCGGCGCGACCGTCCGGCCGGCACGCAGCGCGCGCAAGCCGGCAAGCGCCACGGGCAACGCATGCGGCAGCGCATCGAAATCGATACGACACGCCGGGGCGGCCGGCATGGGCAACCGTTCGCCGAAAGCCGCCGCCGCATTGCCCGCCAGCGTGAACGGCTCGTCCGGCCGGACAATCGCCTCGGGCAGATCAAGCGATGCGGCCTGGACCGTAGCCCACTCGCCCGCCGCTCCCGCCACTGGATCCCAGCGGAAGTCCGCCCAGTACGCTTCGTTCATGCGGGCGTCGAGCGCCGCCAGCACGCGCGTCGCCGATGGGTCGTGCAAGCGCGCGAACTCCGCGCAGGCGAGCAACGTGCCGACCGGCACCACCGGCACGCTCAACCCGAAAGCCAGCCCCTGCGCGACGCCGGTTGCCGTGCGCAAACCGGTAAATGAGCCAGGGCCGGCGCCGAACGCGATCGCGGAGCAATCCTTGAGCGCCAGGCCGGCGGTATCGAATAATTCGCGGATCGCGGGCAGCAAGCGCGTGCTGGATACCGGCCCCGTCAATTCATGGCTGAACCAGACGCGAACTTCACCAGCAGAGTAATGAGGAGCGCTTCCATTGGCGGCAGGAGCGGCAGGAGCGGCGGCCGCGCCTG
>NZ_MTHB01000145.1 GCF_002220365.1 Caballeronia sordidicola | reverse complement strand
AGCACGATCACCGGCTTGCCTTGTCCGATCAGGCCACCGTATAGATAGAACTCCTTAGTAGCGCGATATATCGCGCGAGCGCCGCCCATTGCAAGAAACAGCAGCAACGGAGCAACGATCAGAACCGAACGGGGAATCACTGGGTCCGGCTGCGACATGACCGCGCCCACCATCACCACAAGTGCACCGGCTATTACAGATTTCGAAATCCGGATCAAATCGGGCAGGCTCGCAAACACCCACATGCCGCGATACAACCCGAACACGCGAAACATCACCGCATAGACAGGCAACACCCAAATGAGAGCATTGAGCGCGCCGTGCCAAAAGTCGCTAGGGATAGCGCCGTTGAAGCGGACCGAGTAGGCCGCCAGCCAGGTTCCGGCGACGGCGCACAGGTCGAACGCAAATGCGCCCGCCGACAGCCATGTAGCTTTGTATCGTTTCATCCGTTAGCGCGGGAAACTTCGGCATTCATGCCGGGGAGCGATAACACAGCTTGCGCAGCAAGCCATGCTTTTGTGCCGTTCCCTGAGTCTCCTTCCTTTGTCAAAGGCACAGTTGAATATCCATAGCCATCAGCCCGCTGCACCATCGTGCAATGTCGATGAGCGATGCCCTGTACGACGCCAACTGGCGTCTGGATGTTAAAACTGCCACTCGCGCGTATCGCGACACGACCGACGTGAGTTCCGGCTTTCTTGCCCTTCGGTACGATGGCTCGGACGCGGTCCCCGGTCTGGAATCCGTAAGCGTGTTTTTTGCGAGTCAGGTAGCCTCGCGCAAAGCCCTGTGCAGTGAGGCGTGTGCGCTGGTAACTGCCGCGCCCGGTACACCTGAGCTCCAGCGTCGATCGCTGCCAGCCGCAGACAGCCTTGACTTCGCCAACACACGCTGCATCGAGTGCGTGCGTCTTCGGAATCTCCAGCCTTGCGCGATTCCATTTAGTGCGCCCACCGCTACCGGTCTCGACCGCCAGTTCAGTCTCCTTCAGTGCGTTCAATAGTGCCCAGCGCGTGCTGTTGACTGCGGCCGCATCGCGCAGCGGCGCCTTCGCTTTCGACAGAATCCGTGTGAGGCGGGCCTTGTCCTTGACGAATTCCCGCACATCGCGCGCACCCTTGCCAATGTTGCAGGGCGCGCAGCCAAGCGTCAGGTTCGACACCCGATTCGAGCCGCCGCGTGCACGCGCAAGAATGTGCTCGATTTGCAGAGGCACACCCGCGGCGTCGCAGTAGGCGCACTTGCGCCCCCACTTCTCGAGAAGATATTCACGTACCTCGTACCCGAAAAGCTCTCCCTGTTGATACTCGAGCCCGGAGATTTCCGGGTTCTGCATCGCATGCATGTCAAAGCGCACCAGCTCCATCGACAGCGCCGACACCGGTGCCCAGCGCATGACGCGCCGGACCCACGACATCGACGATTCAACCCGGTGCTGAAGGCTTGGCGCAAGCCAGCCCGCAGCGCGAGTCCGGTTGTCGAACCGGGGTGCGCGATAACGCAGGTTGGCGCCGCGCCGGCGGCGCCGGAATGCGCGTCGCTGCGTCAGTGCTTCGGTAATCTGTCGACCACGGTGAACGAGGTCCATCAGGTTCAGAACGGCGATGCCGTCTGCTTTCTCCTGTACCAGCGCTATGCCTGTTGTCTTACTGCCCGGGTCAAGCTTGAGCCTCAGCGACTGAAAAGACGAGGCTTGGGCCCTTCGGTCAGTCATCCGGATAACGAAGGGTACAACCCGATGCACCCGTGCCCGACCGCGCTCCAGTAACAACCGGGCACGCTTCTCTGTGCAGGGCATCAACGGCAGCCCCTGTCTGTCTAAAACGAATACCGCCATCGTAAAAATCCATTTGCTGCCCTTACGGGCCTTGTAACGGGAGCCTTGTGGCTCCGCTCCCCTCGCCAATGTTGTACGGCAGCACATCCTCGCAGCCCGTTTCGCGCATACCCAAAGCTTGTCTGCGGCTGCAGGTTTCAGAGCCTGGAACTGAGGAAGCATTCCAGGGTGAGTCTTTAACTTCCGTACAACGTAGCTGCGATATATCTCGCAGTTCAGGCTGGTCAATCAGGCTTGAACTAACAAGCCTCGCCCTCAGGGCGGGGTTATTGACCTGCATGGACCTTTAGGGTTTTTCCAAAACGCTCGACTGAGATCGGTGCTGTCGCCAGCGCATGTCGATGCCCACCCCAGCCGCCAACAGCACCACGGCCCAACCTGCAGCCACCATCCATTGCAAAAGCGGCGACAATCCAAGTGCGCACAAAGCAAGCATTATGCCCGCTGCCATCCCGCAATACCAGATTAGAGCAGTACGCGCATGGCCAATGCCAATGCGCACCATGCGCTGATAGTAGTGCTCGCGGTGCGCTTCCCAAAACTTGTCGCCTCGCAGGAGCCTGCGTAAAAGCGTGACAGACGCATCCCCGATGAACGGCGCGAACACGAAAGCCGGGAACCAGATTGGCCATACTCCTCTCAGCCAACCCCAATATCCAAGGGCTCCGCCTAGAAAACCCAGTGGAATCGACCCGGCATCGCCAAGAAAAATCCGCGCTGGATGGAAATTGAGTAGCAAGAACCCGGCCGCCGCACCGGCAACCACGGCGCTCGCAATACCCAGGTCGATTTGCGGGACCGGCCCGCTCAACGCAGCGATGGCGTACCCGCCGAAGCCGAACAGCGCCATGCCGCCCGCCAGTCCGTCCGCGCCGTCCATGAAGTTGTAGAGATTCACCAGCCAAAGCATCAGGAAACCGACAACAACCAAGGCCCACCAAGGCGCAGGCGCAGGATTGACTACGATGAGCAGCACCACGGCGAGCACATGTGCACCAAATCGGACCCGCGCAGGAAGTCCGCGTCGATCGTCGATTTGCGACACCGCGGCGAGAAAAGCCGCGCCAGCAGCCGCAAGCCAGATGGAAGGCGTGAGCAGCAAGATTGCTACGGTTGCGACCGGGACGATGCCCCAGCCTCCGACTCGCGGCGTCGGCCGCGTGTGCAGCGAACGGTCGTTCGGAACATCGGTCGCGAGACGCCACGCCAAGCCGGTCTTGAGCAGCAGACCTAGAATCAGTGCGCAGGCGAGCAGCGCGCAGACGGCGGCACAGGCGGCTGAGAGCCAAGGCGATTGAGCGAGAAAGGTATTCATCGGCGGCTTTGATCATTAGTCGACGAGCGATACCACGCCGCCGTTGCAGCGAGTCCGGCATCGAGCGCTACAGGCGGAGTCCAGCCTAACACAGCACGGATGTGGGTCGAATCGACTTGCAGGCTGTCGGTCAGGCGCTCCACTTGCGGGAGCCGGCCGGTGAGGCGGCCGGCGAGCCTCAGCAACGCGACCGGGATCGATAAGAGCCGCGCGGGCCGGCCAAGGTGACGGCCGAGCGCACGCGCCAGGTCGGCTACGCTAGGATCATCGCCATCAGAAACGTGGAACACTTCGCCCACTGCGCGGCTGTCGGTTGCGCAAAGTGCTATGGCGCTGGTGAGGTTATCGATAAAACAAAGGCTACGGCGAGCATGCACCGCGCCGATCGGCAAGGGCAGCCCTTTTGCGACCGCATTGGCAAGACTTAGAAAGTTGGCGCGCACCTCTGGCCCATAAACCAGCGGCGGGCGCACGATAACGACCTCCAGACCCGTGC
The DNA here is from genome assembly GCF_002220365.1 of Caballeronia sordidicola. Taxonomy (GTDB): domain Bacteria; phylum Pseudomonadota; class Gammaproteobacteria; order Burkholderiales; family Burkholderiaceae; genus Caballeronia; species Caballeronia sordidicola_C. The sequence continues at coordinate 6,290 of NZ_MTHB01000145.1, read as the reverse complement.
GATTACCGAAATCCTGCAATGCGATTTCAGCTTCCGCCTTGGATACCCCGTACGGATCCAACGGATGGCGCTCGTCGGTTTCCTTGAGCGGATGGCCGCGGTCGCTATCAGCCAGCGCCTTGATGCTGCTCACGAACACGAAACGCGGCACGCCTGCGATCAACGCGGCTTGCGCGACCTGCAACGCTCCGGCAACGTTGACTTCGCGAAAGGCGGCGAGCGGGTCGACGGCATCGTCGTGCATCACGTGAACGCGTGCGGCGAGATGAATGACTGCAGCGCAGCCCTGGAAGACATCGGGTGTTGCCGTGCTCAACGAATCAAGGGTTCTTGTCACGACGCCCGGCTCGCACATGACATCCGGCCGCACGATACCCACGACCTCGGACCCCTGGCTCAGCAGCAGGCGGCTCAAGGCCCGGCCGACAAAGCCGTTGGCGCCTGTAACGGCGATCCGCGCGTTCATCGGTGTCTCCGCGAAACATCGGCCTCTAGACCGGCAAGTCTAGGAGATGAGTTTAAAGTTGTATCACTGTCGAAAATATCTGAAACCTCGAGGACCGGGGCAGCTTCTTCGATGAAGAGACCACCGAGTCTCGAGCCATTTATCGCGGAACCAAGATATAGCTGGCGAGGGCGCAGCGTGCCGACAAGAAGCGAAGCGCCATCGCTATCCAAGTGCGGTTCAAGAAACGCAGAAGCTTTTCTGGCCACGAACCCTCTGCGCGCCTTGTCAGGGAGTTTGACTAGATCGCCATCGGCGACATCAATGCCGCTGAACATTCTATAACCAACACGACGAGGTCTATTTCGGATGCTGCTTGGTTGTTCGTCCCGACACTGCTCACGTACAAAGCCACTCACTTGGAACAAGAAAATGGACATGCAATATCTGCGGTTGCGTACATGATCGCGACAACAATCCAGCACTGAATATTCTAAGTCGCGGACGTGCGACGCCAGCTGTAGAAATTCCCGGTCTGCAAGGCGCGACAACGTCAAAGCCACTTCCATCCGAAGCGCTGGAAAAATTTAAACGCGGAACTGACGAACAGCTTCACGTGTGCCCCGCCTTTGCGAGCCGCACCGCCACCATGATGCAGGATGCGGACAGCGGGCACATAGACCACGCGCGCTATCTCATGCGTACGAAGGCTCAGGTCGTAGTCTTCGAAGTACAGGAAATAACGTGGGTCAAAACCATTCAGACGTTTGAGCACATCGGTGCGAAAAAGCATGAAACAACCGCTCACAATAGGCGGGTCCCAAACGACGATTCGATCGCCGATTACATCCCGCATCTCGTAGCGGGCAAGGCGCTTCGAGAACAGTCGGCGCGCACTCGACGGAAGAAAGCCGCGAGCGAACAAATCAAGCATGCTTGGGAAGCGGCGACAGAGAAACTGCTGCTCGCCACTCTCGTCACGGATGAACGGCGTGAGCAAGCCGGTTTCCGGACGTGCTTCAAGGAAGGACAGCGCCTCGACCAACCCGCGCTCGTCGAGTTCAATATCGGGGTTCAGCACGAGGTGGTAACGGCTCTGCGTACGGTCAATCGCTAGATTATGACCGCGTCCATAGCCTACATTGCCGTGGCCCGCGATCGTTTCCAACACGAACTCTGCACGCAGCGCACCCTTGGGCACGCCAATCAATTCGCCCGGGGCGCCGTTATCGATGAGATAAAGATGCGCAGGCCGCGCTGGCGCAAGTTGCCGAAGCGCATCGGCGAGCGTCTCGAACACGCGACCAAGCATGGCGAGATCGGGCCGATAGACGACTATGGAGACACTGAGCGTATCAAATGGGTCTGGCAGGTCAGGCAGGTCGATAGCACCCTCGTTTTCAGATATCGCTCGTTTTAATAGTCAACAGCAATTTGTTTTGCCGCAAACAGACATCTCAGCGCTAACGGACGGCCGCATTTTGCCCAAATATCGGTAATTCGGCAACCGACCTTGCCATTTGTTACCGGACTTAAGGAGTGTAAGTTTCACCTCAAAAATTGTTAGGTGCGGCGCAAGCCTTGCGCGTACTTTCAAAAGAGGGGCTAGATGATGGCGCATGAACCTACTCGATCGTATCCTTAGCCGACATATTAAACGTGGCATGCATCGCAATACAGCCGGCTCCAAGCTGCGGGAATCTAAACAACGATATGAGCGGTAATTCCTTCGGGATCGCGGGAGCACGTTAAAATAGTGGCGCACGCGCACGTCACGTTTTCGCGTGCTCATTGCCGTTTGGTTCCGCACAAGCGGTGAAATTTAATCTACACTTTCTCTATTTATCGATGCTCCCCTTCGACTTCTCACGCGTCGCCATCCTGATCCCCTGTTATAACGAAGCCGCGACCGTGGAAGCAGTTGTACGCAACTTTCGATCTGCTCTCCCCGACGCGTCCATCTACGTTTTCGACAACAACTCCTCCGATAGCACTGCGGATTTGGCTCGCGGCGTCGGCGCTGTGGTTGCAAACGTTTCGGATCGCGGCAAAGGAAACGTCATTCGGCGGATGTTTGCGGATATCGATGCCGAAGTGTATGTCTTGGTTGACGGCGACGACACCTATGACGCGTCAGCCGCACCGAGACTTGTCTTGAAATTGCTGGCCGATGGCCTTGACATGGTTGTCGCCACTCGGCACTCCGCGGAACAAGAGGCTTATCGCCTAGGGCATCGATTCGGAAACATTGCGCTTACGCAATGTGTTGGCTTAATTTTCGGCCGAACTTTTACTGACATGCTCTCGGGGTATCGGCTATTTTCCCGGCGTTACGTTAAGTCTTTTCCTGCTCACTCGAAAAATTTTGAAATCGAAACGGAGTTCACCGTTCATGCCCTCGAGTTGAGCATGCCTGTTGCGGAAATGGCGACCGAATACAAATCGCGTCCGGAAGGCTCGATGAGTAAGCTCAATACGTACCGGGACGGCTTACGCATTCTGATGATGATTGTGAAGCTATTTCGCGCAGAAAGACCGCTGGCGTTTTACTCAATCGGGTTCTTCGTCTGCGCTCTCTCGGCAATCATTCTTGCTCTTCCCCTGTTTGCAACTTATATGGATACGGGCTTAGTCCCACGCTTTCCAACCGCAATCCTTTGCACCTCCCTCATGCTTTTCGCAACCATCTTACTGGTGTGTGGAATTGTTCTCGATGCGGTGACTCATGCACGTGCTGAGATTCGACGACTCGCTTATCTTTCTTATCCAGCACCGCGCTATCTGCCCGGTCCAGGGACAAAATGAAACGCGAATTCATTCGCTTTGCGGTTGCTGGGTCGGTAGGCTTTGCTGTCGATGCAGGGATCCTGTACATGGCGCTGGCAGTGGGCGCGGGGTATTTCTCCGGGCGTTGTGTATCCTTTATTTCCGCTGTTTGGGTGACATGGCGAATCAATCGCCGCTTTACTTTTACCCCAAGCCCGCATACCTCCCAATGGAAAGAATGGTGGCAGTACCTGCTTGCCATGCTCGGCGGAGGCACGATCAACTACGCGGCGTACAGTGCCGCTATTTTTTCATTGCCCAAAAGCTCAATGCTGCCGATATACGCCGTGGGGATTGGCTCCCTCATCGGCATGGCGGTTAATTTCCTCAGCGCAAAATTGTGGATCTTTAAAAGATCCCATTGATCGACATCCCATGAAAAAAACCGCTCGCGAGGTTCATTCGTTAATCGTTCAGCGACTAAGAGGAATCAACCTCAATTCGTCAAGTGCGCTGACCCGGGCGTGCTTTGTTGTGCCGGTTCTTTTCGGACTTTACTCTCTCTGGCTAGGCGCCGACTCAAACTGGGATCTGTACAACTACCACCTCTATAACCCTTTTGCATGGTTGCACGGAAAGCTTGACATCGACCTTGCGCCGGCGGGAATGCAGTCGTACTTCAATCCACTGTTAGACGTCTTTCTCTATTTGTTGAACACTCACCTTCCATCTCGCGTCGTCGGCTTCTTGATGGGAGCGTTGCACGGAATGACGTATGTCCTCCTCGCGGGCATAGCGCGTCACGTACTTCCTTCGCTGTCGGATAATGATCGTTACCGCGTGCCGATCCTCGTCGCGTTGGCGGGATGCTTGACGGCCAATTTTTTATCCGGTCTTGGCAACTCGATGGGCGACGACACCACAATGCTCTTCGTCCTTGGAGGCTTGCTTTTTGTCCTTTCCAAGTGGGCGATCCTTGGCCTGCGCTCGCGCAGTGCTGTTTTAGTCGCGAGCGGAAGCGGTCTGCTCGTCGGCTTGGGAACTGGCCTCAAACTTACCAACGCCATCTACGCAGTCGCGCTGTGCGTCGCCCTCTTAAGCTATCCAGGCGGTTTAATCGTTCGATTGCGGCTAGGCTTTCTTTTTGGCATCGGCGTCTTGTCAGGCACTGCAGCCACGGGTGGCTACTGGATGTTCCATATGTGGCAGCTTTACGGGAACCCGCTGTACCCACAGTTCGGGGCGATTTTCTACAACCCCCTAACACAGGCAGCTTCCGTCAGTGATACGAGGTGGTTGCCCCGCGGATTTCTCGAATCTGCCTTTTGGCCATTCATCTTTGCCGTTGACTCTCATCGCGTGGGAGAAACCGCCATTCGACAAATCATCTGGCCGATCGTGTATGCAGCCTTTTGGTGTTGGCTCTTAGTGGTGGCCGCCTCACGTCTTGCAAAAAAAAAACGGCGCCCGATGGACTCGCGCCAGCGCCTCGTTATCCTGTTCGTGGCAATTGGCTACGTACTATGGATGAAGATGTTCAGTATCTATCGCTATCTCGTGGCGATCGAGGTATTGACTCCTCTCGTGCTGATGCTTCTCCTTTATCGCTTCTTGCCCGGTCTGGTCGCGCGGAATCTGAGCGTCGGTCTGATTGGACTCGCAACGGCAGTGGTCATCATGGGCGGGGCAAAGACTTGGGGACACGAAGGATGGTCCGATCCGCTCTATCACGCGGATGTGCCGATTCTCAAGCAACCGGAGCGAACAACGGCCATCATCGAAGGGAACACCACTGCTTGGGGATGGTTGGCCACTCAGTTTCCGGCTAACGTTGCATTTACGCAGCTGGACAGCAGCTTTCCAGCAACAGCAGCCTTTGGCGACCGAATTCGCAGCATCGTAAAGGAGCGCGGCGGCCCCGCCTTCGGCGTGGTGAACGGCGCGTATAACTGGCGCATCGACAACGTCGCGTCGATGAATACCGTCGTCGCACGCATGGGCCTTATGACGAGCGAACGCGGTTGCAACGCTGTCCGTTGGATCGTTACCCATCTTCGTCTTCATGCAGCGGTAATTTCCCGGCCCGAAGCGTCGTCGCAATGCAGCCTTGGTTTACGATCCGATGACGAGAAAGACCTTCAGGCAGAGAACCTTGCTTTGGCTTTGCAGGCAGCGCCTATATTCAAGCGCTATGGATTTGTACTTGATGCTGCGTCATGCACGTCGCATAGGGCGGGCATTGGAAAAGGCGTTCTTGTTTACCAGTGGTGCCCGCTGACCCGGCGGTGAGAAGTTTCGGCGCGTCACCCGCATCCGGTTCACGATCGGGCTGCGTGCGCGTCCATGAGTCAATGTGTCAGACTTGCACCTAAGCTAGTCGACCCTGAACAATCGGTTTTGTCGGCCGGTGGTAAAGTCGCTGGGTCATATGCGAACGGCCGAGTTCAGCAGCAGGGCCAGCATAAAGGCTTAAAAAAATCCGCAGCCTCCTGAGAATCATCCGCAGGTTGTGGCCGGCGCCGCACAGCACCGCGTGCATCGCATCGCCCAGCGCACCTTTGAGCCAGTTCCGATCGAGTTTGCCATCCGCCTTCATATGACCGATAGCCGGCTCGATCGCGCTGCGCCGTCGAATCATCGCCCGTAGTTCACGCGTGATGACGCGCCTCAAGCCAAGGTGATAGATCTTCACGCCATCGATCGCGACGCCCTTGTAGCCCCGATCCACAATCGCCACTTCCGGGTAATCGGTAAGCAGCCGGCGTTATTGACGTGACTGGCGTTCGTCGCGTTCGTAAAGATCGGAGCGCAGTGGATTTTTGGCGAACAGCGTCTTCCAGAGGCGCGGCGTCAGTTGTTCGGCCAGCGATGCGGGATGCTGGCCAACGCGCTGCAAGACATCGACCAAGTAATCGTAAGGGTCGATATCGTGCAGGCGGCAGGTCACGATCAAGCTCTGCACGATCCCGATATGCCTGGCGCCTAGTTCGGTCCAACTGAACATCCAATTTTTTCGACCGAGAGGGATCACCCTCAGCGCCCGTTCGAGGTGGTTGGTGTCGATCGGGACGTCGGGATC
>NZ_MTHB01000183.1 GCF_002220365.1 Caballeronia sordidicola | reverse complement strand
TGCGCAACTGCCTGACGCTGCGGCGCCATCTGAACGGTAGCCGCGCCTGGCTGGGCCTGCTGCAGTTCTTCTTCAATCACCGTCGCTTCATGCGCAGCCGGTGCAGCGAGCGGCTCGGCAAAAGTCCGCGTGAAGCGATGACCGGCCAGGACCATCCGCACTGGCTGACACTACTCGGACTCGGTCCGCTTCAGCCTCGGCAAACTTGATCGTGTGAGGTCGCGGACCTCACACTGATTTGCATTCCATATTAATCCTGCTTGAAAACGCAGGACGAATCAGCACGTCTGTGTAACGCAAAAAGCACGGATTTTGAACCACGCCCGCTATTTGCACCGAAGCCACCGCCGCCGGAAGGGTGACCATGAAAAATAGATTTGTAATATTTGTAAGGAAATCTACCTGACCATCCAGCAACATGGCATTGTCTTGCTACGCTCCTAACTTCACCTAAAGTTTGTCCCACGCCTCGCGCCTGGTACCCGTCTCACTTAAAACCGCCCAATATCTATCCGCTTCTGGACAACCGCGTGCCCTTTCTGCGAATGCGTCGCGACGCGTTCACGTCACCGAGCCATCCGGGCTCCTAAAGTTTCTTCTCGGCGTGCCGTTACAGTGGACAGTACTATCAAATGCTCACGGCGCCGATGGTTCCAGTTACGGGGTTGCCGGCAGTCGGATCTGGCGATTCGTAGATACTGGCACGCAGGCTCGATTTTCTACTTGCGGGTTTTGGCTGGTGCAAGATGCCGCCCGTTGTCGTGGAGCCCTATCTGAAAAATGGTCGATTGGTAAAACTGAATATCACGGACGAGAGCATCGCCCCTACCGCAACGCTGCCAGTCTATGCAGCGCATGTCCGTGACCGGCCGCTAGGCCGGGGAGGCAATGGCTCCTGGACATCTCCGAGATCGTCTCCTGACTTGAAGCTTCAATCTTGAGGTCATGCACCCTTCCGTGGCTGTTGCCGTAAGGGTGCAACGGAATCAAATTGCCGAGCTCTTGCCGTCGGCACGCCCGTTAAGGTTGGGCGCTTTGCATTTATCAGCGTGGCGCCCGATGCTGACCGATGAAGCCAGTCCAAGCGATCAAGGATTAATTTGTTGGAGTGTGCTTCATCCTCGTGAGAGAACGGCCCCACACTTAGTTACAAAACAAACACACGAGCAGTGAACCGACGATCGCATTGCGGCGTTGTATCGAGACGTGTCAATCAATGGAGATCGCCATAAGCGAAAATCTGAACTTTCCCCAGCCGCAACGCAGTCGCATTCATCCCCTCGTTGCTGCGGCGGCGGTGGCCGTGATTTTGGCAAGCGGAGTTGGCGTCGCCGCGCTGACAGGCATTCTTCCAACGTCAAAGGCTGTTCCCGCGCCGGTGACGACGCCGTTGGTGGAGGGGCAGGTTTCTGGGTCTAGCGCCTCGAAACAAGCACCACCGAAACAGGCGGCCGACTCAGCACTCCCGGCGCCCCATCACCACTATGACGCTACAAATGAAAGAGACCGGGCGCCAACGGAAGCCACCCGCGCGCCTCTCGCAGACCCGTACACAGGCGAGGTTGTTGCTGTTAACGTCGTACGGACGGCGGAGCCCACCACAGGACTTGGCGCGCTAGGGGGCGCCGTGCTCGGCGGCCTTGCGGGCACTCAAGTCGGTAATGGACGTGGTCGGACTGCGGCGACCGTGGTGGGTGCACTGGGCGGGGGGCTTGCTGGAAACACGGTAGAACACGCTGTGCACAAAGCAACGAGCTATGACGTGCAGGTGCGTATGGGCGATGGGAGCTATCGCAATTTTAGTTACCAAGCCGAGCCTGAGTTTCAGGTTGGTCAGCGTGTGCATGTCTCGGGCGACCGATTGAGCGCGTCGTAAATCCCTGCGGCGTCTCTTTGCCGTGGCGCACAAGGTACTTTGCGGCGACAATAAAATATCAGGGTGGTTACCACAATGAAATCCGCATTGCTCACGGCTATTTTTATCGCAACGGCAGGGACATCGACTGCGGCTTTTGCCCATGTAGATGTAGGAATCGGTTTTTACGCACCTGCACCGCAATATGTTGCCCCCCCTCCCGTAGTGTATGGGCCCCCACCCGTGGTCTATGGGGCTCCGCCAGTGATCTATGGTCCTCAGCCTGGCACCGTATATGGCGTCCCGAGATACCCGGACGATGGTGGCGATTGGCGCGAACGTGAATGGCATCGGCGTGAATGGGAGGAGCGTCGATGGCACGACCGCGACCACCGTGATGGCGGGCGCGACGAACGTAAGTGGCACGGCCAAGACGATCACGATTGAACCGGTTCGCTTTGACAAATTCTTTGTCGTGTTGAAAGTTTCCAAATGTGCCGCGGCTTTTAGTCGGCAACAGGTTATTGACCCAAGCAACCTGAAATAGCGCCTCATTGTCAGAGGCATCTCTACGGTTGGATGCACTAGGTGCCGCGTTTCGGGCGCATCGAGCACCGGCGTTTTACCCTTACGGGTCGTGTGGCCTGGTCCGCGTATGGAAGGAACCGGTATATGTGGCACGACCTGGCCGGTCACGAAAGGGCGCGATTTGCGCATCAATGGTGTGCTCCACGTGCTCGATCGCACCTTGGACGCTCACGGGGTCTTCTGGGTCAAATCGAGTCCGAGCGACTTCCTTTTCGAGTGCTTTGGAGCTAAGGCAGCAAATATTTCGGTCGCGACACGTTTCGACGGCTGTTTTTGACAGGCACTTGTAGCTCATCATTGCAAAGACGTCTGTTTTTAAGCGCTCCGCTGGAAATTTTTAAGCGGCCTGTTTGCGCGCAAAAAATTCTATCGCTACTGTTGCGATGTTTCTCACGTCTTTGACGTAAGCGGTCAACGAACCCGCCCGTTGCGGTGTTACGTCAGTTAGGTTAGCGAGCAAACGGTCGGCTTACGAGCGGGCTTGCCAAGCTTCCAGGGCAGCAGTGCTTCGTAATCGTCCGCGACTTTCGCATACGGCAACGCCTTGAACAGATCGACCAGATACCGATATATATCAATGGTAAGCGATCCATTAGCGACGTCTCTCAAAGAGAGCACGAGGAAGCGTAATGTAGTGTAGCGAGGGGATCAGCGAGGATCGGCAGGCATTTTCCAAGGCAAGAGCGCGTCGTAGTCATCGACGTTCTCTGCGAGTGGCAGACGCTGGAATAGCCAGGTGAGGTAAGAGTAGGGGTCGATGCCGTTGGCCTTGCACGTTTCGACCAACGTATAGATATTGGCGCTCGCGTTCGCGCCGTCGACGGTGTCTGCGAACATCCATCCGCGGCGTCCAACGACAAAGGGCCGAATGGAATTCTCGCAGGGGTTATTTGATATGGGCCAGTCGCCGTTGCTGACGTAACGGGTCAGCTTTGGCCACTGCTCACGTAAATAAGTCAGTGCTTTGCCGAGCAAGCTTTGTGGTACGACGCCAGACGATTGCTCAAGTCTAAGATTTTCTATGACATTGAGGACGCGAGCGCTGTACCGTTGCCTCAATCGCTGTCGTCTCTCAGCCGTCCATGTTTCACTGCGCGCTTCGGCCGCGAACAATTTGCCGATCAATCTAATAAAACGCGTGGCAAGCAGATCTGAAGAACGCGCTGCTTTGGGTACGTTGTCTTCGGCCTTCACAAAGTACCTTCTCGAATGAGCCCAGCATCCAAGATGCACAAGTTGATACTGTTCGGAGATGCCGTTGTAGGGTTCGTATCCATCGGTCATCAGAACCGCGCCTTGGCGAATACCGGCAAACAATTTATCAGCTAACTTAGCGCCACGGCCAGGCGTATAGGTGAAGCATCGTATTGGGATCCCCGAACCGGTCATCTGTGCCCAGAGGTAGCTTTTCGTTTCCGGCTTGCGCCCTTGCTCCTTCAAGACTTGGAACGTCGTCTCGTCGCAGTAGATCAATTCCGCGTCAAGAAGCATGTCACGCATCAGGTTGATCACAGGCTGCGTTGCGAGGCCAACGCGGACCATGCTCGCGGCGAGTGTGTTTGATGAGATGTCACCGCCAAAGCGCCGCAGCAATCCGGCCTGGCGATAGATCGGCATGCCGAACTGATACTTGCCGGTGGCGATCCACGCGAGAGCGGACTCGGTTAAAAGCCCGCGCGGGATGATGCGTAGCGGCGCCGGCGTGACTTTGATGCCGAGATCGCAACATGGGCAAGCATACTTGACGGGTTGGTGCTGAATGACGCGAACCTGTTCGGGGATCACGTCGAGCTGCTCGCTGGTCTCGACGCCGATCTCGACAAGCGCGTGGCCGTCGTTAGCGCAGAAGCGTTCGGCTTCGGCGAGTTCATGGCGCACGACCTCACGCGGCAGATCAGGATCGAGGGGTTTGCGATGGCCGCGTTTTTTACGCTTGAGCGCGCCGGCCGTGGTCTCTGATGTATCTTCTTGCGCGGGTGTCGTGTTTGCAGCAAGTGCTTCGGCTTCGTTGAACAAGCCTAGCTGGTCCAATTCGCGTGCTTCACTTTTCGCGCCGAACAGTTCACGACGGTAGGCACGTAGTCGTTCTTCTGCAAGGTCTCGCTCTGCGCTTACCAGACGCAGTGTGCTGCGAAGCTTGTCGCTCTCGAGTAAAAGAGCCGCGTGTTCCTCGCGTATCGCGAGCAACGCTTTAAGTTCGTCGGCGTCGATGGTCACATTGATCGGCATACTACTTAGACAGCAATACCAACGTCGTGTTCAGCTCACGCGCGCATAATTTCGCTTCGGATGCCGCTGGACTGCAGTAATGTCGATGCCCTCGATGAGCCAATGTAATTGCTCTACCGAAAGCGTCACGATCGTGGCCTCGCTGTCGGGCCATGCAAAATGATCAGACTCCAGACGTTTCGTCATGAGCCAGAATCCATTGCCGTCCCAGGCGAGAATCTTGATTCGATCATGACGCTTGTTTCCGAACACGTAAAGAGATGAATCCATCGGGTTCAGACGCATGGCCTGCTCGACGAGAATCGACAGACTGTTCATACCGAAGCGAAAGTCGACAGCGTCACGGTGCACATAGACCTTCAGGTTTTCGTCGAACCGAAACACGGCATCCTCCCCAGCATTTGGACGACGGCGCTCAACTCATCAATGGTGGGTTTGCCGAGATCAAACTCCACGCCATTGGCTAGCCGTACATGCAACGAGAACGTCATCGATGATACTGAGGGTGCAGGCGGCAACGCCTTCGTCGTTGAAACGACAGGCACGAATGCGTTAGGCGAGTCCGCAACAACGGGGTCTTTGCGGGCGCCGCGGATGTCGATGCAAACTCCGTCCGCCTCCTCAACGAAGGCCAATTGGGCTCCGCCATCCAGACCGTCGTTCTGCGATGCCGGCGAGATGCCTTTTTCTCGCTCCATCAGATATTTCGTGATCCACTTGCGTAGTAGGTTGGCGTTGATTTCGTGCTGCTGCGCGATCCGGGCAACCGACACACCCGGGGATAGCGCCGCCTCGACAAGTGCACGCTTACTCTTCTCGTCGTATCGACGACGCCCGTCTTGGCTGCGACGAATTACTCTTAACTCTGAGTGTTGGTCTGGCATAGGTGTCCACCTTCACGTTGGTGGACCCATGCTCCTCGCCTATTTCCCCGGATGGTAGGTCGCCAGATATGGATCGCTTACTATCAATGTCGTTGGCCTTGCAGGTTTCGATTAGCGAGTACAGGTTGAGACTTGCCTTGGCGCCCGCCACCGTGTCACTAAAGAGCCAATTTTTTCTTCCGACGACAAACGGTCTGATTGAATTTTCACAGGCGTTATTACAAATTGGCCAGGTTTCGTTTTCAACGTAACGACACAACTTCGACCACTGATTGCCGAGATAGCCCAGCGCCTGGCCAAGCTTTCCGCCGGGCAGCGTCGTCTCCAGGTGCTGATCCAGCAACGCCTTGATCTGCTCGAGCACCACGCGGCTGTAGCGCCGGCGTAGGCGTGCGCATCGTTGTGGTGCTTTACGTGCCCGTGCTTCGGCTGCATACAGTTTGCCAATCAAATGAAGAAACTGCGTGGCCGGCTGGTGCATCCCGTGCGCCTCTTTTGGCAAGACTAAAGTGGACCCGTTCGTCAAGACAGCTTTTGATTGGATTTAAGCTGTACTCAGATCCACGCTTGCAGCGGAACAGCGCTGCCCTGTTTTTTCTTTTCCAGAGCCAAACTTGTCGACGATGAGAGCGCCGCCACCATGCCCGCTCGCGTACACGATGTTAGGTGTTTGGTAGTCCAGTGACTGGTGCGGTCGTTCGCTATTGTAAAAATCGAAGTAACGCGTCATGCCGAGCGTGAGCTCGCCCATCGTTTCATATCCGTTCAAATACACGTCCTCGTGCTTGACGTTGCGCCACAGTCGCTC
>NZ_MTHB01000235.1 GCF_002220365.1 Caballeronia sordidicola | reverse complement strand
ATACGCGTGAGGCCGTGCTGGTTCCTGGACAAATAGTGCTTGCCCGAGAGCACTGATGGCGAAGCGTGTCTATGTCAGGATTCGCGAGAAGGAGGGGTTCAAACATCCGTGGCTCTGGCGAGCACCGTGCTTTTGGGGCACCTATGAATGAAAACTGCACGCTGTGGACACTTAGGGTAGCGTGGTTTGAAAGCGTTTTCTTTGCTTCGTTTCTTTGTCGCTTTGGACAAAGAAATGACGTGCCGCCACGCACAGTGGCTAACAGTGCTAAAGAAAACATCCGACTCACGCAGACCGCTAAGACCGAAAGCAGCAACCCGGCATTGACCCAGACCGCTAGCGCAGGAATCTAGCAACCCGGCATTGACCCAGACCGCTAACGCAGGAACCTAGCAACCCGGCACTGACTCCGACCGCTAACCCCCAGCCAGCAAACACCCCCAAACCCGGTCCACCGGCGCGAGCGAACCCGCCCCCTCCTCAAGCCTTCCCGCGCCAGGGCACCAACCGTCGTTCCAGCGCGCGCATACCTAAATCGAAGGTCCACGCAATCAAGCCGATCAACACAATCCCCATCACCACAACATCGGTTCTGAGAAAGCTCGATGCGTTCAGCACCATCTGCCCGAGTCCCGCTGTTGCCGCCACCATCTCGGCCGCGACGAGCGTCGTCCAGCCGAACCCGATAGCGATCCGCAAGCCCGTCAGGATCTCGGGTAACGCGGCCGGCAGCACGACGAAACGCACGACCTGCGCAAAGCTCCCGCCTAGTGAATACGCGGCGTTCACCTGCTCAGCGGTGGCGCTCCGGGCGCCTGCCCGTGCAGCCATCGCGATCGGTGCGAAGCAGGCGAGATAGATCACGATCAGCTTCGCGGTTTCATCGATACCGAACCAGATCACGACCAGCGGTAAATATGCAAGCGGCGGCAACGGCCGGTAAAACTCCAGCGGCGGATCGAGCAGGCCCCGCGCAATGCGGCTTACCCCCATCAGGATGCCGACAGGCACGGCTGTCAAGCTTGCTAACGAGAACGCACCGAACACGCGAATGGCGCTCCACAGCAAATGCTCGGACAGCGGCAGACCGCCTTGAATACGGCCATTCCACGCATTAATAAATGCACTCCACACCGCTTGTGGCGAAGGCAGGAAAAGCGGCGCGACCCAATGAAAAGACGTTGCCGCCCACCAGAGCGCCGCAATCGCCGCGACCGACACCACACTCAGGGCCGCGGTCGGACCTTCGCCCGGAAGGCCGCGTCGCGGCTTGCGCCGGCGCTTGGCTTGCGACGCGGCGACAGTGGACGGCAGCGAGTCGATCGAACTCATCAGCTCACCTCCTGCAGCGTAGCGTGGGACCCGTCATGCAGCCGGTGAACCAGCCGCTCGCGCCATTCAATGAACGCGGGCGATGACTTCACCGCGCGCGCATCGCGCGATTCGAGAAACTGCCGCGCGAACGGCAACGCGTGGCTTTCGGCGATCCGGCCGGGACCCGGTGTCATCAGGACCAGCCGCGTCGCGAGGAACAACGCTTCTTCCACGCTATGCGTGATGAAGAAAATGGTCTTGCGGGTACGTCCCCATACATCGAGCACGAGTTCCTGCATGGTCTCGCGCGTAAGTGCATCGAGCGCGCCCATCGGTTCATCCATCAGCAGCACCTGCGGATCGCTCGCAAGCGCGCGTGCGATACCCACGCGTTGCTGCATGCCGCCCGAGAGCGCATAGACCCGCGCATTGGCGTGTTTTTCCAAGCCGACCAGGGCCAGCGTTTCACGCGCTATCTCACGGCGCCGCGTCCGGCCCACGCCCTGAAAACGAAGTCCGAGCGCGACGTTGTCGATCACATCGAGCCACGGCATCAGCGCATATTTCTGAAACACGACACCGCGTTCGGCACCGGGCCCGACGATCGGTTCACCATTCAGACGCGCCTCGCCGGCTGTCGGATCGATGAAGCCTGCGAGGCAGTTCAGCAGCGTTGTCTTGCCGCATCCGGAGGCACCAAGCGCCACCACGAACTCGCCACTGTCGATCTGCAGATCGACGCCCTCCAGAGCGGCCGTTGCCGCGCCCTCATAGGTCACGCCGAGGCCGCGAATGTCCAGCGTGCTCATCGCGATGCTTGCTGTACGAAGCGTGGGTCGACGCCGACCGAATAGTCGGGCAGCAGGTTCTGGATCGTGCCCTGCGTCTTCAGGAACGCCGCAGTGGCTGCCAACGACTTCGCGGCACCCGACTGAGCGCCACCGCCAAGCCAGGCCGGTGAAGCCTGTTCGGTGAGTGTCGGGAAGGCGTAAAGCGCGAGACTCGCGGGCACGTCGGCGGCGGTTGCGCCCGATTCTTGCGCCACGCCTTCGACCTGCTTCGACCCGGCTGTCCAGGCGGATTTGTGATCGCGATACTGGGCGTCGGTGGCGGCGAGCACCTTGACCAGGCCCGTCACGAATGCATCGTTATCCTGCGCGAACTTGCGGCTGACGGCGAAACCATCGAAGGTTGCCTTGCCGGTTTCCTTCGCCACTTCGCCCGATGTGATCAGTACCTTGCCGTTCTTCTTGACCTTCGCCAGCACCGGGTCCCAGATATAAGTGGCGTCAATGTCACCGCGTTCCCATGCCGCGGCCACTTCGGGCGGCCGCAGGTTGAGGATCTTCACCGTCGACGGATCGACGCCGGCATTTTGCAAGGCGACGAGCGCATGGAAGTGAGAGGTAGAGACGAACGGCAGGCCGATCTTCTTGCCCTTGAGATCGCTTATCTTGGTCACGCCCGAGCCGTCTCGGGCAACGAGTGCCTCGGCGTCGTTGATGTTGTCGAGGATCCAGAACAGGGAGATGTCCACGCCTTGCGAGAGGCCGGCCGCGATCGGGCTTGAACCGGCTTCACCCAGCTGAATCGAACCGGATGCGAGCGCGCGGATCACGTCGGCGCCGCTGCCAAGCTTGCGATACGTCACCTTATAGCCCGTCGCTTTCTCCACTGCGCCGCTCACTTGAGCGTAACGCCAGGGGACGACCATGTCCTGGTAACCGATCACGACTTCACGCGACTGCGCGTGAGCGGCGCTCGTGGCCACGGCGAAGAGTGCAACGCCGGCGCACGCGCGCAGGGAGGAGAAAAAGCGTTTCATCGGAAGCCCCGGTTCAAGTGTGTCTTGTGAAAGGGTTTCGACTATAAGCAATCCGCGCTCAAGCGGTTAGAAGCATTCGTGCGTTGCAAATGACGTTGCTCAAGCGTTGCTTTACACGTAGCGTTGGAAGCATCGGGCCCGCGCTTTATGCGGTCCTCAGCCGTTTTTCGAACGTCCGCGTGAGCCACGAAATTGGATAGCAGTAGGCGAAGAAGATCACGAGCGTGGCGACGTAGGTCAGCACCGTAAAGCTGCTGCGTGCGACCGTGCTGCTGGCGATCTGCGCGGTGTCCAGCAGGTCATGGATGCCGACCAGCGACGACAGCGCGGTGCCCATGGTGATAATCGCGTACACGTTCATCCACGGCGGCAACATGCGGCGAACGCATTGCGGCACGACTATCTTCAGCAGGATTTGCCAACGGGAAAACGCCAGCGAGGCCGCCGCTTCCCACTGCGCTGACGGGATGGAGGCAACCGCGCCGCGAAATACTTCCGCTATGTTCGCGCTGGCCGGCAGAGCAAGCCCGAGCATGACCTTTAGCCAGTCCGGAAACGGCACGGTAGTGCCGAAGACGCGGATCTCGAAGGGGAACACATAGGTCGTGAAGTAGATCAGCACGAGCCATGGCGCATTTCGAAACGCGACAATCCACAGTCGAGCCAACCGCCCCGCGAACGATTTGGACATCGCGAGCGCGCCTGCAAGCAGCCCGATCATTGTCCCTATAAAAATCGCGCCTATGCTGATAAGCACGTTCATAGCGAAGCCGTGCGCCAATGCCGGTGCCCATTCTACGAGGCGTGCCAGCGTCTCACCGCGCGAGCCGGCTTCGGGCGCGAGTGACCACAAAGCGGCGCCTGCCGCGACAATGCCAACCACGCCATAGATGCCGGGCGGCAAGCGCATGCCAGCGGGCTTGCCCGCTGGCGACGCGGAATCAGTAGCCATAACCGGGAATCCTGTAACGACGTTCAAGCCAGCTGCCGGCCAGCGTGACCAGCCAGGTGAGCACACCGAAGAACGCGAGAATCAGCAGCATCAAAGCGAGCACATTGTCGCGCTGGGTCCAGATCATGATGGACTGGTAGGTGACGTCGCCCACGGCGATAGCGGACGCCACCGCAGACGCTTTCACCAGTTCCACCATGTTGTTGACGAGCGCGGGCAGGGCCGCGCGCAACGCGAGCGGCAGTTCGATGCGCCAGAATCGCGTGGCTCGGCTGAAACCGAGCGAGGCCGCACCTTCGAGCGTTTGAGAGGGCAGTGCGTCGAAGCCGGCGCGCAACGCTTCCGCGTGAAAGGCCGCCTTGTGCAGCGACAGCACAAGTACGACCCAGAAAAACGGCTTGAACGGGTTATCGATACCGCGTGCATGCAGCCATTGCGTAATCAGCATGTTGAGCACGAGAAACGCGCAATATAGTTGCACAAGCGTTGGCGTATTGCGGGTGACTTCAATGAAACCGCGCGCCAGTCCGCAGACCAGCCGGTTGCGGCCGCGCAGTGCGAGCAGCAACAGTAGCCCTGCAACGGCGCTGGCCGTCATGGTCGAAACAATGATCTCGATGCTCACGCCCAGACCCTGCACGAACGGCACACGCTCGTAGTCGTCGAGCAGGAAGCGGTAGTCGAGTCCAAGGCGCGCTGTCGCCGTGACGAAGCCGTGCAGCAGCGTGTCCATGTCAGTTCTCCGCGGGCAATTGCTGGTGCCACTCAGCCAGCGCGGGCGACGGCGGGTTGAGACCGTTCTTCGCCTCGGTTGCAATAAACCAGCCGTTGCGATGCAGATCGCGCACGAACGTATCCAGTTTGGCGGCGGTATCGTGTTCGCCCTGACGCACCCAGATCACGGACGGTGCGGGTTCTATCTCAGGCTGCAGGGCGCGGTAGTCATGCCACTCGGGGTCACTCTGCAATAGCGGATAAAGCAGCGGCGCAGCGTCATGAACGGCTGCGACGCAACTGCCACCGCGCAACGCCAGCAGCGACTGGGAGGCGCCCGGAAAGGCCCGAGGGATTGCACCGTAGCGTTCCACTATCGGGCGGATGTAACTGCTGCCCTGCGAAATGCACACCGGCTTGCCGCGCAGATCTTCCCAGCGCGTAATACCGCTTGTCTTAAGCGTGATTGCTGTTCCGCCGACGCGGTAATAGGGCGTGGCCACATGGTCCAGGATCTCGCCGCGCTGGGCGTTGTACTCCATGTTTGCGATCAGGATGTCGACTTTGCCCTGCTGAAGAAACTGAACCCGTGTGGAGGGCAACACGGACACCAGCTGCACTTTCACGCCCAACCTTTTGCCGAGTTCGTTAGCCAGGTCCACATTGAAACCACGCGGCTGTTGAGTCGAGGGATCGAGTGAACCGAACGGACTGCCACCGATCAACACCCCCACTGTGAGTTCATGGCGGGAATTGATTTTGTCCAGGGTTGCATCCGCGTGTGCTGTAAAGGACGCGGCCATGGCTGATGCCAGCACGACGGGTGTAAGCAGGCGGCGAAGTTTCGTCAGGGTCATGGCGTTGCATAGCGGCAGGAGAGCCTAACAGAATAGGTAAGCGCCAGCGTGTCGCCAAGGAAGCGAATCTGCTAAGCAAATTACCGGACTGGTGGATTAAGGACTTAAAAGAGCTCGCTGGGCGCGGTGTGCACCTGGGGGGCATCTTTAGCAAGTCGGCTGCTATCGATTCGACGAATGCTTGGTTATCGAAAAGGGGCGTCGTTCTTAGAATCGTCGCTCCAGCATGCTTTCGTGCGCTTGAGAAGGAACCCCGTGATGACACTGTTGATCCTTTCGAAACGCGTTGTCAGGACCCAGGAAAAAACGCCTCTGGAGGTCGCATGAGCCTGCTGGCGCTTGCACTCGATCCGCTTCAGGAGGCTCCGCCACCTGGCCTTGCGCCAGCACGACAGGGCGTGGCCGGGAGCGCTGATCCAGTGCTGGTTTCACTACGCGATGTCCACCTCTCCTACGGCACGGTGCCGGTGCTCAAGGGGATCGATCTGCGCGTGCGACGAGGCGAGGCTGTCTCCATCATCGGGCCGTCCGGCTCAGGTAAGTCGACGCTTTTGCGTGTGATCAACGGCCTGATCGCGCCGCAGCAGGGCGAAGTGCACGTCGACGGAATCGATGTCCGCGCGCAGCGCACCGACGCGCAGAAGATAGCGCTGCGCAAGCACATCGGCTTTGTGTTCCAGCAATACAACCTGTTCCCACACTTGAATGTGCTCGCCAACCTGACCATCGCGCCGATGAGCGTGCTTGGACGCAGCCGCGCCGAAGCCGAGCACGACGCGCATGCGCTGCTTGCGAAGGTCCGGCTGGCTGACAAGGCTGATGCTTACCCGGGCGAATTGTCGGGAGGCCAGCAGCAGCGCGTCGCTATTGCACGGACACTTGCCATGCGGCCCGACCTGATCCTCTTCGATGAAGTGACGTCCGCCCTCGATCCGGAAACAGTGGGCGAAGTGCTTACGGTGATTGGCGAACTCGTCGACGACGGCCAGACATGCGTGCTGGTCACGCATGAAATGCGTTTCGCCGAAGATGTCAGCGACGAAGTGTTTTTCACGGAGGGTGGCGTGATTGTCGAGCAAGGCGCACCGTCGCAGATTTTCGGCGCGCCGGAGAATGAACGCACACGCCTGTTTCTTCAACGTGCACGCGGTGATGACCGGCGCGCACTGCGCAAACGCTCGCGAAGCGGTGCCGCTCTCGCTTTGGCTACTCCCTGACTACTACCCACATATTAAAACATGACCGCAACCTCCACACCCGATCAGATTGGCGAACGCCAGGCCGCTGTTGCTGCGTTGCTGGACCATGTACGTCATATTGTGGCGAAGCAGGGCGTGACCCGCGCGGCGCTCGACGCCATCAGCGAACGTCTGCAGGCGCTTGCCGCGGAGCACGCCGCGTTGTTCTCTTCCGCAGATTTCCCGCCGCCGCAAGCGGGCAGCGGCGATACGTCGACGCGATATCGGCTGAATCCCGGTGAGGACGGGTTCGCGCTTTATCTCAACTCGCTGCTGCCCGGAAAAACTACCATTCCGCATAACCACGATACGTGGGCGGTCATCGCGGCACTCGACGGAGAGGAGCTGAATCGTGTGTACAAGCGCACGGACGACGGTACGAACGCCGAACGCGCCACGCTCGATCTCGAGCGCGAAGTCGTGGTACGTCCGGGTACACCGATCGCGTTCCTGCCTGAAGACATTCATAGCATCCACGTAACGGGTGCTACGCCCACCTTGCATTTTCATCTCTATGGGCGTCCGTTGGAAACGCTCTCCGGCCGCCTCGGTTATGAACTCGATACCGGACATGTGGTGCGCTACAACACGACCCACATGCAACGCGGCACGCAGGCGGTTGGCTGATGACTGCGCCTCTGCTACGCAAGGCCACGCGCCTGATCCGTGCCGGTGCGCCCGCGTTCATCGGTGGCAGCGCGCCAGTCAATGTGCCGGTCGAACGCACGAGCACGGTGCGTTTCGAGAGCACGTCGAGCCGCGCGGCCCTGCATAAACGGCGCGACGCCGGTGAGGCGGTCAGCACGTACGGACGGCATGGCACGCAAACGCATCGGGCGCTGGAAGCGGCTATTGGTGAACTGGAAGGGGCACGTGACGTGCAGCTTGCCCCCTCGGGTTTGTCCGCAATCTCACTGGTGTTCATCGGCTTGTTGTCGCCGGGCGATCACGTGCTGGTGCACGACGGTGTTTATGGGCCTGTGCGCGAGCGGATCGAGCCACTACTTACGCGGCTGGGTATAACATTCACTTACTTCAGCGCAGCGGATGGTTTGCCGCGTAAGTTGCTTCAGGCCAACACGCGCCTGATTTACGCAGAGTCACCCAGTTCGTTTCTATACGAGATCATTGATCTCCCTGCACTTGCGGACTTCGCTCACCAGCAAGGCGTCTTGCTCGCCGCGGACAACACGTGGGGGGCGGGCTTGCTGTATCAACCGCTGGCGCTGGGCGCGGATATCTCCGTGCAGGCCGTCACGAAGTATCTGGGCGGACACTCGGACCTGATGCAGGGCGTGGTATCGACTGCTGACGCAGCCATCGGGCAGCGCATAAGAGAGGCTCACGACGCGCTGGGCCTGAGCGTTAGCGCCGACGACGCTTATCTCGCATTGCGCGGCATCCGTACGCTCCCTGTCCGCCTCGCGCAACACGCGCGCGGCGCGTTTGCTGTCGCGTCGTATCTGCAACGCGTGCGCCAGGTCACGCGTGTCTTCCATCCGGCATTGGCTACCGATCCCGGACACGCGTTGTGGTCGCGCGATTTCCATGGCGCGAACGGGCTCGTCTCGTTCGCCTTGCGTGACGCCGATGCCAGCCACGCTGCTGCTTTTATCGACGCGTTGCAGCTATTCAGCATTGGCGCCTCATGGGGCGGTTACGAAAGCCTAGCCCTTGTCGCGCCGCCGCGACGTTTGTGTTCCCATAGCTATTGGCAGGCACAGGAAGCCGTGATCCGGTTGCATATTGGGCTGGAGGATGCGGACGATCTCATCCTCGACCTCGCACAAGCGTTTCGCAGCGTGTTGTCCTGAACGCTGTCCATTCCTCATTCCGGCTTTTCTCCCATGACCTCAATCCGAAACGACACAGCTTTCGTCGATGCATCCCTTGTCCGCGCATGGCTGAACGACGAAGCCGAAATTGCCTTGCTCGATGTCCGCGAAGCCGGACAATTCGGTGAAGGGCATCCGTTCTTCGCGATCCCTTTGCCCTATGGCCGGCTGGAGATTGATGCGCCGCGACTGGTGCCGAGACCCGACACGCGGATTGTCTTGCTTGACGATGACGAAAGTATCGCGGTACTCGCAGCACGTCGTCTGGGCGCGCTCGGCTACACGGATGTATCGATCCTGCGCGACGGCGCCCGCGGCTGGCAGGCGGCAGGTTATACGCTATTTAAAGGCGTAAACCTGCCGTCGAAGACCTTTGGAGAACTCGTTGAACACGCGTATGGAACGCCGCATCTGTCGCCGGAAGCGCTTGCGGTTCTGATCGAGGAAGGACGGGCGCACGCGTTGTTCGACGGACGGACGCTCGATGAACATCGGAAGATGACCATCCCAGGCGCTGTTCCCGTGCCAAACGGCGAGCTGGCGTATCGGATCGGAACGCTTGTTGCCGACCCTGCTACACCGATCGTGATTCATTGTGCCGGGCGCACGCGCAGCATTATCGGCGCGCAGACCTTGCGCAATCTTGGCGTGCCGAATCCGGTGATCGCGCTGGAGAATGGCACGCAAGGCTGGGCGCTCGCGGGACTCAAGCTTGAGCATGGCAGCGAGCGCCGCTATCCGGAGGGTTTGAACAAAGCGGCGGTTGCTGACGCGCAGGCGCGCGCGGCCAAGCTTGCTGCGCGCTTCCTCGTTGCGACGCTCGATGCTTCGGCCGCGCAAGAATGGCTTGCTGATCCGCACCGGACGACCTTCCTGATCGATGTCCGTACGCCTGAAGAATTCGCGCGCGACGGGCTGCCAAACGCCGTCCATGCGCCCGGAGGACAACTGGTGCAAGCGACCGACCAGACCATAGGCGTGCGGCGTGCCCGCGTGTTGCTGGTCGACTACGACGGCGTGCGCGCTCCCGTGATTGCCACATGGCTCGTGCAGTTAGGCTTTGAGGCCGCGTTGATCGATGCCGCCAATGCAACTACGCTGCACATTGGCAAGCGAATTGCATCGGCGCAATCGTCCTTGCCACTGCTCGACACAGCCGCGTTACGCGAAGCCGCAACAGGCCATGTCTTGCTGCTCGATTTGCGATCGAGTGCGGCGTATCGGCGAGAACATGCTGCTGGTGCACACTGGTCGATTCGTCCGCAACTCGCGAAAACGCTCGCCTCGCTTAAGGCGGCACCCAACGACACGTTGCTGTTATTCGCGGACGAACCTGCGGTAGCAGGCATTGCAGCAACCGACCTGCGCGAACTGGGTTTCACCTCGCTTTATCTCGCCGACGATGGAATCGACACCTGGAAAAAAGCGGGCTTGCCGCTGGCATCTACGCCCGATGTTCCTGCCGATGCCGCGCGTATCGACTATCTGTTCTTTGTCCACGATCGTCACGATGGCAACCTCGACGCCGCTCGCGAGTATCTCGACTGGGAGATCGGTCTGATCGCGCAGTGCGCACCGGACGAACTTGCTGTTTTCCGTATCGATGCACCCGCCACAGAAAGTCCCAGCCAATGAGATTCCGCTTCGCCACCTGCTTAAGCTTTACGTTGACCGCGCTTGCGCTCTCGCAAGCCGTTCACGCCGATGCCACCCTCGAGCGGATCAAGTCACGCGGCACGCTAACCGTGGGCGTCGTGCTCGACGGTACCTACGGTTCGCTCGATCCGCAGACTCGCAAACCCATTGGTTACAACGTCGAACTTGCGCAAGACCTCGCCAGACGCCTTGGCGTAAAGTTTGAAGCGGTGGAAGTCACGCCTCCGAACCGCGTGCAATTCCTTCAGCAGGGCAAGGTCGATGCGCTGATCGCGAGCATGCAGTACACGAAGGAGCGTGACGAGATACTGAGTTATGTGCCCACGCCGTTCGAGGAGATCGGTGGCTCGGCGATGGTGCACAAGGGGTCAGGTATTCATGACTGGAACGACCTGCGCGGCAAGCCTGTTTGCGTTTCGCAAGGCAGCAACTACACGCGGCCGCTGATTGAACAATACGGGGCACAGGTCAAGGGTTTCAAAGGCATGCCCGAAGCGCTGCTGGCGCTGCGCGGCGGGACGTGCGTAGCGTCGGTGCATGTGACGCCCGGCATTGAGGCCCGCCTCACCGGTGCCTCGGGCGAGTGGCAGGACTATGAGTCACCTATCGCTGACCAGTTGATCCCGTCGCCGTCGGTGATCTGGGTGCGCAAGGGTGAGACAGACACCGTGGCGGCGCTCGACAAGATCGTGAAGGAGTGGCACCGGAGTGGTTTTCTCATCGATGAAGGCAATAAGTGGCACATGCCTCCCTCAAAGCAATTGCTTGCCTGGCATCAGGAGTATTCGTCCAAGTGACGTGCAGGGCCGGTCACGCCGCACCGGCCTCTCGCCCAACCGATGCAACTCGATCCGAATAGAGACCGCATAATCCAAGCATTGAAGTAAGTGCAGCTTCGCCGGCCGTTCCATTCCGTAAAAAGCGTCTAAGCAAAGTTGAATTGCTTGGTTGCCAGCGCGCGTGTCCCTTTTCAATATCTCGATCATCCCTCCATTTCCTGATTGAACCCGCGCAATGACAAGCCCCTCCAATCTCGATGCCAACGCGCTCGATACGCTGCGCCTGCTAGGTCCCGACCCGGATAACTGGGTGCCGGACCGGGCAGGTATCGACCACAACGTCGTGATCGTCGGCGGTGGACAGACCGGCGCCGCATTCGCATTTGCGCTGCGGCGCGCGGGTATCGGCAAGGTTTCCGTGATCGATGCGGCCGCCGACGAAGCAGGCGCGGGTGTCTGGCTCAATCGGGCGCGCATGAACAAACTGCGTACGCCGAAGACGCTGACAGGGCCAGAACTCAGCGTCGCGGGATTGAGCTTCCAGGCCTGGTTCGAAGCGCGTTGGGGCGCGACGGCCTATGCGGAGATGGACCGGATTCCCCGTGCTCGCTGGGCCGAATATCTTGGGTGGTATCGACACTTTCTAAAGATTCCGATTCGCTATGCCACGCGTCTCGCGCGGATAGAACCCCTGGACACTCATTTCCGGTTGCGCTTGCTGAACGCTGCAGGTGACGAGCACGTAGAGACGGCACGCAAGGTCATCCTGTGCAACGGGGTAGCGGGCAACGGCGCCGCACAGATACCGGCCGTGCTGCACGAGAATTTGCCGCGCTCGCTCTACGCACATACCTCCGAGGCTATCGATTTCAACTTGCTCAAAGGGAAAGTGGTAGCCGTGATCGGCGGTGCGGCGTCCGCCTTCGACGCGGCTGCTACCGCGCTGGAAGCAGGCGCCGCGCAGGTGCATCTCTTTGTGCGCCGCGCTGCGATTCCCGCCGTGCCTATTACCCGTACTCGAGGGTATCCGGGTGCGTACGACAACTATCCCGCGTTACCGGACGCCTTGCGCTGGCGTCAGGCGCTGCGCTTCCGGAACGCAGGCTCGACACCGCCGGTCGATGCCGTGGAACGTGCGACCAAGCATCCGAACTTCCATCTGCATCTTGGCGCGACCTGGCGCCAGGCAAGCGCGGAGGGTGGCCATATTGCAGCGCAGGTGGGCAATGAGCACTTCCGGTTCGATTTTGCAATCGCGGGTACAGGCTATCTTGTCGACCCGGCCGTGCGCCCCGAGCTTTCAGCGGTGTCGAAGGACATCCTGCTGTGGCGCGACCGGTACGTACCCGCGGATAACGAGCAGGATGACTATCTTGGCGCGCATCCTTACCTCGGCACGGCGCTCGAGTATCTGGAAAAAATCCCTGGAACGGCGCCTTATCTGGCGAACCTTCACGTATACAACCCCGCGGGTCTCGTCAGCTCTGGCGTGCCGGTAGGCGACGTGCCGAGCATGAAGCGCGATATCCCGGCGGTGGTGAGCCGCATCAGCCGCGATCTGTTTCTCGCCGATCTCGATCGACACGAGGAACGCCTGAACGGCGCGGTGCCTCCCGACTTCAATGAGACGCTCTATGCGCATAGCGTGTGGCAAGGCGAGAAGGCCGACATCGTCGAATAGTCATGCAATCGATAAAGCGCGTGGCCTCATAAACATATCGCGAACGAATAATTGAAAGAGGCCGAAGCATCGCTAGTCTTGACGTTTGTTGCTTTGCAACGCGGCGTCGCACTACCCGGCGCCATCGCACAGGGTTTATTTCAACGTAACGAGGGCCTTCCCAATCATGTCCGGCACTCCTCATTTCGACCCAGCCTCCGGACACCCCGGCGTCGGATTTCAGCCGCGCGCGGCGGGTAACCGAACGAAACCCTCACGTGTGAGCGTAGCGTCTGTCAGCCAGGCCGGCCCGAGCCTGCTGCCAGCGTGGCTCGCAGCGTTGGCATGGCTCGTCAGCGCAGGCCTGACGCGCTGGTGGCCTGACGCGGACGAGTGGCCCCACACCGGTGATCTGCTGGTCCTCAAACTGGTGCTCACAGCGACGGGGCTCCTGGTAGGCGTGGCGGCGCGCAGAAGCATCCTGGCGCGACAACCTGATGCGTCTCCATCACGCGCTGAACGCTGGCTTACGGCCATGCCCTGGCTCGTTGCGCTCGCGGTGGGCGTGACCGCATGGGAAATACTCACCGCGAAACTCGAATGGCTACCCCGGCCGTTTTTTGCTCCCCCTCAAGCGCTGATCGCCGTTTTTTTCGATGACTTCCCGCGCCTCGGTTCAAGCGTCGCTCATTCATTCGGATTGCTTGCCTACGGTTATGTGATTGGAGCCGTGGCAGGTTTTGTGACGGGAGTTGGCATCGGCTGGTCGCGAGCGGTGGGGTACTGGCTGCATCCGGTCTTGCGGCTGATCGGTCCGTTGCCCGCTACCGCTTGGTTGCCGCTGGCGTTCTTTTTCTTTCCGTCCAGTTTCAGCGCCAGCGTGTTCCTGATCGCGCTCGCCACCGGCTTTCCCGTGGCCGTGCTCACCTGGTCGGGCGTGGCGGGCGTCAACAGCGCGTTCTACGACATCGCCCGCACGCTGGGCGCACGGCCCGGCTTCCTGATTCTTAAGGTTGCAATTCCGGCGGCGTTGCCCTCCGTGTTCGTCGGACTTTTCATGGGACTGGGTGCGTCGTTCTCCGTGCTGATCGTCGCGGAAATGATGGGCGTCAAAGCAGGGCTCGGCTGGTATTTGCAATGGGCGCAGGGATGGGCGGCTTATTCGAACATGTACGCGGCGCTGCTGGTCATGGCGCTGATGTGCTCCGGGCTGATCACGTTGCTGTTCCGCTTTAGAGACCGGTTACTCGCGTGGCAGAAGGGGTTGTTGAAATGGTAAGCACGCAAGGCATTGCTCAATCACCGCAATCAGCGCAACCGGCATTCAAGACTGCGGCAAGCGGCGCACGTATCGATGTCAGCGATGTCAGTCACCGGTTCTCGCTGCACGGCGCAGCGCTGCCGGTTCTCGACGATGTCAGCTTCTCGGTCGCCCCGGGTGAATTCGTCGCGTTGCTCGGCCCAAGCGGCTGCGGCAAGTCGACCTTGCTCAGACTCGTGGCCGGACTCGATGTACCCGCGCTTGGCACGGTGTCATCGAACGGAGTGGCAATACGTGGTCCGGACCCGTCGCGCGTGGTGGTGTTCCAGGACCCGACCTTGTATCCATGGCGCACGGTGCGCGCCAACGTCGGCCTTGGACCCGAGGCGCAGCGCAGGCGCCGGCGGTTTCCGTGGAGCGGGGTGCGTCCGGTTGAGCCTCGTCCCGAAGGTGAGCGATCGGCGGAACAGCGTATAGATGCCGCGTTGCGACTGGTCGGTCTGACTGATTTCGAGGCTGCGTATCCGCATCAGTTGTCCGGTGGTATGGCGCAGCGTGTTGCGCTCGCGCGGGCGCTTGTCAACGATCCCGAGTTGCTCGTACTCGACGAGCCGTTCGGCAAGCTGGATTCCCTGACGCGGCTTCGCATGCAAGGCGAACTGGTGAAGTTGTGGCTGGACGCGCGCTTCTCAGTCCTGCTTGTGACACACGATGTGGAAGAGGCGTTGTTCCTTGCGAACCGGGTGATTGTTTTCAGCGAACGTCCGGCACGCGTGACGGCTGAAGTGCGTAATGACGCGCCGTATCCGCGTCATCGCGACGATCCCAAGCTGGTTGAACTCCGGCGTGAGGTGCTTGCGTTACTCGGTCTGGTTGCTTGACGTTACAAGCGAGTTTCCCGACCAAAATCGCACAAACAAAACATCAATAACGAACGACCTGTGGAGAATGTTTGATGAATCGTCCTGATGCCGAGGGTGGCGAAAGAGCCGTTGTGCCAGAGAACAAATCGCGCCGCGCGTGGTTGCGAAAGACCGCGTGGACTGCCGGAGCAGCGGCACTGGGTGGGGCATCGTTTGGCCTTGCCGGATTGCCTGCCCGTGCCGACGACGGCAAGTTAAAGCAGTTGAAGTTGTCGTGGAATGCCGGTGCGATCTGTACGGCGCCGGTACCGGTGGCGCTCAAGCAAGGCTTCTTCGCCAGGCGGGGCCTGGACGTTGAGCTGATCAACTTCGCCGGGTCGACGGACCAGTTGCTCGAAGCCATTGCGACGGGTAAGTCGGATGCCGGGATTGGCATGGCGCTGCGCTGGATCAAGCCGCTGGAGCAGGGCTTCGACGTCAAGCTGACTGCCGGGATTCACGGCGGCTGCATGCGCTTGCTCGCGACGCGCAGTTCGGGAATTGTCGATTTGCAAGGCTTGCGCGGCAAGATAATAGGCGTGAGCGACATGGCGAGTCCCACCAAGAACTTCTTCGCCATTACGTTCAAGAAACTCGGCATCGATCCGGATAGCGACGTTCAGTGGCGTCAGTATCCCGCCAACCTGCTGGGCGAGGCGCTGAAGAAAGGCGAGGTCCACGCGGTTGCAGACGGCGATCCAACCATCTGGATGCTGCGGGAATCGGATCACCTGTACGAAGTATCGAACAACCTGTGCGGCGAGTATCAGACGCGCGTATGTTGCGTGCTCGGCGTGCGTGGGACGCTGGTGAGGAAGGATCGTGCGACAGCGCAAGCGTTGACACAAGCGTTGCTCGACGCAACTGAATGGACGGCGAACCATCCCGCGGAAGCGGCGACTATCTTCGCGCAATACGCGCCGCAGGCAGACGTCGCGCAACTGACGGCCATGTTGAAGAGCCATACGGATCATCATCATCCGAGCGGCGATGCGTTCAAGAAGGAAATCGCGCTGTACGCGGACGACTTGAAGACCGTGGGTGTGTTGAACGGCAGTACGGATTCGAACCACTTTGCTAACCGGGTGTTCTCGGATGTATTGGTGTAGAGCGTGCTGAACCATGCCCACTCCAACCACCGCTTTTAAACCTTCGCCCCACGAATCAGCTTAGCCAGGAGCCGGACCAAAGGTTCGAACAACTCCGCCGACGTATTCCCATATCCGAGCACGAGACCGTTGTCCTCGGGCATGGGCTGCAACGCAAAACTGGATAGCGGAGCGGGCGCCATGCCGTGCTTCCTGGCTGCATCGGCGATGTCACGGTCCGGATAGCACGCCGGCAACCGTACCGTCAAGTGCAACCCGCAGTACCCGCCTTCAATGACATGCGTCATAGGCATATGCCGGGTCAGCGCTTCTCTCAACGCATGCTGCCGATCACGGTACAAACGCCGCATGCGGCCCAGATGCCGGCTGAACTGGCCGCTTTCAATGAACTCGGCCAGCGCGAGCTGTTCATAGCGGTGACCACCTCGCAGCATGTCGTCGAGCGGCGTGCGCATTTGCGCCGCCAGGGTCTCGGGCAGGACCAGAAACCCCAGGCGTAACGACGGAAACATCGTCTTGCTGAACGTGCCCACGTACAGCACGGGCGCCTGCCTCACCAAACCCTGCATGGCACCAATAGGCTCGCCCGCGTGGCGGAATTCGCTGTCGTAGTCATCTTCGATGATCCACGTGCCATGGTGCTGCACCTTCGCGATCAGCTCAAGGCGGCGCGCGACGGTCAGCACCGCGCCCGCAGGATATTGATGCGATGGCGTGGTGTAGATCAGCCGGGGCGGCTGCGACTCCCAGTCGCTTTCATCGGCGATGAGACCATCTGCGTCAACGCGCATCGGCACCATGCGCAGGTCGCCCGTGCGCATCGCCGCCTTCGCTCCGCGATAACCCGGGTCTTCGATCCACGCCGTATCGCCGGCATTGGTCAGCAAGCGCACACACAGCGAAAGCGCTTCTTGCGCACCCTCGGTAATCACGACTTGATCCGGCTCACAACGCACGCCCCGGGCTATACCCAGATGCCGCGCAATGGACGCACGTAACGCCGGCTCACCCGGAGGATCGCCGTAACCAAGAGCCGATGGCCCTGCGTTTCGAATCGCCCGATCGATCGCACGCCGCCATGCGGCCAGCGGGAAATGAGATAAGGCGGGGACACCCGGACGCAACGCGGCGTTGCCCTCAGCGGGTGGCGCGCAGGCTTGAATGCGCGTCAGCCGGTGCGCAATGGCCGGTGCTGCCGGCGCATTGCGCTTGCCTTGCGATGGCGACGGACGTGACAACGTCGCTACCCGCGTGCCCTGCCGGTCAGGTTGCACATATCCCTCTGCCGCCAGCAGGTCGTACGCGGCGGTCACCGTGTTACGGGAGATCGAGAGTTCCTCAGCCAGCGCGCGTGAGCCTGGCAGGCGGCTTCCTGGCGCGAGGTGGCCGTCGAGGATGGCTTCCTTGAAGCGATGATGCAACTGTCGCTGCATGGGCGCCGCGCCGGGCCCTCTGGCGAGCGGCGCCTCAAGCAGGGTTTGCGGCACGGGCGACGGAGCTGGGGTTGTCATGAGCGGAATGGAAAAGTGCACGCTAACGGACCGAGCCACGAGCGTGGAGCCATGAAAAATAGGGAATGTGGCACTTTTTAAGGTTCCATGATTCGCGTACGTTAGCACATGCTTAGCCTAAGTTTTGCCACCTTTCGCGTAAGCCCCTGCTCTACGACCGCCCCAAGCCGCAAGGAACCGTCATGCCCAGCACCTTGAATCAGTATCAGCAACCCGTCGGCGAGTCCTTGCCCCACTGGACTGCGCGCGTGCACCCGCCGCGCGATCCCATGGAAGGGCAGTATTGCGGCTTGAGCCGCTCGAACCGCACCACGCGGCCGACCTCTTCGCCGCCTTTAGCCAAGCGCCGGATGGCCGTGACTGGACCTACATGCCGGTAGGCCCGTTCGACGACGCAGCAAGCTATCTCGAGTATGTCGAACGGGCCGCGGTCAGTCCCGATCCCCAGCACTATGCAGTCATCGACCTGAAGAGGGGAACCGCGATCGGCACCCTGTCGCTCATGCGGATCGACCGGGCCAATGGGGTTATCGAAGTCGGCAACGTGGCGTTCTCGCCGCTGCTCAAACGCACGCCGATCTCGACGGAAGCCCAGTACCTGCTGATGAAACATGCGTTCGATGAACTCGGTTACCGCCGCTATGAATGGAAGTGCGACGCGTTGAACGCGCCTTCGCGGCAAGCGGCTGCGCGGCTGGGTTTCCAGTTCGAAGGCATCTTCCGGCAGGCCGTGCTCTACAAGGGGCGGACACGGGATACCGCGTGGTTCTCCATCATCGACAGCGAATGGCCCACGGTGCGCGCCGCATTCGAACAATGGCTCGCGCCGGAGAACTTCGACGCCGAAGGCGGCCAGCGCAAGTCGCTGACTGACATGCGCGCCCAGCTATCCAAGGCAGGCTAGTCCGGGTTTTTCTACTGCGGCTTTTGCAGGTTCCCGTTTGTAATCTTTGTTGGTATTGTGCGCGGTCACTTTGCGGCCCGGTTGAACGGGACGTCAGGTCACCGAATGGGGTAACGCGGTCTCGGTGACGTACACGCTGAACGACTGGTTCGGCTCGGGCGTGATGGCGAACAAGACGGGCGTGCTGCTCAACGACGAGATGGATGACTTCACGTCGAAGATCGGTGTGCCCAACATGTACGGGCTGGTGCAGGGCGAGGCTAACGCGATTGGTCCGGGACGGCGTCCGTTGTCGTCGATGAGCCCGACAATTGTCACGAAGGACGGCAAGACCGTGATGGTGGTCGGCACGCCGGGAGGCAGCCGCATCCTTACCGCTACGCTGCTGACCATGCTCAACGTGATCGACTATGGCATGAACATTCAGGAGGCTGTGGATGCACCGCGCTTTCATCAGCAATGGTTGCCGGAATCGACGAATCTCGAACGCTTCACGCTGAGCCCCGACACGCAGAAGATCCTTGAAGGATGGGGGCAGAAGTTCTCCGGGCCCCAGCCGTTCAACAACGTAGCGGCCATTCTGGTGGGCGCGCCGTCGCTGGGCGGCAAGCCGGTCGGCAAGAATCGTTTCTATGGCGCGAACGATCCGCGTCGTAACTCGGGACTCGCGCTCGGCTATTGATATTTGATGCACGCTTGGCCGTGACGGCGGATGCTTGACTAACGCCGGCACGGTTCAAGCTTCAAGGTGTCGCGGCTACCGGCCGCGATGCGTCTCACCTCTTATTTCATTCGCTGCTGGTCCACTCCACGTCGGCACCGACCGAGCGCAGGTTTTCCACGAAGCGCGGGTGTGCACGGCGGATCGGCAGTGCATTGATGATCTCCGAACGTCCCTTGATGCTGGCCGCGACCATCAGCAACGCAATCGCCACGCGAATGATGTACGGGCTTTCCACTTTCGCGGGACTCAAAGGCAGGCCGCCGAACGTGATCAGCCGGTGCGGGTCGGACAGGAACACATGCGCGCCGAATTTCGATAGCTCGACTGACCACCCCATTGCGCCGTCGTAGACCTTGTTCCAGAACATGGCGCTGCCTTCGGCTTTCACGCCGAGCGCAATGAAGATGGGCAGCAGGTCGACTGGCAGATACGGCCAGGGCGCGGCTTCCACCTTGGTGAGAATGTTCTGCGTGAACGGCCGGCGCACGCGCAGTGGACCGTCTTGGAACGCGCGCGACCAGCCGTCCCGATGCTCCACGTTCACACCGAACTTCGCAAAGGTCCGATCGATTAGCGGAAACTGGTCGGGTGCGGTATTCCTCACCGCAATGTCGCCGCCGGTAATCGCACCGAGCGCGAGGAAAGTCGCTATTTCGTGGAAGTCCTCGCTGAAACGAAACTCGCCGCCGCTGAGCTTGCGGCCGCCCGTGACGCTCAAACGTGACGTGCCGATACCATCGATTGGTACGCCGAGCAGTGCGAGGAAGCGGCAAAACTCCTGCACGTGCGGTTCCGATGCTGCGTTGACCAGCGTCGACGTGCCGTCCGCCGTCGCCGCGCAGAGCGCGAAGTTTTCGGTGGTGGTGACCGAGGCATAGTCCAGCCAGTGATGATTCGCGGTCATCCGCTTGGCAGTCGACGAAGTTCGCACGATGAGCGAGTCGGTCGTGCGTTCGACCTGCGCGCCAAAACGTTCGAATACCTCGACATGGGGATCGATTTCGCGAACGCCCAGCGTGCAGCCCTTGACGTCGTTTTCCAGTCGCGCCACGCCGAAACGCGCGAGCAAAGGCGGCACCAGCATGATGGAAGAGCGCATCTCCTCGGGCAAATGATGCGCGACGGGGTCGAAGGTCGTTGCGTGATGATGCAGGTCGAGGATGCCGGTGGAAAAGTCCATCGACACGTTGCTGCCGAGCGTACGGAAAATATCGAGGATCTTTTTGACGTCGGTGATTTCAGGTACACCGATGAGACGCAGCGGCTGATCGGTCAACAGCGTGGCGCAAAGGATGGGGAGGACAGCATTTTTATTGGCAGACGGCGTGATCTCCCCGCGTAGGGGGACGC
The DNA here is from genome assembly GCF_002220365.1 of Caballeronia sordidicola. Taxonomy (GTDB): domain Bacteria; phylum Pseudomonadota; class Gammaproteobacteria; order Burkholderiales; family Burkholderiaceae; genus Caballeronia; species Caballeronia sordidicola_C. The sequence continues at coordinate 15,715 of NZ_MTHB01000235.1, read as the reverse complement.
CGCCATGCACGATCAGATTCGACATGTTCGCAAGAGGCTCGTGGAAGAAGCGAGGGGACAATGATGCCACTGTGTGATGTGCACGGGCGAGATGTTGGGGCTAAATTTGCGCGGTGGCAGAGGGTCGTATCAGCTACGCAACGTAGGATGCATGAGTCGAACCGAGGCAAGCGTACGCGAACGCAGTTGGCGGCGGACCAGGCGTCGAGTTATGGCTCAGCGAGACTTTTTCGTTCTAGTCGATTACGCAGCAGGCCGGCGCCCACGGCGCCGATGACGAGCGCGGCGTAGAGCATCAGGAGATCGCGACGCCAGTCATCCAGCGCGACCCGGTGCGCGAGGAGTGTCGGATCAGGGGCGGGGAGGTGGGCGCCAGCCGCCTCCACTATCCGCGTCATGTGCATGAAGCCGGCCGCCGACAGCAGCGGCAGGCCAACGAGCAAGGCGATCAACGCGGGCTTCGCGCGACGCATGAAATCGTGGTGGCGAAAACGTAGCCAGAGTCCAAGGCAACCATGCACCCAGCCCGGCGCGAGCAGCGCAAGTTGCAGACCCTGTGTGCCGCTCGAAATCAGGGAAATCACTATTTTTTCGTAGTCCGGTTCGAAGCCGTAGAGCGAGGCGGCGAGGCGGGTTCCCACTGCATGGCGGATCAGCAGCAGAGGCAGGCTGAGTCCTGCCCAGAGGCGGATCCATTCGGTGGCGGGCAGCACCCAGTGGCGACGCCCGTAGAGTGTGCGCAAGGCCAGCGAAAAATGGAGCGCGGCCGAACCGTAGAGCAGGATCGTACCGGGGGTGCTGTGCCAGAGCCTTATGGCAAGCATCAGACCGTGTCCCGCCAGGTCCAGCGACCAGATGCCGAGCGCATGATTGACCAGATGGAGGAACAAATAGGTCAGCAGCACCACGCCTGACGCAAGCTGCAGATGACGCGAAATCGGTTGCATCTCCATTCCTCTTGACGTCGAACGCAGGCGGGTAGGTTGTACCCAATCGTCGTTCCGTGCGCGACCGCGTCCGCGAGACCTCACAACAAGACCGGCGGCTTGGCGGATTTATTCCCCGTCGACGGCTCTCTGGAATTAAATCGCGCTCGCCCGTAGCCTCATAAGTGCGCGCCTGAGTGAGTTTATCCGGGACTTCAAGTTTGCCCCACGCTCTCCGGTACGACCATTCCATGTATGAAAATCCACGAATTATGGTCGGCATGCCTAAGCAGATATTTGTAGCGAAATGCCTGGCGCCGGTAGCCGTGAAACCCGGAGGCGTGCTCCTCACGGCGCTTACCGCCCCGGGTCCAGCAACATTGCCATGCGGCTGCGAGCAAATGCCGGGTCGATCGGGGCATCGTCGAAGAGCAGGCGATAGATGAGCGGAGCGACGACGTTATCCATCACGATATTGATATCGGGCGGTGTTTCGCCTCGCTCTACCGCCCGGTCCAGGATCATCTGGATCTGCGAGCGCGTGATGGCCGCGCACTGGCAGGCGGGGCTGCGGGCGTCGTTGCTTGCCAGTACGTCGCGCGTCATGGCGCGGCCGGGCGCCGACGACATCTCTTCCTGATATCCCTGCGCCCACGTTTGCAGATCGCTGCGCAGCGATCCCATGTCGGCCGGGCCGTTATCCGGATGAAACCGCTGCAGGGCGACATCGGCGAGAAGGGCCGGTAAATCGCCCCAGCGGCGGTAGATCGTGGACGGCGTTACTCCGGCGCGTGCCGCGACTTGCGGCACCGTCAGTTCCTCGCGCGGCATTTCCTCCAGCAACGTCCTGACTGCGTGATGCACGGACTCCTGCACCCGCGCGCTACGTCCGCCGGGTCGCAACCCTTCCCTTGCTGCCATTGCCTGTCCCTCTCGACCTTGCTCAATTGTATCGATAACGTCTGTTAAAGCTAAAAATTTGCATTAACGAATAACATCGCGCACAATTCACTAAAGCAATTATTTTGCGTTTATTTTGCGGAGTGTGCAATGGCCTTCGATGCCGCCCCTCGTTTTACCCGTGACCGGACGCGTTATGCGCTGCCGCTTTATGCGTTCAGCGCGGCAATGTTCTTTGCCGCGTCGAGTGCGCCGACGCCGCTTTACCGGCTGTATCAGGAGGCATGGGGATTCTCGTCGGCGACGCTGACGCTGGTGTTCGGCGTCTATGCGTTCAGCCTGTTGGTCGCGCTGCTGACGACCGGGTCACTCTCCGATCACATTGGAAGGCGTCCGGCGATTATCGGTAGCGTAGTGCTCGAGGTCGTGGCAATGCTGATTTTCGCCGATGCCCACAGCGTCCGGATGCTGATCCTGGCGCGTGTCCTACAGGGCTTTGCAACCGGTACGGCCACGAGCGCGCTGGGCGCGGCGATTCTCGATGCAAGCCGTACACACGGTTCGCTGGTCAATACGCTTGCGCCGCTGCTTGGCATGGGAGTGGGCGCGCTTGGCACGAGCTTGCTGGTCGACTATGCGCCCGCGCCCATGCGGAGCGTCTACTTTTTGCTGATCGCGGTGTTCGTGCTTCAGGCGGTGGGCGTGTGGATGCTGCCGGAGACAGTGAGCCGCAGCCCGGGTACGCTGGCTTCGCTGGTGCCGCGCGTGCGTGTGCCCCGGGCGGCGCGGGCGGCAATGTTGCGCATCGCTCCGGTCAACGTCGCGGTATGGGCGTTGGGCGGGTTTTATCTGTCGTTGGGGCCGACGCTTGCGCGCGCTGTGACGGGCGACAACGATGTCATGACCGGCGGTTGGGTCGTGTTTGCTTTGACCGGTGGCGGACTGGTCGCCGTGCTGTTGCTGCGCGCGATCAGCACGCCCCGGTTGCTGATGACGGGTGCGATGGTGCTTGCGGCCGGGCTGCTGGTGACGCTGGCGGGGGTGCACGCGGGCCATGCCGAAACCTTGTTCGTCGGCACTGTCCTCGCGGGCATGGGCTTTGGCTCGGCGTTCCAAGGCGCATTGCGCTCGGTCTTGCCGCTGGCTGAAGCGCACGAACGCGCGGGGCTGATGGCAGCGTTCTACGTGCTGAGTTATCTGGCGTTCAGCGTGCCGGCGATTATTGCAGGGACCATGGCCCATGTTGTCGGGTTGCGTCTGACCACCGATGTGTACGGCATGACGCTGGTGGCGCTGGCGGGGATGACCGTTGTTGCCAGCGGTTGGGAAAGGGGAAGGGGACGGCGCATGGTTGGCGGGTGAGGGCGCATTTGCTGGCAGACCTTCGCTGCAAAATCCCGGGCCAAAGAACGAAACCCGGCCTCCGAACGCGTCACTTGCGCGCGCCTGCGGGGCTGAACCAATAAGCGAGTGCGCCGACGGCGAGCGGCACCGCCGTCACGACAAACAACCTTGAGTAGAGGTCCGCGCTCGACATTCCTGTCATCCGTGTTTCTTCTGCTATCAAGCCGAAAATGCCGCTCGCCAGCGCCACGCCCAAAAATACGAGGCTGTTCAGCAAGCCCAATCCAAGTCCCAACTTGCCTGGTGCAATGATCGCACGCGCCTGCGACATGACCAGCGGATGAATGCAGCCCACCGACAACAGCAGGCAGATCGCGGCAACGCTTACGACCGGGCTTCGCTGCGGCATTGCCGCGAGCAAGAGTGCCGCCAGAATGCCGCCCGCCTGCCAGAAGAGAGACAACGACTTGGGAGACCATCGCCGTACCAGAAACGGAATGCAGAACGATGCGCCTATGCCCGCGACACTCGTGACGGTCATCGCATTGCCGCGCGCCATGACGTCGAAGCCGAATACATCGGCCAGATAAGGCCCGCCCCAGGAAGTGCGAAACGTCCCGCCCACCGACATCGCCAGGCAAACCGGCATCAGTGTCCACAAGCCGCTCGTGCGGGCTGGAGTCATCGTCTTTGAAGGCGACGCTTGCGATTGCGGGGCGCTAGTCGACCGTTCTTCGTTTCGCCGGCGCACGAAAAAAACGACGCCGAGCGTCGCCATCAGCATCAGCATGGCGGATAACGCCATGACCGGACGCCAGCCATAACTTGCTGTTGCCCAACTTAGCGGGAACGCCGCGAGCAGCCCTCCGGACATGCCGATAGCGCTGGCGGTGGTGATCGAGCGAACATCACGCGGCCCCGCGCCATGACGCAAAACGTAGTTAAGCAGTCCCATGAAGACCGGAGCGCATCCGATTCCAATTCCCGCCTGCGCGATGATGGCGAGACGCGGGTCGGTCGTGACCGACACAATCCCGGCGCTCAGTGTGCCCACGCTCATCAGGACTGCCGTGGGATAACGCACGCCATACCGGTCGAACATGAATCCGACTGGAATTTGTGCTGCGGCAAAGACGAGAAAAAACGCGCCGGAGAACCAGCCGAACATCTGCGGCGTGAAATGAAAATCGCCGATGAGCTGCGTGGAAATGACGGCCACATAGCTGCGGAAAAACTGGCTTAGTACATAGCTGAATGTCAGTGCCCACAAACCGTAATCGGTCGATCGCCCGGACGCAGGGATAAACGAAGTTCCTGAAATATCGGTCATCGACTCAGCGCGAAAGCGGTTTCTTATGGGGTGTATGCGCTGTACTTGCCAGAGTGGGGCCAGCGAGGTGGCCCGTCTTCCCGCTGTCTTTCACGATCTCGCGCGGCGTCAGTCCAAGCAGCCGGTTCATCCAGTGCGCCATGTGGCTTTGATGAGAAAAGCCCGTTTCCAGCGCTACCTGGCTGGTACTGAGCTTGCCTTGCAACAGCAACGCCTTCGCGCGTTCGACGCGGCGCTGCACGACGTATCGATGCACCGGCACACCAAGCGTCTCGCGAAACAGCACCTTGAAATGCGGCGCGCTAAGTTGAGCCAGCGCGGCGAGTTCGTCAAGTGTCAGGCGCTGATCCAGATTGCTTTCGATGAAGTCGATCACGCTTGTAGCCGTTCGCGGCGCCAACGTACGCCGACGGCCTTCGAGCGTGGCGATGCCGCCGCCATTGTGGGCCAGCCTGACTACCATCGCCGTGCAAAGGCTTTCTGCAAAGAGCGGATCGGACGCGTCGCCCGCGTCGAGTTCCGCCTGCAGCGCCCACGCCAGATGCTGGAAACGCGGATCGCGCATCTGGAGCTGCGGACGAAATTCGGCATCGCCTGATTTCAGTTCAAGCTGCTCGAGCGTCTTGCGCGTGAACGACTCGCTGATCCAGATGCTGAGGATCGTACAGTCCGATTCGTCGGTCCATTGACCTTCGAGTCCCGCGGGTATCACGTCGGCGTCACCATGCGCCTGAATGCGCGAGTAACGACGTTGTTCGCACATGCAGCGCGCCATCACTGGCGGCCCGACGTGCACACCGACGCGATGATGCGGCATGGCCGGAATCCGGTGCGTGCCCGCCGAAATGCCAAGCAGCGCCGCACCGAAGCCGTTCCAGCCCCGACCGCTGCTGGAGCGCAAATTGACGCGGGAGCCCGAAATCGGCATGGGCAATGGTGACACTGCATTCATGACAGGTCCTCGCAGAGCTCGGCAAGCGAGCATTGTGCGGGGTTTTCCGCCAATTTGCTCGATGTCGTTACGCACGACACGCTGAACCCGGCACTCTTGCGGCGGTGCCGCAAAACAATCATCCGTATCTGCGCAAGTTGATCCTTCCCTGCGCGCCCGCAACGTTCAACCTCCTTACGATGACCCCATCCAGGCCAACAAGGGGTTGAATGTGTTCGTGATATTCGGAGCATCGGGCAAAGTAGGGCGCGTGAGCGCCGCATCGCTTCGCAATGCGGGTCATGCGGTCAGGGCTGTGGTACGAAACGAGTCTCAGGGTGAGCGTCTTGCGCGGATGGGCTGTGAGGTCGTGCTCGCCGATCTTTTGGACCCGGCATCGGTCGCAAGAGCAATAGTGGGTGCGGACGCAGTACAGATCCTGTGCCCGGTCCCAGTCGGTGACGCAGATCCCGGCGGCACGATGCATCGCATGATTGCCATTGCGGCCGATGCATTGCGCGCCAATCCGCCACCTCACGTACTCGCGCTGTCCGACTATGGCGCGGAACTGGACCACGGCACGGGCATCACCTTGCTCTTTCACGCTCTTGAAAAGCAGTTGCAAACAGCGGTTCAACACCTGACAGTGTTGCGCGCGGCGGAGCATATGCAGAACTGGGCACGCGTGATACCTGCCGCGCTGGCAACGGGCAAGTTGCCGAGCCTGCATCATCCGTTGAGCAAGCGCTTTCCAACGGTGGCGGCACAGGACGTGGGCCTGCTAGCGGCAGAACTGCTGTTGGACGAGTCGCGCAGGAGTGGGTCACGTGTAGTCAGCATGGAAGGTCCGCGGCGAATCTCTGCGCTCGATGTCGCCCGCGCACTGAGCGATGCGAGCAGGCGTGAAATCATCGCGCATGAAGTGCCGCGCAACGATTGGACGGCCATGTTGTTGCGGGCCGGCCTTGGCGCGAACCATGCACAGCTCATTATCGATCTCTACCACACGCACAACGCGGGCCGCATCGACGTAGAAGAGGGAATAGGTGAGCGGCGTTTCGGGACGACCGAATTTACCGAGGTCCTGGCTTCGATGCTGCCTGGCGCTGCAGCGGTGGCTAGCTAAATGCGCCGCCCGACACAGAAGAACGCGATGCACTCCCTGCGTTCGCCGACGGTATCCGAAATTCGTGCACGGCGGACCAGGCGTGCGTGGCTTGCGGTCATCATCGGCCTTGCCGGGGTGGTTGGCGGCTGTCAGTTTCTGCGTGTATTAAGCGCTCTGCCCGACAGCAACGACGACTTCATATTCTTCTGACCGACTGACACTGCTACGCCGCCCTCACAGGTCCAGTACGACCGCCGATTCCTCGCCCGAACCCATCCTCGCGGGTATTGCGCTGCATATCAACGCATGTCCCGCCGGGATATCGCCCTCGCACGGCACGGGGTAGGTCACGTCCCCCGACAACACGCGCGTCGCACACGTGCCGCATACGCCCGACCGACAATTCGATGCAACAGGCACTCCGTTCGCCTCTGCAAAATCCAGCAGACTTCCATCCTCAGGCGACCACTGCGCATCGCGATGCGTACGCATGAAAACGACCTTCGATGACCGCTCCGGGTCGCGGGGAGCAACAGGCTGCGCCACCGTCACTGCTTGCACAGCGCTTTGTGTGCGCTTGACACTCGCTGGTCCGAACGCCTCGAAGCGAATCCGGTCGTCGGCAACGTTGAGTGAACGCAAGCCGCTGTACATGTCCTGCATGAATGCGCCGGGGCCGCAGAGGTAGAAGTCGTAATCTCCGAACGGCAACACACTCTTGAGATACGCAATATCAACCCGTCCAGCGGATGACTTCGCTGCGTCAACCACATCAGCCTGGCTCTCGCGCAGATGCACCGAGAGATGTGAGTGCGCTTGTTCAGCAGCCTTGAGTTCTTCAGCGAACGGGTGTTCTTCGGACCGGCGAGCACCATGGATAAAATGAATGTGCTCAGGCTGCGCGCGCCCGCTCGTGTCTGCGAGCAAGCTGTTCAGCATCGCGATCATCGGCGTAATGCCAATACCGGCAGACAGCAAGACCACCGCGCGGCCACTGGTGCGCTCAAGTACGAACGCCCCGCCCGGCGCCCTCGCTTCGATCTCCATTCCTGCCTTGGCATTTTCATGCAACCATGTCGACGCAGCACCCTCGCGCTTGACCGTGATCCGATAGTGGCGCCCATCATGGGCATTGGAGAGCGTATAGGTTCTGATCAAGGGTGCTGCGAGCCCTGGAACGTGCAACCGGATCGGCAGGAACTGGCCGGGTTCGTATGCGGGAAGCGTCGAACCGTCAGCGGCTTGAAAATAGAACGACCGCACACCAGGGGCCTCGTCGCTAACCTTGGAGACCTTCAGCTTGCGCCACGTATTCGCGACTACTTGCTTAGTCTCCGGCGCTTTCCAGCTACCGGTCTTCGCAAGTTGCGGGGCGTACTGCACGCCCGACCAGCGCATGGGCAATGCACGTTGAGTGCGACGCACCTCACGCACATGCCAGCGGATCAGCCGCTCGGCGCCATCGAAGGACTCAACTTCCGGGCCTTCCCAAATGATCTCGGCATCCACGGCCAGATACAGCAGATCGCCGCTGTCGAAGTCGACCACCAACAACCCCGCGCGCGGATCGTGCATCAGGTTGCCGATGGTATTGAAGAATAGATTGCCGCTGAAATCGGGTGTGGTCAGTGTGTTGTCATCGTCGATGCGAATAAACCCCGGCTTGCCGCCACGATGGGACACATCGGCACCACGTCCCATCCCTGCTTCGCTCGAGGTATTCGCGCTGGCGACGAAAAACGTATCCGCCCGCCCGAGCAGCGCCCGGTCGGCATCGTGCAGACGATTTGAAACAATCGGCAGATCAGAGCCTTCTTCCACGCTAAATCCGACAGGCGTACGGCTCTGGATGTACTTCGCACAGTTGCCAAAGCTCTGGCTGACGGCAATGGTGATGGCCTGATCGTCGATGGCGGTAATGACACCGTTCACCCGGTTGCGCCGCCGAGCAGCGGGCTGAATGCCTAATCCGCCCAGAACCGATCCGACGTGCCAGGTACTGGCAAGCGGATCGCCTGCCAGACTTCGCCCGGCCAGACGCAACGTGTGTTCATCCGGCGTCGAGATGAAACCCGGTGCGCCGACTCGCAGCGTGGCCCACGGCTGCCCGGTTTCATCGACTCCACCGAGCACCATGAACGGCTGTTCCGCAAAGAACCGGCGATGCTGCTCGGGCATGTAGTCGCGAATCCCGTGACGCGCGTCAACATCCATTCGCTCGCGCACCCCCGCACGTTCCTGCGCGGCGAGTTCACCGGCATGGAACGGCGATTCCACGGCACGCCAGCCCGAAGGCGGCGTGGCAACAGGAGCGGGTGCGAAAGTGGACATGATGTTCTCGGTATCGAAGAGATGTTGCCCGTAGGAAGCGTTACGTGGCTTCGGCGAGCAGCCCGGCCTTGGTCGCGGGCATCGGCACGAAACGCGGCAACGCCTCGACGCGCTTCAGCCACGCGCGCAAATGCGGGAACGGTTCGAGCGAGATGCCGCCTTCGGGCGCATGCGCAATGTACGAATAGGCGGCGATATCCGCGATAGTCGGTGTCTGTCCGATTGCGAACGGCTTGTCGCGAAACTCGGGATCGATGATCGCGAAAAGATCCTCCGCCATCTTCTTTGCTGTCGCGTAGTCCTTCGGAGCGCCGAATACCGTGACCAGCCGCGCGGCACAAGGGCCATACGCAATCTTGCCCGCTGCCAGCGACAGCCAGCGTTGCACCGCCGCCGCGCCCACGGGATCCTGCGGCAGCCAGGACGGGTCACCGTATTTGCGCGCGAGATAGACCAGGATCGCATTGGAATCGGTCAGGACAATATCTCCGTCTTCTATCACCGGTACTTCGCCGAACGGATTGAGTGCCAGATGCGCCGGCTTGCGGTTGTCTCCGGCTTTCATGTCGAGTTCGATCGTTGTGAAAGGCAGATCGAGCAACGTCAGGAAAAGCTTCGCCCGATGACCGTGTCCGGACAGCAGGGTGGTATGGAGGCGTATGGGCTGGAGGGGTTTGGGCAGCGTGGGCATGATGGACTCTGAAAGGGTTTGAACCGCTGTTTCGATAGAGTCAGGATAGTGCGAGGCGCAGCGCATGAGAAGACGGATAATGATGGTTAGACAATCCTCTTAAAGTGGACAATCCATGACTAGCCTGAGTGCTGTTAACCTTAACCGGCTGGTGGTTTTCGCGGCGGTAGTCGAGGCGGGTTCGCTGACGGCCGCGGCCGACCGTCTCGGGGTCGCGAAGACCATGGTCAGTACGCACATGCAGCGTCTGGAGGCCGAGGTCGGGGCGACCCTGCTCGTGCGGACCACACGCCGGGTGAGTGTGACGGAGGCGGGCAGGACGTTCTACGAAGCGAGCCGGCAGATCCTCAGCGCGACCGAACAGGCAATTTCTGCATTGGCGCAGGAGTCGGGCGTGCTGCGGGGAACGCTGCGCATTGCGACGCCTATCGACTATGGAGCGAGTGTGGTGGCGCCCATGCTGGTCGCGCTGCAGCAACGCCATCCGGAACTCAAGGTTGAGCTCGTGTCAGCCGACCGTCAGGTCGATCTGGTCGCAGAAGCGGTCGATGTTGCGATCCGGCTCGGGCGGCTGGCGGATTCGAGTCATCGCGCGGTGAAGATCGGGGGTTTCGTCAAATGGCTCGTTGCGAGTCCTGCGTTTGTCGCCCGCTGGGGCAAGCCGACCACACTCGAGGCGGTCGCGAAATTGCCGTTCGTCGGCATGTCCGCTTTACAGAAGCCGCTGGTTGCGCCGCTTGAAAGCACGCGCGGCGGGAAGCGGACTGTGCGCTTCAGTGCAGGATTTCTCGCCGACACCGCGCCTACCTGTCGCGCAGCAACATTGGCCGGCGGCGGCGTGGCTTACCTGACGAATTTCTCGATCGGAGAGGACGTTGAAGCGGGACGGCTGGTGCGCTTATTGCCGGCTTGGTCATCGCCGCCCGCGGGCATTCACGCCATCTTTCCGTCGGCACGTTATCCGGTGCCGAAGGTGCGTGTGTTTATCGATGCGCTCAAGGCGCATCTCGAGGCGAACGGTGGATAAGCCGACACGCCGTGTGCCGGTTGCGCTCACTCGCACGCGTACCCGTATTCGTTCGCTCGTTGCCCGCTACTCGTTCAAGCTGGACCGCTCGACCAGGAACTCCGCCATGTCGTCCTCGCCTCGCCTGAAAGCGCGCTCTTGCGCCTGAGAGTTTATGGACTGAGTGCTTACGTGGGTGCGGGTTCTGCTCCGGGTCCTGCGCCGATCTGCCAGACGTAGATGGGTTCTTTCTGGTTGATCGACCAGTCGCCAACGAGTTTGGCCTTGTACACGATCGGGTTATGCGACGAGACCGCGCGTGCATTGCGCCAATGGCGATCAAGCGCCTTGCCGCCGCCAATGGCCGACGCACCCAGCGCATCGAAAAGATGGGTCGAGGCGCGTAACGCAAGTTCGGTCGCAACGATCTGTCCTTTCGCCGACTCTATCTCGGCCTCGATATTGAAGTGTTTTTCGGCTTCGACGTCATCGGCAAAACGCGCTTCGTATGCCCGCTGCGCCGGCTCCGCCGCGCGCAACGCGATCGCCTCCGCGGCATACGCCCACGCCGCAATTTCTCCAACCACTTGTTGAATCTGAACGTCCTGGCTGACATGCGGCGCATTGCCGTGGCTATAGATGCGCTTGCGCGCACGCACTTGCGCTGCCGCGTCGAGTTCAGCCGCCCGCGCGATGCCGGCCAGCGTCGCAAGATGGAACAATTGGTAGAACGCGGTCTGATATTTGAAGCGCCGTGCGAAGTCGACAATATGGCCCGGTTCGACCACCGCGTCCTTGAACACCGTGGTGCCGCTGCCCGTGGTGCGCTGACCGAAACCATCCCAGTCGTCGCTTAACGTCACGCCTGGCTGCTTCGTGGCCACCGCGACAATCACGTCGCTGCCGTCTTCAGCGCGTTGCGCGTAAACATCGATCCAGTCAGCGAAAATGCTGCCTGTGCTGTAGTACTTCTCGCCGTTCAAGACCCAGCGGTCACCTTGCTTCGCTACTTGGGTGTTGACGCTGCCCAGTGCGACGTTGCCAACTTCTGTCCATGCATTGCCAAACAGGTCGCCACGCACGAAGCGTGCAAACCACTGGTCGCGTTCGGCGCTTGCGGGTGCGTTGACGACGTCCTCGACGAAAGCGAAGTGGCCACGCAATGCCTGCGGAAGGTTTGAATCGGCGGCGCCGAGTTCGATCAGCAAGCGGAATAGTTGTTTGACAGACACGCCTGCACCGCCCTGCGAGACCGGCACGCGTAGTGCACCAAAACCCGCTTGCTTGAGCTGCGCGATCTGATCGTAGGGCAGGGTCCTGAGCTGGTCGCGCTCGACCGCGCCTGCGGCAATGCGGTCGAAAATCGGCCTGAAGCGGCTGGCGACGCTTTCATAATCTGCTCCAACCGAGAGAGCGACAGGCGGCAGTTGTGTCATGTCGAAAAAATCCTTGGATGCTATTGATAATGAGTCGAAGGCGCTGCTGGCGCGAGCGCGCAGGTCTCTCAATCTAGCCCATCGACTCCACCCGCGTTAGATCGTTTTCCGCAATGTTTATCGATCCAGAGCGCATCGCGGCCACCGCCCAACAGCATTGCGCCGATACCACCGTTTCAGCGTCGAGTTGCGTTGCTGCTGCTTATCTAAGCCGGCCGCTGCACATATCGATAGATGAATATATTGCTTGGGTGGCTGCGGCTGGCTGAAATAGATTCTGGATCCGTGAGTCGAAATTGCAATGACGATGCAGGACATAAGTGTATCGGTATGCTAATTAATCAGGAGATTGTCATGAGCGAGAAACATAACGAGCAGCAGGACGCGCTGAAGTTTGCCTATTGGGTGCCCAATGTCAGCGGTGGCCTGGTAGTCAGCACGATTGAGCAGCGCACCGACTGGAGCGTTGAATACAACCAGAAGCTTGCGCAGACCGCAGAGAAAGCGGGCTTCGAATACGCGCTCAGTCAAATTCGCTTTACTGCGGGCTATGGCGCGGACAATCAACACGAGTCGGTGTCATTCAGTCAGGCGTTGCTGCATGCAACCACCAAACTCAAAGTGCTCGCGGCAATCTTGCCGGGTCCGTGGAGTCCGGCGGTTGTGGCGAAGCAGTTGGCGACAATCGATCATATCTCCAAGGGACGGATTGGAATCAACGTAGTAAGCGGCTGGTTCAAAGGCGAATTCACGGCGATCGGCGAGCCGTGGCTTGAACACGACGAACGGTACCGCCGGTCGCACGAATTCATCGAAGCGCTCAAGGGCATCTGGACCCAGGATAACTTTACGTTCCGAGGCGATTTTTATCGGTTCAACAACTACACGCTGAGTCCGAAGCCGATACAAAAGCCTCACCCGGAAATTTTCCAGGGTGGAAGCTCGCGCGCAGCCCGCGACAATGCCGCAAGCGTCTCGGACTGGTATTTCACGAACGGCAATACACCCGAGAATCTCAAGCTGCAGATTGACGATATCCAGGCCAAGGCCGCCGTCAATCAGCACAAGGTGCGCATTGGCGTGAATGCGTTTGTGATCGCCCGCGATACCGAGGAAGAAGCGCAGGCCGGGCTCGCGGACATCATCAAGCATGCGCATGTGGAAGCGGTTCATGCATTCGGCGATGCAGCGAAGCAGGCCGGCAGCGCATCGCCTGAAGGCGAGGGGAACTGGGCCAAATCGACATTCGAAGACCTCGTGCAATACAACGACGGCTTCCGTACCAATCTGATTGGCACGCCGCGTCAGATTGCCGAGCGGATCGTGGAGCTCAAGTCGGTGGGTGTGGATTTGGTGCTGGCCGGATTCCTGCACTTCATCGAAGAGGTCGAGTATTTCGGGCAACGTGTCTTGCCGCTCGTGCGGGAGCTTGAAGAGGCCGCGCAACTCGAAGCAAAGGCTGCGTGAGATGGTGGCGCCAAGGCCGGAGCTCCCGGACACTTTGCCTGCATGGCTTGCCGAACAGGCAAGGCATCGCCCTCGTGCGACCGCGTTGAGGCATAAGCGGCTGGGCCAGTGGGAGCAGCTAAGCTGGCACTCGCTGGCCGAGAAGGTCGAGGCGCTCGCGGCTGGTCTAGCGGCGCGTGATTTCGGTCCGGGCGACGCACTGTTGCTTGTCAGCCAACCGCGCGAAGAGGCGTTGTGTTTGTCTCTCGCCGCGCAATGGCGGGGAGGCGTTGCGGTGCCGGTCGAACCCTCTGTATCGGATCAAACGCTTGGCCGGATCGTGCGGCATCTCACGCCGCTTTTTACCTTCGCCGACGATGACCAGCAGGTCGACCGCTTGCTCGCGTTGTCGCAGTGGGTGATAGACGCGAATCCGCGCGGCCTGCGGCCCCATCCGGATGCGAACGTGGTCGAGTACAGGACACTGGCGTCGCCGGATAAGAAGGTGACGGCCAGCGTACGACCCGATCATGATGCGTTTATCTTCTATCGTGATGCCGCCGGGCACGGTATTGAAGAGCAGCGCATTACTCATGCAACGCTGATTCGCGAGGCGCGGCTGGTCGCGGAGAAGGAACACCTGCATCCCGCCGATGATGCGTTCGCGGCCCGCGCATTTGCAACAGCGGCGCAGGCGCGTTATCTCGTTGCACCGTGGCTGTTGACCGGCTTTCGCTTGAATTTTCCCGAATCGCTGGAGACTCGCGATAACGACAGGCGTGAACTCGCGCCCACATTGGTCGCAGGCACGAGAGAGACCTATGGCCGCGTTGCGCGGCTCGTCGATGCAAGGCTGCCTGGCACGAATTCCGTCCGGCGCCGCTTGCTTGATGGACTGAGCGACCGGCGCTCCTCGTGGCTGCTGCGCACGGCTGCATGGTGGCTGGTCGCGCGGCCGCTGCGCGAGGTGATCGGCTTCAGGCGAACCCACGCCGCGTTGGTCGCCGGTGCCGCTCTGGACGACGACGCAGCGCGCCTGTTCAAAGCGTTGCGAATCGATGTCCGCACGTGGCCGGACGATGGTCAATGGCAGCGTCTGCCCGAGCCTATTCTGTCTGCTCGGCAAGCAGCCGACGTACAAGGACAACCTGCGTGACGTCTCAAGAACAGACTGCCCCATTCGCTCGCCAAGCGCTGCTTTCGCTCGACCGGATTTCCTTATCGTTCGGCGGCGTCCAGGCGATTTCCGATATCAGCTTCGACGTCCATCGAGGCGAGATCTGCGCGTTGATCGGCCCGAACGGCGCAGGCAAGAGTTCGCTGCTCAACGTGATCAACGGCGTCTACCGGCCGCAACAGGGCACCGTGCGTTTCGATGGCACGCAGAGTCACCGCATGCGTCCGCATGACGCGGCGCACCGTGGCATTGCGCGCACGTTTCAAAACATCGCGCTGTTCCGGCGCATGAGTGTGCTCGACAACGTATTGACGGGGCGCAATCTGCATCGCGGCAGCACATGGGTCGAGCAAACTTTTCGAGTCGGCCGGGCTCAACGCGACGAAGCAAGACAACGTCGCTATGCCGAGGTCGTGATCGAAGCGCTGGACCTGCAACGCGTGCGCCATAGCGTGGTAGGCACGCTGTCGTATGGCGTTCAGAAGCGCGTGGAACTGGCTCGCGCGTTGGCCGCCGAGCCGCGTTTGCTGTTACTCGATGAACCGATGGCCGGCATGAACGCCGACGAGAAACGCGCGATGGCGGGTTTCATCGTTGACGCCAACGAACAATTCGGCGTGACTGTCGTGCTGATCGAGCATGACATAGGCGTGGTGATGGATCTCTCGGATCACATTGTCGTGCTCGACTATGGCAAGAAGATTGCAGACGGGATACCCGCCGAAGTGCGTGTCGATCCCGCCGTCCTGGCAGCTTATCTCATCTCCTTATACACAACTCGACGCTTGCGGAAACGATGGTGGAGTAGCAAAGCAGCCACAAGGGGGTTGTTAACAATGCGGATTTCGCGTTTACTCTCGGATTTTCGGCATGAATATCCGAGACGACGTGGGAGCATGGGTGGACGAGGAATTTGAGACGCTGGATTTAGGTGATCCACGGCGAGACCGGCGCGCGAAGGAGCTGGTCAAACGGTTCGCCAGCCGGCCTACGGCCAGCATTCCGGGCGCGTGCGAAGGCTGGGCCGAGACGATGGCGGCATATCGCTTTCTGGGCAATGAGCACATCGACTGGCGCGACATGATGCAG
>NZ_MTHB01000271.1 GCF_002220365.1 Caballeronia sordidicola | reverse complement strand
ACAATCGTGCCTTGCAGGTCCATGCCGATAGCGCGCGCGATCTGGCTGAGCCGGGGGAGCGCGTCGCGCAGCAGGGGCGATTCGTTGCGGTTGCCGGCAGCGGTGATGAACGGGGCGATGACGTTGAAGTGGCGATCGCACAAGGCCACCACCTTGTCGCCTTTCAGATGTTTGTGGCCGCTGTAACCGAGGTTGTCGCCGCCTTTCTTCGCGGCCGTCGTCGTCCCATCGCCGTGAATAATCGTCAGATCAAGCAACTTGTCATGATGGAGCCTGCTCACCGAGCCCGCAAAGATGGCATCCATGCAACCATCTGCAAGCCAGCGGCGCATCGCGCGTTAGATACGCGTATAGTGAATTTCGGGGTGACCTTTGGCATTCCTTTCGATCGGCAACATCTTCCATTGACAGCCCATGTACAGCACTTGCAGGATGTAATTGAAGATCTTGTGCAAGGCCAGCGTCGGGGGCGGTCCGCGCCGGCCCCGGCTCAGATGCGGCAAGACAAACTGCTCGAACTGCTCCAGGCTCAATTTCGTTGGAATCCCTTGCCAGCATGGGTTCCCGGTCATTCGCTGCGTCCAGAAATCCGGACTTTATCTGATCTGGCTTCACCCATCAGAAATCCAGTCCTGATGCGGCTCGCAGACAAATTCGATGACCTCAAAAAACTAGCAACCAGTTGACTCGGACGCATGCGACCGTGTTCTATGGCGTCGCTCTCGCTTTCAACTCGTTGACCTACAATGTGCTCTGGTGGCCCGGGCGCAGTCAACGAACATTGATTGAACCCGATGTCCAAGATGTTGGCCTCAGGGCGATCACGCGGCACTACGCCCTGACCCTGCTCGGCGCTGTGCTCGCCACCCACGGCCGCAAAGGTCGTACCTAATTCCGCATAACAGAGGAGTCCGTACGTTGTACAAATCCGCTCGGTTCGAGCTTTAATAGCGTGACAGCACCCTTGTGGTACATCAACACTCACCGTGATCGAGTCTCAATCTCGCGGTCCATCGCTTCATTCTAGTCGAAACGATGTGCGTGAATCGCACAGGTTATCCTTCGACGCGGTTTCTACCAGTGTCCTTGGCGGTGTATAGTGCCTTGTCTGCAACTGCTAGCAAGTCTTGTACGGACGCGATTTCGTTCGTCAAAGACGCACAGCCTAGGCTCACAGTAATCGCTAGTTGACCCGCCTCGGTTTCGATGCGAAGCGCTTCAATGGTCGCACGGATTCTCTCCGCTATCAGCATCGCGCCGTCCGCCGCGGTCGCAGGGAGCATCAGGCAAAACTCCTCTCCACCCAAACGCGCGATGACATCTATCGATCGCAGCGATCGCCTGGCCTCGAGGACTATTTGGGTTAGGACCTTGTCGCCTGCCTGATGGCCTGCTGTGTCGTTTACTCTCTTGAAGTGATCCGCATCGATCATCACAAACGAGAGCGGTTTGCCCGAGCGTTTCGATCTTTCGACTTCCTTGTCGGCGAGCTTGAAAAAATGTGCGCGATTCATAGCTCCGGTGAGGTAGTCAGTCGTCAGCAGGCGGGTGAGCTCGTCGCTTGTTATCTTTCGCTCAGATACATCGCGAAGGACGACCGAATAGCCGGCGAATTCGCCATCATCTTCTCGGAGTATGGCAACTAGAATTTGCGCAGCGTAACGGCGGCCGTCCTTTTTTTGACACCAGCACTCTTGAACGTGCCAACCCTCTTCGCGTGTAAGAGCAATGTGCTCCGGGCAGCGATAATCATCCACGTCATCAGGCGCATAGAATTGTTCGAGCGTCTGGCCCATTACGTCCACTTCGGCGTATCCGGTAAGCTGCTCGATCGACGTGTTCCAGCTATCAACCCGACCTGATGCATCAAGGGTCAAGAATGCAAAATCATTGACATTGGTATAAATCCCAGCGAGCCAGGATTCATTCTGTCTTGCCCATCGTTCGGCTTCGACTTGCCGCGAAATATCGGTCAACGTCGTCATCAAGGTACAGTCATTGACCTTCAGAATATTGCATGACAGAACCGTTGATCGCTCTCGGGCAGGTGTCAGTACAATGCGATGCCCTTCACACACGGAGCCGCGCTCGGCTTTGAAGCTCGATACCAGATTACGCAACTCGGGCGCGACGTTACTCAGGCTGTCGAAAACGTTGGTGACACCTCCAGGCCCGGCGAGCGGCATAAGTAATTGAACTGATAACGGATTGAGCATGTCAACTTCGCCGGACAATGTGCTGCGAAGAATGCCAATCGGCGACAAATACATGAAGGAAAGCAGCGCTGCATGTTCAGCCTCGAGAGATTCATCTACAACCTTGCACGTTGTCACGTTGCCGCCTTACGTTCGATCAGCAGAAACTGTGTCTCTGCTCGGGTAGACTTCATCATTCTCAACCGCACCGGTGTAGGTTTCATGCGTAAAGTAAGGACATAAGGCACGATTTCGTCAAGCTCCGACTCGTCAAGGAATCGTTGAGCGATCATGAAATTATTCATGCATATGGCCACTTCGTCGAACACATGTTTGCCGATCACGTGAGCAGCTCTAAGACCCGAACCAATCGACTCGACGGCGTTGTAACGACTAACAATGTAATCCGAACCAAAACCAATCAGCCCAAAAGTGAAGTTGTCGGGCTGCTGCCCGCCCGCGAGCACTAGATCTTCGAACGAAACCGTATCGAACTGGTCGCTAACTGCGTTTTCCATGGTCATTTTCCGTATCCTATTCCGACGCGAGACAACGTTTCATTTAGCTCTTACGGCAACCGGCGGCTATAAATTTAGCGCTGCAAACAAGCGGCCCGGATGTAGCCTCCCTGTCGCTGACGTATTGAAATGTCAGCAAACTTTCCCTCGGCGGCCCGCTACTCCAGCATAAGCCCTTAGAAAAAGGCTGTCGAAAAAATGTGCCCGCTGCCGTAGCAAGATGATCGGTTATCTGGCAAATTGATCCCTATTAAAGGAACGACGCTTGGTTTTTACGTTGTCACGAATCGTTTCTTCCCTGCCCAACTCGGCTTTATGAACACCTCGCCAAAGACACGCCTCGGCATCAACCGAGGGATGATCTCAGATGCAGAGCCCTTACATAGATACCGTATCTTACGTTTGAAATGATTCGCCGCTGAGTACGGGAATAGACTTGAATGCGGGTTTGGCGAAGAAATATCCCTGCATTAGGGTTACCCCGTGCGCCGCGAAAAAGTCGCGCTCTTCCCGGGTTTCAATGCCTTCCGCGATCACTCTCACCCCCAAATCACGACAGATTGCCAGGACGCCCCGCACGATGCGCTGCCGAATCGAATCGGTATCGATGCCTCGAACCAACTCCATGTCGAGCTTGATCAAGTCGGGTTGAAAATCTACCAGGAGCGTGAGCCCTGAATATCCCGCGCCGAAGTCGTCGATGGCTGTCTGAAATCCGAACCGCTTGTAGGCTTTAAAAATTTCCACGAGATGCGGCCGACTAATAATGTTTTCACCCTCAACTGTCTCAAAGATAATTCGATCAATTGGAAATCCGTATTTTTCGGCTGCCTCGAACGTGCTTCGGATGCAGGCTTCAGGACGATAGACAGCGTTCGGCATGAAATTGATCGATAGGAACGACTCCATGTTGAGGTCCACCGCTTGCGCAATGGCTGTCGTACGACACAACTGGTCGAATTGGTAACGATTGCCTTCGTCAATCTGCGATAACACTGACTGTGCAGATTCGCCATTTGGACCACGGACCAATGCTTCAAACGCGAAATTCGCTGCCGATGCAGTATCGACGATAGGTTGGAACGCAAACGCAAGAGATATCGGCGCGGCAACGTCCAACTTGCATCCCGAGCAGCCAGACTTTTCATTCGCAATGGCTGCAAAATAGGTCTGGCCAGAAGACATAGACATGGTGAGCCCTTAACGAGGAAAGACGGATCGGCTACCCACCGCAATAGAGACGCCAGGTAACACATTTAACGACAGCTCAGCACCAAGCTTTAGCCGGGCGCGATCAAATTTGAAGTGCAACACCTTCCTCTTGCCGATTGGGTCAATACTCTTTTGCGACGATGCCGCTAAACAAGACGTCGCCGGTGCCCTGGCGAACAAGTTTGTTCGAACCACATGGGCACTGATGATCACGAAGGCTCGGTCACGAAATTTTCACAATGCAATATGATTCAGCCACAGATCACAACTAATGGAATGGACGCCCCCACCCGTACGGAATCGCGATGTGCCAAAGTGGGAGCCTGTAGCAACCACTTGAACCGAACAGGAGTGTCTACCATGAAGGTCACGACAGTTGGCATCGATCTGGCAAAAAATGTCTTCCAGGTCCACGGCGTTGATGAGCACGGTAAGGCAGTACTGAAGAAGCAACTCAAGCGCGCCCAGGTAGCCGAGTTCTTCGCGAATTTGCCACGGTGCCTGATCGGCATGGAAGCCTGGGGCAGCGCGCATCATTGGGCGCGCAAGCTGCAGGGCTTTGGACACGACGTGCGCCTGATTGCGCCGCAGTTCGTCAAGCCATATGTGAAGACCAACAAGAACGACGCGGCTGATGCCGAGGCGATCTGCGAAGCGGTGGCGCGGCCCAACATGAGGTTTGTGCCGATCAAGAACGTAGAGCAGCAAGCGGTGCTGGCACAGCACAGGGTGCGCCAGGGATTCATCAAAGCGCGCACCGCGCAAGCCAACCAGATTCGGGGGTTGCTCGCCGAGTTCGGGCTTATCGTTCCGCAAGGCATTGCGAACATCGCCAAGCGAGTACCGGAGCTGCTCGAGGATGCCACCAATGAGCTGTCTGGCTCGTTTCGCCTGCTCGTACAGCGATTGATGGAGCACCTCAAGGAGTTGGACCGCCAGGCCGGTGAAATCGAGGCTCAGATCGTCACGTGGCATCGCGACAACGAACTCAGCCGCAAGCTGGCGGAGGTTCCGGGCATTGGACCGATCACCGCCAGCGCCCTGGTGGCGACGGTGGGCGATGCGAAGAACTTCGACAACGCACGTCAATTGGCGGCGTGGATAGGCCTTGTGCCGCGGCAGAACTCCAGTGGCGGCAAGAACGTGTTGTTGGGCATCAGCAAGCGAGGCGACACGTACCTGCGCACGCTGCTGATCCACGGTGCGCGCTCAGTGATTTGCGCTTTCCAGCGCAAGAAGGATAAGGTCGACGGCTGGCTGGGAGCGCTCCTGGCGAGGCGAAATCCCAATGTGGCTGCCGTCGCGTTGGCCAACAAGAATGCGCGCATCGTCTGGGCACTGCTGGCTCACGACCGCGAGTTCCGACCCGGCTACACGAGCGTGCAGGCGACCACGTAGTCGGGTCGGCCGCCCAAATCTGAAAACAGCAATCAAGCAAAGGAGAATCAAACCACCGATTGCTCAGGCGATCAAGTAGTGATGGCAAGACAGGTCAGACCGTGGTCGATCAAACCCGACGCAACCAACGCACGATTGCAGTGCGCCCAACTGATTGGGACTCGACCAGCGGATTCCATCAGGGACAGGCAGGCATGCGCCTGACATTGAAGTCCGGATGCATGGCTGCAATCTACGCCTTCAAACCATCACCAATGAGAGCTTGGCAAACCGGGGGCGTCCATGCATGGTTGCTAGTTTTTTGAGGTCATCGAATTTGTCTGCGAGCCGCATCAGGACTGGATTTCTGATGGGTGAAGCCAGATCAGATAAAGTCCGGATTTCTGGACGCAGCGAATGACCGGGAACCCATGCTGGCAAGGGATTCCAACGAAATTGAGCCTGGAGCAGTTCGAGCAGTTTGTCTTGCCGCATCTGAGCCGGGGCCGGCGCGGACCGCCCCCGACGCTGGCCTTGCACAAGATCTTCAATTACATCCTGCAAGTGCTGTACATGGGCTGTCAATGGAAGATGTTGCCGATCGAAAGGAATGCCAAAGGTCACCCCGAAATTCACTATACGCGTATCTAACGCGCGATGCGCCGCTGGCTTGCAGATGGTTGCATGGATGCCATCTTTGCGGGCTCGGTGAGCAGGCTCCATCATGACAAGTTGCTTGATCTGACGATTATTCACGGCGATGGGACGACGACGGCCGCGAAGAAAGGCGGCGACAACCTCGGTTACA
>NZ_MTHB01000062.1 GCF_002220365.1 Caballeronia sordidicola | reverse complement strand
CTATGCGACGCTCGATCGTTTGCTCAGACGGATTCACATGAACAAGTCCGAGTTGCTGCTGGTGTTGGAGCGTCCTGAGGTCCCGCTGCATACCAATGGCAGTGAGCGCGACATTCGCGATCAGGTCAAAAAACGAAAGATCAGTGGCGGCACGCGCAGCGAGCTCGGCCGACAATGCCGCGATACGTTCTCGAGTCTAAAGGCGACGTGCCGCAAGCTGAACATTTCGTTCTGGGAGTATCTGACAGACCGCATTTCTTGCAGCGATCAAATTCCCCTCCTGCCTCATCTCCTCGAACAACGCATCGCCCTCTCTGCTTGAACAGCATGCTGGCGCTCGCCCCGGGTTATTGAGAAGTTACTTCCAGAATGTCACCTGATGGACACTACCGTGTGACATAGCAGAAACCACCTACAAGATTGCTTACTGCTTAGGACTACCTATGAGACTGTTACGGGATATTTGTGGTGCAGGATCATTCAGCCTATCCTCCTTTTGTTCGTAGAGACACTGTTTCTGCGGTGCTGTAGAGAGTACAATCCTAGGTACTTATTCTACGCAAGGGTCATGTAATGGCTAAGAAGAATACACCACGGGAGTCGCCGCTTGAGATACTGGCCGCGTCGCAGGCACAGTGGAAGGCGGATGAGGCTGAACTAGCGGCATCTAAGGCTGAAGCGGATGCTGCGGCGGCGCAGGGAGAACTTTACGATAGCTATTCCGCACGTGAAGTAGACAACGCGACGGCGCTAGACCATTTTCGGCGCAGAAAGGCGGTCGGATCGAAGCGGCGGGTGCCTAGTCCCGAACGTAAAGTGGGCGTAGATATTGCCCAAAGGCTCAAAGTCATAGACGACGCGTACGAGCATGCAGACAAAGCAAGGGCGGAAGCATTGCGCGTCCAGGCGGTTGCCGACAATCCCAAGCAGGTACTTGCAAAGGAGGCTGAAAAGGCCGCAATCCGCCAGGGCGTAAAGGCATCCGTAGAAACAGTGCCGATGCCAGTCCGCTTGGAAGTGGAGCAAGTCAGGATGCTGAAGCTTCTCGCGTCTTACGAACAAACAACCGCATCGGCAATTATTCGCGCGAGCATAAAGGAACGCTTGGAGCAAGCCCGACAACGGAATCCGGGGTTCGATGCCGCCGTGCGGTCTAGTATCGAAAAGTAAGGCGGGCAGATTTACAACAGGGGCGAGCAGGCCCCTAAAAATAAAGCTTGCTGTAGAAAGAGTTCACATGTACATTTCGGCACTGGGACTTGTAGAAAGAGTTCACGAAAAGCAGGAAGTCCCCCGGTTATGGACCGGGAACGAGGACGGGGACCGGGGTTCTCCTGATAGCAAGACTCCCTAGGTGCGGTGCGGCTAGGAAAGTCGGGAATTGAATACCGTCCTAAGACCCTGAGACCAGGCTGGCGCTGTGCGCGATACGTTCGCGGCATGCTCGGCAGGTAGGCGAGAGAACCAAATGGTTCATAGAAGGCTTTCCAAGTGAGAGCTTTCCATCAACCAACGAGGAGCGGCCATGACGGAAGCACAAGCAAGGCGCAAGGAGAAGCGGGCTGGGTGGCTCGCAGGGAAACAAGCGGGGACGCGGGGCCTGCCCGATGTAGTACGCACCCCAAAAGGGAAGCGGATTCACCTGGGGTCCAGCACCACGCACCGCGAGGAACGTATCAGGGAGACGGGTAACGAGACTTTTATCCGGAACCGGAATGTTTCGGGAGTTAGCACCGCGCCGCAAAATGCGGAATCCCGAGCAGTGCTCGACGCCGACAAGCTGACGATAGCCAAGGGTGACGCGGCTGGGAATACACCGGTAGCGTCCGGTGACGTGGTAATGGCAAAGGTGGTTTCGGACGCAAGGGCGACGGTAGGCGACACCGCAGCAGAGCTACGCCGCGCTAAACAGATGCGTATTCGACAGCTCAATAGTGCGCCCTCGATGGCTCGAATGATTATCTGCGAAAACGAACGCGGGCTAGAAGCCCCTGCGGTAGCGGACTGGGCGCGGATCATTAATAGAGATTGGGAAACAGCGCAGTACCGTCGATAACGCTGTAACGAACGGATAACGAAATGATCACTTATGCATTCTGCCGGGGGCTTTCCTCCGGCGTGTACATCGAGACGTGCCGGCTAAATTTAGGGTATCGGCCAATTCAGTACGTTACTGAGGACTCTGCTGCTCCTTACTCCGCCGTCCAATTTGCTCACGTTTAACAGGGGAATGAAATGAAACGAATCTTGCAGATCACGATTGCCCGTAACGACAACAAACCGGATAACAAGGTCCTCCAGGTGCTTGATACGGTTAAGGCTCACGGGTTTGATATCTTGGGTATGGAGGGTAACGCGAGGGTCTACCACGTTACGTATGTATGGCGTTGCATTGCGCCTAACCAATCACGCTTCTCATTGCCGCTTGTTATCTCGCGTAATCGGGAGTCCGCAATTGCCGCGTTAGCCGTTGCACTGGGGCAGGATATGAAGTGGCTGGACTATTGCGAAATTGAAGAGGATGAAGAGGTGGAGGCAACATGAAACTTCTTACAGCGCTGTGCGTAGTGTGCTGGGTATGTGTCGGCGTACTGCTTTATCTCCCGGTTAGCGCGTTCGGCGTTTAACCCTTTCTTTTAATCGTAAATGCTAATTTGGGGGTCATCGGCATACACACTAGCAGGCAATTTACTTTCACACTTTCTCTTTTACCTTTTAGGAATATTAAATGAACACAAATAACTCACTGGATTATGACGGCGCTGATTATGGGCTTAGCGGCGAGATTGCGGCGCATGCAGGTGACGTAGCCCGATTCTCAACATGGCTTCTCGTTGAGCCGGAGAGCGTGATTGCACGTGAGCGGTTGAATCAGGCGAAGTTGCTGCTGTCGGTATTGGTCGATGAGATTCTGGATCGCGGCGACAAGATTCCCTTTTAACGTGTAACGGTATTACAACCAAGGATTATCAATATGACCCCTAGCAGAATTAAGGACACTGCGTACGCCGATAACCGTATGCTTTCCCTTCGTATTGCTCCTGAAGTACATAAGGCCCTCCGCCATTTTGCAGCCGACGAGGATACGAGTGTGAGTGAGGTCGTGAAGAACGCGATCCAGGCACACCTTATGGCTAAGGCAGCGCAATAAGTAGCATCAAGTAGGTAAGCCCGTCCCTGATCCTGGGTTTGCTGATATGTAGTACCGCAGGGTCGATGCATGACATTCCGTTATGCCGACAAGTAGTTACTTAGGATTACCAATTGAGTGAGATTGTCTCGAAGGTATATACGGCGAAGTTTGCTGTAACGCAGGACGCGGTAGTAGGAGATGAAAGAAAGATCAAGGGCATTGCCAGTACGCCCAGTGCAGATAGAGAGGGTGACGTAGTTCTTCCTACGGGGGCAAAGTTCAAGGTCCCTTTCCCGCTGCTCTCAGCACATGACCACTCGAAACCCATTGGGACGGTGACGCGAGCTACGGCTACGCCAAACGGTATCGAGATTGAGGCCCAACTTGCACCGCAAGGCGTAGCCGGTTTTATCGATGATGCATGGGCGCTCATTAAGTCCGGATTGATGACCGGGCTGTCGATAGGTTTCAGGCCGCTTATTGATCCCGTACTCACAGCAGCAGGCCGAATCTTCTCATCATACGAAGTATTCGAGCTTTCCGTATGCACCGTTCCAATGAACGCCGGTGCAAACATTACCTACGCTAAATCACACATTCAAGGAAATTCTATGCCGACTATCAACAAGCAACTCCTCGCAGCTGTCTCTAAACATTGGGCTACGGAAGTCACCCGCACTGTAGAACGCAAGCTGCTCGCTAAGGCTGTTATTCCGGCCACGTCCACGACTACCGCCTCTGCACTTTATTACCCGACCCAAGCCCCCGGTGTTCTGTTGCCGCCCGTTACGCCCTCGCTTATCACGGCATTGGCTAATGGTGGCGCTCCGCAATTGCCTCCTAACACGCGATTGGTAACTCAGGCTGCATTGCTCACGGCTTCGGAAGTCCCAGAGGGTGACGCGTACCCTGCAGGTGCCCCCAGCCTCGCGTTCACGCTGACCGATACGGAGCGAAAGTTCGGTTTGATCATGACATACACGCGGGATATGTTGGCGGCCAGTAACTACGATTCACGCGTGCAGGATTACGTACAGGGCCAATTGGAAGCGGCTGCGGACAATGCGACCGATGGCTTTCTCGTAGGCATCATGACGGCTGAGGGCACTGCTGCTACGAGCGTTGCGCAGGCCTTGGCGAGCTTTGCCGGGGACTTGCGGTCCGCTGTGTGGATTGCCTCGCCGGAGACACTGGCAAGCCTTCAGGATGCAGCTAACCCAAATGTGGGGCCTGCCGGAGGCGTGTACCGCACTTTGCCTGCACTGGCGACGAACGCTGCTCCCGACAATAAGCTCTTTTTGTTGGATCGGAAACGCGTTGCGGTGTATGACGGGGCACTCATCATTGAGCAAAGCGATGAGGCCAGCATCGTTCTGGACACCGCTCCGGGTACGCCTGGATTGCCTGTTGCCCACCTGTTTCAGGAAGGCTTGGTAGCGCTCAAGATCACTAAGTACGCCGATAGCAAGCTGCTGTCTGCGCCTCACGTAATTACGCTGGCGTAAATCATCCGCCCTCGAAAGAGGGCATCCACTAAGTTAAGTTAAGGAATACTATGCTCTCGAAATTGTTTAAACCCCGTGCACCGCAGCCCGTTAAGTTTGAGGAAGGCGCACACTATCAATTCAGTTTTGCATCGGATAGTCGTGCTCCTAAGCGTGAGGTCTCCGCTGAGGCCGCAGTTAAGCGCGTGGCTGCTGATATTGCCGCTCTACGCAGTGTGGTGGCGGAACTGTGAACGGCGGTCAGAATCCGACACCAGATGGCGGCGTCGATCAGAAATGCGAAACGATTCCTGTTCTGCAGAGCTGTTCGGTGCTTGTTGTCGACGGCATCGATGGGCGGTATCGGGTGCGTCGAAAGGAGCCCGAAGGGCGAGTGCAG
>NZ_MTHB01000060.1 GCF_002220365.1 Caballeronia sordidicola | reverse complement strand
GCACTCCTGCGGAAAATCCCTTCATCCTGCGCGCTGAGAAACGCAGCACCATCGAGTCGCGCTACGCTGATGTCGCCTTTGCTATGAGCAACATTTAAATGGAGAGCCGGATGCGCTGAGAGGTGCAAGTCCGGTTCGGGGAGGAGAGGCAGGGAGATAGTTCGACTACGCCCTGCCTCTTACTCCACTCTCATATGACAGGTATCGTGACTGATATCAGCGGATCGCGGCACTCATCGGGACCATCCAAACCGTTGAGATTGTCGGCGAGGCGGAGGAGGTGAGTGACACCCTGAGCGGCATCGCAGCCACGGACGCAGATGTCGTCGTTGTGGATCTGCGATTGACCGGCGGCAGCGGCATGGACGTTCTCTCGGGCCTTGCGCAAAGCATCCGGCCGGTCATCACGATAGCGTTGACGAGTTATTCAAGCGGGGTGATCCGCGAAGCCTGCTTGTCGGCCGGAGCGAACTAGTTTTCGACAAGACGAACGAGTTCAATTTGGCTCGGGATGTGATCGGGTCGATCGCCTGCTCTCACGCTGCAAGCACCGCCCGCTGAACGGACGCCGATTCGCTCCTCGCTTGATTGGATTCGCTGTCGAGGCGTGAAATGGACTACCGATCCAAGATGCACATACCATGATAATACTATGCGAATCGAATTTGCATTAGAATGCTGATGATCGGTACCAGCAGGGCGTGCCTCCCGCTTATCAAATCTGAGTGAGCGGATTACGCGCAGATCAAGCGAAACGTTGCGTTCGCCAGTGCATAGTGGGGAGATCGACGTGATTGATGCGAGTGTTCCGGTGTTGTCCCATGACTACACGCACCTATTTTTACGGGACGTGGTGGGCCGTCACGGACTGATCGTCATCGGCGTGGGTAAGGCTGGCGAACGCGGAATAGAGATGCTTTACCGGTTCTCTGATATCTGTGAGCGCCTAGATAACTCGCGGGGTCAACGCCATCTTTGTCTATCGGAAGGAATTAGCGCACCATGTTCAGGACGCCACCTCCTTGTTGGGCGCGCGCTACAGCCAAAGGCCATCTCTCTTTCTGGACGATAAAAGTCAATTCTTTCGTAATCCTCTTGAATCTAAATCGCTTCGCGCGGTGTATCTCGATGCGGAAATGCGACAGCCCGATACAGCTGACATCGCGTTACGGGACGAAATTTTGGATCCGCTGTTGCACCCTTTTCTTGCTCAGGTTGCCGCGCGTTCCGTGCACTGAATACCACCGGTAGAGGGGCGCAGAGCCTTGAGTCACGGATTACTAACGAGGGGAGAGGGTTGGTCAAGGCATTGATTCAGGTAAGCGGGCGATCCGGGATTGAACGGGGCACGGCTCAGCAAGACTTGCCGTGACTGCTGCCCGGTTTGCGAGCGATATCGTTGCATGGCGAACGGTCGGTCCATCAGCACGGAGGATGGCACGTCGCTCATGTCGTTGCGGGCGGAAGCCGGGTGCAAATGTGCGCGTCCTGGCAACGGGTCCCGACGAAGTAGGGGCACTTGAGACGCTCCTGGCCATTCTGCGCGTGCAGCAATCCCCCTGATCATATATAAGACGCTACCTATGCATCCGTCGATCGGCCCGGTAACAACTCGCGGTGGACGTATTGCCCCAACGCGGTACCTGATGGAAGACTGGCGAGCAGTTTTATGTCACTTCGGAAAGCTCCGGGCGAGCCTGTCATCAACATCAACCCGGGCCGACAGGCATCCTTGTGATGCCGCGTGCTCTTTTGTACTGTTGTGGGCGCCGAGTCTTTTGGCATGGAGGCGCTTTGTTATTCACGTTCTCAAATCATGACATTATGGCAAGCGCGCCTGAGCTCCTTATGCGGTGACAATGGCACGTCGATTTTGGCCACGGGTACGGCCAACCGCGGCACCCGCAGCTTCCGCGATAAGCGGTCAACCTCTGCGGTCGGCCTCATTCAAACTTGGACGACATATGGAAAGCATGACGAAACACCAAATTCCCGCAACGCTGATCCCCGGTGATGGAATAGGGCCGGAAGTAGTTGCCGCGACGGTTAAAATTCTTGATGCCTTAGGATCGCCGTTCGTTTGGGACGTACAGCATGCTGGAATCGCCGGAGTAACGCACAGCGGGGATCCGCTACCCGATGCGACACTCAAGAGTATTCGTAAGCACAAGCTTGCCCTCAAAGGCCCGTTGACGACGCCCATCGGCGAGGGGTTCCGTTCTTCCAATGTTCGACTTCGCGAAGAGTTTCGGCTTTTTGCCAACGTCAGGCCCGTGCGCACCATCGTCCCCGGACGCTATGACAAGATCGACCTCGTTCTCGTGCGAGAAAATCTGGGCGGCTTCTATGTTGCACACGAATACTATATTCCTGTCGGCGACGATCCAAAAGCAGTCGCGGTCGCGACAGGTGTTAATACACGCGACGCGTGCGAGCGGATCGTCAGATTTGCGTTCGAATACGCGTTGAAGCACGGACGAAAGAAGATCACGGTGGTGCATAAGGCTAACATCCTGAAAGCACTTACTGGATTGTTCCTGGAGGCCGCCAGAGACGTCGCCCGGGAATACTCAGATCGGGTGGAAATGAATGACATAATCGTCGACGCCTGCGCCATGCAACTGGTGTTGAACCCGTGGCAGTTCGATATGCTCGTGAGCACCAATCTGTTCGGGGACATTCTGTCGGACCAGTTAGCAGGTCTTGTCGGCGGACTTGGCATGGCTCCTGGCGCCAACTACGGCGATGACACAGCGATATTTGAAGCTGTACATGGATCTGCGCCAGACATCGCAGGCAAGGGTGTCGCCAATCCAATCTCGCTACTACTTGCATCGGTTTTGATGCTCGACCACGTTGGCAAAGGTGACCTCGCCGAGCGCTTGCGAACCGCGATCAACGAAACGCTCCAAACGGACCGTATTTGCACGCGCGATCTGAAAGGCACTGCTTCAACGAGCGAGTTCGCTGACGCAGTGGTTCGTCGGATCAGGAACACCTAGCCCGACTGGAAACACCGCTTGAGCGTTATTCTCAAGCGCGGATGCGTGCGGTCCCCTCCGGTTGAGACCCCACTTGATTCTCTCGGTGGCGGCCAGCAAGGTGCGTAAAAACCAAATCGTTGTGTGCCCTAATTGCGACGAAATCTTTGGAACTGTTTGTGTTTTTGTGACATGCATCAACCAAAGCCAATAAGGGTGACGGTCGGGTCGTCAAAAATAATAATATTGGGAATTGGCATCGGCTCTGCTGGCGTAATTCGCATCAGCGCACCGCCCGCCGGGAGAAGTCGTGATGAACCAGAAAATTCGTATGCTCGCGCTCGTAGCAGCCTTGGCATTTATATCGGCCCTGCCGGTCGCACATGCAGCGACCTACGCGAACGGCACGACCACCGCAACTCTCAATGTTACGCTCGCGCTACAAGCCAACTGCGCGATCTCGGCAACACCGTTGAATTTCGGCACGAACGGTGTGCTGACCACTGCTCTCAACCAGCAAACAACCGTTGCGATCACCTGCACAAACACAACGCCATATAACGTCGGGCTCGATGGCGGCACGGTGGTGGGTTCGACCGTTCCGAGCCGTCTGATGGCCGGCACCGCCACCGGCAACACGGGTACAACCGTGGGTTTCCAGCTCTATCAGGATGCCGGACGGACGACCGTGTGGGGTAACACTCAAGGTACCAATACGGTGGCCGGCGTGGGTACCGGGTCTGTGCAGTCGATATCCGTCTATGGTCAGGTCCCGGCTCAAACCACACCGAAACCGGACACCTATCAGACCACGGTCACCGCAACGGTGTACTTTTGAACGCCCACCGGGGATCCCTCGTCAGACTCCCGCATCTGCTGGGCATCTGGCTATTAACCGCCAACCTGGTGGCACACGCTGCAACATTGCAGATCTCGCCTGTCATGGTCGACCTTCAGTCGAGTGAGAGCGCAACGGGCATTGCGCTGCGCAACCCGGGTGACAGTGCGCTTTATGGGCAGGTGCGAGTGTTCCGCTGGGACCAGTCCAATGGCGATGACACGCTGACCCCGACGCAGGAACTGATGGCCAGCCCGCCACTGGTCCGGATCGCCGCGCAGGCCGATCAGTTGGTCCGATTGGTGCGGCCGACGGCATCACCAGTCACCGTAGAGCAAAGCTACCGGGTCCTGATCGATGAACTTCCACCGCCCGATTCCTCCCCCACGAACGGTGTGACGATTCGCTTGCGCTATTCGGTGCCGATATTCGTTGAACCTGCCGGAGCTGCAGGTCAGCCCAAACTTTCGTGGCATTTGGCCCGTGGCGACAACGGCTGGGTCCTGCGGGTTGACAACACCGGGACGAAGCGGGCGCAGATCGCCGCGGTTGAACTGGTAGACGGCGCGGGCAAGGCTTACGAGATCAACAAGGGCCTGCTCGGTTACGCATTGGCGGGGCGCACAGGCCAGTGGCAGGTGCCGCTTGCGCCGGATGCCAACGTGAATGGCACGGTGAAAGTGCGCGCGACAGTCAATTCGCTGCCCGCCGAAGCCGTCGCAACAGTTGAATAAGCGCAGCTGAGCCACGGTATGACCAATCGGGTCGCTGTAACCGAGAGCTGACGTCATGCGTCGCAATTCTATCAATGAGAATCAGACGACGGCCGCGACGTCATTTGCACGGCCTGCGCACAGCGCTTGCCGCCGCGGGGTTGATTGCAGTGGGAAGCACATGCGTTTATGGGCGAACGCCCTTGCTGCTGCCCGACGCCAGCGCGAACCTGCCACATGACGTGTATCTGGAAGTGGATCTCAACGGCCAGCGCACTTCGGTGATCGCTCAGTTTCGCGAGTTGAACGGTCATCTTGCCGCGACCGGCAAAGACCTGAGCAGTATCGGGATTGCAATCGGCCGGCTCGGGATTGCGGAGACCGCAGACGTGCAACTGGACGCGATCCCGGGCCTGCGTTACAGCTACGACGTGGCGCGTCAGGCGGTCGATCTGCAAATACCGGACAGCATCCGCAAACCCTATACATTCAACACGCGCGAATTGACTGCAACACCGCGCGCAACATCGTCGCGCGGCTTTGTCATCAACTATGACGCGTTCGCGCAATCCGACACCGATGCTCAGCTCGCGGTATGGAGCGAGGAACGCTACTTCGATCCCGCCGGCGTATTCAGCAACACCGGCATCGCGTACCTGTATCGCAACCAGCACCGCTACACGCGTTACGACACGTCGTGGAATATGTCCAACCCCGACACGCTCAATACGACGCAGATCGGTGACACCATTTCGTCGTCGCTCGCCTGGTCGCGCTCGATCCGCATCAGTGGATTCCAGTGGCGCAGCAATTTCGCGTTGCGACCGGACCTGGTGACATTCCCCGTGCCTGCGCTCGGGGGCTCGGCGGTGGTGCCCTCTTCGGTGGACCTGTATATCAACAGCGTCCGGCAATACAGCGGGAACGTGCCGAGCGGCCCCTTCATCGTCAACAGCGTTCCCGGCATCACGGGGGCCGGCCAGGCCACCGTGATCACGCACGACGCGCTCGGTCGCACGGTGGCGACCTCCGTGCCGCTTTATGTCGATACGCGCTTGCTGGCATCCGGGTTGTCCAGCTATTCGTTCGAGGCGGGCTTTCTAAGGCGCAACTACGGCATCGATTCGTTCGACTACGATCCGAGGCCATCAATGAGTGGATCGGCGCGCTACGGGGTCAACGACTTCTTGACGCTCGAAGGTCATGGCGAGGCGACGGGTGGCCTCTACAACGCGGGCGGCGGTGCGCTAGTGCGCCTCGGCATGGCTGGTGTCGTCAATGGCTCGCTATCGGGGAGTGCCGGGCGTCTTGCCGGCACTCAGGCAAGCCTCGGCTACGAGCTCATCGAGCCGCACTTTTCGATCGATGCGCAGACCATTCGCGCGTTCGGCAACTACGGCGACCTCGCCGCGCGCGACGGCGCACCAGTGCCGAGCGCCACCGACCGCGTGACTCTCGCGTTGCCGTTCTACAGCAGCCAGACATTTTCGGTCAGCTATATCGGCTTTAAGTTTCCCCAGGCGCTGCCCTCCCAGATCGGCTCGGTATCGTACACGCTGAATTTTAGCAATCTGGCGTCACTGAATCTCAGTGCTTACCGGGACTTCAAACAGCACAACTCGCGCGGCGCGTTCTTGAGCATGAGCTTCGGCCTCGGCCACAACGCCTCGATCAACGCGACGGTCGGCCGACAGAACGGCCAGTCGAGTTACAACGTCAATGCGACGCGACCGCCTGATTATGATGGCGGATGGGGTTGGGGTGCGCAGGCAGGAGACACAGGCTCGGTGCCGTTCCGTCAGGCGCAGGTGCAATACCTGGGCCGCGACGGCGAGGTGACGGCGCTCGCGCAGAACATCGCCGGACGAACCAGCGCCTCGGTCGATGTCACCGGCGCGATCGTGCTGATGGACCATAGTGTGGGCTCTATGCCGTTTTGAGTGGAACTTGACGGCTGGCGCGATAGCGTTTAATCCCTTGATCACGCGAGGCGGCGGGACGCAAAGGGTTTTGCGGCAAATGTTTTAGCCTGGACATGCGGAGGTAGGCGATGGCCACGAAGTTCTTCACGGTTCGAAATCCGCGCGCGGCCCGCTTGGTTTGTTGGAGCATGCCATTCATCGCCTCGACATAGGCATTGCTGCGACCGTCGAGCATGCCGCGCACGACGCCCGGCAGACGCTCCTTGAGCGTCGTGGCCAGCCGCC
>NZ_MTHB01000295.1 GCF_002220365.1 Caballeronia sordidicola | reverse complement strand
TCGGTCTGGACGCTCTTGCGCATGCCGGTGAGCATCAATGCGATCAGTGCCGGCAAGGGCAATTTGCGACGACGTTGGAACGCCGTGGGATGCTCGGGATCGCAAGCAAGGTGACGAAACTGTTGAGTCTGAATATGGGCGGCGAGATCGGCAAACAGAGTGGGAAGAGACATGGGGCCAACGAAGATCAAAAAGATCCTCATTGGCCGCCACCCTGCTGGCGTCTAAAAAGACGCCAGCAGGGTGGCGGCCGCGCGAAGTTGGCTTCACGTCAAGCGCTTTTTAACTCGATTGAGTTCCGGCGCGGCAGCCGCGCTTAACTTGGGTGGATTGGGGGCACGCGAGCGCCCGAGTTCCGCAGCAGGATGATGCGGAGCATGACGCCGTGCGAGGCCGCAGCTTTTCAGGATTATAGTGTGCGCACAGCGCGCAACCGGAACGCCCGGGTCGTAATTCTGTTGATGAGTGATCCTTTACCACGCTTATCCGTTTGGCCGTTTCGATCGTCTCCACCAGCAGCTCCGCTCTTCATCGCCCATTTCACGGAGGCGCTTGACCCCAGGTTTTAGGCTCCCGAGGGAGGTTCAACAGTGGCTGCACAGCGGTTCCGACACAACGGCATTTTCGACTTTACGTCCCGATACCGTTGTATCGCACCCTGTTGAACAAAACTACGCCTTTGTGTTACTGAGCGGGCTCTTCCGAAGAGTCAAGTAGATCGTCCGGCGGACCGCCTGTAATCAAGGCTTCGCGGAGTTCGACCAAACCGGTTAGATAAGCGATCTTTTCTTTTGCGGTTCCCGCTGGAATCATCGCTGCCAGCTTGCTAAGTAGCTCCATCTGATCAAGCTGGTCGATGATATTTCCGGTTGGCAAATATGCCGTAAGTCGTTGGGCCTTATACTCAAGCTTCGTATAGTTGAATTCTGCCTGATCGGGCGTGAGCACGCACTGCGCTAGGTAACCGGCGTCGAGTACGCAATAGGCGAGGATGCGCTCCAGAAGCGCAGTCATTGTCTTATAGGATTCACCAGCGGTGACGCGAAGGCTTTCGTTCGTCCAGCTGCGTGCAAAGATCTTCCGCAGCGCTGCCGGGCGAACCCAGAACATGCGCCCCAAGGGAGCCAAAGGCGTGTGAGAGTCGAACGGCACCTGAATATCAAGCTGCGTTGCGACATACTTACAGTTGATATTCATGCCCCACCATGAATGGCCCAATGTGAACTGCGCCACATGTGCCAGCGGAGGCATCAACATTCCGAGGTCGGGCGCCTTCATCATTAAGCTGATTATTGAGTTGACGTGCGCACGATTGCTGACAAGATTTTCCAAGGAATGCTCTTGCTTATAAACCTCAACATTCTCATTTTTTGTCCTCAACGACTCGAAAACAAGCTTGCAAATTAAGTCGTATTGTCCGTTCCCGAACACATGCCGTTGTTGCACCAGCATTGCATCCATGTCATCGCACCCTTTGGGAAGAGTTACGAATTCGCAGGAATTGGGAAAACGAAGTTTATCGAACGCCAAGCGTATTTTTTCAGTCTCTCTTTCAGAAACCGTGGACACGTAAAGTGCGCAATTGTCGGGCAGACTACGAATGTAATCTATACGATTGAGCAATGCATCTGCGTCTATCGCATGTAAAAGCGCCGCCGTGCGAACTGCTTCATTTGAATTCTCGCTCACTGGGAAGAGCACATGCAGCCCAGATGTGTTGGTATAAAGATCGCGCGGAACTGACGTTCGCGTGATGTTTTTCCAGATCAGCGACAAGTCATAGGTTGAAGTGGCGCGGATTACATCGAGCGCTTTGTTGATATCGATCGCGTTTAAATCCATAAACACAGGATTATGAAAAAAAACTCGGCGCTTTAAAATTGGGCAACGGTTCTTTATCGCGGTATCAACATGGTGAAATATGGGATAGGGCGAGTCACTGTCCTCGTCCTTGACATACACGGAATGAATAAATCCAAGTTTTGCAAAATGCGCGGTGAACCGAGATTCATGCAGTAAGACAGAGTCGTTATAACTCTTGATCTCTGGCATGTCCTCCCAATACGCTCGGAAGTAGGGGGAGTTGAGAAGCTTTCGTCTCACTGCGATAAAATGCGACTGAATATGGTAAGGCAGCGCGACGCCATCCGCGAATGAACTTGCTATAGCCTTGTGAGCACTAATACCCCAGAAATCCAGCGCTCCTTCCTGCATTTCGTCGAACATTTCCGACCACGGAAAAAGCGGGCCATAGAACGTGTAATTCATCAAAATCACCTCGTCATATTTTCCGAGCCGTCGCCAGCCCACATGCAGAAGTGCCTCTCTATACGCCCAAACATCAAAACCTTCGTTTTTGCGGACGAGAACAGTCGCACCGATGCTCTCTAGCTTGGCGCGCCCCTCATCCGTTAGTTGGCCGTTTGCAACGACTAGCAGTTCGCATGAGTGCTCTGCGAGGGTTTTCAACTTGAAAGTAATGTAGTCGTCTACGAGGCCGTCAGGGTCGTAGAACATGTAAATTGCAAGACGTCTCACAAGACTCCTAAAGGCGTCGCGCGACGTTATGAACGTCGACGCAGTGGCGCAGTGCGTGTTATTGGGTCAGCCATATT
Source organism: Caballeronia sordidicola (assembly GCF_002220365.1). GTDB lineage: Bacteria > Pseudomonadota > Gammaproteobacteria > Burkholderiales > Burkholderiaceae > Caballeronia > Caballeronia sordidicola_C. The sequence continues at coordinate 2,475 of NZ_MTHB01000295.1, read as the reverse complement.
TTGACACATGGCGGGGCGACGAGGATAGGGTTACCACCCGGCGTCACACCTTCAGCCGATGTTCCTGTGGACCATAAGCAGACCAGTTCATCAATTTGGTCGGGTATACTACGTCCTCACAATTGGCGGCGTCGGTTGAGGTATGGAAAGAAACAACGAACTTGAAGCACTACGTGCTGTCGGTATTATTTACGTACTCATTACTCATCTTGGTGTCTTCATGCCTTGGGATCCCAAATGGCAGCAGGTGCTTTTTTCTCACCTGCAGTTCTGGGGCGGCGTGGACCTGTTCTTTACGGTTTCGGGCTTTGTTATTATGCGCAGCCTGCTGCCGGTAATAGGTGTGACTAAGACAGAAAGATACTGGCAACAGATTGGCGCTTTTTGGGTACGAAGATTTTACCGCCTGGTTCCCGCGTCCTGGCTCTGGCTTTTTATCAGTATCATGCTCGCCATTTTCTATAATGAGCACGGGTCGTTTTCCTCGCCAGCATTAAATCTCATGGATACGGTTTCCCAGTTTTTCTATATGGCAAACTGGCATTCGTATTTCTGCGCTACCCAAGTCAGCTACTGCGGCATCAATGCGGCTTACTGGTCACTTTCACTTGAAGAGCAGTTTTATTTTATTCTGCCGATCGCGATTTTCTTCCTTAGAAAGCGGTTGTTCTGGTTGTGCTGCGCGTTGATCATGATTCAGTTTCCATTGTATCGTCCGATATTTTCCGCACTTTGGCTGACTCGGATCGACGCGGTGTTGTGGGGCGTCCTTATCGCGATTTTCTCCCAGTCCCCCTTGTACACACGATGGAAACCTGTAGCGCTGCGGTCGACTCCGTTCAGATTGTTGGTAACAGGCATGCTGCTGTTGTCCCTCGCGGTTCTTGCCCGGCAAGAAAGTATTCCGTTCTTCGTCGGTATGCTTGCGCTTTGCTCCGCTGTTATGGTTTGGCTTGCATCTTATGACGAGGGCCTGATGTTTCGCTGGGTTCGCCACAGCCGGGTCATTCAATGGATAGGATCGCGCTCGTATTCCATTTATCTTGCACACCCCATCATGTTTCTGGTCGCCGTGGAATATTGTAAGGACAGATCTGGTGGCGCGGTCGGAGCGAACGACACGTTTCGGATTCTCGTCGGCGGGCTGCTCTTAAGCGGCATCGGGGCGGAACTTTGCTACCGGTTTATCGAGACTCCGTTCCGGCTGAAAGGACGCGCGATTGCGATTCGTATGACATCGGAGCCACGCGTAATAGCAGAGACGACCGTCTCGCCTTGATGAGTCCCTTTTTGGTTCGTGCGGGCTAGTCGCCTTCGGGCGACTCAAACCGAAGCACTGGGGCTGATTAGATCCAGGGATAAAGGCACGTTAGCTTAGTCCACCCTGAACAATCGCAAAAGCCATTACTGGCGGGAGTTTAAGGGCGAAACCGGATTGCTGGAATTGCAGGATATTGGCATATTAACGTTTGGAATCCCTGCAAATTCTGACGAAGTCCAAATGGGTCCGAAAGCACGTGTGACTGGTCGGCAAACTGGAGCGCGAGAACATCAATTTGCGACGCCAGGTGGCCTGGTTTCAGCGTCAGATCTTCGGCCAGAAAAGCGAGAAGCGCCATCCTGATCCAGAAGGTGTTCAGGGTATTCTTGGCGTGGGTTTCGACGCCATTCCCGAGACGCCGCTGCCGGCTAAGAAAGCGGTGGTGGCCGGCCACGAGCGCGAGCGCAAGACCAAGCCGGTTGGCGCCGACGAATCGAGTTTGTTCTTCGATGAGAAGCGTGTGCCGGTGGAAGTGATTGCCGTCCCCAACCCGGACATGGAATTGCTCAAGCCCGATCAGTACGAAGTGATTGGCGAGAAAGTCACGCACCGCCTGGCGCAGCGTCCCGGCAGCTATGTCGTGCTCAAGTACGTGCGCCCCCTGATCAAGCGGAAAGACACGCAGGCGCTCTCGTGCCCGCCGGCCCCTGTCGGCGTGATCGAGGGCAGCCGAGCCGACGTCAGCTTCGTCGTTGGCATGGTGATCGACAAATTCGACTACCACTTGCCGCTGTACCGCCAGCACCGCCGACTCGATGATGCCGGGATCAAGGTCAGCCGGCCGTGGCTGACCCAACTGATGCAATCGAGCGTGGCGCTGCTCGAACCGGTCTACGATGCACAGCTCGATTCGATACGTGCCAGCCGTGTCAAGGCGATGGACGAAGTGCCGATCAAGGCCGGTCGGGCGAATCCGGGCAAGATGAAGACCACCTATTTCTGGCCGATCTACGGCGAGCGCGACGAGATTTGCTTCACGCACTCGCCAAGCCGCGCTGGCCAGCATGTGCGCGACATGCTCGGGCTGTCGCCGCCGGAGGACGCCGTGCTTCTAAGCGACGGCTACGCCGCCTATGCCAGTTACGCCAAACAGGTCGGGCTGACGCATGCGCAGTGCTGGGCGCACGCGCGCAGGGAGGTGTTCGAAGCAAAGG
>NZ_MTHB01000276.1 GCF_002220365.1 Caballeronia sordidicola | reverse complement strand
CTCGCCCTTCGGGCTCCTTTCGACGCACCCGATACCGCCCATCGATGCCGTCGACAACAAGCACCGAACAGCTCTGCAGAACAGGAATCGTTTCGCATTTCTGATCGACGCCGCCATCTGGTGTCGGATTCTGACCGCCGTTCACATCCTATGATCTCAACCGCAAAACATGCTCTTGACAGCCTTCGCTGGTACGCCAGACAGGACTCCGAAGCGTGGAAGATGTTGTTTTTTATAGGGAGCATTGTGCTCCTCTCGGCCGGTATCGCATCCATCAGCTAGTCCGGTTCGAACCTCCATTTATCGTTGTTCGTTTTCTTCCCAACGGGGCAAACCAAGCCCTCAGGGATGGAATGCCTCGATTCTCGTTGAGGCCTTCATGTTCAAAGCTCTGCTTTCCCTTTTCGTGATCTCCATCCTCACCGGTTGCGCATCTGCGGATTTTGGCTCGCCGAATACGTACCAGCGCTACGACGTACAGCGCATTGGCCAGATGGAACAGGCGACGGTCATCCGCGTGCGGCCCATCACTATCGAAAGTAATTCCGACTCGTCGGGTTTGTCTTCAATCGTGAGTTCGGTCGCAGGTGCGTTCCTTGGCTCCCAGGTCATCGGGAACGGGCGTGGCCGCTACATCTCGGGTGCACTGTCGGGTTCGGCCACGGGTGTTATTGCCCAGCGCGTGAGTTCGATGATGTCGCACCACAGCGGTCTCGAAGTGTTTCTGCTTCGCGGCAATGGCCAAACGGTTGTCGTGAGTCAGGTTGACGACCAGCAGTTCGTCCCTGGCGAGCATGTGTATCTGGTCAACAGCGGTTCCGGGTATCGGATCACGCACTGATCGGGCGCTTTTCTTTTCACTTCAATCTCAGTCTTAGGAAATCTCATAAATGAACACCTACGAACTTGCTGGACACGGCTGCACAACCGGTTGGAACGCAAGGACCAACGATGTGAACGGCGAGAATTTGTACAAGATGCGTCCGATTGAGGTTGCCGCACAGGCTGCAAATGTGACGGAATTCCGGGCGATCATGCTTGATCCGGCGTTTGAGCCTGACGGCGCACGCGTTCGCTATTTCGCGGAGGTTGGCCGTCTCTCTAGTGACATGGATGCAGAGGCGCGGTATGCGCGCTTGCGTCCCGAGTTGAAGTTGTATGAAGAGCGTTTTACCCAAGTAGCTTAGTTCACAGCGGCGTCTCCTGACGCCGCTTCAATCCTTTCCCTTGCGGGGCAGTTCTCCCGCAAGGGACCTGCCTCGCTCTTTTTTAGTGAGGTAGCACATGGAATTCCCACGATTGGTATACGCCGACCGTGCGGCAGCGAGTGCGGGCACGAGGGCGGCGCTTCGAACACGAGACGGGATTTCCGTAGAACTCGACCAGATGGTCTCCACCGCAAGTAGGGGGTGTGGACAAGTGTATGAACTCTTTGCAGATCGGTTTTCGGAATGCGTTGACAATTTCCTTCGCGATTTGGAGTCGCCCTATCGCGAAATCGCTTTAGAGCTTGCGACGCAACGGGGGTATTACACGCCTCAAGATCGCATGGAGGCACTGCGAGAGCGCGCAAACGATGGCAGTTGCTCTCTTACTGGAATTGACCCGTGGTGCTGCCCCTGCGGGCGTCACGAATAGCAAATGTCTCAAGTTGTACGAATAGGGTTTGTTTTGGAAGTAGCGAAATAAGCGGGAGTGTCTTATTGACGCCGCTTTCCTTTTTCCCTTGCGGGGCACTCCGCAAGGGAGCTGCCTCGCTTTTTTTAATGAGGTAGCACATGAAATTTCCCCGGCTGTTTTACTCGGACCGCACGTCGGCAAGCGCAGGCACGACCGCTTCACTTCAACGGCATGCCGCGCGAGTCTTGCGGCGAGTCGCGCACGACCTGCGGTTGCGCAGCCATGAAATAGTCGTCCAGCCTGGCCGCTGCACCCGGTCCGCTCGCGTGTCGCTTCGCACCGAGACGCTCTTCCTCGATGTGCTCGACAAGCCATGCAAGCAGGGAGTTGCATTTTCCTTCCGCACTCGCCGGGACCGAAAGGACCTGACGGGCGGAGGAGATAACTACGTCTCACTCGAGCAGCTCGAAACCAGAGCCGGATATCGGGCGTTCCTGGACGGCCTGCGCCTGGCTGGCGGGATCAACACCTCGTCGGGAGCCCGTAAATGAAGCTCGCGACGGTGAAGGTCGAATACACCTGCGGACTGACGCTGACCGACCGGGTCACGCTGAACGTCTCAACCGGTGAACTCCATCTGCCGCCCCGACTCACCGAAGTCATGGCCGCGGTGGGCAAGTCCGAGTGCTCGCCAGAAGTCAGCCTTGAGTACCGGGGTCATGTTTTGGCTGTTCACGCTGGAGCGGCCGGGAGCTACGACGTCACGCTGCCCAAAAATGGTCCGCCCGGTATTAGGCGGGTATTTAATTCCATTTTGTTTCCAACGAAGGATCAGCGTCAGCAGAACGGGCGGTTGCTTCACACGTTTTGCGCGGGCTCGATAGTGGGCGCGGTAGGGTACGCACATGCCTCTGGAAATTGGGATATCCCGACTGTGGTGAACACGGCCTCGCTCGCGTGTCTTGGAGTAATATTGTGGTACGTAGGCTTTCAACTCATGAAAGGAGATTAACGTGGGTGCGACTATTTTCACTTTTGTACTGGGCGTGTCCATCGCAGGATTTTTCATGTGGACGGGCCTCAAAGGTCAGAAGCGCGATCGCGAACGCGATTGGCATTGATTTAGACAGATAGCGTGGCGTAAGCCGTGCAACAGAACCAGGCTGCACCCTAACCGGGTGCAGCTTTTTTTTCGTCTGCTCGCTTACCGGCGGGTAGAACGCAACTGGCGCGCTTCGGCGCGTTTTTTCGTTTAAGGAGCAAATCATGATGCAAATTGGACAGATCGTTCTTGCGCAAAAAGATCTTGCCGCGCGGGCGGTTGCGGCCAGCGCTGAAGCGCTCGCAACGGATCCAAAGGCAAGAATCGACACAGACGGGAAGACGGTGGGTGAAGTCTACGGATCACTGTGGGCATTTCTTTACCGCAGCGAGATGGAGCCGGAATGGCTCACGCTGGCTAACACCCGCGATCACGCCGACGAACAAGCATACGGTGCGCGTCGCAGCCGGATGTGGCCGTCACGTGTTGTGTTCGACCGAGTCTCGGTTTCGGTATGTATCGGCAATTCGGAGGGCTGGATTGTCCATGTGGATTGGATTACGCGGCCCGCATCCGATGATCTTGAACGCCGCTATGCAGTGATGCCGCTGCTTCGCGCGAAGGTTTTCAATCGCAATCAGGCATGGGAGTTAGCGCGCCTCATCGCGCATAAGCTCGACGTCGCTTAAATCCTTTCGCAGCTTCATTTTTCTTCGCGCCATCTGGCGCTTCACCCTGACGGGCATCGACCCGACCAGGGACGATTGCCCGCTTTTTTTGTGAGGCAATCATGTTCCACCTTTCGACCGTCAATTTTTCCCGCTCCGTTGCAACGTTGCTCGAGGTCCTCGAGCTCTTTCAGAACAACGCTCACTTCCGGTCCATCGAATCGGCCGACGTCAGTCTGAGTCATGCCGGCCATCCGATGTGCGTCACGAAATTCGACGGCAAACTTACGGTGCGCATGTCCGGCTCGATGCCCGATCTGTTCCTGGCCATGCTTGACGAGATCGATGGCGCATATTTTCGGCCGCACGGCAAGCGGCTTGATCCGTGGCAGATTCGTCGCGCGCACTGGCAATTGCTGTTCTTTGCATTCGAGTTGTCGACACGCCCGTTGTACCTGTTCACCTCCGATCAGGTCATTTCATTTGCCAACAACGGGTCGGCCAGCCTGTTCCAGCTCTGCGAGTCAGAAGCGCGTGCCCGTTTTGGATTCGGCGCTGGTGGACCTGCCGTGTCACATGGATCGGGGCAGCTCAACGGGCGGCACGAGGTGCATCTCGCCTATGCGCTCGCTGCTGGCGCTCCGATTCCAGAGGCGGTGCTTGCAGACTATGCCGCGCTCGCGGAGCCGTTTGGCAATGACATTCGGTGGGCGAGATCACTGGTTACCGTGCCGGAATTGCGCGGCGTCATGCCGGTCTCAAAGCTTAGAGTGCTCATCAGCGTGATGACGCATTCCCGGCAGTCGATATCGTCAGCAAATGCGGCAGTACTGGCGATGGTCGCGAGGTTGCTGCCTAACGAGCCGACCTATGTGGAGGTCGACGATCTGTTCTGTCGTCACGGCCTGCTGGAAGCGCGTGCGCTACCGGAGACCTACTTCGAAGCCGTCGATATTGGCGCACCTGTGTCGCCGTTTGCGACGGTTCTGCGGCGTGTCATGGCCGACGAGCGGAAAGCTTCGACGCTGGAACGCTTGGACGAGAGGCGTGCAGCGCGCGAGATCAGCCAGCGTGAGTACGACCTACATCGACATCTTGCGGCGCTGGATCACGGCCGCACGACGTTCGAGTTCGCCAATCGCATGGCGCTCGCCATAAAGAATGCTGATATGCACCTGTTGGTTGATGTCCTGGATCGTCCTGACGATGCGAACCGGTGGACGAAAAAGGCAGTCCGCGAGTTTTATGGAGTGAAACTCACGGGGGTATCAGCCAAGGCGCGCCGGCGAGCGATTTTCGCCCTCGCAGGTTTGGACGATGTTCAGCAACTGGAATGGGAGCAACGTGCGGCCGCAAGTCGCGAGGCCGAAACGGTTACCCGTGACACCGAACGTGCGAAAGCGCGGGCCGAGTCTGCGCGATACCGTTACGGCAATATGGTGATTACGGGCGTACAACATGTCGAGCAATCGATCGCGAGCGGATTTAGCAAGATCGCGAGCTATCGATATGGAGCAAGTCAGCGCTATAGCCTCGTTGCAGGGAATGATGACAGCGTCGAATCAAGGACGCTTCGCGTGAATGACGGCACGCTCGCGTATGCGCAGTATCTTCTTTCGCAGCAAGGCCAACGGGCCGAACAAGCGACGCAATCCTCTTGACCCCAAACCCGGCGCTTAGCGTCGGGTTTTTTTCTGCCCTTCGATATCGGCGTCGTCGAAAGCCGGTATGAAAAGACGACGTTTCGCATGGTTTGCGTCGCGCAGCGTGCATAAACTTCATCCATCAACCGCGTCCTCGACGCATCGACCTTCCGAGCCACGCTAACCCGTTGGCCGGTTTCATCTACCCCACAGGGACCATGTCCCTTTGGGCGTTGGCTTTGTGGGGTTTTTCTTTTCAGGAAACCCATCATGCAAGTCACGTCCTCGCAACTGTTCGAGCTGCTCTCACTGTATGTACCGAAGCGCCTTCCGGTGTTGATCACTGGACGCCCTGGTATCGGCAAAAGCGACATCGTCGAACAGGTCGCGCAAGCCACTGACCACGAACTGCTCATCAGCCATCCGGTTGTTGAAGATCCGACTGATTCAAAAGGCTTGCCGTTTCCGTCTCCGTCTCCGGACGGGCTGACGGCCAAGTTTCTGCCGTTCGGCGACCTGGAGCGCGCTTTGTCCGCAAGACGGCCGCTCATCTGGTTCCTCGATGATCTCGGGCAAGCCTCCCCAGCGGTTCAGGCGGCCAAGATGCAGCTTCTGCTCGCCCGACGCATCGGTGAGCACGTCTTGCCGTCCAACGTCACCTTCCTGGCGGCGACCAATCGCCGTACCGACAACGCGGGTGTGACCGGGATTCTTGATCCGGTGATATCCCGGTTTGCGACGGTCGTCGAGCTCACGCCGACGATTGCTGATTGGACAACGTGGGCGGTTAAGGCGGGCATCCCGCCGGCGCTCATCGCATTTCTACGGTTCCGTCCCGATCTGCTGTCGGTTCAGAAAACCACCCGGGACATCGAGAACACGCCGAGCCCTCGCAGTTGGGGCTTCGTCGCGAAGACGATGGACGTGGTGCCGAAATCCCTCGAACACATATCGTTCGCAGGGTCGGTCGGCGACGGGGCAGGGACCGAGTTGGTCAGTTTCCTGCAAATTTTCCGCGAGTTACCGTCCCCTGACGCGATTCTATTGAATCCGGACACGGTGGCTATTCCGGAGAATCTGGCGGCGCTATATGCAATCAGCGCGTCGCTCGCCGCGCACGCAACGGAGGCGAACTTCGATCGACTGATGGTCTATGTGGATCGCATGATCGCCGGGGACTTGAGCGAGTTTGCGGCGCTTCTGGTTCGTGACGCTTTACGCCGTACGCCGACGATTGCCAATTCCTACGCGTTCATCAACGCGCAGGGCGGTCCGCTCGGGAAAATCATCCGAGGCGAATAGGCCTTCTTCCGGTTTCAACCCTTTCCCATGAGGCACGGCGCGTCGCAATGGCGCGCCCGCCTCATTTTTCGTTGTCCGTTTCCCGCTTCATCCAATCCCTTTCTCTCTTTTTCAATCCATCTTTCTGGAGTTTTCCATGAACTCGTCTATCCAATCGAAAGTCATGCTGTGCTCGGTTACGATTTCCACTTGGGTCGCCCGTCGCTACGACGGCAAGGTCACAGAGGAAGTCGAGAAGTCGCATCAGGCCAAGGGCATTGGCCGATTTAACAAGCGCTTGTTGCCGGAGTACGCGCCGAGCTTCGCCGAAGTCCTGACGCTGGCAAGCCGCATCAGATCGTATTTCTACGATCACACGTTGAAATACGACCAGTTGGGCGTCCGGCTTTTGCCGACGATGGTCTATATGGAGTTCGCCGAGAAAATGCGTTCGTTGAAAGACGAATTCGACTTGGCGGTATCCGTTTTCCAGACCGACTACCTGGACCTGAAAGAGCGCGCGCGAATCGAACTGAATGGACTTTTCAATGAGGCGGATTATCCGACCCTTGCTGAACTGTCCACGAAGTTCGGCGTCAAGATGGCCGTTCTGCCGTTTCCCGATGCCAGCCAGTTTGGTGTTGAGTTACCCGACGACGTTTTGACTACGCTTAAAACCGAACTGGATCAGCACGTTCTCGCCTCGATCTCGAGCGCGAATGATGATCTGGTTGGCCGTTTGTACGAGGCGGTCTCGCAGATGGCCTCGCGGCTGTACGCAAGCGGCAATGTACGGCTGGACGTGGCCAACAACGTTCGCGAGTTGTGCGCTCTCTTGCCCAAGCTCAATTTCTCGAACGATCCGAAGCTCACGCACATCCTCGAGCAGGCCAAGACGCATCTAGCTGTGCACACGGGAGCGGATCTCAAGGAATCGTCGGTCTTGCGTTCTCAGGTGGCCACCAAGGCACACGAGATCGAAGGGTTGATGGCCGCTTTCATGGGCATGTCGCCGTCGTCGCCGATTCCGGAGGTCGAGGACTCATCGGCCATGCAACTGCGCCTCGTGGCCTAAAAGGAGAAACGCCATGCAACGCATCATCGCAACGTTTCATCCGCAGACGTGGGTCGAGCGCAAGCGGGTCGATGTTGAGCCGCTTGGTGAGGGTTCGTTCGACGTTACGGACTTCCTGCGTGAATTAGGGGAGGTTGCCGCGCGCAAAATAAGGGACTACGACGACTCCTCCGACGATCTCGCGTCGTTGCCCAGCGCGCCGGAATGGATCAGAAGCTGGCCCGGTCCGTTCTTCGTGACTGTCGAGCAGTCGATTGATGAGTACTTTAAATTCGTCAATGTCACGTGGGATTGGGCATGAGTATCGATCCTCGCATTTCGAAGCAACGCACGGCGTTGGTGCTCTCGCAACCGTTTTTCGGAGCACTGGCGCTTCGCCTGAAAGTTGTCGAGGATCCTTCCTGCGAGACGTTGTGGGTGGATGGGGAATCTCTGGGCTACAACCCGGAGTACCTAGCCAGCCTTAACGACCTCGAAGTGAGGGGGGTGATCGCGCACGATGTTCTCCACGTGGCCAATGGCCACTGCTGGCGGATGGGCGCGCGGGATCCAAAGCGCTGGAATGAGGCGTGTGACTACGCGGTCAACCCGCTGGTGCTCGATGCTGGTTTGCTCCTACCCAAGGGCGCTTTGTTGGATGTTCGCTTTACAGGAAAGTCGGCCGAAGAGATTTACGGGCGGCTGACCGAAGAGGCGCGACAAAAGGCGAAGAGACCTGGAAAGCAACCAGAGATGCAGCCGGGGAAGCAACCCGCTCGGGGACCCGATAAGCAACCGGGTGAGCCTGATCAGAACGACGGTCAGGGTCAATCATCAGGCCCGGCCGAACAGTCGACTCCGGTGCCCAATCCGTGCGGTGAGGTTCGTCCATATCAAGGCGAAGACAAGCCAACGAAAGAAGCGGAATGGAAAGTCGCCGTCATTCAGGCTGCGAAAGCGGCGCAGATGCACGGCAAGCTTCCTGGGTCGCTTCAGGCAATGGTGGGCGAGGCTGTCCGGCCGGTGGTCGATTGGCGGGCGGTGCTGCAACGGTTTGCCCAGCAGGCAAGCCCGAGCGACTACAGCTTCTCCATGCCCAATCGTCGTTATCTGCATCTGGGGTTTTACCTGCCCTCGTTGCATATGCCGGCGATCGCAGACGCGGTGTTCGTGCGGGACTCCAGTGGCTCGGTAACCGCCGAGACGCAGGCACAGTTCAATGCGGAGATCCTGTCGACGTTCTATTCGCTTCAACCGGCGCGCTTGATCGTGATGGACTGCGACACGCGCGTCACTCAGGTGCAGATTTTTGAACGAGGTGACTCGCCGGAAATTTTGCCTGTGCGTGGTGGAGGCGGAACGGCGTTCGTCGCGCCGTTCGAAAAAATACTGGCAGAGGGAATCAACCCGGCGTTTCTAGTCTATCTGACAGACATGCACGGGCGATTTCCGGCTTCTGTTCCGTATTTCCCCGTGCTGTGGGCGTCGACTACGCCGCTAACGCGCGCGAAGAAAGCGCCTTTTGGAGAAACCATGGAGGTAATTTGTTAGACCCCGCAAGGTGCGGGGCACATCGTTAAGACACAAAACCCGGCCTCTTGCCGGGTTTTGTCGTTTACGGGTCCGATTTCACAAGATGAAATTACATCTACCCGGACGAGCTAAGTCCTGGTGATCTAGTTGATAAAACATCCCTATACGCCCGGAAAGCTATGCGATTTTCGGGGTCTTTCTCGGGAGTGGAGCTTATCGTGATAAAGCCCAATCGATGGGCCCGTCAAATCTGACCGTTTTGCGGGATACCGTTTGTCGCCCGCTACCTAATCTTCGGTTCACTGTAAACGGGACGGGGCCAATCCCCGAAAGCAGCCTCATTTTGCATCCCTTTTGAATCGTTTCGGCCGTGCCCTCGCGCCAACAATAGTCGCATGTTAGATCGCCCTCTTAGGCACGCATGTCCGACTTTGCCGACAACGCTTTACTGAAACTTCGTCCGCTCGAAACGGAAGCAGTAAAGATGTTTTTTGAAGCTCTTTCGCCGCTGAAGGAGCAACTTGACGCGCCTGATCTCGCGGAAATCATGATCAACGATTTCGGCAATGTCTGGGTCGAGCATCGCGGGGTCATGTCCAGAGTGAACGTCGATCTGCGCCCCGCGCATCTGGAAGCCGCAATTCACTCCCTTGCCTCGTCGGTCGCGAAGTCCGCGCGCGCCGGCAGCGACAAAGGGATCATCAACGCTGGTCATAAAAACCTCCGGATCGCGGCGGTGATGAGTCCCACGGCAATCGATGGCCACGCGTTGAGTATCCGCAAACACCGGCAATCGAAGCTCTCGCTCTCGGACTACGTCGCGATGGGCGCATTCGCAGCCGCTAACGCTCGCCCGGAGATCGCCGAGGCCGTCGCGTTTGAGGAGGGCATCGAGAATGAGGCGCTGATGCGTGCGCTCGTCTCGCTGGTCCAATCCCGCAAAAACGTGCTGGTCGCCGGCGGCACGTCGGCGGGTAAAACGACGTTTTTGAACGCGATGATCGAGACCATTCCACCGGATCAACGCGTGATCACCATCGAAGACACGCAGGAGTTACAGGTGCGCGTGCCCAACCGCGTCCGCTTGCTGTCGAACGCCGATACCAACGTCACCACTCAGTTGCTCGTCGCGCTTTGCCTTCGCTTCAGGCCCGATCGCATCATCGTCGGCGAGGTGCGCGGCGGCGAAGCGTACGACCTGCTTCAGGCACTGAACACCGGCCACGATGGTGGCCTCGCATCGATTCACTCAAACAACGCTCGCACGGCGCTTAGCCGTCTCGAGAGCCTTGCCATGCTCGGCATTCCGCCTGGTTCACGCTGGGAATTGGAAGACATGCGCAAGAACATCGCCGATTGCTTCAACTACGTGGTGCATTTCAAACGCACGGGTGAGATGCGCCACGTATCTGAAATCCTTGAAATTCGGGGTTTTCGTAATAACGACTATGACCTTAAACGTGTTTTTTAATCGGGAGCATCAAATGAAGCATAGGAAGTGGATGAAAACGGCATCAGCAATCGCAAAGAACCTGAAGCCGGGTAAGCCCATGCTTGTCGGCGCGATCCTCAGTGCATTCTCAGTTGCGGCGATGGCAGCGGGCAGCATCACGGACCTTACAGGTTTGACGGACATTATCTGCACGATCAGCAACTTGATTAGCGGACCATACCTGTACGGAATCGGCATTGTGCTGATCACGATTGGCGGTGTAGCAGTCGCGAATTCCGAGAGCAATATTGCGAAGACGTTTTCGGTGGTTCTGGTTGGGCTCGGTATTGCATCGGTTGCCGTGCCAATCATGAAGGATCACTTCGGCTTGGCGCAAACCTGCTGATATGCGCCAGCACAAGGTCAGTCGGGGGCTGTCGCTGCCGCGTCAGATGGGCGGGGCGGATCGCGGCCTTGCCATCTTCAACGGCACATTGACAGCGCTCCTTTGCTACACAAGCTGGAGCCCGTCGTTCCTCGTCGTTGGCTTTCTCGTTCATATCTTCTTGCGTTGGAAAAGTTCGACCGATCCATGGTGGCGAATTGTGATGCTGGTCTACAACCGCTACCCGGACGTGTATGAGCCGGGACCTAACGCCAAATTCAGCGCGCGCTTTAAACGGCCTTACGGTTTCGATCAGGACCTCTCATGCTGAAATCCATGTTCACCAAGCGCTCGGTACAAGAAATTGCGCCGTGGATGACGATGATTACGCCCGAGGTCATTCTGGACAAGGACGGGTCGCTCCTCACGGTGTTCGAATTCGACGGCATCGACGCTGACACCCCGAACCCCGGTGATATCACTGCCGCGCGTGAAAACCTCGACCATGCATGCCGCAACTTCGATCACCGGATCACGGCTTGGTGGCGGATGTCGCATCGCCGCGTGAAGGGGGAGATGTCAGGCGAATTTGCATCGAAAGCGGACGCCCGGCTCGACGCCATCAATCGAGAGAACATTGGCAGCGGCAAGTACTTCCGCAATTCGCATTCACTCGCGCTCGCGTTCACCCCCGAGACTGGCATATCGCGGATCTTCGACAAAATCGGCTACCACTTGACGGTAGGCGGCAAGAATCTGGCGGTCGCGATGTTCGAAGCTGCGAAAGACCTGGTGCTCGCGCGAAGCGCCTTCGTTTTCGACCTGACGAAGATCCAAAACGAAATCAAACGCTTTGAAGCCGTGATCGACGGTTTCGCAGGCGGCGTCACGCGGCTCAAGATGCGGCGCCTGCAGCTGCAAAACGCCCTGTCGTTCCTGCACCAGCGAGCCAATCCAAGCACCCCGAAGCGGCGCGTGCGATATCCGGTCACGATGCTCGATACGCACCTCACTGAAACCGAAATCACGATCGGTGCGTCCGAACTCATGTTCGAGTCGGCGCACGGCAAAATATATGCACGCATCATTGGCGTGAAGGAATGGATGGGGTTCCAGGAGGCGGCGCTCGACGTGTTGGCGCAAGTCGACGCAGAGCTGGACGTCTGCGTGATGTTCCGGTTTCTGGATACGTCCCGAGCAAGCGCCTACATCAAGAAAATTCGGGGTTTCTATAAGGTTGCAGCCTTTAACCCAATTGCGATTTTGAAGCAGTGGGCCACGAAGGAAGAGCAGAAAAACGACGAAGGCCGCGAAATCCTCGCGAAGGAGGCGGGCGCAGCGCTCGCCAAACTCGACGCTGAAGGCCAGCAGTATGGGTTCGCCAATATATCGGTGGTGGTATACGGCAGCACGCTCGAGGAATGCGAAGACGCGACGCGCCAAGTCGTGGGAGTGATAGGCAACGCGGGATTCGGCGTCATCCAGGAGCGAACCAATTTGTTCGCCGCGTGGAGCGCGACCTTACCTGGCCGGTGGGACCAGCAGAAGCGTCTGCAGTTCGTCGAAACGCCGGCAGTCTCCGATATCGCGCCTCTCACGAGCGTCGGTGAAGGCTCCACAGTCAACGAATGGTTGACGCAGCAATCGGGTACAAAGACCGGCCCGCTAACGTGCTTGCCCACCCGCCACCGCACGTTGCAGCATGTTGATCTGCATCACCCGGGCGGCACGGCGCACGGGCTTGTTGTTGGTCCGATCGGGGCGGGTAAGTCCGTCATTCTCAACTACCTGATGTCGCAGACCGGACGGCATAACGCGCGCCGGATTCGGTTTGACAAGGACCGATCGACCCGCATCCCGACGCTGCTTGGCGGCGGTCGATTCATTGATGCGACGGGCCGTTTCGAGGCCGCAACGTCTGTCAATCCACTCTCTCTTCTTGGCGAAGAGAAGCATTGGCCGTACGTGGCTGAGTGGGTGAAGCTCGTCATCGAAGGCGAGGATTTTACGTGCACGCCAACGCAGGAAACGGAGATCTTCGAGCGCATCAAGACGCTGGCCGAAGCGTACTCGCCCGACAAGTGGCGTCTCTCGGGGCTCATCACACTCCTGCCCGCTGAATTGCGCGAACGCCTTCAGGTCTGGACGGAAGGCCAGAAGAACGGCCGGTTCTTCGATCACGTCGAAGATGGCTTTGCCCTGTCGGACGACTTGTCTATCGAGATGGGGGACCTGTTCCAGAACTACCCCGTTGCGGCCGCGCTCTTCATGGATTACGCGTTTTACCGAATCGCCCAGATTCTCGACGGCAAGCGCTACACCGTCATCGAAATCGAAGAGGCGGGGTTTTTCTTTACCTATCCAAAGTTCTACGCGCGACTGGAAATCTGGGCCGTCACGATCCGTAAGCTGAACGCGGCGCTACTCATGGCGACGCAGTCCCTCGGCCAACTGGCGCGGGTCGCCAACTTTGAGATTCTGAAAGAAAACATCCCGAACCTGATCTACCTGCCCAACAGCGACGCGCTCAATAACAAAGGCTTGTACCGCGACGTCTTCGGCTTGACGGATCACCAGATCCACATGATCGCGAACGCGGTTCCCAACCGGGATTACCTGTGGGTCACGGCGAACCAGACGCGGATGCTGCAGGCCTCGTTCTCCAAAGAAGCGTTGGCCTACCTTCGCTCCGACGGTCGCGCGCAGGCCATTCTGGACAAGCATGTGAGGTCGGGCGTGGACAACTGGCAGGACGCGTACGTGCGCGACGTGCTCGCCAACGCTTAGAAACACTCAACGAAAGGATGACTTAAATCATGTTGAAGAAAACGGTCGGTCGGATTGCAGCGCTGTGTGTGATGACGTTTCTACCTTTGGGCGTTGCGCACGCATGGGACATCGTGTTCGACCCGACGAACTTTGCAAAAAACACGGTCACGGCCGCCGAGGCGGTCAAGTCTGAGGTCTATCAGAACACGAATCTGATCTATCAATATCAGATGATGCTCAACCAGCTAAAGCAGGCGACCAATCTGAATCCTGCCGCGATGCTCTCCCAGGCGCAGACGATTTCGAACGACATCAGCAGCCTGACCAAGTACACAAACGGCTTGACGTCCCTCTATGGCGGCTTGCAGAGCAATGCGCAGTACCTCACGAAGGTGCAGTCGCTCATCACGCAATCAGGCAAGACGCCTCAACAATGGCTCACGGATCAAAACACGCTCCTGCAAAACAACAATACGACAGCCCAACAGCTTTTTCAGCAAGGCAATGACGTCGTTTCGCATGTCAGCACGCTCGCCCAGCGTCGTCAGGAGATTCAGAATCAACTGAGTATGTCACCGACACAAGAGGCGACCGCGCAGCTCACCACGCACATGCTGGATATTGTGTCGAGCCAGAACGGCGACATGCTGACGATGATGGCTGCCAAGCAACAGAGCGATGCGGTCGACAAGCAAGCTCAGGTGGCAAGCGCGCAAGCGAGCAATGCCGCGCAATCGTCGCTGCAGACGCTCCAGGCGCAAGAACGCGCAGCGTATCAAAGCAAGATTTCATCCTCAACGACGCTGGGGCAATAACATGGTGCGATCGTTTCGGACCTTGCGCCTTGCCATCGTGTGCGTGGGCATCTTTCTCGGGGCCTCGTACGGTCTGCAAACCGCGAATGCACAGTTGGTAACGGCCGCCGACGCGCCGGCCGCGACGGGTGCTGCGGCCGCTACGACCCCGGCAGTCCCGGCAGGCACCCCCGGCGAGTTTGGAAAGGGATCCAATGATGCGGTCGGACAGATTGCGTCACTTTTAAATAGCTTGATTCCGAACGCGGTGACGTTGAGTCAGAAGGTGATGCCCGAGGCCAACAAATTTGCATGGGGGCTTGGAGTTATCACGATCGTTCTCGCCGGGGTACGGTTCGCTGGAACTCACCATCCGGTCTCCGCCTGGATCGCCGTATTCGAGGAGATCACTATTTTGGGGATTTTTGTCGCCCTCTATCTCGGGTACACCACCGCTGCACCGGGATTTTGGAATTGGTTCGTAGCCTTGGGATCGGCAATCAACAATGGGGCGTCCAGTGACGTTGCGTCGCAAATGGCGACGCTCGCAGGAACGATCGTCGATGCATTGCGCCAGAACTTCACGGTGTATGGCGCGCTCACCAACCTTCCGAGCTTTATCGCCGACGCGGCAGTGCTCCTGCTCGCATTCGTTGTGATGGCGATTGCTTCGGTATTTTTCGCCTACTACACAGCCATCGGTCAGATCCAGTCCGCGATTGGCATTGTCCTGGGTCCCATCGCGTTGGCGCTCGGATTTTCATCCTATACGCGCAACTATTTCCAGAAATGGCTCGACTGGATGGTCAGCGCAGGCATGTATGTCGTGGTCGTCCAAATTCTGATGGGGCTTGTCGGTACGTCGATAACATCCGCGTTAAAGACCGCGACGACTGTGGGCGGGCACACGACGATGAACGCCGCGTATGTGTTCGATCTCGCCGTGTTCGTTTTGCTGCTCTCGTTGGAAATCCCCAAACTCGCTGGAATCTTTGGCGGCGGAGCGAGTGCGTCGGGTACCAGTGGCGTGAAGACGCTGTCCAAAGCAGCTACCGGATTCCTTTAATGTCGAGCGATCATCACCCAATCACTGCCGAGAAGCTGCTTGCAACCCATGACAAGCGTATCGAGCTCGTTCGGCAATGCGCTAACGAGAGTGTGCAGTCCGAGTTTGATCGCAAGTGGCTTGCGGTCTTGCGACGTTGCGCCGCTTGGTTCTCGTCCATGCCACTGACTCCCGAGCTGCACAGTGAGCCCGGGGGGGCGTTTCGCGCGACTGTTGAGTCAACGTTCTATGCAATGCGCCTCGCGGGTGGCCAAAAGTTTGCCGCGGATCTAACGTCGGAAAAGCGTAGGCGACTCGAGCCGCAATACAACTATGCGGTGTTTCTCGCCGCGGCATGTTCGTCCCTGGATGAGCCTTGTCGCCATTTTGAATTTACGCGCAATTCAGACCGCATGCAGTGGAGCCCTGCCGCACACGGTGCCTTTGGGGAGTGGATTGGCCGCGGGAGCTATTCGATAGCGCGGCGGGTGACGCCTCTTAAGAGCGAGCGCATGCGAACGGCGATGTTCGCTCAGATGGTTGTCACCCCTGAATTGCTGGCTGGTTTGGATACTGCTGTGCTGGCGGATCTGTTTGGCGCGATCAATCCGGAAAAAGCGCCGCAAGGGTTTGAGGCTTTAGTGCATAAGGTTATACGTCAGGCGCTGGACGTCGCCGTGGACTTCGAACGTAAAGCGCAGCGTGGAGTTTTCGCTCCGGTGAAGTTCGACGTTCCGTCCGCCGTCCATGTGGCACTTGAACTGCAGCCGCAGGCCACGCTTGTCGTGCCGGCGACGTCTGCTCCGATTTCACCTTCGAGCGCACCGTTGTCGACCGGTACCGCGAGCGCCGGTTCGGAGATGCCAGCGCCGTCCTCAGTCGCACACATACCAGTTCCGGCACCGGTTGCACCGACCGCAACGCCAACCCGTGAGGGTTCTCCAACGGGCCCTCAGCTTTCGCAGTCTCTGCTCGATGCGTTAGAGCGCAGCGAGGCGCAGAGTGCGGCTTCGGCTTCGGCTTCGGCTCCGGTTACCACTCCGATCGACGCCAGTGCTGAAGCGAGCAAGCCTGCACCAGTCGACCCGTCAAAGGTTGGCGCGGCACCGAAAGCCGTCCGCACTGGGATCTCCGACCAAGAGTTGAACGACGTTCTTGGGCCCGGAGCCGCCATGATGCGCGAGTTTTTCCGCGCCCTTGCTGACGACGTAGCAGCTGGCAAGGCAAAGGTGACGTGGGAAGACAAGGGTCTAACCGTTCAGAAACGTCTGATCGGCGCGTATGGGATGACCAGCGAAACGCTGGTTGAACAACTGCGCAAGCGCAGCCTCCTGCTGCGCGTCCAAGGCACAGAGATCTGCATGGTGGAGCGCGCAGGTCGTCTTATCATGGAGCGGCCAGCCGCATGAATTACATCAACCATTTCAGGCCAATTTACGAAGTGCGGCCCGTAGTCGTCTGGTCGGTCGCAATCGTCGGGATTCTCGTGTCTGGCATGCCCTATAGCTGGGCGTTCGCGCTGTTCGGCACATTCTTGCTTGCAATTCGTTGTATCCAGGTCTGGCGGGCGCTCAGTTTTCGGATGGCGATTTCAACGAAATGGCTGAGCAAAATTCATATATCGAAACTCCTTGCGACCCAAGCAAATATGCGGGAGCGTGAGGACTCGATGTACTTGGGTACCGGGTTCGAATGGACCCAAAAGCATACGCAGATTGCTCACGATATCTTGCGCATGCCGACCACCGACATTCCGTCGCTGCCGCGTTGGCTCAACAAAACCGAGATGGGCCGAGCAGTTGAAGCGCGCATCGAGTCGTTGTTCGCTCCGGCTGACAGCGTGCGCGACCGGATGCCGCAAGGCTCGTCCTGGATTCACGGCATGGAGCCCAAGAAGGTCCGCGTGCCGTTCCATTACAAAGCGATGGGCGGACATACGCTGGTCGGCGGCACGACGGGTTCAGGCAAGACGCGCACCTATGAGGTCATTTCCACGCAGGTCATCCACAATCCGAAAGACGTGCTGATCATCGTCGACCCGAAGAACGACGATGATTGGAAAAAGCGCGTGGAGAAGGAATGCAAACGCACCGGCCGGAAGTTTCTCTACTTCAATCAGGCGAAACCAGCCGAGTCGATCCGCCTCAACCCGCTTGAAAACTGGTCGCAACCCTCAGAAATTCCGTCTCGCATCGCGCAGCTCATGGAAGAGGGACGATTCCGCGATTTCGCGTTCTTGTTTATCGACCGCGCGGTTAAAGGCGAGTTGTATGTGGGCGACAAGCCGAATCTGCGGTCGATCCTTAAATACGCACAGTCGGGAATCGGGACGCTTTTGGATCGATGCTTGCGCCGCTTTTTCGTTGAGAACGGACTCGCCAACTGGGAGCAGGATGTGGTCAGCGCCACGATTGCACAATCGAAGGCCAAGAACGATGTTTCGCTTGTTGACGGAATGGCCAAACTTTATATTGACCGTTTCGCCGCTGAGGATCGCGGCCACGAAACCATCGACGGGTTGATCGCAACGCACACGCACGACCGCGAGCATTACATGCGCATCATCGCCTCAGCACTGCCGCTTCTCCAGATGCTGGCAACCGGCGAAACCGGCCTGATGCTCGCGCCCAAAGCTGACGATTTCGAGGATGAACGCGAGATTTGGGACATCGACAAAATCATCAAGCAGAAAGCGGTTTTGTACATGGGCCTGGACTCCCTGTCGAACAACATCGTGCAAAAGGCGATCGCCTCAATGGCGCTCTCGGACGTGGCTGCGGTGTGTGGGTCCATTTATAACTTCTACGCCGAGAAACCTGATGTCGTGCTCATCATCGATGAGATCGCCGAAGCCATCAACGAACAGGTGATTCAGATTCTGAACAAGGGGCGTGGCGCCGGGTTCAAAGCGTTCGTCGCTTTTCAGGCACGCGCGGACCTGGAGGCAAAGCTTGGAAACGCCGCGAAAATGTTGCAGGTTTTGGGCAACTTGAACAACCAGATCATCTTACGATTGGAAGACAGCGACACTGCAAAGTGGTTTTCGGACAAAGTCGGGGAGACGGCGATTCGCGTGGTCAACATCTCGAACAGTACGAACACCACCACAGAGTCGCATGCCATGGAATTCAGCGGTTCTCAGTCACGGACACTACAACTGGAAAAAGCGCCGCTCATTCCCATGCGCCTGATCCACAGCTTGCCGAATTTGCAGTACTTCATGCGCATCTCGGGCGGTGCGGTCTATCAGGGTCGATTTCCAATCATTGAAGGCTAATAAAACAATCATGTCTGTCGCATTCAAAAATATCATTCGCGATCACAAACTGTCGCACAAACTCATTCCGGTGTTTAACGTCGCGCCGGAACTGGAGCTTGCGTGCTCGCGGGTGGCCGACTTCGTCGGCGAACGGTTTCGCGGAGACAAAGGACCGTTGTGTGCCGAGATGATCAATTCCGCATTGAGCGGTTACAAGCGTGCCAAGCGCACGGGCGACCAGCACATCGCTTTTATGCAGGGGCTTTTCGAACCCGCGAAAGCGCTTTATGCGCGTCGCTACGTCGCCAAACGGGGTGAGAAGCTGAGCGTTTGGTCGCCGATGCTCGAGCCAATCCCCTTTTTCGAAGAGCGGCATGCGAACTGTGAGTTCGAAATGATCGAGGAGCGTTGTCCGGAGCAGATAACCGAACGCACCGCGGCGTTCCAACTGGCATCGCGAGTGTTGCAGGGCGAGGCCTTTCGTGTTTACTTCGAGGAATATGATGTCGCTCACCGTTACGATCATAGCGAAGTTGTCGGGGGTTGATACCGCGACCGCGCGGCGAGCGCTCGACACAGTCGCCGCGTTCGATGAACCCCAAGCGGACCCGCCGGCCGAGTTTTCACAAGGCGCGCATGCGCGGTGCTACGCGTTCGCCACAATAGCGGAGTTCCGACCGGCGTTCTTTTGGGCCGGAATAATCGCGGTCGCCGCGATCCCGGTGCTGTTGATCGTCAAGGTGCTGCACCATGGCTAGCCGATTCGGAGCCCATCTAAAAGTATGGTTTCTTCTGGTTCCTGTCCTTGCAATCGCAGTGATGCCGGCGATTCCCGACCGCTCTTTGTTCGAGGTGCCTGAGGCCGAGTCAGCGTCATTGGTCGCATCCGTCGGTGCCGAGCGCGCGGATGCCGCGACGCGCTCGGCGAACGATCTATTCCGACGCTCTTTTGTCGCGAACGGTTTGCTGCATCGAACGCTGTCGGCCTCTGGACCGGTCGGAGGGATGACCGATGGTGGATTCTCCTCATTTGCGCATACCTGGACAGAGAACTTCTGGCTTCTCATCTATCGCATGCTGTATCGAGCAATGGTGATGAAGATGTGGATCCTTGGGACAGTGCTATTTGCTGTCGGCATGTTTTTCGATGGGACGGCTCGTCGCAAAATTAAGGCGTCCGCAGCCGGATTTGTGAGCCCACTGTCGTTTCACCTTGCTGGCCACGGGCTGCTGTTGGTCTTGGGAACTCTGTTTGCCGTCCTGGTTGTCCCGATTCCCGTTTTAGCCAGCTACTGGGTCGCGGTCGCCGCGCTCCTTGGTGGTCTTCTCTGGAAAGCCGCCGAGTCGTTTCAATCCGCCCGTTAGGTATCGAAGACCGCGAATTTTTTCGAAAGCTACATCGTTTTCCGCGTCTTTCTCAAGAGTGGCCACTATCATGATAGTGGCCATTTTCATATCTACGCTCGTTTCAACGTCCCCGGAGGCCGGCGCGACGCGCATCGTGCCGATCGGCTTTGGGACAACGGCGCAAAGCCGATTGAATTAATGCGTGTTTCCAACTTTCTCAACGGACCGTCACCGCAACAATGGCGTACATAGGCAGCGTCTCGCGTGCCTTGTTTTCCAACGACGAAAGGGCGAAGGCCCGACCAGGAGAGGCCGAATGAGCACTGTTGCAGAAACCAAGACTAAGAAAAAAGCCGTCATTGACGGCGCACCGATCGACGCAGAGGGCGTCGTTGAAGCGCTCGGAGTCGGGGCAGGCGAGCCGAGCAATGTCCCGAGCGACGGCGCCGACGACGGCGAACTGGAGCGTGAGCTGAGCCAGATGGAGGCCGACGCTGACCGGCTCCAAAAAGAAGGCATTATCACGAGCGCTGATGCAGAAATGAAGCGTGCCGAAGTGGCCAAGACGCGCACGCTCTTTCGTGATTTGCCCGGGCACGAGCGCGTCGCGATCCTCAAGCGCCGGCGCGAGATCGGCCGTCAATTGTTGGAGCGCCAGTTGTCGGGCGCCGCCGTCGTTTCGGCGCACGTGCGGTTGAACCATACTCGTTTGAAGCCTCTTTTTGAGCAATGGTGGCCGTACCTCAACCGCATGAGCATCAATATGCAGCGCTTCGGCAATTCGACGTTCGGCAACGACGACAAGGACACGGTGAACGGCTTTTTCGAAAAGCAACTTAAGTCGCTGGAGGCCTATGTGGATGAACAGCAGCGGGTCGCCGAGGGCTATCGCAAGTCGAAAGAAGAGGAATTGCGTGCGGCAGGGGATTTCGTGTTCGAACCAAGCATCCCCATGCCGGCCATGGAGATCGAGGTTGAGGCCTATTCCCGGTTTTCGATGCGCATCCTCACGGCATTGATGAAATTCGACAAAGCAATGGATCACTTTGATTTCATGGTGTGGAATGGCATTCGCGACCAGTCAGACGTGGACGATGAAACCGTGCGCTTCCTAAAGAAGTTCAATCCGCTAGGCTTGCGTGGCTACCTGACCCACCTGCGCCTGATGACGACGGTTCGCGGTCTTTAATCTGGCGAGGGGGAAACGATGCTGGACGAACTGAATCCCCAGCAACGGGAAGTCGCCCAGTTGCGTCAGAACTGCGTGGCGATCGCTTGTCCGGGAGCGGGCAAGACCAAAACGATCGCCACTAAAGCCGCGCTCCTGCTTCAGGAAGACGCGGTGATCGTGGGGGCGGTGACTTTCTCAAAGGATGCTGCGCTCGAGCTGCGCGAGAGGATCTTGGCCACCGCCGGTAAGGCGGTAAAAAAGCGGCTGATTGCCGGAACCTTCCATTCGCTTGCCTACAAGCAGCTTCAACGACCAGGATCGCGCCCGCTCGATATTGCGTCAGACGGGGATCGGCTGGGTCTGCTCATTCGCGTCATGCAGGAGATCGGTCGAGAGGGCAAAGCTGAGGACGTTATCCCGGCCATCGAGAAAATCAAGACTAATTTCGGCAAAGTGGATCCGCACAGCGAAGACGGTCAACTGTACGTCGCTTACCAGGACGCACTCGCCAGAAACGGGAAAATCGATTTTCAGGACATGCTTCGCCTCGCGGTTGAAGGCATGGAAAACGGCACGATCCTCCCGTACCCGTTCGCCTATCTTCTCGTTGACGAGTTTCAGGATACCGACCCGTTGCAGTATCGCTGGATTGAACTCCACGCGAAGGCGGGATCGATTGTCACGGTCGTCGGCGACGACGATCAGAGCATCTACGCTTTTCGTGAAGCATTGGGCTACCGTGGCATGGAAGCCTTCATCAAGCAGTTCGACGCAAAACCGGTCGTGCTCGGCAGCAACTATCGCTGCCGTTCAGAAATTCTGGCCGCGGCGGATCGGGTCATTCGAAACAACGCGGATCGTATAGCCAAGGTGCTAAGGGCAGAGAAGGGCGTAGGGGGCACCGTGGCGGCTTCCCGTCACGCAGACGAGTATGCAGAAGCCGTGGCCGCTGTGGAGGTTCTAGGGCCTCTCATGGCCAAGGGCGATTCGTGCGCGATCCTCGCGCGAACCAATCGCATTTTGGATCCGCTGGAAGCGGTGTGCCGGTCGCACGGGGTGAAGTACTACCGCGCGTCCGGTGCATCGGTGCTGAGCCGTCCCGAAGGCGCTTTGATGTGCAACCTGCTCGAAATTGTTGAGCGCGTGAAAGACACTGGCCTGGA
Organism: Caballeronia sordidicola; assembly: GCF_002220365.1. Lineage (GTDB taxonomy): Bacteria > Pseudomonadota > Gammaproteobacteria > Burkholderiales > Burkholderiaceae > Caballeronia > Caballeronia sordidicola_C. The sequence goes on along the minus strand of NZ_MTHB01000276.1, from coordinate 19,414 downwards.
TTCGGTGCTTGCCCACCTCGGCCTGCACGCCGAACAATTGCGTGCCTTGCACTCGTGCATGGGTGCCGAACTGCAGCAAAAGGGCAAGGCGGAACTCGTCGAACTTGGACTGCCGGAAGAGGTGGCAACGAACTACCGCGAGTTTATGAAACGACTTGCTGAGTGGCGGGGGCTGTGTGATCGTAAGTTTTACTCTTTGACGCTGTCGGGCGTAAGCGAGTGGATGCTCAAGTACACAAAAAAAGAAACCGCGATCCGCACGATTCAAGCGACCTACGATGTGCTGTCGCGATTGTCTGGGACGTTCGCAGATCGCCTTCATTTCATGCGGCAGGACAATAACCAACCGACGCCTGGCGCGCTTATCCTCACGACCATGCACAGTTCAAAAGGACTGGAGTGGGACCATGTTTGGATCGCACGGTCTGAAGAAACCATCGTTCCGGACGCGAAATCGACCGAACCCGAAGAGCGACGGCTCTTTTACGTCGCAATGACGCGCGCCCGCGAATCATTGATGATTTCGGGCACGGCAAAGAATTTCGCATCTCGATTCGCGACTGAAGCGCAAATCGAATCAACCGTGAAACTTTCCGTCGCCGCTTAGAATTCTGTCGGTTGTCGACCCACAAGGGACGGTCGCAATTCTCCGAAGCGGTCGTTCAATGGCAGAGCACGGTCGAAGTTAACCATTTTGCTCATGTCACGGGCGGAATCTTATTTCGGGCAAAGTTGATCGGCGACCGTCGCTACGGGGGTAGCCGGACGGATGTCCGACGAGGGCTGCCTGTCAATATTCAACGTCACTTCGCCTCCGTTCAATAAACGTCCGTCGATCAGTGTCACCTTTCTCGCATCGCAATCGATTTCATAATGACTCAACTGTTCAGTGATCGGAATTGATGCGATCGTTAATTTAAACGGTTCATCCCACAAAAATCTGATGGAAACAAAAATCTTGTTATCGGACACTCGTATAGAAGCCCGATCGAGTTGAGACCGAGAGCCCTGATATGCCGCGATAGTCTCCCACACAGCAGAATCCGCAAGGGCTAGGCAACATGTTGTCGACGCAGCGATGGCGAGCGCAGCCGCGAAATGCAACCGCCATCGTGTTAGCGGGAAAATGGGTAGAGTCATTGAGCGAAGGCGGTCCGCACCGAACACGTTTGTAGTTGCGAAGTCAGATTTAAATGCGGCGGTCCTGTGGCTATTGGAGATCAAGTTGGCCGAGACGGGCAACACTGGTCCGCAAGACATACGACCGACTCGCCCGTCCTTCGCATGAGCCCGTGGTCGATGTTGTAATCGTCGGGAAAGTCAAGGTCAATGACCCGTCTCCGCGAATGCCCGAGGCGCGAACACTTCGGACGTCGACAGCGCACCCGTCGCCGACCTCCGCGAGCGCTGACAGCGCGTAGTACGGCAGTGGATACTTTGGGCCCGGATTATTGGAAGGCCCGAATAAAGCGAGAAATTGATGAACATTGTTGCCGTCACCGAATCCTTCGATGACGAAAGATGCGATAGCGATGGTCCCGTACTTCGGCACTTTAACAAACTGCAGTTGCCTGCCATGCGGTGGCTCCGCCGCGTACTCGTCCTTAATCGCGGCGACTAGACGATCAATTCGCGAGCTGATCTGACGCGCACGATCCGTGCGGACCTGCGCGTCAGTGGATTGTCCCGCTACGGCTGGGAACGCGACAAAAGCGGTCACCAAAATCAAGGCGATGAGACGGATGCCTTCCGAGACCACACGCGTTCTCGGCAACTCTGTCCTCTCGGCTTCCATAATTTGTAATCGCAATATTTATAGTTGCGTGCATTGTCGCCAATTCAGATAGCCGTGTCGAATTTCGCTTGTTGGCCGCTATGCGTCGGCCCGATAAGAGCCGGCCTCCAGCGCATCGCTACACCTTTGCCAGATTTGCCCGACGAGCGGGCTTTGATAGTTCAGAGTCAGTTCGTTCGTGAATAGCATCAGCGCATCCGATTGACGCACCGAGTGAGAGGCTCTCAGTTGCTCGCGGGACAACTTTAGCGCCAGTTGTCCGAGCATCAGCCTGTCAAGCCAGCTCGCCGACATCATGTTTCTAGTCAGCCAGATGCGAGCCGATTCGACGACGTGGTCGACGCGCCATGTTTTCGTCAGAGCGTGCGACGCGAGCGCACTCGTCACTAAATAGCAAAGTAAATGGGTTCGTGCTGTTGGGCTGATCGGCTGTTTGGGGCGCGTCATATTGGTTGGCTCAGACTCCAGCGAAAGTGACCCGATACGGTGGATAGATGTTATCGATAGTCGCGCGCGCGATCCATGAGGATGTGCGCAACAATGATGACCAAAAACTGAATTTATCAGCGCGTCCCGACATCTCTCGCTCAGTGGGTTTCTTACAAGAATGTCGTGGCTGTCGTTCGGCCGGCAGATGGAGAGGAGCGGCAAGGCCACGAGCGAGCGCACATGGCGCAGATCTGAAGATGAGCTGCCGGAGTCGACCCGCTACGGTCCTTCGACTTTCTCGACAGGAGACATTCCCGGTCGGCGCGCAGGTGCCACTGAATCGGAGCCACCCGATAAAGGTGTACATTGAGTACACTTCATCGTCGGGTGAGCGGCAATATCGTGCCCGCGACCCATTGGTCAAGAACGTTGCGGATTCTCCTTACGGTCGGATGTAAGACACCTGTTCGCGAAGCGAAATGCAGACGATTCTTCTGGTAGATGACGATCGCAGTATCCTAGTAGCGTGGAAACGTATTTTGCGACTCGAAGGCTACCGAGTCGAGACGGCCAGCGATGGTGCGGCCGGTCTAGCGGCTGCCCAAGAGGTCGAACCCGTCCTGATTATTACGGACCGATCGATGCCCAGAATGGATGGTGTCGAGCTATGCCGTCAAATCAGGCTCGAGCCGAAGTTGGCCGGGATACCCGTGGTTCTAGTCAGCGATAGCCATGAAATTGGGTTCAACGCACCCGTTTGGAATGAGCTTTGGCAGAAGCCTGTGCCAATGGAGACCATGCTCGCGTCAATAAGGCGGCTCCTGGCTTTGCGGCCATATAGACGCGATCAGGCTTCACACCACCACCTGCGGATGAATGTGACCTTGAACGGGCATTTCACGGAATATCGACGATCCCATACCGATGTCGGAAGGCCGAAAGTTGTCGCTATGTGCCGGTCCGGGAAGCGTTGGCCTCCAGCGCATCGCTGCACCTTTGCCAGATGTGACCGACCAGCGGGTTTTGATAGTTCAGCGTCAGCTCATTCGTGAACAGCGCAAACACATCCGATTGACGTACTGCATGCGCACCGGTCAAGTGCTCGCGGGACAACTTGAGCGCCATTTGTCCGAGCATCAGACGGTCAAGCCAACTCGCCGACATCCGATTCCTAACCAACCAGATGCGTGCCGATTCGACGACGTGGTCGACGCGCCATGTTTTCGTCAAAGCGTGCGAGGCGAGCGCACTCGTCACTAAATAGCAAAGTAGGTGGGTTCGCGCCGCTGGGCTAATCGACTGTCGTTGGCGTGGCATGTTTGTTGATTCAGGCTCCGGCGAAGGTGACGCGATAGGGTAGACGCATGTTATCTGCACTCGCACTCACGATCCACGGCGACTTGCGCAACAATGACGACTAAGAACTGAATTTATCAGTCGTATCCCCCGACATGCGCTGGGCCGGCACTTGCCTCTGGCCGGTCGCCGCCGCACGCATGTCTTTGCGGCGTCAGCCCACAATGCTTAGGGGGTCTCTCCTTTAACGACGCACTTTGCGTATCAAATGCGATAGTTCGAGATCCGTCGCGATCTTCCAGACATGGCCGCGAGAATATCGAATGCCAAAGCGGCGTTCGATCGCCGCGCAAAGCCGCTCGTTGGTCCAGTTATCAGCTTCGATTCCTTGTGCTTTCGGGGAATGGCGTAACGCAGCGGCGACCCAAGACATTATTGTTGCCGTTGACACTTGTTGGCTCGGCCCGACATGCGAGCTGCTTTTGGGTTTAAGGCAGTCGGCAAACCCGAGGTCAATGATGATCTGTCTGACGTACACACGGGAAAAGCTGATCCCGAGATCCTTTGTGATCAACGAACGAAGGCGTCCGTCCGTCCACTGGTCTGACTTGTATCCGTGTGCCGAGGCTGATCCGCGTAACGCAGCTGCTATGTACTCCCGCGCCTCTGGACTAAGGGAAGGCTTCCTTCCTCCTACTGACATGCGCTCCAGCGCGTCCAAGCCACCTTCGGCCAGAAGCGCTCGATAGCGCCGCGCGGTTGAGATGGAAATGCCGAGCGCAGCGGCGACTTGGGCGGGGGATTTCCCCTCCGAAAGTAGTTGAGCGGCTTCTAACCGCAACGCCACGCTTGGTAGCATGTCCTTCGGCGTGCCCATGGCGTCAAAACGGAGTTTCGGATTCACAATGCTCGCACAAAAGCGCCAGCAGGGCTTGAGAGTCGGGGTCGGGACTAATCTGACGAGCCTGCGTCCGGCTCGATTGTCAGCAATGTAGACATGAACCGCGAATGGCCGAAAGTGGCCGGACAGCGACCGACCGCCGTCCGGCATGCCTTGGTTCAGACCTCAGTCTGTTCGGCCATCTCAAGTGCATCGTCGACCTCAATGCCGAGATATCGGACTGTGCTTTCAAGTTTGGAATGGCCAAGTAACAACTGGACCGCCCTCAGGTTCTTTGTGCGCCGGTAGATCAGGGATGCCTTTGTCCGACGCATGGTATGGGTTCCGTACGCCGTGTCGTCGAGACCAATTGATGCGATCCAGCGATGCACGAGGCGAGCGTATTGCCGCGTCGAAAGGTGCGGCGACCCGTGAATCCGGCTCGGGAACAGAAAGTCCGACTGCGACAGTCCGGCGGTCCTGATCCACGCTTCCGCGCTATCCCGGGTCTGCTCGGTAAGCTCGAACTGGACCGGACGCTGCGTTTTCTGCTGCATGACCGTTGCCCGGGATATGACATGTTGGCCGTGGCAAATATCACGCACTCGTAGCTTGGTCAGATCGCATGCTCTCAACTTGCTGTCGATGGCCAGGTTGAAAATCGCGAGATCACGTGTCCGCGCCGAAAGTTGCAGGCGAATCCGGATGGCCCAGATCTCCTTCAGTTTCAACGGCGGCTTCTGTCCTGTGAACTTGCCCTTGTTCCACGGGATACGCCCGGGTGTGTTGATCGCGGTCGTTTCCATGACGTTCTCCTTTCAAATGAAGGGAACGTTAGTCTGCGCCGGCTGCTGGTGGTCGCTGTCCGACCCGTTGCAGCCCCCGACGAGTGGCAGCTTCGGAGCAGTCAATTTTAGGGCACACTCGATCAACGCTTATCCACCACCCCTCATTCCAGATACGGCGTCAGCACAACTTCGATCCATTTCATGAATGCGCGGACTCGACGCGACAGATTGCTCCGATGAGCTACGACGAGGGACACGGCGAGCGCCCGGCGACGAGAATCGGGCATAACCTCCACAAGCGCTCCATTCTCCAGGTATCGGCCAATCCCCAAGAGTGGCGCCTGAATCAGGCCGAGGCCGGCGAGGGCAGCGGCTTCGTAGGTCTGCGCGTTGTTGACGTGTAGCGTACCCGGCAACTGAAGCGTCGCGTAGCTGTCGCCGTCCGGATATTCCCATCCATAAGGTCTTGAGCCGAGCATCGTCGAAAAATGAATTGCTTGATGTTCGTGACGCTGGAGATCTCCTATCGATCGAGGCACGCCATAGCGCGCCAGATAGACGGGACTGGCAGCGTTGACCATGCGCAACAGGCCCAGTGGGCGGGCAATCAGCGTCTCGTCCCGTATGGGTCCAAGCCGCAACACGCAGTCGAACCCCTCTTGAACCAGATCGACTTGCCGATCCGTACTCGACACCTCCAGCTCCAACTCGGGATGAGTCGCCATGAACTCCGGCAAGGCTGGCATCACCGTGGTGCGCGCCACCTCGGACGGAAGATCCACCCGTAGACGCCCGCGAAGTGCCACGTGCTCGCCTGCGAACATCGAGTGCAGGTCATCGACTTCAGCAAGCAGATCGCGGGCGCGCGCATGAAACGCACGTCCGTCCTCTGTCAACTGCACGCTCCGCGTCGTCCGGTGCAGGAGTCTGACACCGACATCTTCTTCCAGCTTCCGGACAGCCGTTGAGACTCTCCCCTTTTGGATGCCCAAGCTGTCGGCCGCGCGGGTGAAGCTCCCCATTTCCGCGACCGTTACGAATATGAGGAGGGGTTCGAGATTCTGCATTTTCGTGCCTCGGTATTGTTACCCGCAGAGAGAACAGTTAATTCACCTTGTCGACGTTTACCATATCTAAAAAACACAATAAGCTTCGAAATTGAGACCCACATCGGAGAACAACAAGTGACTGAAACTATGACCTTGCATCGCTCCCTGTGGGCCGGGCGGGTAATGAGCGCGATTGTCGTTATCGCTCTGGTGGCAGACGGGATTATTCAGCTTTTCGTGCCAGCACAGATCGCGAGCATGTTGCAGGAAACCGGGTTCGCGATGGACGTTACCCGCGTCGTAGGTCCGATCGTCCTTGCCTGCGCCATCCTTTACGCCATCCCGGCTACCGCCGTCCTCGGCGCGATCCTGGTGACGGGCTATTTGGGAGGTGCCATCTGCGCCCATGTCCGCATTGGTGAGTTGGGATCGCCGCCAGAAATCATTTCGCTGGTTCTGGGCGCGTTGACATGGGGTGGCCTCTACGCGCGCAACTCCCGTATCCGAGCGATTCTGCCGCTCATTCGTTAAGCCAACCGGGGCAGTCCTCTGTCCCTCAATATCCGGAGAAAGCATATGTTTTTAGTAACGGGAATCACGGGAAAAGTAGGCGGCGCAACGGCAGAACATCTGTTGGCGCACGGCAAGAAAGTACGCGCGCTGGTCCGCAATCGCGAGAAGGCGGCTCACTGGGCGAACCAGGGTGTGGAACTTGTAGACGGCGATTGGAATGATTCGGCAGCCGTCGAGCACGCGCTCAAAGGCGTCGAAGGCGCGTTGGTCATGTTGCCGGCTGTCTGGGCGCCCTCGCCCGATTTCAAAGAAGCCAGGGGCGTCATTGCAAACTATGTCGAGGCGCTCACCAGGGCATCGCCGCCGCGAGTGGTTGCGCTTTCGTCGATGGGGGCGAATAGAACCGGTGGGCTGGGGATGATCACGGCGCTGGCGCTTCTGGAGCAAGGATTTCGCGACTTGACATTGCCGATCGCTTATGTGCGCGCCGGCGGATTTTTCGAAAATTTCCTCTACGGCTTGCATGTTGCCCAAGGTGGCACGCTCCCCGTCTACTACAACCCGACCGATCGGAAATCGACCATGGTCGCGACAAACGACATCGGTGCCGAAGTCGCAGCGCTTCTGACCGGGCCGGCATGGTTGGGGCATCGCGCCATCGAGCTCGGTTCGATGGTCAGTGCGGATGAAGTAGCGACACAATTGGGAGAAGTCCTGAAGGTCGACGTCAACGCCTTTGCTGTACCGCGGGCCGGGTGGCCGGCAGCGTTCGAGCAGCTCGGCGTTCCGAAGGGCCAGACGGGACCGGCCGAAGCGATGTATGACGCCGTCAACTCGGGCTGGATGGACCTCGGCGTCGAGGGTACGGAGCACGTCCCGGGCGCGACGTCTGCCCGCGATGTCTTCGCGGCGGCCCTGAAGGCCGCTACAGAATAGGTCAGCGGATCAGCGATGGGATACGACTTTGGAAATTTACTCCGGGTATTCGTACTCCATCGTGATTCTGGCAGAGCAACCAAAAGAGCCCATTTCCATATGAAATGCGGCGTTCATACCAACAACTATCGAGATCGACTATGAAGGTTCTTGTTTTGGGTGCAACGGGCGGAACCGGACGGCTGATCGTCCACGACGCCTCGGAGAAGGGTCATTCCGTAGTCGCGTTAGTTCGCTCGAAGGCGCGCGCGCCCGACTTCCCAGGCGCAGACCTCATTGAGGGGGATGCCTGCGACGAAGGCGCCCTAATGCGCGCCTTGAAAGGCTGCGATGCCGTCGTCAGCTCGCTGGGCACGGGCGTTAGCCCTTTCAGCGAAGTCAGCGTTCTGACCGAAGCGACACGCGCGTTGCTCCCGGCGATGAGTCGCAGCGGCGTCCGCCGTCTGGTCTGCATCTCCGCCCTGGGGGTGGGAGATAGCCGCGGCCATGGCGGCTTCGTGTTCGACCGGCTGTTCCAGCCCTTGCTGCTTCGCCATGCCTACAAAGACAAGGGGCGCCAAGAAGCCGCGATTCGCACCAGCTCACTCGATTGGGTCTTAGTCCGGCCCGCGATGCTCACCAACGACCCAGCTCGCGGAAGCGTCAGGGCCATCGTTGACCTCGCCGACGTCAACGGCGGCAAGGTCGCACGCGCGGATGTCGCTCAGTTCGTGGTGGAGCAACTGGCGAAGGATACGTGGTTGAAACAGACACCCGTACTCCTATGGTGAGGACGGGTCTCGTGGATCACGTTCTTCAACGACCTAGTAGTCAGGCATACAAGAGGTCACGAATGAACAGATTGGAAGGCAAGATTGCGCTCATCTCGGGAGGCACAACCGGGATGGGGGCTGCGATCGCGAAACGATTCCAGACGGAAGGGGCCACGGTGATCGCCACGGGCGCCAACCCGGAAACACTGGAGAAGGCCAAGAAGGAACCATGGGCCTCGAAGTCCACTTCCTTTTTATGTTCACCGAAATGAAAAAAAATATTCCATCCGCGCAATTCGGCGGCAAGATCCGCGCGCTGAGACAGCGGCTAAAGCTCACTCTTGACTGTACGGCAAGGGCTGCAGGGATTTCGAAACCTTTCCTGTCACAGATAGAGCGCGGCTTGGCCATGCCCTCGATTGCCTCGTTGAAAGGCATTGCAGACGCGCTTGGTGTTGCCGTGCAATACTTTGTTGACGCTCCAAGCGAACAGAAATTTGTGTGTCGGGTTGAGGAACTGAGTTTCTTCGAGTTCGCGGATACCGCAAACTCGTTCGCGAGACTTACACATAAGTCTGGAGGCCGACGGCTTGAGGCCGTCCTTGTGAGATTCCCGCCCTATCAGAGCGGACCTGCCGATATGCCAACCAGCGCAGAAGAAGAGTTCCTTTACGTCACTTCGGGTGAAATTTCGTTGACTCTTGAGGGCAAGACATTTGTGCTCAAAACAGGGGACAGTGCGCATTACCAATCGACGCTGCCCCAAGGATGGTTGAATAACCGATCTACTGAGGCGCTTGCGATCTGGGTCGGGACGCCGAACCTACTTTAAATGTTGAAACAGACTAATCGCAAGCCACCAATTTAGCGCGATCGCCTGGGAGCCAACGATTCCGTGACCTTGAATCGCAACGCTGCGCAACCCGATCGAAGAATAATCGTCGTTCGCTAGGCTGCACTCAGCGCGCATAGTGACTAGGGTGCGTTCGCGGTCCGCGTCCAATAGGCAACTTGCGTGTTTTCCAGCAAAGTTGCGCAGCGACGATTGTCGACAATCTAGGGGCCAGCGTTGAACGTCCGTAAGTGGCCCAGAGCGTGTCAAAACGCTGAGTCACCGGGAATTAGCGAAACCTGTCTTGCCGCAGGTTGCGACTTTTCGATTGCGGCGATCCGAGCGTGAAATCACAGTCGAAGTATTGCGAAGGCGCGGCACCTCCCAACAGGCCTCACGCCCGCATCGCTGTCATCAACGCTTCTGAACCGAGTAGCTTGATCGCTCGCTTCATGTTGTACGCAAGCACGTGCAAGCTCATTTCCGTGCTCACGCGCTCGATGGTCCGTGTCAGGAAATGAGTGGCGCCCATCCATGCCTTGATTGTCCCAAACGGATGCTCGACAGTCTGTCGCCGGATGCGCATCATTTCAGGGGCATGATCAAGTCGCGCCTGCATCCCGTCAAGAACAGCTTCGTGTTCCCAGCGTGCCACGCGACGTTGAGGGCCTGGAGTGCAGTCCGCTTTTAGCGAACATTGCTGGCAGTTCGAACTCCAGTACTTACTGATCTTCAGACCGCGCTCGACAGTTGAGAATCGCCAGATTAGCCGCTGGCCCGCCGGGCACCGATATTCATTCGTCTGTGTGTTGTAAATGAAGTCATCCTTGCCGAAGCGGCCATTAGCCGTTGCGCTCGATGTCACCGGCTTCGGAACGAACACGCTTATTCCGGCCTCATGGCATGCCAGTATCTCCTCGCTCTTGTAGTAACCCCGATCCGCAACTGCAGTGAGCTTGTCCACGGCCATCTCTGTACGGGCAAGCTTCGCCATCGACGTCAACTGATCACGATCGATGTCATCATTGGTAACGACGTGCGCGACGATCATGTGGTGCTTCGTGTCAACCGCGGTCTGCACGTTGTAGCCGACGACCCCCGTTCCTCGTGTCTTCATCGAACGAGCATCTGGATCCGTAAGCGATACCTGTTTGTCGGGTGCTGCGTTGAGTTGAACCTCGATCTCCTTGAGGCCTCGCATCTGCTCCTTCAAGGCCGCAATCTTGTCTTGCAGTCGCTCCGTGCGGACCTTTGCGATTGCAGGCTCCTGACGATCCGCTGTGTCCATCGCCTCGAGATAGCGAGCGATACTTGACTCGATGTCGCGCATGCGTCGTTCAAGCTTCGCGCTCGTGAAGTTACGGTCACGGTGGTTCACCGCCTTGAACTTGCTGCCGTCAATCGCAACGATCGCTTCGGCGAAGAGGTCCAGACGCTGGCACAGCACGACGAACTGACGGCAGACGCTACGGATCGCTTTGCCGTTGTCTTTACGGAACCGCGCAATGGTCTTGAAGTCCGGTGCCAGACGGCCCGTGAGCCACATCAGTTCGACGTTGCGCAGGGCCTCGCGTTCAAGGCGGCGGCTCGACTGAATACGGTTCAGGTAACCGTAGATATAGATCTTGAGCATCACCTCGGAGTGATATGACGGCCGACCAGTCAACGCTAGTTCGACGCCTTCAAACCCTAGCTTATGAAGATCAAGCTCATCGACAAAGACATCAACTACGCGCACGGGATTTGTGTCCGTCACGTAGTCATCGAGCGCTTAGGGGAGGAGAAAGCTTTGCGTACGATTGTCGCCTTGAACAAACCGCTTCATCACGCTCATCCCATCGCTATCGGATGGCAAATTTTAGCGCTCCAAAAAGCGTTTTGACACGCTCTGGGCCGAACCCGGGCGGATGCCGTAACCGCCGGCGCGTCCCGTCACGCGTCGACCAGCTTCGGCACAGGTCGACCCGTAAAGGTCATCCAATTGTCCTCGTAACGGACATTCGATTTATCATCTCTGCGATGATCGAACTATCAGCCGCGATGAACCAGGGCAGCGAACCTCTGCAGCCATCAGCCATACGCACCGCGGTGGCCTATTGGCTTAGTGTGACCGCGGCGACCACTTATATGACCGCCTCATGGTTTCCGCGTGTAATCGCGCAGCGAGCTTTGGATGGACTCCTATACCCGCTTTGGCAAACAGTTTTGGTTCTTCTCTCAGACTGCGGCCTCATCGTCGTCATTTGGTTACCGGCTGCGTTCTTTTCCGCTCTGCCAGGCGTTCTGCTTAACCTCCTGGCCCGCCGATACCGCATTCGAAATCCGCTTTTTTACGTTTTTATGGGATGTGGTTTAGCGCTTCTCGCTGTCGCTCCCATCATTTGGGCAACATCTGGTTTGACGTGGTACACAGATCCCCCGAACCCTCCACCGCCCCCCACGTTTTGGCAGGAATTCCATTCGATGGCAAACATATTCGCGGTGGCGGGCGCCCTGGCTGGCCTGACGTACTGGATCGCAGCGGGTCGCCATTTCGGCCGGAAGCCTGTCTAACTTTAGCTTCACGAATCTCGCTGTCCAACGTCCTGCCTGCCCGAATCCAATCCGATGCTGAACTGAGCTGGTGGCCCGGTGTTGATCACACCTCATCCGACGCAAGTCGACCCATATTCGCCATTCGGATTCCCAGATTGGTCACCGGGAAGCGGTCGTTCAAAGGGGCGGTCTGGCTTCGACTTAGTCGTTGCACCGCGCGCTGCCGCCCGGGACTACCGGTCTATCGTCGCGTTATCTTCGCGGGTTCGCCCCAGCTGGCGACCAGTGCCCTCAGCGACTCGCGCACCCAGCGCTGGGAGGCATGTCCGTGGCTTCGCTCATGCCAAAGCATGCTCACCTCGAAGCTCGGCACGGGAATAGGGCAGTCAACGATCATCAACGCGTCGACCCGATCGCGCACGAGTCGTTGCGGTACTAGAGCGACGAGGTCGGAGCGGGCCACGATGTCAGGCACAACCAGGAACGAGGCCGCGGACAGCACCACGTTGCGCTGGAGACCTAGGCTCGCCAACATATCATCCACGGGCGTGGAGAAATCGCCGCCGCGCAGCGACACGATGATGTGCTCCAGCTGTGCAAATTGTGCCGCCGTGAGCTTGCGGCGCAGACGCGGGTGGCCGAGACGGCCTATCAGCACGTAGCGCTCGTCGAACAGGTGACGGCTGCGCAGGTTGGTCGGGGCGTCGCGGGGCGTCATCAACGCGAGGTCTACCTCCCCGCGGGCCATCTGCGCTGCTAGTTGCGGCATGTCCAGGAAACGCACCGCAACCCTCACGCCGGGCGCTTGTTGGCGCAACTGCAATACCAGCGGCTGCACCAATGCAGCCTCCAGATAGTCCGTGCAGGCGATAGCCACAGTCAGGCGGGCCTGCGCAGGATCGAAGTGCACATGACGGCCCACCGTGGCGCGCACTTGGTCTAAAGCATCACGTAGAGGCGCCAGAAGTTCATCGGCCTTTGCTGTGGAAGTCATGCCACGCTGCGCCGGAATCAGCAACGGATCGTCGAACAGATCGCGCAGGCGCGCGAGCTGTGCGCTCACTGCCGGTTGGCTCAGATGCAAGCGGCGCGCGGCGCGCGTCACGTTCTGCTCTGCCAGCAAGGTTTCTAGGGTGACAAGTAAATTCAGGTCCAACCGGTTGGTATCCATTGCATGGATTGTAGACCAGAAGACCGACGATTTCACTCCGTGCGAGGTTCTGCCCACACTGCACATGTCGGCGCGCGTGTTGCGTGCCTGTCCGGAGAAATCGCATGTCCCATTTATCATCAATGCCTCTGATTACCGTAGCTGGTGCCTCCAGCAAGCAAGGCCGCAGCGTGGCCAGCACGCTGCTGGATAGCGGTCGCTATCGAGTGCGCGCTTTGGCGCGAAGCGTCGATAGCGAACCGATGCGCGAACTGGCCCGGCGCGGCGCCGAGGTCGTCGTCGCACCGCTGGAAGCGGGGCGCAAAGCGCAGTTTGCCGCGGCTTTGCGAGGCTCGCACGGCGCTTTTTTGATGACGCCGCCAATTGCGCCCGTACCGCCGCCGGGCCGTCCCGAATTAGCGCTGGGCATGGAGCTGGCTGACGCGGCGCTCGCCGCGGGCGTGGAGCATGTCGTCTGGAGTAGTCTCGAAAATGTCGACGATCGCACTGGCGGCACTCTGTGGGCGCCACACTTCACCGAGAAGGCGCTAGTGGAAGCCTACCTGCGCACACTGCCGCTTCACAGTTCATTCATCCAACTTGCCTTTTTCTACAGCAACTTTCTTGAGCACTATCTGCCCCGCCCCCAAACTGACGGCGGCTTGAGTTTCCCGGTTTACCTACCGCCCGACACGCCCGTGCCGTTCGTTGATCCGCTGACCGCGACCGGTCCGGCGGTGATGGCGCACTTCGACAATCCGGAGTCGTATTCCGGCCGAACATTACCTGTCATCGGTGAGGTACTGACTGCGCGCGAACTTGTGGAAACTTTCGTGCGCGTTTCGGGGGTGCGTGCGCACTACACGTCTGCATACACACGCGAGGATTTGCTAAAGAACTTCCCCGCATTCGGTGCCGATGAGTGGCTGGTACGCGAGCTCGTGGGAATGGTTACCTACGCGGTCGAATACGGGTACTACGCACCCGACCGGGACCTGGCATGGAGCCGACGAAATGATCCGACCGCACTGACCTGGGAAGACTTTCTTCGACGAAGTGGTTGGCGGGGAGAGCATATGAGCTTCGGTGTTGCAATCGGCACATAGAAGCTACGTCCGCCCAAAGCGGCCATACGCGACGGACGGCTCATGGCCGAACCCCGTCCTCTCGAATCTTGAAGTCTTTCCCCATCCGTCCGTCTACGTCGGGCAGGAGGGGACCCGAAGCGGACAGGCTGGTGAGACCCGCTACAAACTAGCCAGAGCATTGTCGATTTCCGATCATCACATTCGTCGTTAGTGAACCCCATTCAAAGGATTTCCCATGAAATACCTCGGCCTGGCCTACTTCTCCCCCGAAAAATTCGCCGCGATGGCGCCAGACGAAATCAAGGAATTGGTGAGCCAGTGCCCGGCATTGGACGAGAAGATGCGCGCTACCGGCAAGGTTCTGATTTCCGCCTCCCTTGGCGATCTGGACAAGTGGAGGACGCTTCGCCCGCGCACTGGAGAGACGCGCATCACCGATGGGCCTTACACCGAGTCGAAGGAAGTCGTGGGCGGCCTATTCATCATCGAGGCGGACAGCCTTGACGAGGCGTTACGCATCGCGTCCATGCACCCGGCTGCCACACTGGGCGAAGAAGGCGGATGGGCCGTCGAGCTTGTCCCCTTGGACTTCTATCTGGCGCGATGAGGAATTGGACGGCTGTCTCAGAAGGCGTTGGCGTTCCTTTTACCGCAGACACCTTCACTGCGTCGGGAGTCATCGCGGCGATGTACCCTCCTGGCCGGGTACTGCCTTATGCGATTGGCACACCTGCTTGAGCCCTGCACGGCTGCGGTCGGCAGCACGCGACCCGTTTGAGACGTTCGTGGTGGTTGATACCGGACATTCACATTGAACGCAGCACGCAAATATTTAGCGACTGTCTGTCAAATTGCCGATAGCGCGGCACCATCCAGCGGATCATTTCGGGCTGGAACACCTGATAGCATACGGATAAAAATAAAAATGGAACGCGCCTATGCCCAGCCACTGCTACTGGTCGATCTGTTTCATCCACCTGCCTACCAACGGTGTGAAGTTTTTCGGGTTTGCTGAATATCTGGCCGCCGTCGCCCTTATCGCGTTGGCCTGGACGATGGCCGACTTCAGGTACAAGTTCCGCGTAGCGACGGCACCGATACCATTGCAGATGACCACTTTCGTGGTAGTCGCTGCGGTTGGCGTCTTGACGCTACTGACCGATCTTTGGCGCACAGAAGGTTGGCTGGTTCCCGAGGGGCCATTTACGCCGGGTGAGTGGCAGGCGCTGCTGGGCGCAGCGTTCCTTTTCAATTTCATCGTGTGGATTGCCTTCGCGTTCGCACTCCCGTCGCGATTCGGCCGGTTGAACGATGAGCGGTTCGGCTTTCAGGTTTACAAGGTCATTCTCAGAGGAATACCCGCCGAACTTTCTGAGGCCGCAGACGAACTTATACGATCGTTCGAGCGACTCATCCGCTACGCATGGACCGAGCCCGAGATTGATGGTTTGCCGAATGGAAGTGGCAAAACGCATGCCGACATAAACGGACTGTTTCGAACCCGACAATGCGCGCACGAAATTCTGCTCATGCTAGGTGACAAAAGGTTCTGCCGGCAAGTCGTGAGTTCGTCGCCGCCGACTGCACTCGTTCTGTTTGACGAGATGGAAAGGCAGAATAAACACAGCGTAAGCCTTGGAACGTTCGCCAAAAATATTACGACGGAGGCGATTGCGAACAGGGATTCCTTCGCGTATCACGAAACCAGCGGATACGAAGCAGGTCTGCTAGGTCAGGTGAAGCCACTGACCTCTGCGCTATACGGAAACTACAAACTCGTCAGTGGGCTAAAGCAGGTCTATGACGTCCACTACGAGCAGTATGGGCGGTGGGATGCGGCGCAGTGGAAAGCGTTTAGCCGCCTGCTGCTGACCACGACGAAGAACTTCGTCGCAGTGCGTGGAGCGCCCGGAGCCTGGTACTATCCGCCCGAAATTTCCAGAGCCGTTGATCTGATCCAGAATTCGGCTAATGGACTGCCCATGCTCAACGGAAAGCCGGAGGTTGCGTGGTCAAGTGACGATTTCGAAAAGCTGCAGGTCGCCGCAGACTTCGCGAACGCGTTTATAGAAGCGCTGGGCCCGATGAAAGGCAAAGGCTATCAGACGTTGCGAAAGCACAAAGGAAAGTTCAGTGCTGACGTCTACGATATCGCTGCCAATCTTATATTCCATCTGGTGTTCATCGCCGCATCGATAAAGACACCTGAGACCCTTTCGTGGTACGTCCAGCACAACGTCGTCTGGTCTACATTCTTTGACATGGTGGACACAAGTGAGCCATCGACCAAAGTGGTCCAGTTCAAGGTCAGGCGGCTCCTCTACAACGAACTCAAACGAATGGACACTTTTCCAAACTTCAAGGGTACGCGTCTGCTCGGTCTATTGCTAAACGTCATGGGACTCTCGGATCAGGCTCCATCGAATTACGATAGAAACTCGCGCCCACTCAAACGCGCGACGCTGAGTTGGACCAGGAAAAATTTTGCACGAATTTGGGAAGAAAACAATCGCGCAGTCGGTGAGAACGCGCTGGTCGATGGCATCACATACGATGCCGATAAGGCATGCCTGATCCATACCCAGCCACCGATGCTAGGCAAGGAAGCCCGATCAACGGTGTTTCAGGTGAATCCCTACGTGAGTCCCTATGGGACGCTCGGGACGGGTGACAATAGCCAACCTAGTAGCTAAAACCGCACTGCCCCGTCCAACGACGCATGAATGTTGAAGCCAAGGTGCGGACGCATGTAGTTGGTACGCTGGTGCCCAGGTAGCTTGGTGGGACGACGGTTCTATTAGGTGGTTTGATTGTCGCCAACCTAACGCTCCTTGTCGAACGGCCGGTTGTGGCCGACAAGAGGCGGTCACGCGTGCCAGACACACGGCCACTCGATGCACCGTAAGCGTCAGCGGATCCCGTCTTGAATCGCGACGTCCCGAATGTGAAGGTGATGCTTTCGTGAGACCGAGGGCAATGCGATGGAAGACGAGATCATTAAGGCTGCAACGGCGATGGGTACACGTCGCCCCCGGCAAGGGGAAGCGTTCTGGGGCGAAATGGTCGCCACCTGGAAAGCGAGTGGTGTCGGTGCTCGGCGGTTCTGCCGAGAACAGGGTCTCGCGGTAAGCACCTTCAGCCTGTGGCGCAAGAAGCTCGCAAGCCCGGTTAGAGAGATTAAACAGCCACTCGCGGTTACTGCGGATGCGGCATTCATCGTTTCCAATCTGGATGGTGAAGTGGCTTCCTCAAGGCCACCTGTTGCAACGCAAGCGGCTGATGTGTCGCCGTCGCGTGACGGGGTGACGCTATCGCTCGCTGGCGTTCGTATCGAACTGAGCGGCGTTCACGCCGAGCGCATCGTGCGATTTGTGCTTGGACAGCTCGGAGGTGGCCGGTGCTGATTGCCTCGGACGTTCGCGCTTACATTTGTCGCGACCCGGTAGACATGCGCAAGGCGATCGATGGGTTGTCCTATCTCGTCGAGCCGTTACTTGCTCAGAAGCCTGCATCGGGCAACCTGTTCGTCTTCGTGGCGCGCGACCGTTCCAAAGTGAAGATTCTTTATTGGGACCGGACCGGCTTCGCGCTTTGGTATAAGCGTCTCGAAAGAGGCCGTTTCCCGTCACCCGCGTTACTTGCTCAGCGCGGCTTCACGCTCGCCGAGCTCAACGCATGGCTCGAAGGCATCGAGATTCCGGCGCGAGAGCCGCACCGCACCGTGGCAGTAACGCGCGTGACGTGAGGTGCTCCAGCGCAGCGCCGAGCTTGTAAACGTGGCCTGAGTTAGGCATCATGGAACATATGCCACCCAACGCCGTCACTGTCGCGGATCTTCCCGTCGAGCCCGATGCGCTGCAAGCGTTCGCGCTCGAACAGAACCGACTTGCACGGGTGTTGTGGGAGCAGTTGGAAATCCTCCAGCATCAGATTGCACAGTTGAACCGTGCGCGCTTTGGCGTGAGCTCCGAGCGCCTGGCGGCCCAAGCCGAGCTGTTTGACGCCGCCACGGATATCCCGGCACCGCCAGCAGTCGACGCCGTTCCTGTAGAGAGTCACACCCGTAAAGGGCGTCCTGCACTGCCCAAGGACCTACCGCGCACACGCATCGAATACGATCTGAGCGACGAACAGAAGATGGCGTTCGATACGCTCGAACGCATTGGCGAAGAGCGCAGCGAGACGCTGCATTACGAGCCGTCCAAGCTGACCGTCATTGAGCACATCCGCTTCAAATACGTGGCGAAGAAGGACGGCGAATCGACCATCGTGACCGCCAGCGCTCAGCCGTCGCCGTTGCCTAAGAGCAATGCAAGCGCCAGCCTGCTCGCCAACGTCCTGGTCAATACCTATGTCGATCATTTGCCGTTGAATCGTCAGGAAATGCGCTACGCGCGCCGTGGCGTGTACTTGCCGCGAGCTACGTTGTGCGAATGGAAGCTGGCATCGGCCGAGCTACTCTCGGTACTGCTGCCTAGCTTGCGCGCTCACCAGTTGAAGGCGCCGCGCATGCACGTGGATGACACGACGCTACCTCTGCTTGAGCGAGGGCACCCATCAACGCGCACAGCACGATTATGGGGTTATCTGGGCGCGGGCCAGCGCAACGAGAACGGCTTGTGGGTCGACCATCCGCCGGCAGTCGTGTTCGAGTTCGCCGAGTCGCGTGCTGGAGCACATCCGCTGCTGTACCTAAACGGATACAAAGGGTATCTGCAGGCTGACGCGTATAGCGGCCATGGTGCGCTATACGCGCGCGGCGATGTTATCGAGGTTGGATGTTGGGCCCATTGCCGTCGACGGTTCTTCGAAATTGCTAAGGATCAGAAGGAGCCGGGGCTCGCAGCGCAAGCCCTTCAGTGGATCGCCAAGCTATATGCGATTGAATCACGGGTCAAAGACCAGACACCAGACATCAAGCTCGCGGCACGGCAAACCGAAGCCTTGCCGGTGCTTGCACAGTTTCTTCAGTGGCTCGAGGCGAACAGCATCGGTTTGGTCCCACGAGCGCCGCTTGCCAAGGCATTCGGTTATGCGTTACGGCATTGGGAGGCGCTGATCCGGTACACGGAAAACGGCGTCCTATTGCCAGACAACAATGCTCTGGAACGCCAGATCAGGCCCATTGCAATGGGGCGTTCATTGTGCACCTCCTTCCGAAACCTCGATAAACATTGGGATTTGTCCTTCGACATCGTTGCGACACGGGCGATGTTTGCGTGTTAGCGCCGACGTAACAACCTCGCTGCGTAGATCACTCGCGCGAATCTGCCACGGGGCGTCGGGCATCACCTGCTCGGCTGGCAGAACCCGATCGTTGATCAACCGGCGGATCGCGTGACTGGTGACGCCGAGCAGTTTTGCGGCTTCG
>NZ_MTHB01000223.1 GCF_002220365.1 Caballeronia sordidicola | reverse complement strand
CCGATACCGATGCCGATACCGATGCCGATACCGATGCCGATACCGATGCGTCCGTCGGCGCCTGACCGCGAGCGACAGGGCGCAAAACATCGGCGACACGGGCGAGCGGCATCTGCGATAACTCGCCTATATCGAGTCCCGCGAATGTTACGGATAACGCCTCGGGCTTCAATCGCTTGCCATGGCACGATGGACACGCACTGCTCACCATGAAACGCGACACGCGCTTCTTCATCAACGCACTTTGCGTGTTGGCGAAAGTGTGCAGCACATATCGTCGCGCACCTGTAAACGTGCCTTGGTAGCTCGGTTCCGCGTGGCGCTTGAGCGCGGCGCGCGTCTCTTGCGGCGTCATGCCGGCATACACGGGAGCGGTCGGCGTCTCGTCCGTGAACAGGATCCAGTCGCGGTCTTTCTTCGGCAAGTCGCGCCACGGCGTATCGACATCAAACCCCAGCGTGACCAGGATGTCGCGCAGGTTCTGACCATGCCATGCCGGCGGCCATGCAGCGACTGCACGCTCGCGGATAGTCAGCGAGTCGTCGGGGACCATTGATTGCTCCGTCACCTCGTAGACACGACCCAGGCCGTGACACGTGGGACACGCCCCTTGCACCGTGTTCGGCGAGAAATCCTCGGCGAACAGCATGGGTTGTTTTGCCGGGTAGGTGCCGGTGCGCGAGTACAGCATGCGCACGAGGCTTGACAGTGTAGTCACGCTACCCACCGACGAGCGTGCGTTAGGCGTACCACGTTGCTGCTGCAGAGCGACAGCGGGCGGCAAGCCCTCGATTGAGTCCACTTCCGGAACACCGACCTGATCGATAAGGCGACGTGCATAGGGCGCCACGGATTCGAAATAACGGCGCTGCGCTTCGGCGTAGAGCGTGCCGAACGCGAGCGACGACTTGCCCGATCCCGAGACGCCGGTAAACACGACGAGCGCGTCGCGCGGAATGTCGACATTGATGTTGCGCAGGTTGTGCTCGCGGGCGCCTCGCACCCTCACGAAGCCGGACCGGGAGGGATGGGGTGATGGGTCTTCGGGTTTCTTGTTTCGAGTTGGCATGCGTTTTAAAGCCGTTGTGTGGTTCAGTTTGCCAGCCCTGCAGCAAGGACGTGTCCGAGCAAGATGAAGTAGTCGCGTGATGCCTGGTCGCGCGGATGGCAAACAGTTTAAGTGGCTGGCTGAATTGCCGTCGATCCGGCAGGTCCATTGGGCGCACGGGGCGTGCCCGAATGCTTGCTCTCTGGTATCCGGGATATTTACCCGGGCGCTTGGAAGGGGTTTAATCAACCTTGATCAAATCGGCTAATTAGTCTGTTATGTTTCGGTTCAACCCGTAACCGCCATCACGCGCAGGTCTGCCCATCATTGCGACCGATAATGCGACCGAGTATCAAGCTCTTTAAACGCTATTTAATTACATCCAGCGCGACCATTGCCAGCAAAAGCCAGCGGACGCAAGCCCAACGGGAAAACATAAAGCGATTGCGTTTAAAGTTTTCTCCCCTAGACTATTAACTCGCAAGCCTGCGGACGGTGTTGGGATTATTTCATTGCCCAAAATTATAGTGGTCATAATGCATAAACAATCTAAGTGTTGATTTGCGGCATAGTTGCGAAGATCAGTTAAAAAGGAGTGGAGTGGTGCCCGGTTAATGTGCTGCAACCGGGCTGCAATCAAAGACGCATAATCTGAAAATTCATTGCCGCTTTTCTCCCAAAGGGACTGACGTTTCCCCGAGAACGTCGATCTTTCAAGCAGTCGATCATTTCTGGAGGTGTTGGATGGCAAAATCTACAAAGGCGGGCTCGCAAGAACAATCCAAGATCGCGGCGCTTAGCCCGTTCGAACTCAAGGACGAATTGATCAAGGCCGCCGGCGGCGGCGCGGTCGAGCGTCCCGCCAACGCAGCCATGCTGAATGCAGGACGGGGCAATCCGAACTTCCTCGCCACCATTCCGCGCCACGGCTTCTGGCAACTCGGCCTTTTCGCGATGCGCGAGTCGGAGCGCTCGTTCGCCCACATGCCCGAAGGGCTGGGCGGCTTTCCGAAGCGCGAGGGGCTGGAAGAGCGCTTTGAAATTTTTGCACGCGACAACAAAGGCGTTCCCGGCATCGACTTCTTGCGCGGCGTGCTGTCGTATGTGCGCGACCAGCTCGGTCTGAATGGCAGCGAATTCCTGTACGAAATGTGCGAGGGGATTCTTGCGTCGAACTATCCGGTGCCGGACCGGATGCTGAAGTTGTCCGAGGTGATTGTTGCGCAGTACCTGAAGAAAGAAATGATCGGCAAACACCCGTTCGTTGGTGACTTCGATACCTTCGCAACTGAAGGCGGCACTGCCGCCATGACCTACATCTTCAACACGATGCGCGAGAATCACCTGATCAAACCAGGCGACACTATCGCGCTAGGCTCGCCCATCTTTACGCCGTATATCGAGATCCCGACGCTTAACGACTACCAGTTGAACGTGGTCAACCTGGACGCCGACGTGGAACTCGGCTGGCAATATTCGAAGAAGGAACTCGACAAGCTGCGCGATCCGAAGGTGAAGGCGTTCTTCCTCGTGAATCCGAGCAATCCGCCTTCGGTCAAGATGAATACCGAGAGCCTCGAGTACATTGCGGAGATCGTGAAAGAACGGCCGGACCTCATTCTGCTGACCGACGACGTATACGGCACCTTCGCCGACGACTTCGTCTCGCTGTTCGCGTTGTGTCCGAAGAACACCATCCTCGTGTATTCGTATTCGAAGTATTTCGGTGCGACCGGTTGGCGGCTTGGCACGATCGCCATGCACCGCGAGAACGTGATCGACGAACTGATCCGCAAGCTGCCGAAGGAACAGCGCAAGGAATTGCATGAGCGCTATGAGTCGATCACCACCGAGCCGGAGAACCTGAAGTTCATCGACCGCCTGGTGGCCGACAGCCGTACTGTCGCGCTGAACCACACGGCAGGACTTTCCACGCCGCAGCAAGTGCAGATGGTGCTGTTCTCGCTCTTCGCGCTGATGGATACGCCTGAAGCCTACAAGAACGCGCTCAAGCGCCTGATTCGCGGCCGCAAAGAGGCGCTATACAGGGAGATAGGAATCTCGTTTGACGACAGCGACGTGAACCAGGTCGATTACTACACCATCATCGACCTCGAGTTCCTTGGCAATCGCGCCTATGGGCCTGAGTTCGTCAAATGGCTCTTCGCGAATACCGAGCCCTCCGAGCTGCTGTTCCGGCTCGCGAAGGAAGCACGTGTCGTGCTCTTGCCGGGACGTGGCTTCGGCACGCAACATCCATCGGGCCGCGTGTCGCTCGCCAATCTCAACGAGAGCGACTACAAGGCGATCGGCCGTGCGATGCGCAAGCTGATGGTCGAATACGTCGAGCGCTATAACGCAGCAACGGGCAAGTCGCTTGATAAAAACAAGGTGCTCTGATTGTTCTGCAACGCTTGGTACTTCAGGCGTCGGATAAAAAACGGGCCGCTGGGGTGAAGTCATCCCAGCGGCCCGTTTCAACGACTAAAGCCTGCTTTAGAACTTGTGACGCGCTTTAGAACTTATGACGAATACCCACGCGTGCAGCGATCTGTTCATTCGTACCGCTGCCCGACGTGCCGAAGTAGCTCGTGCTCGAACCAATCTGCGCTTGCACAGGGGTGCTGCCATTTGAACCCGACGCGTGTTGATAGATACCCAGCACGTAGACATCGGTACGCTTGCTCAGCGCATAGTCCACGCTTGCGTCGACCTGGTTCCACGTGCCTTTCGCGGAATCGGTGAGCTTCATGTACGTGTAGCCGAGGCCGCCGGTAAGCGCCGGCGTGAACGCATACTTGCCGCCGATTTCATACGCGTTGAACTTCGACGTCGCGCCCGTGATGGACTCAAAGCGCGTGTTGGTCCAGAGGCCGAACACCGTTGCAGCAGCAAACTTGTAGCTGGCACCAATACCAAACGTACGGAGGTCTTTCGAACCGCCCGTTGCAACGTTCGCGATGCTCGTGCTGAACGCCGGCGTCGACGAACCCGGGTAGTGGATGTCCGTGTAAGCCGCGCCAATACCAAATGGGCCGCCAGCGTAGTTCACGCCGAAGCTGTACGCGCGCGACGAACCTTGTGTCGTGACGCCTGCGGTCGTCGTAGTGGGCGAACCCGAAAAAGCGCCAGCCTGGTTCGAGAAGCCGTACAAGCCGCCAAACGTTACGCCATGGAAGTTCGCGCTGCTGAACTTGATTGCGTTGTTGATACGGCTCGACGTGAGCTGGTCCACGTCGTTGATGTGGTAAGCGTAGTTGCCGGCAACCGTCTGGCCGCCGATGGAGTACGAACCGCCGAGGTAATCGGTCGAGAACGTGTATTGCCGGCCCAGGGTCACCGAGCCGATATCCGACTTCGAAATCCCCACGTACGCTTGCCGGCCGAATTCCGCGCCGCCTTGGCCGAGCGTGCCGTTGCCGCTGTTGAAGCCACTCTCCAATGTGAAGATCGCCTTCAGGCCGCCGCCCAGATCTTCAGCGCCGCGCAGGCCCCAACGGCTGCCTTGCGCCACACCGTCGTCATACTTGAAGTTCTTCGAACTGCCGGTCGTGCCGACGGCGCTGTGGTTCACATAGCTGATACCGGCGTCAACGAGGCCGTAGAGCGTGACGCTGCTTTGAGCTTGAGCGGAAGTAGCCGATGCGGCGAATGCCGCCATTGCAGCAGTGGCGAGCAGTGTTTTACGGTTCAAAACGTTCTCCCTGAGCGTGGGTTTGAGTAAGTAACGCAAGTAAGCGACGCAAGTAAGCGACGCGAGTAAGTGATTCAAATAATTGATGCACGGCATCGGACTCTGACGGTCTGTAGCTCGCGACGGGCGGACTTTAGCGAATGGGTGTGTAAGGTATATGACAGTTGTTTTTAAGCGACGACTACAGAAGAGACCTTCCGCTAGGGATCCGGACCGGTTAATTGGCGAGCGATCAGCCGACGAATCGGACGCCAGATCGACCCAAAATCAAAGCGGCTCAAGATGGTTTCCGCAGGGACGCGAAAGCGCGTTTTAGCGAATCGTTGCGCTATGCTGGCGGCTCATCTTCAAGCTAGGGAACAAACGATGACCGAGAGCGTGATAGCGGAACTGGAAGGGCGGTTGCGGGACGCCATGCTCGCGTCGGACGCGGACGTGCTTGATGCGCTGCTCGCCGACGACCTCACGTTCGTCGATGCCACAGGCAAGGTGTGGAGCAAGGTCGACGACCTGAACGCGCATCGCTATGGGATACAGCGGATCGAGCGGCTGGAAATCAAGGAACAGACAGTGCGCGTGTACGGCAAGAGCGCGGTGACGCTCACGCTTGCGGCGCTGAGCGGCCAGTTCGGCGGCGTGCCGCTCTCGGCCAATCTTCGCTACACGCGTATGTGGGTAGAGACGGAGAGCGGCTGGCGGATCGCCGCCGCTCACTGCAGTGTGTTAGCTTTTTAAGGCCGGCCCGGCGGTTGCCGACGCAGCGTGCGGTTTCGCCTGTTGTTCCCCCACGACTGCCGGAATCACAGCGCTTGCGAGCTTGGACCCGACGGCCGCTGGAAGTATTGAGCTTGCCGGCTGCGACTCATCCACGGCGGTGCGCCCGCCGTCTGCAAAGAACCGTTGTTCCGCGGCCTTGTTCAAAACCAGGATGCTGATGCGCCGGTTAGTGGGTTCGTCGGCGACTGCTTTGTTGAGCGGCAATACATCAGCTAGTCCGCGCACTTGCAGGATCTTGCCTTCGTTCATGCCGCCGGCAATCAACGCGCGGCGTGCAGCGTTCGCCCGTTCGCTCGACAGTTCCCAGTTCGAATAACCTGTTTCACCGCCTGAGTACGGCACGGCGTCAGTGTGTCCGGCGATCGACACGCGGTTATCCACGTCGTTGAGCGAGGCGCCGATCTGCGAGAGGATGGTCACCACGTACGATTCCAGCTTCGCACTGCCTGAGGGGAACATCGGCCTCTTGAGCGAGTCGACGATCTCGATGCGCAATCCTTCGCTCGTGATGTCAATACGAATCTGATCCTTGTACGCCGCCAGCGCCGGCGTGCGTTCGATCAACGCACTGAGCTTCTGCTTGAGTTGCTGCAGACGCTGCGCGTCGTCCTTCGCTGCGGCAGCAGCGGTCGCAGTCGCGGCCGCGCGTTCGGTCGTCTTCGGTAACGGCTGGGGCTGGCTCTTGGTTGCTTCTCCCGGACGCGAACTCGATAGATCGCGTCCGCCGCCTTCGATCACACTCGTGCGAGCGGCACCGCTGCCGTCCTTGCCGCCGAAGACCGTCGACAGCGGCGTGTTGAAATAATCTTCAATACCCTGCTTGTCGTACTTCGAGGTCGAGCCGAGCAGCCACATGAGCAGGAAGAACGCCATCATGGCCGTCACAAAATCCGCGTAGGCGATCTTCCATGCGCCGCCATGATGGCCAGCGTGCCCGGACTTTTTCTTGCGTCGCACTACAACGGTCGGCGCCAGCACCGACTGCATAGGATCGCGGGAGGGGGAGTCAGCCATGAGCGAACCTCTTGATGATCTGCGTGATACGGCTGAAGTGCGCGGGGCGGGACAGGCTCGTCACGCCGACTTCGGTTGCTTGGTGGCGCGGACGGCGTCGTCGAGTTCCTTGAAGGTTGGACGATCTGCGGTGAACAGCACCTTGCGCCCGAACTCGACGGCAATCGCCGGTGCATAGCCGTTCATCGACGCGAGCAGCACGGACTTCACGCACTGGAATGGCTTGGCTTCAGCCTGTCCTTTTGCAGCCAGCAGATCGGCGAGCGGCCCAAAGAAACCATACGCGAGCAAGATGCCGAGGAACGTGCCGACCAGCGCGCCCGCGATCATTTCGCCGAGTATCGCGGGCGCGGCGCCCACTGAGCCCATGGTATGCACGACACCCATCACGGCCGCGACAATGCCGAACGCGGGCAGGCCGTCTGCCATCTTCTGGATTGCGCCAGATGCCAACGATGTTTCCGCGTGATGCGTCTCGAGTTCTTCGTCCATCAGGTCCTGCATCTCGAGCGCGTTGATGTTGCCGCTCGACATCATGCGCAGGTAGTCGACGATGAATTCCAGCAGATGGTGATCGTTCAGCACGTGTTCGTACTTCTTGAACGTCGGGCTGTTTTGCGGCGCTTCCACGTCGACCTCGAGCGCCATCATGCCTTCCTTGCGCGCCTTCTGAAGCAGCTCGTACAGCAGCGCGATGAGCTGCACGTACTTTTCCTTCGAGTAGCCGCCCGCCTTGAACGCGCTAGGAAGGACCTTGATCGTTTTCTTGAGCGTCGTAACCGGATTCGATACGACGAACGCACCCACTGCCCCGCCGAAGATGCATAGCAACTCGAAGGGCTGGAACAGTGCGAGCAGATGGCCGCCTACGCCCAGAAAACTGCCGATCACCGACCCGATGACCAAGACCCAGCCAATAACGACAAACATGCTCTCTCCGCTGATTTTCTTGTGCTTCGTTTGAATGAAGCTGTCCTAGACCTTAACGGCAAGCAGACCAGCAGATTTAGGGTAGAGCGGAGGTATCTTTTCTCTTGAGGTTGGCGTGCCACGGCAAAAGTTACTTCCCAACTAATGCTTATCGATGCTGCGAGCGCTTGCCTGGTAAGGCCCGGGCACTCAAAGCGCGGCCATTGCGCGCCGTCACTAGCCGCACGCGATCGATGTGAAGTTTGCGAGGCTTTCCGTGTACCCGTGTACATCACGGAGCCATTGAGCGTGTTGGTTACATTGCCTGATTTCAGTTGCATGCCATGCATCCGCACGGTGTCCCGGGGAAGGCGCAGTCCGCGCCTCTGCCAACATTCCTCGGTTTGATCAATCAGACCAGATCACGGAGGCGATTGTTACAAGAGGCGCAGCGACCTGATTCATTGAACAAAAACTTGAGAAACGTCCAACTCGAGGATCTGGTTTTGAGCGCTCAAGCAAAGTTCGTTGACGAATCATCAGATGATTGGAGGTACCGGGAAAAAATCGGCTAGTGACGTTAGCTCATCGTTCCGGTCACTTTTGCGGACCGTCGAATTGAACGCGAAAACAGTCACTGTTCGCTTTATTGAATCGATTGGTGAAACCGTAAAGTCTCGCCACGGGAAAGGGCCCGGCACATTACGGAGAGGGTGCAGTGAACACTGTCTTGAGGGCGGCAATGGCCGCAACGATCGCGACGCTGGCAACGGGCGCAGCTCACGCGCAAGAAGTTTATGTTCAAGGCGGTACGCTGGGCGCCGGTATAGGCGCGGCGTATTCGTTCAACTCGTGGTCGGGGGTGCATGCGGAAGTCGAAGGCTTCGGCCTGTCGCATTCATTCAACGTAAGCGACAACAAATACGATGGCCACCTTAGCCTGAAGCAAGGGGGGCTCTATCTCGACCTGTTCCCGTTTTCAAGCAGTGGTTTTCGCGTGACGGGCGGCGCGCTCTTCAACGGCGACGAACTGACCGCGCACGCGGTACCCAATGCCGACGGTAACTACAAGATTGGCGACGACTACGTGCCGGCCATCGGTCCGGCACCATCCGCTACCGTGCGCTTGCCGAGCGTGATGCCGTACCTCGGAGTGGGTTACGGTCACAAGCCGGTGTCGAAGGGATTCGGCTTTATGTGCGATCTCGGCGTAGCGTATGGGCGTCCCCACGTTTCTTATTCCGTGCCGGCCATCTACAGCCAGTTGACGACGCAGGCGAATATCGATCAGGAGCAGCAAAACATCACCGATCACGTGGAACGGTACCGTTGGTATCCGGTAGTCCAGGTGGGCGTGACTTATCGGTTCTAACGAGTACTTTTAAACGATCGGATCGCGACGTCGCTGATCCAAGGATTTCATGTCCTCGGATTCGATACCTCGAATACGTGATGGATGGTTGGTCGCTCAAACAAGAGCGACCAACCATATCACTTCTTATCTACAATCTTTACCGTTTCGTCGACTGTATATAGGATATCGCTGACGCCTCCCGGCTGAACCTTGCCTAGTGCGGCATCGAGATCTTCCTGCTTGACTTCAAGTAACGGGACCTGGATGTCCTTTGGCATCTTCTTGCCGGCGAGGGCTTGCTGCGCCACCCAGAATGCCGCAGTCACGGCGCCCGGTGGATTCGACACCGACGTCGTTTTGTAGCCGCTCGCAGCTTGTTCGCTCCACCACTTCAACTCGTCGTATCGATTTCCCAACACGATGATCGGAGTTGGCCTGCCCGCGGCTTTGAACGCTTGCGCCGTGCCGAACCCGTCATCCCCCTGAGTTGCTACGCCGTCGATCTTGGGCAACGTCGGCAATACGCCTGCCACCGCTTTTTGCGCGACGGTCTGCGTCCAGTTGCCATTGACGCTCGCAACGATCTTCATGCCGGGATGCTTTTTAATGCCGTCGACCACGCCTTGATGGATTGCATCATCAACCGACACCCCGGCAAGTCCGCGCACCTCAAGAATGTTGCCCGTGCCGTTCAGACGCGACGCCAGATAGTCCGCCTGCTGCTCGCCCCACTTGTGGAAGTCGAACGATACCCGATACGCACACGGCTCAGTCACAATCCCATCGTAAGACACCACCACGATACCGGCTGCACACGCCTGCTTGATGACGCCGTTAAGAGCGGTCGGCGAAGCGGCATCAACGACGATCGCGTTGTAGCCTTGCAGGATCAGATTCTGGATTTGTTGTGCTTGTTCCGTAACCTGATTTTCCGCCGTAGTGAATGTCGGCGCCGCGGCGATGCGCTTATCCGCGACGGCCTGCGCGGTGACAGTCTGCCAGTCCTTGAGCATGGTCTGGCGCCAGGCGTTGCCTGCGTAATTATTCGACAGCGCGATCTTCTTGGTCGCCGTGTTCGTCTGTGACATTTGCGCATGCGCCGCCACGGCGCCTAGCGAAAGGCCCAACACGGCACCTAGCCACGCATATTTCCTGGTCATCCCGTTCATCGTCACGTCTCCGTAGATATTATTGAATCTGAGCCAAACAGTTGAAATTAACGCGCAGCGCCCCGCACACCCACGTGGAGCGAGTAAAGCGATGCACTGGCGGTAATGAAGAGGCGGTTGCGATTAAGTCCGCCGAAAGTCAGGTTGGCAGCGGTTTCCGGCAATAAAATCTTGCCGAGCAAGGTGCCGTCAGGCGCATAGCAATGCACGCCGTCTTCCGCGCTCGTCCACACATTGCCGTGTTCATCCACGCGCAAACCGTCGGGAATGCCACTCGCCATTTCCACGAATATCCGGCTTCTTGACAACCGGCCTTCGCGGCCAACATCGAACACGCGGATGTGCCTCGGACCGCGATCGACGTGCGTCGCTCCCGAGTCGGCCACATAAAGCCGCGACTCGTCGGGCGAAAAAGCCAGCCCATTTGGCTTGACGAAGTCGTCAGCCACCCGTCGAGGCTCGCGACTGTCCGGCGACATGGCATAAACGTGACATCCACCGATTTCACCAGGCGCTCGGAAACCCTCGTAGTCGCTCAAGATTCCGTAGTCGGGGTCGGTGAACCAGATGGCACCCTTCGAATCGACAACGAGATCGTTGGGGGAATTTAGGCGGCCGCCTTGATAGTGCGATGCAAGGACCACAATGCTGCCGTCATGCTCAGTGCGTGATATGCACCGGCGCCCGTGCTCGCACGTCACAAGCCGGCCTTGTGCATCGCGCGTGTTACCGTTGCTGTAGTTCGCGTTGGCACGAAATACGCCCACACCCATGCCGGGTGCCCAGCGCAGCATCCGGTTGTTCGGGATGTCACTCCATACAAGCATGTCGCTCGCTGGAAAATACGCCGGGCCTTCGGCCCACAAGCAATCTCCTGCGAGCTTTTGCAGTGGTGCATTGGGTTGGACCAGGAGTCTGAAGCGGGGGTCATGGACTTCGTGGTCGGTACTGTTCATGGTTTTATCAAAGAGAAAAAATGGACCGGCCAGTCAGCGCAATGCCTTGCTGCCCGCTGCCGCCGTGACCGCAATAATCAGGGCGCCGTAGACCAGCGAACGCACGCCCGCGTCTGCGCCTACGGCATTGAGAATGGCCGTCATGAGAAACAGGAACATGGACGCGCCCCACACGCCTGTGATCGTCGCCTTTCCGCCCGTTACGAGCGTTCCACCGATCACGACTACGGCGATTGATATCAGCATGTATTCGACGCCCATATCGAGCGACGCGCCACCCGAAACCGCGGCCAGCGAGATAGCGGTGAGTGCTGCGATGACCGCTGAAAGCACGTAGGCAATGCATCGAGTGCGGTGGACGTTTACGCCAGCAAGCCATGCCGCGCGCGTGTTCTGGCCGACGGCGGACAACCGCCTGCCATACACACTGCGATGCAGTAGTACCGCGAGCGCGAGCGACAGGACGAGCGCGGCCAGTGCGATGTAGGGAATGTGCAGCACGCGGCCGATGGCGAATGCTCCCAACGCGGCAGGTGGAGCGGGAAGGTTCCGGCCTTGGGTGATGGCGATGGACTGGATAATGAAACTCGACGACAGCGTCGCAATGATGGGAGGAATTCGCAGCAGACGGATGAGCGAATAATTGGCAAGCCCGACCGCCACGCCCACACCCAGCACGGCGGTGAAACCGGCTGCAATGCGCCCGTCGTCGCCATTCATCACGTGCATGCCGATCACGCCCGCTAAAGCGATGGTCGATGGCACGGACAAATCGATATTGCCGGTGCCCGATGTGATAACGAGCATTTGACCAAGTCCGACCAGCACCATAAAAACGCCATAAATCAGTGCGGTCTCCACCACGTTGCCCGCGATTGAAAAGCCGAATATCGCGACGGTTGCGATCCAGACCAGCGCTGCGCCAATGAATGACCAGGCCCACGGTGCCTGAATCGTTTTCAACCGGCTATACATACTGTCTGCCGACGATGTCGAAGGCAACGCGTCATCCTTGGCGCTGGCATCCCCAGGAGTGTGACGACTCATTGCTTGTCTCCGTTGCGTTGTTGAAGCAAGACACGCAGCGACAGCACAACGATGAGGATTGCACCCTGCATGCCGACCTGCCAGTCCGACGATATGTTGAGAAACGCAAGGAAGGATGCGGCGAGCGTCAGTGTGATCGCGCCCAGCACCGCGCCAACCACTGACACCCGTCCGCCAATGAATTCGCCGCCGCCAAGAATCACGGCTGCAATCGACAGCAAGGTATAGCGCAGTGCGAGGTTGGCATCGGCAGACGTTGTCAGGCCGAGCAACGACAACCCGGACAGCACGCCGAAGAGGCCCGCTACGCCGTAGAGCGTCGCCCGGTTGCGGACCAGCGACCAACCGAAGCGCCGCACGGCGCGCGGATTGCCCCCAGCAGCGCGACTGCGCACGCCGGCCGACGAGCGCATCAACAGGAAGTGACCGATCATGGCGATAAGCACAGACCAGATGATCGGTGCGGCGATCCAAGGTGTCTGGAAGCTCATGACCGCGCCGAGCCATTCGGGACTGGTGCCCCCCGGTGACGGTAGCAATACGATCGCCAAGCCGCTCCATACGAACGAGAGCCCGAGTGTGACGACGATCGACGGTATCTGCCGCAACTCGATCAACGCACCGACCGCTGCATAGGCCAGAACGCACCCCGCCAGCGCAAGCGTGCCAAGCCAGGGTTGCTTGACCAGGAGTGTCGCGCCGATGCAGGCAACCAGGCTAACAAATGGGCCAATCGACAGATCCAGGTCGTTGACCGTGATAATGGCCAGTTGCGCAAGTGTCGCGAACACTATCGGC
This sequence comes from Caballeronia sordidicola, assembly GCF_002220365.1. Taxonomy (GTDB): domain Bacteria; phylum Pseudomonadota; class Gammaproteobacteria; order Burkholderiales; family Burkholderiaceae; genus Caballeronia; species Caballeronia sordidicola_C. The sequence goes on along the minus strand of NZ_MTHB01000223.1, from coordinate 64,922 downwards.
ACCGCGAGGTTGAGCAGCAGGTTGGAGCCAAAATAGCTGAACGTGGCTGGCTGCAGGATCAAGATCGGCACCAACACGGCGAATAGCGAAATGGCGGGCAGCAGGGCGCGCATGCGTGCCTGCGTGAAAGCTGCAGTTGTCATGCGGCATGCTCCTCGAAACTGGCGGCCAGCAACGCCTCTTCAGTGCATTCATCGCTGTGCAGTACACGGGTCACGGATCCCGAGCGAAATACGAAGGTACGGTCGCAGTAGGTGAGCTCGTCGTTTTCGGTTGTGTACCAAATGAACGTTCGTCCTTTCGCCGCTTCGTCCCGAACGAGTTGATAGATATCGCGCTTTGTACCGACGTCGACGCCCCGGGTCGGGTCATCCATCAAAATTAAATCCGCGTTCGACGCGAGCGCGCGTGCAAACAAGACCTTCTGTTGATTCCCGCCCGAGAGCGACAGGATGCTGGCGTTCACCGATGCACCGCGAATGCCGATCTTTACGCGCCACGCTTCCACCAGTGCGCGTGCGGCGGCAAAATCAATCAGGAATCCCGCTCGCGAGCGGCGGGTTTCGCTGTTTCGGCTGCCGCTCATGCCGCCTTTGCCAAGCCAGCGCAAGTCGAGATTCTGTGCAATTGACCAGACCGGAAAGATGCCGTCGCGGCCACGATCGCCGGCGACGAACGCAACGCGGGTCCGTGCGTCCCGCTGTGCGGCGTCGTAGATGGCGAGCAATGCGTCGGTCTGGCCTTGCCCCGCGAGGCCGCCGAAGCCGACGACTTCACCAGGCACAGCGTCGACCTTCACGCTTTTGCGTGGTCCGAGTGCCCATTCGTAGCCGGCGCCTTTTTCGCGTGCCATCCGAGCGCGAACCTCGCGAGGCGCGTTCGAGACTTCTGCATGCTGCCCCATCGCGAGAATGATTGAGTCACGGGTCAGGTTCTCACGCGGGAGGACTCGAACCAGACAGCCGTCGCGCATAACCATGACACGGTCGGAAACCCGTTCAATCTCGCCGAGCATGTGCGTGACCAGCAAGCAGGTTACGCCCCGCGCGGTAGCCTGGCGAACGTAGGCGAGCAGTTGTTCAGCGGTATGTGCGTCAAGACTGGAAGTGGGTTCGTCGAGGATCATGAGCCTCACTGGAACGTCGGTCTCGGTGAAGCCGCGCGCGATTTCGACCATCTGTCGTTGCGTCAGTGTGAGATCGGAGACTAGTTCGTTCCCGGTCAGGGTGTTGCCCGGGAAAATCTCGTCGAGCCGGGTCCGTATCAGAATGCGCGCGCGTTTGCGCCAGCCAGGTCCGCTCAGCCTTGGGTGCACGACGCATAAATTCTCAGCAATGGTCAGATTCGGGCACAAAGAAAGTTCCTGGAATACGCAGCGAATCCCGGCGAGCCGGGCGGTGTTCGCATCGTAATGAGGGCACGCCTGACCATCGGTTTCGATCACCCCTTCGCTCGGGGGGAATACGCCTGCCAACACGGCCATCAGGGTCGACTTGCCCGCACCGTTATGGCCCGCGATGCCGATACATTCACCCGGCGAGAAGCTGAAGTCGACTGCGCTTAGCGCTTTCACGTTGCCGAAGGTCTTGCCAATACCGGAAAAGCGAATGAGCGGTGGGGACTGAATGAGCGGTGGGAACTTGTTGTCGCCGGTTTTGTTGTATTTATTCAATGTAGGACTCCGGATTGAATGCGTTCGCCTATGAATTTTCCCTGTCATTTCGTTCCAGTTCTGCCCGTAGGTGACGAAACGATGAGTGAGGTTCAGTGCCGGAATCCATAGGTGTTTGCCCCGTCAGCTGACACGGTATTTTGTGTCATTTCTTTCGACGCATGAGTTGCAGTGCAATTAGGTCGCCACGCAAACTCACGCGTCGCTCAAGAGGCATTGGGCGTCAAGTGATCGCGCTGATCTGCCAGGGGACGAATTCGTTTTGTCCGTAACCATGTTGCTCGCTTCGTGAGCGCCGGCCAGAGGCGGTATCGAGCATCATTTGAAACAGCAACGCACCCAGCACTTCGATCGTTTTAGTCCCCTCGAGAACTTCGCCGCAGTTCAGGTCCATGTCGTCGGATTGTCGCTGCCAGAGTGTTGTATTCGTCGCCAGCTTGACCGAAGGCGAGGGCGCGCAGCCATACGCCGAACCGCGACCCGTCGTGAAACAAATGAGGTTCGCACCGCCTGCGACCTGGCCGGTTGCCGAGATTGGATCGTAGCCGGGCGTATCCATGAAGACGAGACCGCGCGCCCGGACCGGCTGTGCGTATTCGTACACTTCAGTCAGGTTCGTCGAGCCGCCTTTCGCGATGCCGCCTAGCGATTTCTCCAATACGGTGGTGAGACCGCCGGCCTTGTTTCCCGCCGATGGGTTGTTGTTCATCTGTGCGTCATGCCGGTCGCAATACTTCTCCCACCACTTGATCCGGTCAACGAGTTTTCGACCGATCTCCGGCGTGCTCGCACGCCGCGTCAACAGGTGTTCCGCGCCGTAGATCTCGGGCGTTTCGGAGAGAATCGCCGTTCCGCCGTGCGCCACCAGCAGGTCGACGGCCGCGCCCAGAACCGGATTCGCGGTGATGCCCGAGTAGCCGTCTGATCCGCCGCACTGGAGGCCAACCTTAAGATGACTCGCCGGGACCGTTTCCCGTTTGACCGCATTCGCCTCGGGCAGCATTTCCTTGATGATGTCGATCCCTTTCGCGATCGTCGCGGTCGTGCCGCCAGTGTCCTGGATGGTGAACGTGCGCAAGCGCTCGTGTTCCTTGAGCCCTTGCGTTTCAAGCAACTTGGATATCTGATTGGTCTCGCAGCCTAGTCCGATTACCAGTACGCTCGCAAAATTCGGATGGCATGCATAGCCTCCCAGAGTCCGCTGAAGAATCGCCAGGCCTTCGCCATCAGCGTCGACTGCACATCCCGCGCCGTGGGTGAGCGCGACGACACCGTCCACGTTGGGAAATGCGCCGAGGACTTCTGGATGGATGTCGCGACGAAAATAATCGGCGATCGCTCGCGCAACGGTTGCGGAACAGTTCACAGAAATAAGGATGCCGATGTAATTTCTGGTCGCAACCTGTCCGTCGCGGCGAACGATTCCTTGAAACGTTGCCGGTTGTGCAGCCGGCAGCGTTTCACGGGCGCCCTTGCTGTATGCATAGTCCCGCGTGAAATCGCCCATCGCCAGGTTATGGGTGTGGACGTGCTGACCTGCGCGAATGGGTTGGCTTGCAAAGCCGATGATCTGGCCGTACCGATGCACGGCTTCGCCGGTCTCGATCGCGCGGGTGGCGACTTTGTGACCAGGCGGGATCAGACCCGACACCGTGACGCCTTCCTCGGCGAGCACTGTGCCCGACACAAGTTGATGGAGCGATATGACCACGTCGTCGGCCGGGTTGAGGCGGATCACGCGTGCGGCGTTGCTTTGCTGCGCGTCCTTGACAGACGACTTTTCTTCGACGGGGGAGAGCATGTGAGGTCCTTACAAAAGTTCGGCTGCCGGCAATGGAGAATCTTCAGGAGAGTCCGCGTTCGCGATAGTCTACGGCGCTCGCGCTGAGCATCAGGCATAGCGCTGCCACGACAAAGAACATGAGCGCTAGAAAATAGGTGCCTGTGAACTGCACGATCAGGCCAATCAGGATCGGCACGATCACGCCAACAATATTGCCGCAAAAATTCATCGCACCGGCGAGCAGTCCGGCGCGAGATTGGCCGCCAAGCGTCGCAGGGACGCCCCAGAACATGCCGCACCAGCGCAGGAAGAATAGGGCAATGCAAAGCAGGGCGACAACGCCTGCGGGTGAGTGTACAAACGCCACGGCAAGAATGGTCACTGCCGTCACGCCGCCGGCGCCGCTGAACATGACCTTCATGACGAGATTCGGCGATGTACCCGTTGCGCGCCACTTGTCGGCAATCCACCCGCCTGTCAGTTCGCCGATAAAACCGCACATGAAGATGATGAAGGTCGCGCCGCCCATCTGCTTGAGGTCGAAGCCGTGCGCCTTGTGCAGATAGCTCGGCATCCACGTCATGAGACCGTAGAAGACGCTGTTATAGCAAGCCCAACTCAGGAACATGAAGAGAACGGACCGGTCTTTCAGGAGTTCGAGGAACGGAACCGGTTTGATATCGACGTGTGCGGGGGCGGGCGCGGCATTGTTATCGGCGATGTGCGAGAGCTCGTCTGCATTGACGCCTGGATGCTCCGACGGATGATTGCGAACATAGCGCCACGCAAAGATACCGACGACGACCGTGCCAACGCCGGCGACCACGAATGCGAGGCGCCAGGAACCGAGAAGACCGATTAGTGCCGAGATGATGATCGCGCCGAATGCGGAGCCGAGCGGGGCGCCGCCATCCAGCAAGGTTGCGCCGCGGCCGCGCTCGAAAGGTGTCAGCCAGGTGCCGGCGAGTTTGGCTCCGGCGGGCATGATGGGTGATTCCGCGATGCCCAGGCCGAGGCGGGTAAGCAGAAGCGGGATCCAATGGAAGCAACCCGCGGCGAAAGCCTGACACACCCCCCACGCAATGGTGGCCATGCCGATGATGTTGCGTGATTTGTAGCGGTCGACCAGCAGGCCGCTAGGGATCTGCATGAACGCATAGGTCCAGAAAAACGAGCTGAGCAGCACGCCTTCCATAGCGGGAGTCAGCGAAAACTCGGACGAGATCAGCGGCAATGCGATTGAAAGCGACGCACGGTCGATGTAATTGATCGACGATAGCAGCAAAAGCAGCCAGAAAATTTTCCATCTTACGGTTGTGGCCGTCTTGCTAGCACCTGCAACGGTTGCCGTAGCGGGTGACTGCGCGACCTCGGCTGTACGCATTTCTCATCTCCAGAGGATTGACGCGATCGAGCCGCGCGCGGAGTTTTTTTGGCGAGTCGGGGATTGGCGAAGGAGCACTGACCGCCTCCTCCATCAACTTGAATACTAATATATTAGTTGCGCGGACCAAAGAACCGTATCGGGGTTTGCCCTAAACCTTGAGTATGCCGTTCAGCTCGACGACAATACGGCCCTAAACGCACAGGTCATAAATGAAAGCAGATCGTAACGACGCGCAGCAGTTCATTGCGCGACTTCTCCCGCCCGGGTATGCGATCGACCGGTCCAAAGGCCTGTCGGTGCAGCTTTACGAGCTGTTGCGGCAGGCCATCGTGACCATGGTCCTGCAACCGAAGGAAGTCATCTACGATCGAGCGATATCAGACACGCTGGGTATTTCCCGCACCCCGGTGCGCGAGGCATTGTTGCAACTCGCGCGGGAAGAACTCGTGGTGATCGCCGCGCAATCGAGCACGTATGTGGCGCCGGTGCTGAGGGAGCAGTTCATCGAAAGCGCTTTTATCCGCAAGGTTCTCGAAACGGCCAGCATTCGTCGGGCAGCGGAAATCATCACGGAGAAGGAACTCGAACAATTGAAAGATATTCATGAAGCCCATCGCCGCGCGATAAAACGTGGCAACTCCGTTGCGGCCATTCGGCACGACAACGAGTTCCATGCGCTGGTCAGCCAGGCCGCGCGCTTACCGAAGGTTCAGCAACTTGTGGAAGTGGTTAGGGCGCCGATCGATCGCGTTCGCCATATCACCGTGCGCGATCCGAAGGTCGGTGAAGCTACGTTGCGTCAACATCAAAAGATCCTTGATACCTTAATCAAGCATGATCCCGCCGCCGCCGAAAAGGCATTGATCGATCATCTCGAAGATGCCTTTACTTGGCAGCAAAAGGCGTTCGATGCGAAAGCGCAGATGTTCGCGGGCCTGGAGAAAAACAGACATGGCGAGGGCATTGGCGCAGCCATTGATGATTGATCGCGCGGACCCGGTGAACGGCTATGCGCTCGGATCGAGGCGGGCGTCTCACGTCATGTATTGACACCGGTTATAGCGAGTCCAAATCATGATGAACGTTGAAGCCGGTAAGCGCGACGCAGCGGTCGCGGTTTTCCTGACGCTGTCCGGTGGGTTTCTTGACACGTTTGCCTACGTCGGGCACGGGCACGTCTTCGCCAATACGATGACAGGAAACGTCGCGTTGCTCGGTGTCAATCTTGCAGAAACGGATTGGCGGCAGGCACGGCGGCATGTACCGCCGCTTATCGCGTTCGTACTTGCCATTTTTGTCGTTCATCTTTTGGCGCTCGCGGCTTCGGCCGGGCATCGGTGGGCGCGTCAGCCGGCAATAGCATGCTTGCTTCTGGAAATCGCATTCCTGACGACTGCAGCGAGCGGGGTCGTCCCAATTGCCGATTCCTGGCTTATACCGTCCATCTCCTTTGTTGCTACTCTCCAGACCTTGTCGTTCACCCATCTGAGAAATTTGTCGTACACCTCGGTCATGACGACCGGGAACCTCAGGCGAGCCGCGCAGGCATTGTTTAGCGGGCTCCTCCCGAAACGGGATATCAACTCTTTGCACGAGGCTCGCCTGCTCGGCATGATCGGATTATCTTTCCTGGTTGGGGCGATCCTTGGAGGGGTGGCCACCCGGACATTGCACGACTCGACGTTGTGGCTGGCCGCGGCGCTGCTTGTCGCAGCACTTGTACAAATCCTGCGCGTGGCACGCCGGACCTCTGACATGACCGATAACGATCTATGACTCGACGCAATATCTCTGAGGCATTCTTGGCTGAATGCCACTTCGTTCTTGCGATGAGAAAACGTGAATAATGGGGTGAGAAGTGCCCGCGTGGTCCAAGCCTACAAAAATTTGAACTTGCGCCGCGCGAGATGTTTAATAGATAAAAGGGCAAACAAGGAGCGAGCAGGGTGCGGAACGTTTTATGCGTGCCCTGACTCGACCTTCCATTTACTACAGGCGAACCCTAGCGATGATTCAAACTTTCGAGCAAACCATCGACGGCAAGTCGGTGCAGTTCTGCGCAACCATCGCAGACGGCGGCAGTCCGCAACGCGTCATCATCAGCCGGGCGGATTCTGCGAAGTCGCTGGTGATCATAGAGGCGTCGGGAATCATCGGCGCGATCAAAGCTGAAGTCGAAGCGCCCGAAACATTTGTTGCCGAAGCCGTGCGTAAGGCTCAACAAGAAGGGCTTATTGAACGAGCGCTGGCATCGGGAGAAATCCTGACAACGAATCTTTAATTTGGACCGCATCGGCCAAGAAAAGACACTAGGAAAAATGCCCGCCTGCTGAACGCAGGCGGGCATTTTTCCTGCTGAATCTGCAATGTCGAACTCAAAGACGCGGTGTACCGTTGTTCGGATCTGCCGGCACCAGCGGCGTCGCGGAATCCGGACCGTCGGGTGAGTCGGGATCATCCGGGGGCGGGGGTGCATCGGGGTCGAGCAATTCGTCGGGATCGGGTTCGATCGGCAAGTAGGTTGGGTCCGGCGGCGGCGTGGACATGTCTAGTTCCTCATTAGCGGCCTGCGGACCGCGCGTTGCACAAGACGTGCATATCTCACGGTATAAGCAACGAGCGTTCCCGGCGCGGTCTATTCGCCTTTGGCGTGCCATCATGATGCTCAGTGGCGGGCCCCCGTGCCGCATTTAAACGATACCGCCTCAGGCGCTTTATCGTCCTTAGCGCGCTTGCTTCCGACCGCGCGCCACGCGAGAACTGCACCGAATAACAACAACGCCACCGATACCCCCGCCGACGCCTTTACACCTATTACGATCTGCGCGCTTTCCGCCATGGCCGAGTGACTCGCCAGGGCACCGAACGCGGCGACGCCTATCGCGCCGGCCGCTTGGCGCGCGGTGTTCAGTACCGCCGATGCCGTGCCTGCCCGGTCCGGCGCAACCGTACCCAATACGGCGGTCGTCATCGCGGGGACGGCGAGTCCCATGCCCGTTGGAATCAGCAAGAAGGGCAGCAGCAATGCAACCACGGGCGTAGACGCATTGACGAAAAAGAGTGCGGCGAAACCTGCTGCATCGATCAACGCGCCGACGATCATCGGCAAGCGCGAACCGAAGCGCGCGACGACTACGCCACTCGCAAGATTCGACAACAGAAACCCGCCGGTGAGCGGCAGGAACGCGAGTCCGGCTTCCAAAGGCGTATGGCCGAGCACGCGCTGCAGGTACAGGCTCAACACGAACACCATGCCGTAATACGTGAGGTTCACGCAGATGCCGAACACGGTGGCCGAATTAAACGTACGGTCCCGAAACAGCGCGGGCGGCAGCATGGGCGCTGACGCGCGCCGCTCGACCAGCACAAGTCCCACTGCCGCGAGAATTGCCAGGGCAATTCCGCCGATCACCAGCGGGTGCGTCAGACCCAACGGCCGGAGCTCGATCATCGCGCCGACGAAGGCTGTCAACGCAACGGTCGCGAGCACTTGCCCGGGCAAGTCCATACCGCGCGCTTCCTGCTCTGGCTTTTTATCGGCGATCCACGCGTAGGTCGCCACGATGCCCGCCACGCATAACGGCACGTTGACCCAGAAAATACTGCGCCAGCCGAACGCGGCGATCAGCAAGCCGCCTACGATCGGCCCTGCCGCGATCGACACCGCGCCCGCCGCCGTCCACAAGCCCACGGCACGCGCCCGCAGCCCGTCGTTGTGACCGCAAGCCTGGTTGAGCAGCACCAGGGAGTTGGGCAGCATCGCGGCGGCGGCCATGCCCTGCAATGCGCGTGCAGCGACCAGTTGGGTCGCGTCCGTTGCGAAGCCGCAAGCGGCGGAAGCCACTCCGAACAACATCAGTCCCGCAGCGAACAAGCGCCGTGCGCCAAAACGGTCGCCGAGCACGCCTGCCGAGAGCATCAGCGCGGCGAAGGCGAGCGCGTAGGCGTCGACGGTCCACTGCAGGCCCGCCACGCTCGCATGCAAGTCGCGTCCAATGCTCGCGAGCGCCACATTGACGATGGTGACATCGAGTTGAGAGACCACGAAACCCATGCTGGCCGTGGTGACGATCAACGCCTGGCGTGTGCTCAGCCCGGCGCGTGGGGAGATAAGGTTCGAGTTCATGGAGACCAGCTTATCGACCCGGAGCGTCCGACGTTTCCGTGGTTCGTGAAATATGCATGCACGACTTTTCGAGAGCCGTGCGCGCCGTTTTGTGCCCGCTTGAAACACGTAGCACAGCGTCCGTGCCACACCTATTCGCAAGGTTTCGAGGCCGTCACGTGTCGGCACAAACAGTGACCTCGCGAGACATATTGAAAGCATTTGTGACGATCCGATCGTTCTATTTAAGAGTTTTCTGATGGATCAACCCTGTACCGCTCTGCAGAATTCGCGCGTCTGAAGTGGTCTCGTGGAGCGTCATGAGACCTTCTTTGGTGTCTTCAATAACGTCTTTTCAATACGTCCCGAAGTCACCGTTTACAGGTTACCGGTCCCGTTATCATGCGCATTGCAATTCTTCAATCCGATCCACAGCACCGCTTCGTCGTCGGCGCGATCATCGAGCGGCTCAACCATGTCTGCATTCCCTTCGGCGACGGTTTGTCGATGTCGAAATCGCTGTCCCGTTCCACGGTCGACATGCTGATCCTCGACTGGCATTCCACCGGCTTGTCCGGGCTCGACCTGCTGAAGTCGATGCGTTCGGGCATTGGCGAGCGCGTGCCCGTGATGTTCGCCTCGGCGGATGGCGGAGAGAGCAACGTGGTGCGTGCGCTGAGCGCGGGTGCGGACGACTTCGTCACTCATCCCGTGCGTTCCGCCGAGTTCGCGGCACGCGTACAAGCGCTGCTGCGGCGCGCCTATCCGGCGAATACTGCCGCTATCATGGAACTCGGCCCGTATCGTTTCGATTCGCGCCAGCAGAGCGTCACCGTACGCGGCCAACCCGTGCAACTGAGCGGTACGCAATTCCGGCTGGCGTTGCTGTTTTTCTCAAACATCGGGCGGGTGTTGTCGCGCGATCACATCTTCGCAATGGTCTGGGGGCGCGAGTTTCGCGAGTCCACGCGGACCATCGACAGCCACGTGTCGCGCTTGAGGCTTGCACTGACTATCGAGCCGATCAATCACTTTCGCTTGCAACCGGTGTACAAGAGCGGCTATCGGCTGTTGCATCTTTATGGGGACACTGTCGATGAAACGCGCATGCGTGAGGAAGCCACCGCTTGATACGTGCGTGGTGTCTGAAAATGAACAAGCCGTCGCGAGACGGCTTGTTTTTTGCGCACCCTACGCCGCTGTCCTTCAAATGGACCAGATAGTTAATTTGCCAATATCCACCGAGAACCGATGTGATGTGCCAGTCTTCAGGCGAGTGTCTTCGCTGGGGATATCGAATGTCACACCGCAGACTTTCAGCCGTGCGTAGCGATCTCCGCGCCGCAGTTCGATACCTTCGACCGTACCCTGGAACGCACCTTCATCGGACGGCATGATCGCAAGCCCAGGCAGCCGCCACATCACAGTTTGTCCCACCGGGATTGCAGTATTACCCGCAATGTCCAAGCGTAATTCGGCGCCCAGTTCAATCTTGTTTGCTTCAATCAAGCGGCCTTGCCCGACATTGTGAAGCCCGAGCAATTCCGCCACACGCATTGAAGCGGGGCGCTCGAACACATCGCTCACCGGTCCCGCCTGAAGCACCCGGCCATGCTCGATCAACAAGACTTCGTCGGCGAGCAGGGCGGCTTCATCTGGATCATGAGTGACGATCACCGTCACCGCCGATATCTCGCGCTGCAGTGCCCGCAACGATTGCTGCAGACGGCGGCGGCGCGGGGTGTCGAGTGCGGCGAAGGGTTCGTCGAAGAGCAGCAACTGGCTATGCTGCGTGAGCGCGCGAGCAAGCGCCACGCGCTGACGTTGCCCGAACGAGAGTTCACGCGGCAAGCGCTGAAGCAGCGTGGATATGCCCAGTTGTTCGACCCATTGCCGGGCGCTCGCCGCATCCGCGTTTAGCGGAAACGCCAACTGTTGTGCGACCGTCATATGCGGAAAAAGACCGTAGTCTTGCGGCATATAACCGATCCTGCGCTCTTCGGGCGGCAGGGCTCCGAGCGGGCTTCCACCCAGCATCACGCTAGCCGTCTGCCCGGCCTCAAGCCCCGCGATCAGGCGCAACGTCAGCGACTTGCCCGACCCCGACGTGCCGATGATCGCAAGGCGCCGCGTGCTCGGCGCCCATTCGATGTCGAGATCGAAGCTGCCAAGATGCTTTTTCAACACGATGCTCAGGCGGCGATCATCCTCGTCCATCAACGGACGTGCCAGCGTGGGGGTGTCGGCGTCATCGCCGTTGACGAGTTCCGAGTTCAACGAAGGACGGCCTCGGCGGCTGTAGATGGACAACGCCGCACACGCAATGGCAATGGCGAGCGTAGGCAACAACAAGGGCATCATGGCCGGCAAGCCCTGGCCGCCGAACACGACATAGGTATAAACCGGCAGCGAGTACGGGTGATACGCGACCATGACGGTCGCGCCGAATTCGCCGAATGCGCGCAGCCACGCCAGCGCCAGTCCGGCGCTGATCGCAGGCCATGCGACCGGCAGCGTGACGCGAAAGAAGCGGCTGCCGGCACGATGTCCCAACGTGGCGGCCACGTCCTCGAACATGGGGTCGACGGCCGAGAATGCGGAGCGGGCGGCAATGATCAGGAACGGAGCCGCGACAAACGTTTCAGCCAGCACGATGCCGGTGAACGAGTCGGTCAACGCGCCGCCCGTCAGTTGTCCGACCCAGCTATAGGGGCCAAGGAGGAACAGCAGCAAGACGCCGCTGGTGAGCGGCGGCAAGGCGAGCGGCAATTGCACGATAAAACCTAGCAACGCCGCCTTGCGCGAATTTGACCGGGCGAGCAGGTACCCCAGCGGCACGCCGCCCAACAAGATGACGAGCGACGCCACGCTCGCGCTGCCCGCCGATACGGCCGCCGCCGACAGCGTGCTCTTCCAGTCGACCCCGTGCCAGTCCGCCGCGCCGACCTGCGGGATGCTCGCGACGAACGGGGCGCACAAATAGACTGCGAGCAGCGCTCCAAGCCACGGCAGCGGTCGCGCAGCGGTGCGTTTCATCGAGTAGCGTCGATCACAGCCTGAAGGGATGGCGGCATGGCCTGGGCGTTACCGGTGATCGCGGGTTTGATTACGTCGACACCGTGTTCCTTGAGCAACTCGCGCCCCTTCGCGCTGAGCAGGAAGTCGACAAAGCGCGTGGCGCTCGCCGAGTTCGGTGCGTCGCCAAGAATGGTCAGCGTATAGCTCGCCTTGGCTTGCAATTCGGGCGCGGGACGGATGGACGGAATCTTCAGGTCGGAGGTTTCGGTCGAATAGAAGAAGCCGGCGTCGAGCTGCCCGGATTGCAAACGTCCGACCAGGGTTTCTTCAGGCAAGACCTGATCGGGATTCTCGGCTGCGCCCAGCGTCTTCTCGACCAGATCCGGCTGGTGATAAAGATCGGCGGCCTTGGTCACCATCTCGACGGTGAATGCACCCTTCGGGTCCAGTTTCGGATCGGTCCGGCCAATGCGAATACCCGGCTCCTGCAAGACCTTGTCCCAGCGTTTTGTCTTGAAGTCGCCGGCAAATTTGCTGCGCGGGTTATAGCCGATCATCAACGGCGATTCGGCGAACGTGACATACCACGTCACGTGGTCGCCGTTGTCCGCACCCATCAAGCCCGTGTTGACCTTCGGGCTCGCGCTGATGAACACGTCGCCGCGACGCAGCTTGCCCTTGATCTCGTTGGCGATCTTGTTTGAACCTGCCGCGTAGCCCTGGAAGTGCAGGCCGGTTTCCTTTTCAAAAGCGGGACCGACACTGCGCTCCATCAAATTGACAAGCGACCCGGCATACAACACGTTTACGGCGTTTTCGTCCGCCACAGCGGCATGGCTCAAGAGCGCGCTAGCCATGACCGCAACCGACACCATCACCTTCCGGATCATCTGATTCTCCACGTTGATAAAAGGCGTAATAAAGGGCGCTATATTACGCCGAGACCTGACTTGTTCGCTAACGCCATCGACATGTTTTGCGCGGCTTTTCATTTCAAGCGGGGGGCGCGGTGCGGATACACTTGTGGCCTGCCTGCAATGCAGGTGACCCAAGCCAACGTGCGTCCTGAGATCCGGGTGATTTAAGCCTTTCAAGGACGCCGCAACCGGAGATGAATATGCGAACAAGCGCCCGAAATCAATTTGTCGGTGAAGTGGTGGACGTCAAGCATGGTGCAGTCAATGATGAGATCTTGCTGCGCGCCAATGACGGCCTGGAGATTGTCGCCGTGATCACGCATGGCAGCGCTGCATCGCTCGGACTGGCCGCCGGCAAGGCTGCGTTCGCGCTGGTCAAGGCATCGTCGGTCATCGTGATGGTTGATGTGGCGGATAGCCAGGTATCGGCGAGGAACTGCTTTGCCGGGACGGTGTTGGCTGTGACCACAGGTGCTGTCAACAGCGAAGTCATTATTACCGTGGCAGGCGGCGCGCAGATTGCCGCTATTGTCACAAACGAAAGCGCGCAACGGTTGGTTCTCGCCAGCGGGAAAACGGCCACGGCGATTTTCAAGGCGTCGAGCGTGATTATCGGCGTGGACGACTAGCCTTCTCATCAACGTGCGTGGCGTCAATTCCCCAGTTCGTCAGTTCAGTGGAATGATTCGCAGGATACTGGCGCTGTCAGCGGATTTCGGCCGGTCTATGACGTACAACAGGTGATGCGCCGGATCGATAGCGACACCGCGGGCATCCTCGAAATCGTTGGCGATGACGACAACCGATTCATCGGGGCTTATTCGGCAGACCGCCGTCACGTTGCATTTTGTATAGAGCGTGCCGTTTGAATCGATGGTCAACAGGTCGGGTCCGTTGATCTTGATCACCGTTGTGCTCAGGCCGTTGGCCTGGGCGCGGTTGATCAGTCCGGACAGGCTGGTCTTCAGGATCATGTTGTCAGCCTGATCCGATATAAAAACGACGTCGCCTTGTACGGCTATGCCGACGGGTTTCGCCAATCCGGTCAACAGGTTGCGTTCGGACGCGGCGTGGGTTGAAACATCGTAGGTGATCAGGCTGAGGCCGCCCGTTGCCGGGCTATTGCCGTTCTTGACGAACCAGGTCGAGAGTATTTTTCCCGTTCCAATGGCAGCAAGTCCCAGCCTTCGCCGTATTGGATCGGTACCTGACAGCGGGGAGATGGACCCATTTGCGACAATGTCGAACACGGCGCCCGCGGTGCCGAATCCGAATCGTCCGACCAGTAGCGAACCGGTATCCGCGGCGCTCACTTGGCTTAGTGCATTGCCTTGTCCGGTGACCACGGGAATGGCGGCAAACGGTGTGAATGTCTTGCCGTCAGGCGATGAAAGCACGCTGTTGGTTTTGTCGTCGGTGATGAAGATCGTGCCGTCAGCCGGACGGATCGCGATGCCATTTGCCCGTGCATCCAGGGTGACGCGCTGCGGCGCGCTTACGATCTGCGCTGAACTGCAACCGGATAGCGCGATGACCGCAGCGGCGCTCAAGGTGCTTGCAAGCGTTAGCGCGTAGCGGGTGAGACGCTGGGGCATCGTATTTTCCTTGTCAGTGCATGGGTCCAAGGCCACCAATATATCGCTTAGTGCCATCCCGGCGGCCACATGCGCGAATTGGTATGTTGCCTATTGTTCGCGCACTGACTTGCCGGCTGTGACAGCAGCGTAATATTCGCGTGGATATAATGCCGGACAAGCCGCCTGAAACCGGCCCCTGGAGGATGAGAAATGAGTGATGCGAGTGATGCCGATTCCCACGCAGTCGCGCTCGAAACCCCTGCGAAAGCCGTCATATCGCTTGAAGGGGATTTCCAGCGACCGTTGACCGTTGATCTTGCGGAATTCAGGGAGCAACCCAACGTAGTCGCCGATCCTTTCGATCTGCGGTGCTACACGACGAACCGGTTTATCCGCAGCGTCGACACCTATCGCGGAGTGTTGCTGAAAGACCTGATCATGAAAGCCGGACTGCGCCCCGAGCCTAAGGGCGAGTTCAAGCGCACAGTGTTCATTGCGGTCGCGCACGATGGCTACGCGGTCACCTTTTCATGGCACGAATTATTCAATACGCCCGTGGGTGAGCGTGTCATTGTTGCCCATGAATGCGGAGGCCGCTCGCTTAGCACCGAGGATGGCGTCCCCATTCTGTTTTCAGGCGCGGATATTCTCCCTGCCCCCCGTCATGTGAAGCGGCTTGTGCGGATCGTAGCGCGGGTCTTGACGGCCTGATTTGACGTTTTAATACCGGGTAAACCTCCGAAGCCCGTTGCGGCAAGCGCTTCCTGGCGCGAGACACGGGCTTGACTCCGAACTGCGCGTGGCATACTGGTTTTGAGTCGATCCTTCCCGTGACATCCCGCGATCGGCTATACCGTCGAGCCATTCCTCGAGCCATTTCCCCGGTACCCGGCAATGACACATTTGCTCGTGACACGTGCCCAGTTGCTGGCTGCATCGTCTGCCCCTGATACCCCCGGCACCGCGTTGTTCGCCACCTTGCTTGCTGCGCACAGCGACCCTTCTCTGCTTGGGTTATCGCTGGAACAATTTGCCTCGCTGTATGGCCGGCACTTTGGCGCAATGCAACCGCCAAGGGCGGATTTGGCTATCCATTCGGAAGAGCAGGTCGGATTCATCGGCGAGCTTGTGGTCTTCCTGCAGGGTCATGTCCGGGCGAGCAGCGCCGCCGATATGGCCGACGCGGACTGCCTCGCGTCGATCATCGCCCATGCGTGCTTGCGGCCCGACCATCTGTGGCGCGATCTCGGACTAAGCGGGCGTGACGAAGTCACTGACATGCTCAGCCGGTATTTCCCGGCGCTGGTGGCACGCAATATCGATGGAATGCGCTGGAAAAAATTTCTCGCGCGAGAACTTGCGCTGTCGCTCGGACGGACGCCGCAGCCGGCGCCAGGGTGTCCGGGCTGCGAAGATTTCGGGTTTTGTTTCGGCGATGAATCTTAAGCACTGCGCTCGTGCACTGCGCCTGAGCACCGCGGCTTGCTCATGCACCGGTAATGTCGTGGATGCATGGGCCTGTCGGCCTCGTGTATGCTTTCGCGCATGGCTAAATCCGTGAAAGATCCAGCGACTCCGTCCTTATCCCGTCAGCCTGAGGTGCGCTTTCGCATGCGCATTCGCCAGGCGGATGCCGTGGCAATCGGCCCGGGGAAAATAGATTTGCTCGAGGCCGTGCATGAGCACGGTTCGATCTCGGCTGCCGCGCGCAGCCTGGGCATGTCGTATCGGCGTGCGTGGTTGCTTATCGACGAACTGAACCGCACGCTCAAGGAGCCTGCAACGTCTTCGGAAACGGGTGGTTCAGCGGGAGGTGGTTGCGTGCTGACGCCGGTTGGTGAAAAGATCGTGCGGCTTTATCGTGAGATTGAAGCAGAAGCGGCCAAGACCTGCGCGCCGCAGATTTCCGCGCTGACCAGGCTGATCAAGCGCTGATCATCGTGCTTGCCGCAGCAAGCGTGAGGCGCAAGGGCTTAGCCGTGCCGCAGGCAAAACCGGGACGCTGGTGGCGTATTACCGGGTTGCGGCGACGCCCGGCCGAGCCGTGTCATCAATTCCACGAAGCTTGCGACGCTCGCGGTTCTTAACGGGTGATAGTCGACCTGATGACGATCGCACACGCGCTTGAGCAGATGCATGGAGTCGTGGTCTATACAGTCGACCGGAAACACGACAATGTCCGCTCGCGGGAGCGCAGCGGCGAACATGCCCTTGCGGTCTTCTATGCCGCCATCGTGGACGACAAAATCGCCTCCCGCCGACTCAACGAGTTGCCTTAACGCGGCGTTCGAACCGGGTCGGCCGCCCACATAAACCACGCGCTTGCCGCTCAGGTTAGTGAGATCGTCGGTCTTCGAGCCGGTTTCGCTGCCCTGAGCCACCAGCGCCTGCTCCAGCGCGTTGCATTCGGCCTGGACTACGTTGAGCATCGCAATGGTATCGTCCAGCCGCTGGCTCAAGGTCTGCGCATGGCGCTGCTCATCGAGCGCGCGTTGCTCGGCGGTTTCCCGGCGGCTGGTGTGAATCGCAAGACGTTCGTCGCGCGCAGCCAGTGCCTCGCGCAACGCCTGGACTTCAGCCTCCAGACCTGCTTCAGACGTATCCGGTGTGCGGTCTGCCTTCGCCGACAACTCGGCCACGTGCGCGCTCAATTGGCTTAGTGACGCGTCGCGCTCAGTAGTCAATTCGAGCAGCTTGTTTTGCTGCCGCTCCATCTTGTCCTTGAGCGCCGCATTTTCTTCTTCGAGTGCAACTAGGCGCCGGATGTCGGCGCGGTTGGCCGCGCCCACCAGATGGGACAACATGTGCAGGTCGCCGAACGCAGTCTGGCGCACGCTCATGACGGCTTCCGGATGCGTCATCAATGCCCAGTATGCCGGCGGAATATCGCCGCTCTTGAGCGCGTCTTTCCAGAGCGCCAGCAGGGCTTCAGGATTTTTTGCCGCTTCGAAGCGGCGCACGGCGCCCGAGTAACGGGCATCGAGCGCCTTCTGCAGAGCCTTGGCGCCCGTGCCACCTTCTATGGCGAGTTCCACTGCGGCGTGATGAATTTCCAGATCCGTCGCGTGCTGCCGATCGAGATCCGTAAACTTCGGCACGAGTTTTCTAAGCTCGTTCGTGCTCAGGCATGTGCCGATGACCGAGCAATGCAAATGCGAATCCAGATCTGACAGACGCGCCCGGCGGCGCGGACTGCGAAGCTCTGCGTCGGTAGGCGCGCAGCAAGCATCCGCCGCGCCGGCGTGAGCGCCGGTATAAGCACCCGCAGCGCTGGTCGATTCAGTGGACGGCGTGCGGGCAAGGCGGAAGGGGGGCACGGATTGCACATTCACCTCGAATCGATCTGGATGTCAAACGGCTGAACAGACAACGGCCTTTAGCCTGCTCGATGAACGGATATCGAAATATATCATTGAATATAACGGTCCAAATCTGGACGGTTGCTTTGACGAAATCAATGCCCGGTGGTCCTGGTAGTTCTGGCTTATGGAGCGCCGACGTTCACGCAGACACGTCGCTGCTCGCACGGTCGCGATAGTGCCGCTCCAGCACGTGCTCGACGCATAAGCCAACGAAGGTGGCGTCCAGGCGTTCGAGACTTCGCGCAACCTGCTGAAGACTGGCCGTGCCGCTGCCGGGCGCGGCCAGAAATACCTGATCGCGCTGCTGCTCAGCCGTTCTGGCGGTTTCGATGGCAAACGTCAGGTCGTCGAGGCGGCCGAAATCGAGCGCGCGAGCGTGAACTTCAAGGGAAGACAAAAGCTCGCCGAGCGGCTGGCCGGTCGTGGATTCGAGGGAGCGGGCATTACCGCGCATGTCCTCGAGCATGAGGACAAAACGGGCGACGCTTGCGCGCAGGTTCCGGAATGCATCGACCACTTCCCTGATTGCTTCTGTGCGCTCAGGATTGCGCGCCGAGTTGAGCGGCGTGATGGCGACCGACAGGTCGTGACTCAGCGGGACGCAAGCGGGAGGGTGGGGTGTCGATGCCTGTTGCCCGGACATGGGTAAATCCTCGAGATGCATGATTGGATCGGTTTCTTTGCTCAGGCAAGATGAATAATCGGGGGTAAAAGAATAGTACCGTGATATTTCATAGAATATAATGAATGCCTGTTTTTTGTCTTGGAGGTTCGACGGTACTTGGCTGATTTTGAGGCTTGGGAGCGTTCGCGGACAGGCTGCTTGTATGTCCAGGCAGCAACGCGTTGGGCGAGGGGAGCCAGGACAGGGGAGCCAGGACAGGCTCGTATTTTCCGGCTGGCGGATCAAGAGGGGCGCTATCGGTCAGTATCGGTCAGCAGTAAAACATCGGCGACTACCGTCTTGTTTGAATGGGAACAAGCCAGAGCCGCCGCGGTAAAACTCGATTTAGAACGTCGGCAATACCGGCCGGGTTTCAATCGAACGCTTGATCAACGCTTCCACCGCGAGACGTTCGTCGCCGGCCAGCGGCAAGCGCGGCGGCCGGACCGGTTCGGTGCCCAGACCTACCATGGCTTCGGCGAGCTTGATGTTCTGCACCAGCTTGGCCGAGACGTCGAGCGCGAGCAGCGGCGCAAACCAGCGATAGATCGTGCGGGCTTCTTCCAGGCGCCCGGCTTTGAGCAACTTGAAGATTGCCACGGTCTCTGCAGGAAACGCGCAAACCAGCCCCGCCACCCAGCCATGCGCGCCCATCAGGCAGGCTTCCATCGCGAGGTTATCGACACCGCAAAAGAGTGCGTAGCGATCGCCGACCGCATTGATGAGGTCGGTGAAGCGGCGTACGTCGCCGGCCGATTCCTTGATCGCGACGAGCTTCTTTTCATCGGCGAGTTCGGCGAACATGTCCGGTGTCACATCAACGCCGTACGCGAGCGGGTTGTTGTAGACCATGATCGGCAAGGGACTCGCACTGGCGACCACGCGGAAGTGGTTCAGCGTTTCGCGCCGGTCCGACAAATAACGCAAACCCGGCAGCACCATGTAACCGGCAGCGCCGTGCTTGACGCCGAGTTCGGCCTGGCGGCAACCGTCGAGCGTGCTGTTTTCCGCAATCGTCAGCAACACGGGCACGCGTCCCTGGGCTGCATCGACGCCGATGTCCAGCACATCCAGCTTCTCGTCGAGCGAAAGCGTCGACGCTTCACCAAGCGATCCGCAGACAATAATGCCGTCCACCCCGGCCGCGATTTGCGCTTCGATATTCTTCTTCGTCCAAGCGCGATCTATGCTGAAATCTGCATTGAACTTGGTCGTGACGGCGGGCATTACGCCTTCCCAGATATGCGCCATGGCGGCTCTCCTAAAAGTAATTGATTGAGTGCAGTCTAAGCATTGCAGAATGGGCTGTCTTGCATGTTGGGCGCAATTGCGATGCCGATTTCGGCACAACCGCGATTGTCTGTCCTTTGGACCGGGCGGTCTTGTCTGTAGCGGAATCAGGCCGAGAGCGCACGATAATCAAGTGCTCCCAAGTTCACCAAGAGAACGTCATCTATGCCGAAATCGGCATCAAATTCGCTGAGCGTCGCCAAGACGGCTCACGTCCAAATTTCTACGATATCAGCATGAAAATCCTACACTTCATCGATTCCCATACGGGCGGCGAACCCACTCGCCTTGTTACGTCGGGTGGACCGGATCTGGGTGGGGGCACCCTGGCCGAGCGCCTGGAAAATCTCCGCACTGAACACGACGACTGGCGTGCGGGCGTGGTCACCGAACCACGCGGCTCGGACGTGATCGTGGGGGCATTGTTGTGCGAGCCGGATGACCCCGCGTGTGCGGCGGCGGTCATCTTCTTCAATAACGTTGGGTATCTCGGCATGTGCGGCCACGGCACGATCGGCCTGATCGTGTCTCTTGCTTACCTGGGGAAGATCCAGCCGGGTTCACACCGGATCCAGACGCCTGCGGGTTTTGTCGAGGCCACGCTGCATCAGGATGGACGGGTGAGCGTGCGCAACGTTCCCTCGTACCGATACCGGCAAGCGGTCCGCGTGGATGTGGACGGCTACGGGCCACTGACAGGCGATATCGCCTGGGGCGGCAACTGGTTTTTTCTCGTAGCCGATCACGGCCAGGATCTCGCTGCAACGAACCTGACCCGACTGACGGCGGTAACAGATGCCATTCGTGAGGCATTGCAGGCGCAAGGCATCACCGGTGAGAGCGCCGCGATGATCGACCACATTGAGTTGTTCGCGGACTCACCGCGTGCAGGTATCGATAGCCGCAATTTCGTACTGTGTCCTGGCAGCGCCTACGACCGTTCGCCGTGTGGCACAGGCACAAGCGCGAAGGTCGCCTGTCTGGCCGCCGACAATAAATTGGCCGAGGGCGAGGTATGGCGGCAGGAAAGCATCATTGGCAGCGTGTTCGAGGCAAGCTACAGGCGCTCGGGCGAACTTGCGAGTCAGGTGGTAATCCCGACCATTACCGGACACGCGCACATCATGGCGCAAGGCCGACTCTGCTTCGACAGCACCGACCCGTTCGCCTGGGGTATCCCGGCGGCCTGAGCGCCGGACCGGGATGTCGTCAGTCTCGTCAGTGCAACATGCGCGCTGCGTGTACCTCCTCCGTCGTTCTCTGATTGCCTCAAGCCTTCCTGTCGTCATTCCCAATTTTGACAGACGCTTCTCGCCTTTATAATCGGGCGCAGCGCGGTGCGCGCCCATCCACGCGGCATACGTGGCATGGTCGGCACTTGCGGACTCCGACGACGCCAGCGAGACGCGAATGACCATTACGACGGACCGTCCGGCGCATGCTGAGCGCGAACACGGCGCCGCTCCACCCGCCTTGCACGTCACGCTGCAGGCGCCCGCAGGTGCCGCGACGCTCGAGGCCATGCTGCAGCATTTCAGGCTGCTGGAGCCGGTCTTCGACGCGATGCCTGATATCGTTTTTTTCGTGAAGGACGCGCAAGCGCGTTATGCCCTGGTGAACCGGGCGCTGGCTTCGCGCTGCGGCCTGAAGGACAAGCTGGGGCTGCTCGGCAAGACTGCGGAAGAAGTCTTCCCGCAACGCTTTGGCCGCATTTACACGGCGCAGGACCAGTCGATCATCGCGCAGGGCAATCCGATGATCGACCAGCTCGAATTGCATCTCTACCCCGCGCGCCAACCGGGCTGGTGCATGACGTCGAAGCAGCCGCTCCACGACGCGCACGGCACGGTCGTTGGCCTGGCCGGCATCTCGCGCGACCTGCAGGCGGACGAAGGGACGCATCCGGCTTACAGTCGGCTCGCGGCCGTCGTCCAGCATATCCAGAGCAACTTTGTGCAGCCGCTGAACATGCCGCATCTGGCGGCGATGGCGAACATGTCGATCGCCCAGCTAGAGCGTTATTTCCACAAGGTTTTTCATCTGACACCGCGTCAGGTGTTGCTCAAGACGCGGCTCGATGCGGCCACGGCGCTGCTTTTCACGCACGACAAGGTAACCGACGTAGCGGCGTTATGCGGCTACACCGACCACAGTGCTTTCACGCGACAGTTCAAGGCGACCGTGGGCCTGACGCCGACCGAATATCGCGCGCTGTTGCGCTCGCATCAGGTGGTACCGCATTCGACACACACTGCAGCCAAGCTTTCACTTTGATATAGGTGTCGATACGTCTGAACTTTCAAAACGGCGCGCCGGGTAAAAAATTACACGCGCGGCGCCAAATGCGGACCGGCGCGCGACTTCGCGCAGACCTGTCACGAGCCCACTAGGGTTTGCGCAAGGCCTCGCGCAGAGGGGCTTTCGCCGTGGTTTCTCATGCAGTTTCTGCGCTCGGTCTGTTTATTGCTGCAAGTTTGTTCGACCGCGCAATGAGGCATACTGCGCCCGTCGAATATTTAACCCGCGCGACGTTCGACACCGGCGCGCGCGGCAGATCACACGGTGCCGCATGGATCTCATGCCGTCGTGCCGCAAGCTGCGCAGTGAGTGAGACGCGAGAACCGCGACATCGGCACCGGAATCCTGTTTGGGCTGTTAGAAAAGATAATGATGAATGAAGTAGCGAGACTGGGACATACCAGGATTGTGCTGATCGAAGATGACCTGGAGAGCCGAGAGTCACTGCGAATGCTGCTGGAGGAGGAAGGCGCGGAAGTCGTCGCCGTGGCGGACGCTGAAGAGGGCGCCGAGACAGTCATCCGGGAGTTGCCCGACGCTGTTATCTGCGACATCGACTTGCCGATGATGGATGGTTTTTACCTGATCCAGCGCCTGCGTGACCATGAGATTCGAGGCAACCTGACGCCATCGATAGCGATAGCCCTGACAGGGCACGACGGAGACGAATACCGGCTGCGAAGCATCGGCGAAGGGTTCCAGCACTTCATGACAAAACCCGCGCATCCCGATGAACTCGTGAGGCTGATTCAACAGTCGCTTAGCGCGCGCGTGCTGTCCTAGTTAGCGTTATATGCGCAGCTCGCCGCCGGTACACGCAGGACGAGTACGTCCCGCGCGCCCGTGACACTTGATTGCGGTCTTATGACCGGTCGCGGTTGCGCGCGCGGGTGGCGCCGGTGATGACTGCAATGCCCAGCAAGATCACGTCGACAATCATGATGGTGTGTTGCGCCACATGCATGGCGACCAGCGCCCATGACACGCCGCCAATCAGTATCAGCCAGCCCAACAGATAAATAACCAGGGTCATTGAATTGTCCTTTTGCGTTGTTTTGATCTGGAAACGAGAAAAAGCAAAGAACGGCAAATCGCGTTCGTTCATGCGTGTTGCACAAAGCGGGCCTTACCCCACGAATTCGACACTAAACTGAGGATTGCCTCGGTGTGAATACGAACGCCCATACGCAGCCATGTTGTATTCTTGGCGCGTTTGTGACTGGACTTCAACCCCGGATTTAAACCCCTACGGCAATCTTCCATGCTCATTGTTCACCACCTCAACAATTCCCGTTCGCAACGCGTGCTCTGGATGCTGGAAGAATTGGGCGTCGACTACGAAATCAAGCGTTATCAGCGCGATCCCAACACCATGCTCGCGCCGCCCGAGTTGCGCGCTGTGCATCCGCTGGGGAAGTCTCCGGTCATCACGGACGACGGCCAGACGATCGCCGAGTCTGGCGCGATCATGGAGTACCTGAACGAACGTTACGGACAAGGGCGTTTCTCGCCCCCGCATGGGGCCACGCCTGAACGCATCCGCTACAACTATTGGATGCACTACGCCGAAGGCTCCGCCATGCCGCCGCTGTTGCTCAAGCTGGTGGCGTTGCGCATCGCCAGCGCGCCCATGCCGTTTTTCGTCAAGCCTATCGCGCGCCGCATCGCGCGGACCATGCAGGACAGTTTCATCGACCCGCAATTGAAACTGCACTTCGGCTTCATAGAGAGCGAGCTGTCGAAGTCCGAATGGTTCGCCGGCGATTCCTTTAGCGCTGCCGATGTGCAGATGAGCTTCCCGCTCGAAGCCGGAACTCAGCGTGCGGGCGCGAAGACGCTTCCCCATGTAGCGGCGTTCGTAAAGCGCATTCACGAGCGTCCGGCCTATCAGCGAGCGTTGCAGCGTGGCGGAAAATACGATTTTGCGGACTGACCCGGGACGCGACCGGAGACAGCCCTGCGGCTTGCGTACAATGGCCGCTGGTTACCGGGCTCCTGCTTGAATCAGGGTTTTTCCGGTTCTTACACGCACTCACACGCATTGATACGCACTTAGGCGCGAAGGCGAAGCATGGCTCGAATCGTCCCCGACGACTGGAAGAATATGGAAGCGACCGGCGCTGCCGTGCGTGAACTCGACACGCTGGCGCTGCTCGCAAAACTCCCCGACGACTACACCGTGTACCACGGCGTTCACTGGACCCGGATCAACGAAGGTTTTTCGGTGTTCGGGGAAGCGGACTTCGTCGTGGTCGCGCCGTCGGGCCGGGTGCTGGTCATCGAACAGAAGGCGGGATTCCTGCGTGAGACGCCCGCGGGCCTGATGAAGGTCTACATGCAGAAAGAGCGCAACGTCGCGATCCAGCTTGCACGGACGCTCGAGAACTTGCACCGGCGCTTCACGGCCGCATTCGGCGCGGGCACCTACCGGATAGAGGAGCTGCTGTATTGCCCTGACTACACGGTGAAGGACGCGTCCATTGCAGGCGTGCCCGAAGCGCGCATTGTCGACGCCAGCCGCCGAGCGAAGCTGCCGTCTGTCGTGCTGGATATCCTGCCGCCTGACGAGGCGCGCTTCGAAGCGTCTGCGCGGATCCATCACTTTCTCTCCGATGAACTCGCCCTCACACCCGATACCAACGCGCTGGTCGGTCAGGCCGACATGCTCGTCACCCGGCTCTCGGGGGGGCTCGCCACGTGGGCGCGCCGGCTCGAATTCCAGCCGTTCAGGCTGCGCGTGATCGGTACGGCCGGCTCGGGCAAGACACAACTGGCGGTGCAGGTCATGCGCGACACGGTGGCGTTGGGACGCAGCGTGCTGTACGTGTGTTTCAACCGGCCGCTCGCCGATCACATCCGCCTGGTCGCGCCGCCCGAAGCGCGCATTGCCAACTATCACCAGCTGAGCGCAAGCGTGACGCGCGATGCCGGCATCCCGCCGGATTTCAGCCAGCCGAACGTATTCGCCACGCTGGAGGAGCGTTTCGCCAACGTCGAGATTGCGGAGCACTGGAAGTTCGACGTATTGATTGTCGACGAAGGCCAGGATTTCCAGGCGGCCTGGGTGGACGCGCTGGCCCGGTTGCTCAAGCCGGGCGGCGCGTGGTGGTGGCTCGAAGATCCGATGCAGAACCTGTATTTCCGCGACCCCGTGCCGCTGCCCGGCTGGACCACGTTGCGCGAGACCACGAACTATCGCAGTCCCCGCGACTTGCTGGCGTACATCCGGCGGATCGTGGGACGCGACGTGCGTCTCGATGCGGGCAGTCCCTTCGACGGTTCCGAAGTCAGTCTCTCCACCTACGAAAACGACCACCCCGACGAAGTGATCGAGGCGACCAAGCGAGCGATCACTCAGGCGCTGGCGCTCGGTTACCGGAAGCAGGACATTGCGGTGTTGTCCTTTCGCGGACGCGAAGGCTCGGTGCTGACTTCGGTCGACCAGCTCGGGCCGCATCGCTTGCGCAGTTTCACGGGCACTTACGATTTGTTCGGGAATCCGGAATACAGGGAAGGTGATGTGTTGCTTGAATCGATCTATCGGTTCAAGGGGCAGTCGGCACCTTGCGTGATCCTGACCGAAGTCGATTTCGACAGCTTCGACGAACAGGTCGCGCGCAAGTTCTTTGTCGGCGCGACGCGCGCCACCATGAAGTTGATCGTGGTGGCGTCCGAGCGTGCGGCACATGCCTTTGACGAACAGCATTGACCGCCGCCATGACACAGCAGCGGATCCTGAGAGCGCTCGCGGCTTCGCTGCTTGCTTTGTTGTCGCCGGCCGCCAGCGCGGCTCCGTTGGCGCTGGACGTGCAGGGAATGATCGGGCGCACCAACGACCCGGACCATAGCGTCTATCACATCAGCGAAGCCGAGCTGCTGAAGCTGCCGGTCCATACGATCACAACCTCGACCACCTGGACGCCGAAGTCCACCTTCTCCGGGCCGCTGCTGGGTGACGTGCTGAAGCTCGTGGACGCACGCGCCGACAGCATCGAACTGCGCACGATCGACGATTATTCATACACGGTGAGCGCCAGGGAAGCTGAGCGCTATGGCGCAATTCTGGCTTACAGCAGGAATGGCGTGCGCCTGACCGTCAGCAACTTTGGTCCGTTGTTCCTGATCTATCCGCGCGACGCGTATCCGTCCGAGTTGAGTGGATCGGCCGCAGAGGCGAAGTTCGTGTGGCAGATAAAAGCGATGGTCGTGAAATGATGCGTGGGCCGCTTCGCCGTTTCAAGGTTGCGATGCTGGTTGCGGCAGCCATTGCGCCGCCGCTGGGCGGCGTGGGCTACGTGTTGTATTCCGTCCTGCTGGCCAACCAGACCACGCAGCAACTCA
Source organism: Caballeronia sordidicola (assembly GCF_002220365.1). Classification (GTDB taxonomy): domain Bacteria; phylum Pseudomonadota; class Gammaproteobacteria; order Burkholderiales; family Burkholderiaceae; genus Caballeronia; species Caballeronia sordidicola_C. Next base: position 38,508 of record NZ_MTHB01000223.1, on the reverse strand, counting down.
CCTTGCCGTACGACGGTTTCTACTGGGACGGTGCGCAATTCCAGATTGCGTACGGCCGCTTTGCGAACCAGATTCTGTTGTATCGCAGCGGGATCGATGCCGATACCGACGAGATCCAGCTCCGGTTCGAGGTGCTTGAATCGAAGCTCGCCATTGTCACCGCTTCTACCGCGATGCTCTCCGATGGCGGCACCCTGCGAAGCCGTCAACAGGAGATCCTTCGGCAACTGGACGCGGCGCTCGAGTCTATCGACCCGGATATCGATTTGTTGAGCAGGGACCCCGGGCGCACGCTGAAGATCATTGGCGTATTGCGGCAGAACCAGGATGCAGTCAACGAACTGGCGAACGGACGCCGCGTGGTCGACGTGGCGGAGCGTGATTACATTGCGCGTGATTTCGTTTCGAAGCGGCGTTATTTGTTTGCCGCGGGCATGCTGCTCGCGATGCTTTCCATGGTGGCCACCGCCATGCTGCTGCTCAACGGCTATCGGCGCTCGCGGCTGATTCACCAGCAACGCGCGGCGCTCGAAGCGCAACATCAGGCAACTCGCGCGGCGCGCGAGGCATCGCAGGCGAAGGACGCTTTCCTTGGCATGATCAGCCACGAGCTGCGCACGCCTTTGCATGCCATCGTGTCATCGGTGGAACTGCTGGAACTAAACCTGCATAGCGAAAGCGATCGCAAGATCATCCAGCGGCTCGAGACCGGCGCACGCCATCTTGAGGCACAGATGCGCGACCTGACAGATTTCGCGAGGCTCGGCGCCGGCAAGCTTGAATTGCGGCTGACTGTATTCGATCCCATGGAACTGCTCGACTCCATCGTGGACGCCAATACCCCGGCGGCCGTGGCGAAGGGCCTGGCGTTGCGCGGGCAGTTCGCGGGCGAGGCGGGTCTGGTGGAATCGGACCAGCACCGGCTGCGTCAGATCGTGACCAACCTGGTGACGAACGCTATCAAGTACACCGACTCCGGTTCTATCGATGTGCGTTTCGAACGCTCGCTCGAAAGGCTTGATATTTCTGTCATTGATACCGGTCCCGGGATTGCGCGCGAACAGTTGCCGCTGATCTTCAAGGAATTCACGCAACTCGATTCATCGAGCACGCGGCGCTTCGATGGCGCCGGCATGGGCCTCGCCGTCGTGCGCGGACTGGTCGAATTGCTGGGGGGCGTGGTCAACGTCTCGAGTGACGTCGGTCAGGGCGCGGCGTTTCGCGTGAGTTTGCCCGCCGCACCGGTGGCGCGAATGCCCGAGCGCGAGCGAGCGCCGGCGGACTTGCCGCCATTGAAGAAAGCACGCGTGCTGGTGATTGACGACCACGATTCGATCCGCGAGTCGCTGACTGAAATGCTGACGCACCTGGGTTATTCGAGCGTGGCAATGCCCGATGTGGACAGTGCGCTCGCGTGGCTCGAGAACAATCAGGCCGATGTGATCCTCGCCGACCTGCATATGCCGGGCAAAGACGGGTACTCGTTCGTGAATGAATACCGGGCAAGGCGGGCAGCGGGCGCGAGCTTGCCTGTGATCGCGGTGAGTGCCTACGCACCGGATCTGGTCGACCCTAGCGCCGCCATCCTGTTCTTCGATTACCTGCTCAAACCCGTGCGCTATGAAGTGCTGAAAAGCGCCTTGGCGCGGGCGTTATCGGCGACGCGGCGAATACATTGAGCGGTGCGCGGTGTCGAGGATCAGGCCCGCTGCAAGCGCTTCGACAGGTCGGCCACCAGGATTGCCATGCGCGCCGGTTTCTCGAAGCATGTGACGTTGTAGCGCTGGATGATGTCGCTGATTTCCGACTCGCTTGCCTTACCGGTCGTCAGTTCGCCCGTCAATACGAAGATGGGCGCATCGGGGTTGTCGGAGTTGCGCACGGCACGGATCGCGTCGGCCGACGTATGCGCCCCGAACAGCCAGTCGATCACGACCGCGTCGAACACTTGTGTCTGCAGCGCTTGCGAGAACCCTTCCAGACCATACAGCGCGACCGCCGTGAAACCGCTGCGTTCGAGATAGTCGTGCAGGTTGTCGGCTGAGGTCTGATCGTCGTCCACGACCGCGATCAGCGGTTTGTCCATGTCCGTGCGGCGCGGCTGGATCTCGATCTTGTGGACATCGTGCGCGGCGTGCAGCAGCACGCCTTCGTGCGTCGTCACGAGCCAGCGGCCGTTCATGTTTTGTGCAATGAAATCCGGACGGCTGCCCGGCTCCAGCGCTTCGCCAATCCACGCAACACAGGGAATCTGGATAGCGCCAAGCATCAGGACGGCATCCTGGGCGGTGCCTTCGGTGTCGTCTACGTCGGCGTTCTTCGCGTCGAAGAGTTGCAGGGCAGGCTCGCTGAACGCGTCGGCCACGCGGCGGATCTGCGCAAGCGTCCATGGGCTGTTGCCACGTAGCTTGCGATGTCCCTGCGAGAAACTGAGGTCGAGGATGCGGCAAAGCTCGGCTGTCTGCTGCCGCTTGCCAATGCCGTGGCGATTCATCAGGTCGCGTACGCGCTGGGCGACTGCGAGGGAATCGGAGGATGAGGTTTCAGTGACCATGCTGCCTGTGGACCAGTAAAAGCGCGTGGTGGGTTGAGGGCGGTATCGCGAATTCGGGATGGATCGGGGGGTATTGTAGGCGTAAGAGAGGGCTGGTTCGAAAAACTCTTGCGAAGATAAGCGCCTGTCTCGCAGAGGGCCGGAGGTTGTTACCGGTTGTGAACACACGAGCCCATTCGAGCCGGTAATCGGTTCGCGCCTGGCAAACGTTCTCGTGTATCAGATAACGGCATGAAGCCGCCCGAAGCAATCTAAAACGGTAGACCGGCTACTTGGGTCATTTGACCGCCTGCGTAAAACATCATGCGATGAGATGCGTTCTCTGGACTAAAACCGTCTCTCGGTGTTCATACCTCGTCCGCTGTGCGATGCCAGAAGGGCAGCAAATCGGGTTTCGGATTCTTACCAGATTCCAGAAGTATTGCTCAAGCGTAGAGGGGGTTATTCGTACGATCGTTCGCATAGAATCTTCTCCAGATCCACTGACAGGATCGGATAAAACGGAGGAGACGTGAGCATGCAGAAACGAGCATTGGGCGTGATGAGCGTGATGGCCACGTTGTGGATCAGTATGGCGGCTCACGCACAGAGCGCGGGCGACATCGTGGCGAACCTCGGCTGGTTTCATCTGGCGCCACAGGATTCGAGCAAGCCGCTGACGGTCAGTGCCCTTGGCACGAGCACGACCGAAACCGGTACGGGGGCATCGGTCGACAACGCGGACACGTTCGGCCTGACAGCGACGTATTTCATTACCGATCACATCGCCGCCACGGCCGTGCTTGGCGTGCCGCCCAAGTTCACGCTGTCCGGCAGCGGATCGCTCTCGTCACTCGGGCAGATCGGGACCGCTTACGAATGGAGCCCGACCCTGCTGCTGAAGTATTACTTCAACGACGCGCAGAGCCGCCTGCGGCCTTATCTCGGCGCCGGTGGATCGTATGTCTGGTACAGCGGTGTGAAGTTGAGTTCGGCGATGTCCAGCGGCAGTTTCCTGTATTCCCCAAGCTATGGGACCGCCCTTGAGGGACCGACGAAAGCCAAGTTGAGCAGTTCGTTTGCGCCGGTCATCAACGCCGGGCTTTCCTATAATATCAACAAGCATTGGTCGGTCGATGCCTCGCTCTCTTATATGTGGTGCGTATTCCACGCAAAGAGAACAGCCATTCCAGAGCAAAGTGAATCGTAATTCCACGGCAAAGCGAACAAGGATTCCACGCCATCGCGAACAAACGGAGCGCAGCGACGCGGGACCTTTACCTTTTTACTCGGACTGCGGCTTCGCGGTCAATCGGCTGCGCGTCTTGCGCAGCGATTCGCCCTCGAGCGTGATGCGATGAGCGTTGTGCACCAGCCGGTCAAGGATCGCGTCGGCGACGGTGGGTTCGCCGATCGCCTCATGCCAATGGTCCACCGGAATCTGGGAGGTAGCGAGCGTGGAACGGTGCCCGTGACGGTCGTCAAGAACCTCAAGCAGATCGCGCCGCGCGGAATCGGTCAGCGGCGCCATTGCCAGATCGTCGAGAATCACGAGATCAGTCTTGGCCAGTTGTGCAAGCCACCGCGCGTAGCGCCCGCTGCCGTGTGCGATCGCTAGTTCCTCGTTCAGTTTCGGCACGCGCAGATAGCAGGCGGAGAACCCCTGACGGCACGCCTGGATAGCGAAGGCGCAAGCCAACCAACTCTTGCCGAGCCCGGTCGGGGCAACCAGAATCAGATTCTGACTCTCCCGAAGCCACTCACCGGTCAGCAGTCGGGCGGTAAGCGCGCGATCCAGTCCGCGGGCTGTGCGATAGTCGATGTCCTCAGGCGATGCGTCGGGGACCTTCAGTCTGGCCCGGCGCAGCCGGGCCGCCGTTTGTCGCGAGTCGCGCTCACTGGATTCACGCTCGACCAGCAGCCCCAGACGTTCTTCAAAGCCCAGCCGGTCAATGCCGTCCTGGGACTGTTGTTCGGCAAGCGCCGCCGCCATGCCGGACAGGTGCAGCGCGTGCAGTTTGTCGACAGTGGGATGATGCAGCATATAGACTCCCTTTCAGTTTCAGTGGTAGTACGAAGGCCCGCGCACATTGGCATGCACAAGCGGTAGGTCGGCCTGCCTGGTAGTGGGTTCGGGCTCTCGGTCCAGGCCGTTCTTCAGCGTCGAGTCAATGAACTTGTAGTTCGGCGCTTTCAGATCGATAGCGCGGCGGCAGGCAGCTTCGAGCCGATCGCGCCCGTAGTCCTTGCCCATACGCAGCACACCGAGGCAGGTGCGATACGACTGCTGGGGGTGCTTGCGGGCACCCAGCAGGTGCTGGATGACGGCCGCCGTATGCGGACCGATGTCGGCGGCCCAGTTGCGCAGCCGCTCCGGATCCCAGCCCTTGGCGACCGCCAGGTGTTCCGGCGGCATGTGCGTGTCGATCGTGGTGTGGTAGCGACGGCGAGCGCTTTTGCCGTGAGCGGCAATACGTTGCCCGCGATGGAAGATCTCGACGGTGTTGGTCGTGTGGCGCACGTCGACCTGCTCGCGCGCGTAGCGATACGGCACCGAGTAATAGTGCTGATCAAGCTCGACGTGATAGTCCGGCCCGATACGCGCGACCTTCCACTCCGCGTACTGATAGGGCTGCTCGGGCAACGGCCTGAGTGCCGGACGATCGATTTCGTCGAAGACACTACGGCGGGAGCCGGGCAATTTCTTGAAGGACCGGTTGTTCAGATCGCTCAGCAACGCGGCAACCGCCCGGTTGGCCTCGCCCAAGCTGAAGAAACGCTGGTTGCGCAGGCGGGCGAGGACCCATCTCTGCACCAGGAGGACCGACAGCTCTGCTTTCGGCTTGTCCCTCGGTTTTTTACTGCGAGCCGGGATCACCGCCACGGAGTAATACCTGGCCATTTCCTGATAGGTTGGATTGATGTCCGGATCGTAAAACCCCGGCTTGTGGACGCCCGATTTCAAATTGTCGGGCACCAGAATCTCGACCAGGCCGTCATAGAACGCGAAGGCGCGCACGTGCGAGCCGATCCAGTCTGGAAGCTGCTGAGTCCAGGTGAGCTCCGCAAACGTAAGCCCGGACACGCCGAGCGCAGCGACGAACAGCTCGGCCTCGCGGATTTCTCCGGTGTCCGGGTTGATGATGCCGAGCTTCTTGCCGCTATAGTCGACGAACAGCTTCTGGCCCGGCACGTGCGTTTGCCGCATCGTGACCGGAAGCCGCTGCGCCCATTCCTGGTAAGCCTTGCAGAACCAACTGTAGCCGCAGCCGTCCGGATGCTGCGCCTTGTATTCCTGCCACAGCAGATCGAGCGTGACGCCTTTCCTGCCGATCTCGCGATGCACAGTCGGCCAGTCCGGCATGCCTCGCGTTGGCTCGCGCCGCGCCGGCGGCGGATACAGCCTCGCCTCGAGCGCCGCGTCATCCGTTAGCAGTTCCGCTGGCAGCGGCCAGCTCAGCCCTGCCAGGCGCGTGCGGCGCAGGTAATGCCACACCGTTGTTGTCGAGGCGCCGACCGCGTCGGCGATCTCCCTCTGGTTGCGGTCGCACTCGAAATGCAGCCGCAACACTTCCCTGATTTTGCGCATGGTCAACCTGACATTTGCCATTCGGCACTCCCGACAAAACCGTCGATCGTGCCACCGTTGACCCGCATCGCCGCCACCCGGAAATCCTGTTCACGATGGCGTGGAAACCCTGTTCTTTTTGCCGTGGAATCGGCATTAACTTTGCCGTGGAATTCGTGTTCTTTTTGCCGTGGAATCCCTGTTCACTTTGGCGTGGAATATTCATATGTGGCTTTCAACGCGCGCCACGTTGACCACCCAGTCGAAACTGGGCACCGTGACCAGCAGCACCAAGATCAAACTCAATCCGATCATTTCATTTGTTTCAGTAGGGTATCGGTTCTGACCGGGGTTTACGCCGGATTTCCCGGCTTTGCTTTCCAGCTTCGCCTTACAACTTTGCCTCACACCTTCTTCGCCTCAACCGGGGTTGCTGGCCGTGACCGGATCGAGCCAGAGTTCCTTGCGCTCGACCGGCACCCACGAGGGAAGAAACGGATTGCTCAACTCGATCACGACACGCCTTTCCAGATGCAGGTCGGCAACGGCCGGCCCAAAATTCTTCTGGAATAGCGCGTCGAAACTTCCGTCCTTTCGCATTGCCTCGAGGCCGTCCTTGATTCGCTGGGCGATCAGCGGGTAAGCCTTGCTGACGTAAAAGAATTGCGCATAGGAATAGCGGATCAGCAGATGAGTATCTATCGCCATCTCGGGGTACTGGGTGCGAAATGAAATGAGCTCGGGCGTGATCTCAAGCGCACCGCGCGGGAACAGGTCGAAACGGCGGTGAACCAGCATCGGGAACAGGAGATCGTACTGGCTTGTCGTGACGAGGGGGATGCGGTTGAGCCGGTACACGGGCACGTCGCCCCAGTCCTGCCCTTGCCCGACGTTCAGCAGACGAAGGCCCTGGATGTCATTGACTTCATTGATGCGAGCTTGGTTGTCGCGCCGGATCAGCGCGACCCGATAACCGAGAAGGCCTTTGTCGATAGGTATGGCAATCGGAATGGTCTTCGCGTTGAGGTCGGGGTGACCCGGATCGCTCGCAATCACATTGATCAGGCGACCGGATATGACCTCCTCGATCTCTCGCTGTGTTGACATCGGCTCGGAGTAGGCGTCGATAACGTAGGGTCCGTACGTGGGTATCGTATGGTTCAGCGCCGCAATCAGAAAATCCCAGCGCCTTTCCCGAACGACTTCCTCTCGTACGCGAAGGATGCGGATATGCATGGGCGCGGCCAGCGCCGGACTGCTGGCTTGGGCGCGGGCAATGCCGGTCATGAATAGGCTAGCCACGAGGCTAGTTACGAGGCTGGCCGCGCCCGTCATCAAGACGGCGCAGGCCAGCGCACGAACGCCGGCTGTCCAATCGCTTCGCATGTGCCTTCTCCTGAGGAGCCTCCAATCGGGTTGAAGCGCTGCGCGTACCTGTGTTACGGGAATGCGATCGATACAGCGTGTGTGAGAGGGCGTCGCGGGGGACGGGATCATGGGCGTGCTCATAAAACAGACGGCGCGCCCTGACAGACATTTTGCGCCCGCCGATAAACCAAGAGACGCCTGTAGGCGCCGCCGGGTAATGCCCAATTGCGCGCAGCGTTGACATGGAATTCGACACGAGGACAGGTACGAGGAAATAGACGCGGGCGTATGTGCAAGGCCCCCTGACAGACGTTCATACGTCATTTCGCGCACACAATTCTTCCGACTCCAGCGCATGCTGCGCCTGACCCGGTCAATTCTGCCATCAGCCGGCGCGCGGCATCTCAGCGTTAACTGGAGTTCCACGGGCACATACTACTTCCCGCTTTGTCTCAGGAGCACTATGCTTTCTACGGCAAAGAGATATGAACATTGCGCACAAGATGACGATGGACGTTTAAAACTCTGACTTGGGGGAAGGCAAGTGGAACTCGAAACCCGCACTTTGGGACGCGTGACGAAGAGACTCGTCCCGTTCCTGATCCTCTGTTATTTCATAGCGTACCTGGACCGCGTCAACGTCGGTTTCGCCGCGTTGCAAATGAATAAAGACCTCGGGTTGTCCTCCAGCGCCTTCGGCTTCGGCGCGGGGATTTTCTTCATCGCTTATTTCTTTTTCGAGGTTCCGTCCAACCTGCTGCTGGAGAAGTTCGGTGCGCGCCGATGGATCGCCCGGATCATGTTCACCTGGGGCATCCTTGCCGGCGCCATGGCATTCATCCCCGGGATCTCCCGATTGACAGGACTCTCGCCCGCACACGTGTTCTACACCTTGCGGGTATTGCTCGGGATTGCGGAAGCGGGATTCTTCCCGGGCATCATCTTCCTGCTGACGCTGTGGTTTCCGGCGGCGTACCGGGCGCGCGTGGTGGGCTACTTCATGGTGGCCATCCCGCTGTCCACGGTGATAGGCGCCCCTATCTCCGGTGCGCTGCTCAACCTCGATAAACTCGCAAACCTCGCGGGCTGGCAGTGGGTTTATCTGATTGAAGCGTTGCCGGCCCTGTTCTTGTCGTTCGTGGTCCTGTTTTATCTCACCGACAAACCGGCGGACGCAACCTGGCTTGCGCCCGAGGAGCGTGACTGGCTCGTGGCCCGGCAAGCACAGGAACGCGCGCAGCGCGAGGCCGTGCGTTCCTTCAGTGTGCGCGAAGCCTTGTTCAACCCGCGGGTTCTCGCGGTCGCGCTTATCTACTTCGGCGCCAACGCGACCAACTACGGCCTGAGTTTCTTCCTGCCGCAAATCGTCAAAGGATTTGGCCTCGGCAATGTCCAGACGGGCCTGGTGACGTCGCTGCCTTACATTGTCGGCGTCTTCAGCATGATCTTGTGGGGACGCCGCTCCGACCGCAAGCTCGAGCGCAAGTGGCATGTAGCCATTCCGCTGCTGGTGGCTGCCGGTGGAATTGCGGCTTCAACGGTACTGGATGATCCTGTGCTGAAAATGATCGCGCTGTCCATTGCCGGCTTCGGCATATTCGGTTGCCTGCCGGTGATCTGGACGTTGCCCGCCGCTTTCCTTTCGGGGGCGGCCGCAGCGGGCGGCATTGCAGCGGTGAATTCGCTCGGCAATCTGGCCGGATTCTTCGGACCCTACGCGATGGGATGGATCAAGGACAGCACCGGCAGTTTTGCCGCTGGCTTGCTCTGTCTGTCCGGGGCCGGTCTGGTCGGCGTGGCAGCGGTCCTCCTGCTTCGTCACGATAGCGCTTTGGAGAACGCGCCCGGGTCTCTTGTTGAAGAAAGCTCGGGGCACGCCAAGGGCACATCCTAGCGGTCTTGAGTGCTCGAAGCGAGCGTAGCTTGCGCCGCGAAAGGGGCCCGCGATGGTTGGCTCCTTTCGCTTCCACTCGGGGCGCTGCCTTCTCAGCAGTCGTCCTGATCATTCCCTGTCCCCGCATCGAATTCTTGTCTGCGTAAGGATTTCCTGACGAGGAAATCAGCATACGTCCCGGCCCATTTTCCGCGTTTCCTGACTGTGTAATTCCCTTCAGCCGCCTAGACTCTGAAGCATCAAAATGGGTCTTCCGGTAATCCGCCATGATTCCGTATCTGTCCGAGCGCGAAAATGCGGTGGAGCATATCCACACTATCTGCCTGCGCTTGTTCGATTCATGGTGCGAGAACAGGAACGTGATTCCGCTCGCGTATTTGATGCATTGCTGGCCTCTGATCAACAGCGGTCCCATATCGATCAGGCGCCTTGCGGACACCATGTGGGAGCTACGCAAATTCCACGCGGAAACGCTCGATGTAGACGAGTCTGGCGTGCTGTGCGACCTGGCCGATTGTATTGACGAGATTCTGGGGAACTCGTTTGGCCCGTTCAGTATCGCGGCCAACGGCTAGGATTGCATCAGCCTTTCTTGCCTGGGCGAACTTGAATGAACTTGAAAGCTGGAGGGCATCGGTTTGTTCCGTTCGAGATAGGCCAGGCGTCTGCTGGAACGCCTAAAGGTAAAGCGCAAGGGACCTGCCGTCTTCAGCGAGTGGGTTCCAGAGCGCAGCTGGCGCGTGCGACGAGGCGCTGCGCCGGTCTGCTCACCCTAAACCATTTCAGTACCGACGGTCGGCCGCCAAGTCTGCCGTCCGCCCGATGAACTCACGATAACCGTCATTCGGCAACGAGTGCAGATTAACGAAAACGAGGTTCCGGGCACTCGCGGGGGGATATGGTTCTCAACACGTTCAGCGCACTGTGGAGTTCGCTGAGCCGCTTTCGCCACAGCGTGGTCCTGCGGCTTCTCGCGACTGTCCTCCTGTTCAGCTGCGTGGTTACGCTGCTGCTGACTGCGCTTCAACTCTACGGCGACTATGAGCGCGGGATTTCGCTCATCGAAAACCGGCTGTCGGATATCGACCGGAGTTATCGCGACAGCCTCAGCGAGGGTCTATGGCGGCTCGACCGGCAGCAGCTTCAACTCGAACTCGACGGCATGCTTCGTCTTGCTGATATTCGTGCCGCCGAGGTCCGTGAGACTGGCTCGGTCGCCTCGCCCCTGGTGGTGCGAGCTGGCCAGCGCATGAACGATGCGGTCATATCGCGCGAATTTCCCATCTCGTACCGGGTCCACGGCACGCAACGCGTGCTCGGCACCTTGTATGTCGAGGCGACGCTCTCCGGTCTCTATAGTGAGCTGGCGCAGACCGCGCTCCTGATCCTGGTGAGCCAGGCGGCCAACACCTTTCTCGTTGCGCTTTTCATCATCTACATCTTTTGGCGGCTCGTTACGCGACACCTCGCGACAATCGCGCGGCTTGTCGGCCGCTACGACTTTCGCGAGTCGCCGCAACCGTTCAGCCTTCAGCGCCGCCAGCCACGCCGACCCGACGAACTCGATCGCGTGGTTGCCGCATTTCATGCGATGGGTGTACGCCTGCACGTCGCCTACCTTGACGAACGTAACGCCGCCAAGCAACGCGAGGCGCTGCGTTCGGCTGAAGCGGCGAACCGCGCCAAGGGCGAATTCCTGGCCAACATGAGCCATGAACTACGCACGCCGCTGAACGGCATCCTGGGTTACGCGCAGATCCTCCACCGCGACAGCGGGCTGAACGAACGGCAACATGCCGGCGTGGCCGTCATCCAGCGCAGCGGCGAACACCTGCTGACGCTGATCGACGACACGCTCGACTTCGCGAGAATAGAGGCGGGCAAGCTGAGGCTTGAGATTGTCGACGTACCGTTGCCCGGTCTCATGGATGTGATTCGCGAAATCATCGGCGTAAAGGCGGAAGAGAAACAGCTCGAATGTGTCTGCGTGATTGCGCCCGACGTACCGGGTGGCGTGCGCGCCGACGCGCGGCGCTTGCGGCAGGTGCTGCTCAACCTCCTCGCGAACGCCGTCAAATTCACGGATCGGGGCAGGGTGAGTCTGCTTGTCACGCAGACCGCTTACCAGGCGGTACGGTTCGAGGTACGCGACACCGGGATCGGCATTGCGCCGGATCAGTTGAGAACAGTCTTCGAACCGTTCGAACAGGTCGGCAATCCCGAGCGTCGTTCTGAGGGCACCGGGCTCGGGCTCGCCATCAGCCGGGAGTTCGTGCTGGCGATGGGCAGCGAGATCCACGTCGAGAGCGGCCTCGGGCAAGGCAGTACCTTCTGGTTTGAACTGCCCCCCGCCACGACGGTTCGCTCAGGCACGTCGCGCGAACCGGATGCACGCGTCGCGACCGGCTACGAGGGGCCGCGCAGGAAAGTGCTGATCATCGATGACGTGACGGTCAATCGCACCGTCATTACGGAATTGCTGAGCCGGCTCGGTTTCGACATCATCGAAGCGACGAGCGGCAGCGAGGGATTGGCCAAGGCACAAAGCGAGCGGCCGGCACTGATTGTCACGGACATCGTGATGCCCGGCATGGACGGCCTCGAGGCCACGCGCCGATTACGGCGAACACCGGGACTGACTGACGTGCCGATCATTGCGGTGACCGCCAGCCCATCCTGTAGCGACGAGATAAAAAGCCTTGCGGCGGGCGTGAATGCATTCCTCCCCAAGCCGGTCGACTTCGGCCTGCTGCTGGCCCAGATAAGCGCGTTGCTAAACCTTGAGTGGACCTACGCCGCGAAGGCGCATGCCCCGCAGTCGTCCTCATTGCCGGCAGTGCCAACCGCCGTGCCGGCGCCGCAAATGGATGAACTGTATCGTCTTGCGCGGGTTGGCAATATGCGGGACATCATTGCGTGGGCGGACCGGATTTCATTAATCGATCCGCAGTACGAACCTTTTACAGCGCACCTGCGTGGGCTGGCGAAAGGCTATCAGTCGAAGGCAATCCTCCTGCTCGTAGAACGCTATATTGAAGCGAGGCCGGCGCCATGAGCGAGATAAGCGCCAACCTGCGCGACAGCGTCAACGAGCCGCCGGCAATCCTCATTGTCGATGACATGCCGGCCAATCTCAGCCTCGTGGTCGACAGCCTCGCCGACCAGGGCTTTCGCGTGCTGGTGGCGCTCGATGGCGAGGAGGCGCTCGAACGCGCGCAGTTTTCGCAGCCGGATCTGATCCTGCTCGACGTGAAGATGCCAGGCATCGACGGCTTTGAAACTTGCCGCCGGCTCAAGATGAACGAGCGCACGCGAGATATCTCGGTGATCTTCATGACGTCGCTGACTGGAATCGAGGACTTGGTCGAAGGTTTCGCTGCCGGTGGCTCGGACTACGTGACGAAGCCTGTTCGGATCGACGAAATGATGGCGCGGATCAGTACGCATCTGGCGCTACGCGCAATGCACAAGCAGCTTGTCGCACAGAACCGGCAATTGTCGAGCGAAGTGAACGTGCGCCAGCAAGCGGAAGCGGCGCTGGCGCGTGCGCGCGACGAGCTCGAGGTGCGGGTCGCGCAACGCACTGCAGAACTCGCGCAGGCGAATGCCAGCCTGCGGCTGGAGATAGAGGAGCGCAGGCGGGCCGAAACAAAGTTGCTGTCGAGCGAGGCGCGGTTCCGCAATATCGTGGAGACCAGTCCGCTGCCGTTTTGCATCACGTCGATGCCGCACGGGTCGCTGCTCTACATGAACGAGCCGTTTCGGAAGTTGTTCGGCCTCGCCGCCCAGACCGACACGGTCATTCGTATTGCCGATTTCTATGTGGACCCCGCGACGCGCGACAGGCTGGTGCGCCAGCTTCGCATGCTCGGCGGCTTTCGCAACACGGAAGTCAATTTCAGGCGGCCGGACGGCAGCACGTTCTGGGCAATGCTGACCGCCCGGGTAGCGAGCTTCGACGACGCGCCGGCCATCTACGTCGGCCTCAATGACGTGACCGCGCGCAAGCTGGCCGAGGGAAAATTGCGGGCGAGCGAAGCGAGTCTCGCGAACGCGCAACGACTTGCGCGGCTGGGTGACTGGGAGTGGGACGCAACCGCTGGCGTGATCCATTGGTCCGACGAGATGTACCGGATTCTCGGGTTGGCGCCCCATCTTTCGCGGCCGGGCTACCGCACTTTTCTGGCGGCAGTGCATCGCGAGGACCGGGCGCTGGTGCGCCTGGCTGTACGGGCGTTGCTGGATGAGCGGCGCCCATACGGCCTCGATTGCCGCGTAAGGGGAGCCGACGGTGTGGTGCGTATCGTCCAGTTCCAGGCCGAGGCGATGCCCGGCGGCGCGATGCAGCCGTTAAAGCTGGTCGGCACGATCCAGGACATTACCGAGCGCAAGAGCATCGAGCACGAACTCCTGGAATCGCGCGAGCAACTGCGGGAGTTGTCCGCCTACATGGAAGCGATTCGCGAAGAAGAAAGAAAACGCATCGCGATGGAAATTCATGACGAACTCGGGCAGTTATTGACCGCGTTGAAGATGGACGTTTCATTGCTCAAGATGCGTCTTGCCAATGACTCGGATGCGGCAAAGAAAGTTGACGACATGCGCGAGCTGGTTGAAAAGACGATCTGGATGGTGCGCAACGTCGCGAGTCATCTGAGACCCGCAGCGCTCAACTTCGGCATTGTGTCGGCGCTGGAGTGGCTGGTGGAGGACTTCGGCCGCCGCAAAGGCCTTTCCTGCCAGCTCTGGATCAACGGCCGCGAGCCGGTTCTTGATGATGCCCATGCCACTGCGGTTTTTCGTATTGTGCAGGCCTCGCTGACCAACGTTGCGCGCCATGCGGGGGCCTCGCGCGTGGACGTCACCTTGACCAACACCGAGACCACGCTCGATCTCTACGTCAGCGACGACGGTTGCGGGTTCGATCCGGCAGCCGCCCGCAAGGGATATTCATACGGACTGCTCGGCATGAGCGAGCGCGCCCGGCTGATCGGGGGATCGCTTCGAATCGACAGCTCGCCCGAAACGGGCACCGTGGTGTCGATTCACGTCCCGTTGGGCGAAGGCGAACGCCCATGATCCGGATCCTCATAGCCGACGATCACGCCATCGTGCGTGGCGGATTGAAGCAGATCATCGCGACGACCGCGGACATTGGTGTGGCGGGCGAAGCGGCGCAGGGCGCAGAGGTGATGGAGAAACTGCGTACTTGCCGCGTCGACCTCTTGCTCCTGGACATGACGATGCCGGGAATCAGCGGCGTTGACCTGATCCGGCGTGTGCGCACCGAACACCCGGCGCTGCCGGTCCTGGTGCTCAGCATCCACAATGAAGCGCAGGTCGTCGCGCGTGCGGTGCGGGCCGGTGCGACCGGCTATGTCACGAAGGACAGCGATCCTGACATCCTGCTTTGCGCCATTCGCAAGCTTGCCGGCGGGGGGCGGTTCATTGATCCGAAGCTGGTCGATGTCATGGTCTTCGACACCCATTCGAGCGACGCCGCGCCGCACGAGATCCTGTCGGATCGTGAGTTCCAGGTGCTGCATCTCCTGGCGGCGGGCAAGAGCATCAATGCGATAGCCGAGGTGCTTGTGCTGAGTGCCAAGACCATCAGCACGCACAAGATGCGCCTCATGCAAAAGCTTGGCATTGAAAACAACGCCGAACTGATCCGCTATGCAATCAAACATGGTTTGACTTCCGAGCGCGATCGCTCGTAAGGATATTCCGACAGGAAAACCAGCCACGCCTGAAGCCATAATCGACCTCTCCCGAGGGACAAGGACTTATGGCGCTCCTAGCATGGTCTCATGGGGCAAAAAGCAAACTACGGAGAATCTTATGGTTGCGTCGGAGCAGACTTTGCGCGTACTGGTTGAAAAATGGCTGGGCGCGGTGAGCGCCGGGCATCTGCACGTGTGCTCCATACATCGTATCCGTGCAGGGCGCCGCCGGTGCGTTTGCATTGAAGTGGAACGCGCATCCTCTTCACTCAGCTGCGCATTCAGTTCTTTCACGCTCTTCTTTTTCCGCCACGACGATGGCGCCTGGCATATCTATCCGCCAGAGGCGGTACGCCCTGCCATGAATCTCGGCCGGCTGGCCGCTTGAGCGCAGACCGATAGTCCATCCCCGCCAAAATCTAGCATTGCCGCTCGGCCCTTACAGTGACTCGGCGCGTACGTACTTCAATGCGCCGCGCCGATGAACAACGCAAGCGGGCTGCATCAACCTCCGGCAGGTCTTGATCTCTCAACCGTTTCACCGGTCCAAGGTCCCGGGCCGCGACATTGTTGCGTGTCGAGCGAGGGGCGTCGTCGGGATGCTGTCTGAAGAATGGATTTGATTAAATGTTCCGCGAAATGTGCGCATCTGCATATAGGAAATGCTTTTGCTCCCCGAAGCTTGGCGGGCATCACGATGGCGAGTTGAGAACCGGCTTGCCCGCATAGGATGCCGCGGCCCAACACCTGAAACCCATTCCTGTGAGAGATCATCCGATGAAAACAGACTTCACCCGTACCGGCGAACTCAAGAACGTTGCAAGCTATCCGCAGTGGCTGCAAGACGTAGTCAAGGATTGCGAGGAAGCGAAGCGAAAGGTTGTCTATCACCCGTTGTGCAAGGCCATGAAGGACGCGACGCTCGACATGGAAAGTACGCATCGTTTTCTGATTGGCTTTTTCCCCGTCATCGAACAGTTTCCGCAATTCATGGCGTCGAACCTGATGAAAGCACGGTTCGGCCATTCGCATGGAGAAGGGATGGCACGGTCCTACCTCATCCAGAATATCCGGGTCGAGAACATGCACGCCAAGCATTGGCTGCAATGGGCAGGGGCGAGTGGCCTCGGGCTCGATGACCTGCTGTCGCAAGAGGTGCCCAGTGAGATGCATGCGCTCGCGCACTGGTGCGGGCATGTCAGCCTCACCGACGACCTGGCGGTAGCGGTGGCGGCAACGAACTACGCGGTGGAAGGTGCCACGGGTGACTTCTCGTGCTTTGTCTGCTCTGAAGAAACGTATGCGCTGACCTTTCCGGAACCGATTCGCAAGTCGGCAATGCGTTGGCTCAAGGTACACGCCCATTACGATGACGAGCACCCGTGGATGGCGTTGGATATCGTGGCCACGCTGCTGGGTACCAATCCGCCGGTGGAGTCGATCAACAAGGTCCGCGCTGCCATTCGCAAGAGCTACGACTATATGCGCATGACGCTCGATTACGCATACGGGACGCCGTCCGAACCGTTGACGGCACGTGCAGTGGAGGAAGAGCCGGTAGCGGCCTGAGCGAGCCCGGTTTGGAATGTTAAATGGCGGTGCCTGCTATCGGATAACAGGCGCCGCTATTTTTTTGAATTGGGCTGAAATTCGTTGCGACTTATGTGCGAGTAACCGGCATGTCGCCGGTGTCTGGATGTGCATTGTTTTGAAGGCGAGTACCTGCAGTGCTCAAGCGCCTTTCTGCTCGCGTGACTCGGTGCCTGATGTCAGCGTCGTCGGTGCCTTGCTGAACAGCGCTACCAGCAGCCCGGCCAGCGGCACGCAAAAAACAAGTGCTGTTGTCATCAGGCTGTTTGCCGAGCCCTGCGTGAAGAGCGGCAGGACGATCGCGACCGCCGGCCCCAAGGGCAGCATGACAAGGAGGTACGCACTCCAGCTCAGACCCCTCTTGCCTGCAATCGCAGCGACTATTGCTGCGCAGACGCCGTACAGCACGAAGCCCGTCATCGGTTGCATCGTCTTCCCCGGTTTTACGATTTAGCCAAAGTGTATCGGCGCCGAATTCGGGGACCAACGAGAAAACCTCCAGATGTGTGCGCTACATCACAACCATAAGCAGGCTGCTGAAACGGGGTGCGTCAGCGCACATAAAACGGCACCGTAACGGGGCTTGAAAGGCCGTTATGGTCATGTTTCTTTAACGGAATGCTGTTGGGTTCTTACTTGCCCTCACGGCTGCTTACGCGCTTTCTTGCCGATTACGCTTTCTTGCCGATTACGCGTTCGTGTCGAATTGGGTTCGTCTCATCGCGTTGCATCGGTCAAGGGACAGCAGAACCATGGTTGCGCTCAGGAACAGGTCCGGGCGCCGTTAGCAACCAGTTGCCACATGACTAGCGTGTCGGGCCCCGCATGCGCATCTGCCGTGCGTTGCGCGACCCGCAAGCCGATGCCTTGGGCGAAGCGTGTCAGCAAGAATGCGCTCGCGTGCGTCGTCAATCCCGCTATTGTGTTTCCAGGTGAACTGGCCAGAGGTATCAGGCGTTCAAACCACAGCACGCCAAGATCGCTTCCTAGCGGCACGACGCGTGCGCCCATCGCGCGCGATCTGACAGCAAAGGCGCGGCTGTCCGCCACGTGTTCGTCGAAGACGATGGTGAGCGCGTGGCCAAGCGCTACTTGGTCGCTTGATAGCGTCGGCGACCACAGCATCGTCTGCGCGGGCCATGACGTGCGCATGCATGTGACCGCCAGCGAAGCGGTCGCAAGGAACTCACGCCGCCCGGTTTTCATCAGTCACGCTCCTTGGTCTTCTTGGGCCAGATACCTTGTTTTCCCGGCGACAGGATGCCGTTCGGATCAAGCGCTTCCTTGATGCTCTCGCTCATGCGCATTAACGCATGAGCGTTGAAATCATATTGGGATGCGGCGAGATCCATGAAGGCGAGGTGAGTTCTGTATTGACCATAACCCGCCGCGCCGAAGTCGTTGATCAACGTCTTGAGCAGCTCACTTGCGTCGCGCGCTTGCGCCGGATCGTCACGATTAAAGATTGCCGCAAAGATGTGATGCATGCTGCGCGGACCGGCTGTGAAACCGCCGTAGTAGTCGAAGCCATAATGCGCGGCCTGTTCCCTGATCATTCTATATTGCCGGACCGCGTCGCGTCCAAGCGGCGCACAGACGGGCGAAAAATCGATGTGCGCGCCGGAGCCGCCGCGCCAGTTCAGCAAGTTGAATGCGTCGAGATTGGGAATGCCGACCTGGCTGCGATCGCCGCCGCCTTTGGGTTCAACGTTGGCATGGGTATAGGGTGATTCCGTCAACTCGGCGTCGGCGATGGATGAGAAGCGCTGATGTATCACATCTCGGCGCGCATTCACCAGCGCTTGCGGGCCATACAGGCAGAAGCGAAGATTCCAGCGGCCTATGCCGAGCTTGCGTGTCATGGTCTCCATGGCCGGCTCAGGTATTGCACCCGGGCCGTCGTGCCATTGCTTGCGTGTCGACACGCCGGCGGCCCAACGGACCGCACTTTCGATGACCGCGTTGCTTTGTATCGTGTCATCGAATTTCAGGGGACGCAGCGTCTCGACAATGCTCTCAAGATCGGCGTCGTGCCGGAACTTATAGTTGCACAGCATGTAGCCTTCGGGCTTCGGCATCAACCAGATGCCGAGCTTGGTGACAATGCCAAAATTCGACTGCATGAACATGGCGTCATAGGAAGGACCAAAACCTGCCTTGAACCCCTGCCAGTCCTGATTGCCGTTCATTGCGCCCATGCCGGTACGTACGATCTCGCCGTTCGCGAGCATCACTTCCATCCCGCATTGCATGGCCGCGTGATCCCCGTATGGGGTCGTGCCGAAGCCGCGCTCCAGTGTATTGCCGACCACGCTACCCCAGCCGGCAGCCGGCGGATCAAGCCACAACCCGATGCTTCGCGCTTGAAGTGCCTGATAAAGGTCGTAGTAGCTGACACCCGGTTCGACGAGCGCATAACCGAGCGTCTCATTGATCTCAATGATGCGGTTCATGCGCTGCAAGTCCAGCACGACAGATCCTTTAAGCCGGGGCGCCGCGCCGCCGTAAGCAAAGTTGCGTCCGGTCGATACACTCCACAAAGGGACGCCGAAGCGGTTCGCCACGCCGAGCACGGCGCGAAGCTGCTCGACATTCGACACCATCACAATGGCCGACGCTTCATAAGTGTGTGCGTCGCCGGGCGCGAACGGATCAAGATACGGCTCTGCCGCACCGTCTCCAACGAGTACGGCGTTTTGGCCCACGATCGTCCGGAATGCCGCGAGCGCCTGCTGGAACTCAGGCTCCGGCATTCCGGGGGGACGCGGTGGATCACTCATATTCCGGGCATCCGGAACACGTTGATCGACGCGATGCTTTCAATCGCCTTCAACCCCGTTAACTCGTCAATACCCTGTCAATATCCGCCGCTACTGGAGCTCCCGCTCGATCCTGAGGCTGCGCCTGAACCGTCGGTTTGGCATCCGGCAAGCGAGACAGCGAGCGACACGGTCAGGATAGCCAGCAACGTCGATGCAATGCGTTTGAAGTTCATTTGGTTTCCCCATTAATTGTGGACAAGCGCGCACTCACCGCCAGCGCGATGTGTGGCACCCATGAACTAAACGAACCGAAGCGGCAAATTATTCCCTGACTTTTTGACATCGTGAGTTCGTAGCGCTGATGCACGCATGAAGTTCGCTTTAATGACCAGGCCCGTCAGGACGGATTCATCGGGAGATCGAGCGAGCGCTTGCCGCCGGGATCGTTAGGCGCGAAGGCTGGCGTGCCACGCCTTTGCCCCGCTAACAAGCTGCTCAATCGAGCCACCTGTCGAGCAACTGTCCGCACGGTTTTTTTACTGCGAAATGCGAGTACGCCCCAGCGCGAACTGGCAATCTGCGCGCTCCACGCCCCAGTAATGTTATTGCGGCTCCAATAAGCCTTGAAGCGTTCTGCACCCACGCCGAAATCTACATTCAGATGTCGATCGAAGGCCCATTTGATGACGTGTTCGACGACGATTGAACCGGGACCGAACCTGGCAAACCGGGCGTCGAAACTGGCGATCAGGCCGTCGACGCAGGTTGTGCCCACACCCACCACCGTGGCCGCGACCGGCTCGCCATCAAGGGTGACCACGAACAGACGGCCCATGGCGCGTCCATTCGCCGGGCAGAGGAGGTTGACGAGAAAGTCGCGGTAGTGCGACGAGCTAAGCCACTCGCCTCTCTTTCCGACCCGATCACCCCAAGCGCGTTTGCGCGCCAGGATCCAGTCGACGAGCGCCGCGTTCTCGCTGGCGTTGCCGGGCTCCGTCAGGCGCACTGCAAGCTCACCTTCCTTCGACAAGCGGCGTTCGAGTGCACCGGGCTTTTTTCCGCTCATCGTGCCCAGCGTCTTGCAGAACGTGTCCCATTCGGTTTCCTCGCGGAGCTTCGCAAACGCGGCGACGGTGCGCGCAGCGATCATCACGTGGCGTTCGCGCGAGGCGACCGCGTGCAGTTCGGAGCCTTCATCCACGTACTGCAGCTTGATGAAATCGGCACCGCAACGCTTCAGCGCCGTCTGCCACGCGCCCGCAATCAGAGCCGGGGTGGCGGGGCTATTGGTGACGAGCACTCTGGTGTAATCGCCGGCTTCGGGGCTCAGGGGGCAGAGATAAGTCCACAGGAGCCGCCGGTACGTCACAAGCGGCCAGACCATGACAAGTTGCCCTTTCTCGCGATGCACGATGCAGCAAAGGTGTCTGCCACGCGGCTTGGCGACATGTTGCCAGGCCAGCCAGCATACGCTGAACGACTGGCCATATTGACCGTGCGCGCTCGACCAGAGATCGTCCCATTCGTGCTGTAAAGCCCGAAAACCATCCTCGTCGCTCACGATCTCAAACTGACAATCTGCCTGGTTCATAGTGTCTCGGGTAATAAACGCTGCTGTCCGGCGTCGCCCTGCGGGCTCGCGCGGTCGGTCTGGCGAGTAACAAGTGGTTGGAAGTCGAGCGGAGGGCAGAGCACCCATTGATAAGGTCTATGGTGCCGGTTGCGGGAATGACGCGATGTTCGGCAGCACACAATCATATGAGGAAATAACTTGGTGGCGTGGGGTTGGGACCAAGGCAGCAAGCGCGCTTGGAAGTTCATGGGCGAAATAGGTAGGTGATAGGTCGGCATTTTTTGAACGCCACTTGACGGCAAAACTTAGTTTAGAAATTTCAAAACTAATTGTTTTGTTTTCAGGATTTTTTACCGCCTACGCTGTATGCGACATTGCTTTCACAAGAACGGCGCGGTGCCGATCCCACCATCAAGACTCTGCCAATGCAACTGGACATCTTTCGCTCCCTCTGGGGCCATCGCGGCGACCGGCGCAGTATTTTCAGCGACGTTCGCGAGGCGGGCCTGGCCGGTATAGAAGCCCGCCTGCCGCTGACGGCGGACGAACGCACTGCGCTGCTGCGGGACCTGAAGGAACATGAGCTTGACTACATCGCGATTGTCTTCACCGACAACGCGGTGTTGCCCGACCAGCGCGCCACGCCCGCGCAACATCTGGAAGACCTGGATCGCAAGCTTGGATCGGCCGCGGACTTGTCGCCGCGCTTTATCAACGTGCTGGCCGGCAATGACCGTTGGCCGCTTGCGCAGCAGGTCGAGTTCTTCGGCAATGCGCTTGAGCTCGCACGGAAACACCAGCAGTTTTGCAGTTTCGAAACGCATAGAGCGCGATCCCTGTATAGCCCGTGGGTGACGCTGGATGTGATCCGGCAGGTGCCCGACTTGCGGTTCACCAGCGACATCAGTCATTGGGTCGTCGTATGCGAGCGCCTGCTCGATGACACCGAGGACGACCTCACGCCGTTCATTGAACGTGTGCATCACATCCAGGCGCGCGTGGGTTATGACCAGGGTCCGCAAGTGCCGCATCCCGCCGCCGCCGAATATTCATTGCCGCTCGCTTTTCATCAGGACCACTGGGCTGCCATCTGGCGCTCGCAAGCGGCGCGCGGCTACCAGAGCACGACCCTCACACCCGAGTTCGGACGGGACGGCTACCTGCACCATCTGCCGTTCACCGATGTTCCGGTCGCCGATCTGTCCCAGCTCAACGAGTGGATGGTGCACGCGGAGCGCCAGCATTTCAGCCAGATCAATTTCAGCGAGATCAATTTCAGCCAGATCACGGACCCGCACTGATCCAGAGGAGCAATACGCGATGCAAGCGAACCACGCCGACGAAGCTGCGCCGGAAAAAAATTTCACATCGATTCCGGTGATCGACATCTCCGGCTTGTTCAGCGACAAGCTGGCCGATCGCCAGTCGGTCGCCACCGAACTTGGGCGAGCCGCCCGCAACGTCGGGTTCCTTTATATCTCCGGTCACGGCATAGATTCCGCGGTCATCAACGGTCTGAGACAGGCGGCCAAGGACTATTTCGCGCAGCCGATCGAAAAAAAGATGGAGCACTACATAGGCACGTCCGATACCCACAAGGGATTCGTGCCCGAGGGTGAAGAGGTCTACGCAAAGGGTAAGCCCGACCATAAGGAGGCGTTCGACGTCGGCTTCGAAGTTCCCGCCGACGACCCCCTGGTGCTCGCCGGCACTCC
Organism: Caballeronia sordidicola; assembly: GCF_002220365.1. GTDB lineage: Bacteria > Pseudomonadota > Gammaproteobacteria > Burkholderiales > Burkholderiaceae > Caballeronia > Caballeronia sordidicola_C. Next base: position 15,782 of record NZ_MTHB01000223.1, on the reverse strand, counting down.
GTTGCTTGGACCGAACCACTGGCCTGCGCTCGACGGTTTCAAGCCCGCGGTGCAACGCTACTACCAGCAGGTGTTCGCGCTTGGGCGTGTGCTGTTCCATGGCTTCGCGCTGGCCTTGGGGCTGCCTGAGGACCACTTCGATGAGCTGGTCACACGACCGCCCTCGAAGCTGCGCCTGATTCATTATCCGTTCGACGGTGCCGCGCAAGATGCACCCGGCATCGGCGCGCATACCGACTATGAGTGCTTCACGATCCTGCAAGCCGACGCACCCGGTCTCGAGGTGATGAACGGCCTTGGCGAATGGATCGATACACCGCCGCTGCCGGGGACGTTCGTCGTGAACATTGGCGACATGCTGGAAGTGATGACCTCCGGCGCATTTGTTGCAACGGCTCACCGCGTACGCACCGTGCGCGAGGAGCGCTACTCGTTCCCGCTGTTCTACGCATGCGATTACCACACGCTCATCAAACCGCTGCCGGCCTTTGCGAAGGCGGGCGACGAGTACGAGGAGATCGCGATTGGCGAACACATGTATGGGCAGGCGCTGCAAACCTATACCTACCTGCGCCAGCGCGTGGCGCAAGGACGCGCGACGCTGCCCTCGCGTGCTCGCAAACCGTCCAGTTTCGGGCACCTGAAAAAGGCCGGACAGCCGGGCTGATCTCCGGCTGGGCGACTGAGCAAGTTCATCAACACATCAACCCTTCTTCGAGCGGAGTCACACGATGATTTTCAAGCCGGACACCAAGCGCTTCCTGATCGCAGCCGCGACTGCCGCCTTCGCCGGCGCATATGCCATGACCGGTGCGTTTGCACAGACGCCGGCTAATGCCGTTACGCTTGCTCCCGGCCAGTTCAAGGTCGGCATGGAAATCACCTACCCGCCGTTCGAGTCCTACGATGGCGACAAGGTGGTCGGCTCCGATCCCGATTTTTCACGGGCGCTCGCCAAGCAATTCGGCGCTAACGCGAGCTTCGTCGACACGCGTTTCTCCGGTCTTATCCTCGGCTTGAACGCACGTCATTACGACGCGGTCATCTCCGGCATGTATGTCACGCCCGAGCGCGTCGCGCAGGCCCAGGCGATTCCTTACGCGCAGACCTCGGCGGCGATCATGGTGGCCGCCAACAGCACGATCAAACCCAAGACACCCGAAGAACTGTGCGGACTGCATGTGGGCCTCGAACAGGGGACGACGTGGGTAGCGAAGTTGCAGGCGTTGTCGAAGGATTACTGCAAGGCGAACGGCAAGGGCGAGATCACGGTCAGCGAGTATCCGTCGGCGCCGGAAGTGTTGCAGGCGCTGCTTTCGAATAACGTGCAGGCACAAATGGAGATTGCCGGGGCGGCTCATGCGCTCGCCGCCAAATCGTCGGGCCGGGTAGTGGTGGTGCAATCGCCGGAACTGATCTATCCGCAGACGCTGGGTATCTATGTGAGAAAGGATGACACGGCGCTCTACGACACCCTCACCAAGGCATTCGACGCGTTGAAGAAAAACGGCGAGTACGAGGCCATGCTCAAGAAATACAACCTGTCCTTGCCGCCCGCCAAATCGTCCTGATCCTTGGGTGATACCTGATCCGAGCACCGCGCACCGCGTCTAGCGAGAGGCACTCATGCACTACGATTTCCCCTACCTGCTGTCGCTATTCGCGTTGCCGGCCTTCTGGCAGGCCTGCGTGACCGTCGTGGAACTCAGCGCGCTTTCGTGGCTGACAGGCCTGGTGCTGGGCTTTCTGCTTGCGTCGGCGAAGCTGTCCCGTGCGCGCTGGCTTTCAATGCCCGCCGCTGTATACATCTGGTTTTTTCGAAGCGTTCCGCTGCTGGTCCTGGTGGTGTTCGTCTACAACTTGCCGCAGCTTTTTCCCGCTAGCGGCGTGGCGTTATCGCATCCGTTCTTCTCCGGTTTCGTTGCTTTGGCGCTCACGGAAACCGCTTATATGGCCGAGATTCACCGCGGTGGATTGTTATCCGTGGCTAGAGGACAGCATGAGGCGGGCGCGGCGCTAGGCATCCGTCCGATCGGCCTGCAGCGGTTGATCGTCATTCCGCAGGCGCTTCGCATTGCGTTGCCGACGCTGATCAACGAGTTCATCACCTGCGTGAAACTGACGTCGCTGATTTCGGTGATATCGCTGAGCGAGTTGCTGTTGGTCGGGCAGAGGCTGTATTCGCAGAACTTCCTGGTGATGGAAACCTTGTCGGCTATCGCCATCTATTACGTGCTGATAGTCACCGTCTTTGGCTGGTTGCTGCAGTATGTCGAGCGTCGGCTTGATCTTTCGAAGCGCAAGCCGGAGACGCTTGCGGCCGAGCAAATAGCAGCGCTGCGCACGCGGCTTGTACCTGTTGCGCCGGTTGCGTTGGCTAATGCCCAGCCGGACGGCAAGGGTGCGCCGCATGCGTTGGTGCTGAAGAACCTGCATAAGCGTTACGGTGAACATGAGGTGCTCAAGGGCATTGATCTGGAGGTCAAGGCAGGGGAAGTGATCGCGGTGATCGGACCGTCAGGTTCGGGGAAGACTTCATTGATTCGCACGATCAACGCGCTTGAGCCTATTGATCAGGGCGAGATCATCCTGTTCGGCAAGGCTTTCATTTCCGCCGCCGACAAAGCGAATATCCGGCGTGTACGCGATGGCGTGCGGCAGATTGGCATGGTGTTCCAGAGCTTCAATCTATTTCCGCACCGGACCATCCTGGAGAATGTAACGCTCGCGCCGCATTATCACGGGTGTGGCAGGCGGGCGGATGTGACTGCGCGGTCGCTGGCGTTGCTCGACAAGGTGGGTCTGCTTGCGCACGCGTACAAGTATCCGCATCAGCTTTCGGGAGGGCAGCAGCAGCGCGTGGCGATCGCGCGGGCGCTTGCGATGGACCCCGCCATCATGCTGTTTGACGAGCCAACGTCGGCGCTGGATCCGGAGCTGGTCGGCGATGTGCTCAACGTGATTGGCGAGCTTGCCAAGGAAGGGATGACGATGATTATCGTTACTCATGAGATGGACTTTGCGATGTCGATTTCCGAGCGCATCGTGTTCATGGAGAATGGTGTAATCGAGCTCGATGCGGCACCCGATGCGATAAGGCATCAGGATGGCGCTGAACGGGTGCGGCGGTTTATTGGCGTGGCAAGAGAAGGGACGCAAGTGGAGCGGGGCGTTTCGGTCGCACTGGGTTCTTAAGCGAACGCGAACCGCTAGCGCCCAAGATGCCCCTTCAGCGTATCGCGGAATTTCTGGATCAACGGTTCCTTCGAACGCCCACGCCTGACGATCAACGCAAACGGCGCCTGATAGCCGAACCCTGCCGGTGCGAGAGCGCGCAATCGGCCCTTGTCGACCCAGGCTTGCGCGTAATGCTCGGGCAGGAAGCCGATAAACGCGCCGGACAAGATGAGGATCAGTTGCCCTTCCATGCTGTCCACCGTCGCTTCGCTGCGCTTGAACCCATGTCGCGCCAGCTCTGTCTGACTCCAGTACGCGCGTCCGACCATTCGCTGCTGGCTGATCGTTTCCTGCGGGATGTGATGCTCATTGAAAAGTGGATGGCTGTCGCTGCAATACAGCCAATGCTGCTCGCGATAAAGCGAATGGTAGATCAGCCCGTTCATGCGCAACTGAAACGCGCCGATCGCCAGGTCAAGGCGGTTTCCCAGCACACTAAGCTGCAATTCATAAGGGCTTTGCACATGCAAATGCAAATGCAGCGCGGGATGCTCGCGCGTAAATGCACCAATGATGTCGGAGAGCGGCAACGCTTTATCGCTGACCGTGGAATCCAGTACCCCAAGCTTGATACTGCCGCGCAATTCTCCGCGCAGTCCGGCGGCGTAACGCTCGAAACCGTCAACCTCACCAAGCAGCCGCAACGCTTCCTGATGAAACTCCTCGCCCTTGGGCGTCAGACTAAAACCGCCGCGACCGCGATGACACAGCACCACGCCCACCAGCGATTCCAACTGACTCATGTAGGTGCTGATAGCCGACGTGGAAAGATTCAGTTCCTGCTGCGCCGCGGCAAAACCCTGGTGTCGGATCACGCAGGTAAAAATGCGCAGCAGTCGAGCGTCAGGCAAGACAGTGGCCACATCGGACTCCATCGAATACGGTAAATGCCGGCAAGCGAACTGCCCGATGCAAGGGCGACGAAGCACTACCCCCGGCCCGGACGTGCCGATACTTTAGAAATAACTGAACTAAATATTTCGCACCAGCACTTTGTCGGTGCACCGATGAGCGCCAGAATTCAATACAGACAGTTCGACGAATGAATGTGAGGACGAGCCATGGAAAAAATCTTTCACCAGCCACTCGGCGGAAATGAAATGCCGCGCTTTGGCGGCATTGCCACCATGATGCGCTTGCCGCATCTCACTTCGGCTGCTGGCCTGGACGCTGCGTTTATCGGCGTCCCGCTGGACATTGGCGCGTCCTTGCGTGCCGGTACCCGATTCGGCCCGCGGGGGATTCGCGCCGAGTCCGTCATGATCCGGCCTTACAACATGGCGACCGGCGCCGCTCCGTTCGACTCGCTTTCGGTAGCCGATATTGGCGACGTGGCCATCAACACCTTCAATCTGCTGGACGCGGTGCGGATCATTGAAGAGTCGTATGACCGCATCGTCGAGCAAGATGTGGTGCCGCTGACCCTCGGCGGCGATCACACCATTACACTGCCGATCCTGCGTGCGTTGCATCGCAAGCACGGCAAGATCGGCCTCGTCCATGTCGATGCTCACGCCGATGTCAACGACCACATGTTCGGCGAGAAGATCGCCCACGGCACGACCTTCCGGCGGGCGGTGGAGGAGGGCTTGCTCGATTGCGAGCGTGTGGTACAAATTGGATTGCGTGCCCAGGGTTATACCGCCGACGACTTCAACTGGAGCCGCCGGCAAGGCTTTCGCGTGGTGCAGGCGGAAGAGTGCTGGCACAAGTCGCTTGATCCGCTGATGGCCGAAGTCCGGGCCAAGGTGGCGGGCGGTCCGGTGTACCTGAGCTTTGACATCGACGGTATCGATCCAGCGTGGGCGCCCGGTACGGGCACGCCCGAGATTGGCGGGCTGACGACGATTCAAGGCATCGAGATCATCCGTGGTTGTCATGGGCTGGATCTGATCGGATGCGATCTGGTCGAAGTGTCGCCACCCTACGATACGAGCGGGAACACGTCGCTGCTGGGAGCGAACCTGCTTTATGAAATGCTGTGCGTGCTACCGGGCGTGAAACGTCGCTAAGCTTCGTATTCAGGCTTCGTTGTCACGCCTCAAGCCGCATCATCAGGAGGAGGGAGCAGATCATGGAAACGACTACTACGCCCATCGTGGCGGCCGAACAAAAGGTGCGCGAGGATCTGGCGGCGTTGTATCGGCTGATGGCGCATTTCCGCATGACGGACATGATCGACACGCACATTACCGCGCGTTTGCCGGGTCCGAAACCCGCGTTCCTGATCAACCGATACGGCGTGTTGTTTCACGAGATGCGCGCCTCGGACCTTGTAAAGATCGACTACGAGGGCAAGGTGATCGACGAGCGTGCACGCGATACGCCCGAGCTCTTTATCGTCAACGAGGCCGGTTTTACGATCCACTCGGCGGTTCATATGGCGCGCGAGGACAATGCTTTCGTCGTGCATACGCATACGGCGGCGGGAACCGCCGTGTCGGCGCAAGAGCAAGGGCTTTTGCCTATCAGCCAGCATGCGCTGAAGTTCTACGGCAAGCTGGGTTACCACGACTATGAAGGCATTGCGCTTGACCTGGGCGAGCGTGAGCGCCTGGTCGCCGATCTCGGTCCGCACAAGGCGATGATCCTGCGCAACCACGGCCTGCTCGCTGGCGGCGCGAGCGCTGCGCACGCGTTTCACGAGATCTACTTTCTCGAGCGCGCTTGCCAGGCGCAGGTGCAGGCGCTGGCCGCAGGCGTGCCATTGCGGATACCGCCAGAGCATGTTCGCGAACTCACCGCGCGGCAGTTCGACTCGGAAGGTGCGGACGCCATCATCGCACTGGCATGGCAAGCGGCGCTGCGCCTGATAGCCGACAACCTTCCCGACTATCGGTCTTGACCCGTGACCCGGCTGCATGATTCTCACGTCGTGCACCGGGCGATCGATTGTCAAGCCACTCCCCAAGCCACTCCCCACGCCACTCATGACCAAGCTCGTACTCATTAGCCGAGACTACGACATGTCGGCGCTTGCGCCCGTGATCGTCGCAGCGGCCCCCGAACTGCAGGTCCATTCGTTCGGCGCGCCCAACACCGGCGATGCGCAAGTCGCCGTGTGCTGGAATCCACCGGCGGGCGCGTTGCGCTCGCTGCCTGAGCTCCGGCTGGTGCACGCCATTGCTGCTGGCGTTGACAACATCTTGTGCGATCCCCAACTGCCCGCCGTGCCAATATGCCGCGTGGTCGATCCGTATCAGGCGCGCGCCATGAGCGAATTTGTCATGTGGGGTGCGCTGCATTTTCATCGACAGTTCGATCAGGTGCTTGCCAACCAGCGAGCCGGACTATGGCAGGTGCCGGCGCAAAAACTCGCAAGCGATTGCACCATCGGCGTGATGGGGCTCGGCGAAATCGGCGCGCGGGTTGCCGCCGACCTGCTGCATGCAGGTTTCACGGTAAAGGGCTGGGCGCGTAGTGACAGGACGCTGCCGGGTATCCAGTCATTCAGCAGCCGGGACGCGTTGCCGGCATTCCTGTCGGGTGTCGATATCCTCGTGTGCCTGCTGCCGCTGACCAGCGAGACACGCGGTTTGTTGAACGCCGATCTGCTGAGGCAATTGAACCCGGGCGCGAAACTGATTCATGTCGGCCGGGGTGAACATCTGGTGATGGACGCATTGCTTGCGGCATTGTCCAACGGCCACATGGACGGCGCGATCGTCGATGTTTTTCCCAACGAGCCTTTGTCGCCCGATGATCCGCTCTGGCGCCATCCCAAGCTCATCGTTACGCCGCATATGGCGGCAATCGCAAGCCTCGAAACCATTGGCTCCCAGATCGCTGAGAACGTGCGGCGCCTGATGCGTGGCGAGCCGCTTAACAACCAGGTGGACGTCGGTCAGCGGCAGTGAAAGTCAACTAAGACGTTTCCAGCTGCGAACGCCACCACGTCCGGCGTGGTCGCTCACTTCCACAACGCGCAACGCGATATGGCTTTGGACCCGAACGCCTGCTCGCCGGGTATGGTCGCGGTGATCGTGTAGAAATCCCATGGCTCCTTGGACTCCGAGGGTTTCTTTACCTGCATCAGGTACATGTCGTGAATCATGGTGCCGTCGGGCCGGATATAACCCTTGGCGTACATGTCGTCGATCTTCATCTTGTGCAGTTGCTCCATCACTTTCGTGCTGTCGGTCGAACCCGCCGCCTGCACCGCCTTCAGGTAGGTCGTCGCGGCCGAATAGTCCGCAGCCTGCAAGCTGGTCGGCATCTTCTTCATCTTGGCGAAGTAGCGCTGCGCCCATTTGCGCGTCTCGGCATCCTTGTTCCAGTACCAGCTATCGGTCGCGAGAAGACCCTGGGCGGTCTCGAGTCCGATGCTGTGGATGTCGGTGAGAAAGATCAGCAGAGCGGCGATCTTCATTGACTTGGTCAGGCCGAATTCCTTCGCGGCCTTGATCGAGTTGATCGCGTCGCCGCCCGCGTTTGCAAGGCCCAGGACCTGTGCCTTCGACGCTTGCGCCTGCAACAGGAACGACGAGAAATCCGATGCCGATAACGGATGCCGCACCGCGCCGAGCACCTGCCCGCCATTCGCCTTCACGACATCCGACGTGTTCTTTTCCAGTGCCTTTCCAAAGGCATAGTCGGCGGTGAGGAAGTACCAGGTCTTGCCGCCTTGCTTCGTCACGGCCAGGCCGGTGCCGTTCGCGAGCGCGACGGTGTCATAGGCGTAGTGGACCGTGTAAGGCGTGCATTGCTCGTTGGTCAGCGCATCTGCACCGGCGCCCACGTTGATGTACGGAATCTTCTTTTCAGCGGCAATCTGGTTCGTCGCGAGCGCGGTGGCCGAATTCGTGCCGCCGATGATCCCGTTGACGCCGTCGCGGTCGATCCACTCGCGCGCTTTCGATGCCGCAATGTCCGCCTTGTTCTGGTGATCGCCATACAGCAGTTCGATGGGCTTGCCGTTCACCTTGCCACCGAAGTCGTCGATCGCCATGCGGATGGCTTCGAGACCTCCCTGGCCATCGGAGTCGGAGTAGAGCCCTGAAAGGTCTGTAATGAAGCCGAGCTTGACTGAGTCGGTTGCGGCGTGCGCCGCGCTCGCGGTGAAGCTCAGGATGGCTGCCGAGACGAGGCCGCACGCAGAGCGTCGGGCGAGTATGTTGTTCATTGCCGTCTCCATCGGTTTTTATGGGCGGCGCGAAGGCCACCGTGTATCGCTGTGTATCGCTTTGAATTCTCGATATGCTCGAAGAGCAGCTCGTGCGAGCAATCCGTCAGGATCGAAAATATCCGCTTGGCACGAATGAAGTCAAGGCTTACAGCACTGAGGTCGCGGCGCTACTCGACGTCTTCATCATCCGGGGTGGCCGTTTCATGAGCCATCGCGGTGTTTGCGAGCATCGTTGCCTCCACCGGTGACGCTTGCCTGCGCTCGCTATAGCGATCAGTCAGATAAGACGAACGATCGCGCACAAGCAAGGTGAACTTGACCAACTCCTCCATGACATCCACTACGCGGTCGTAATACGCCGAGGGTTTCATGCGGCCGCTGCCATCGAACTCCTTGAATGCCATGGCGACCGATGACTGGTTCGGAACCGTTACCATCCGCATCCATCGGCCGAGGACGCGCAACGCGTTCACGGTATTGAAAGACTGGGATCCGCCGCTTACCTGCATGACCGCGAGCGTGCGGCCTTGCGTCGGCCGCACTGCGCCGATTTCCAGCGGAATCCAGTCGATCTGGTTCTTGAATACCGAGGTCAGCGTTCCATGCCGTTCAGGGCTGCACCAGACTTGTCCTTCCGACCACGTGGACAAAGCGCGAAGCTCTGCTACTTTAGGATGATCCGGGGGGACGCTATCGGTAATCGGCAGGCCGTGAGGATCGAAGACTTTTGTCTCGGCACCAAGATGGTTGAGGATGCGTTCGGCCTCGAGGGTCAGGAGGCGGCTGTATGACGAGGGGCGCAGCGAACCATACAGCAGCAGAATCCGCGGCGCATGGGTTGCAACCGACTGGGGCGCCAGCTTTTCGACGCTCGGAATGTCGATGTGGCCCTGGCTGATATTAGGCATTCCTGATGACATTAGCGAACCCGGTTGCCTTTTCCATCTATGACAATCTCACCGTCTTCCTTGCTGAACGGTCCTTTCTGCGCTTCCGGCAGGATCTCCAGAAGCAGTTCGGATGGCCTGCATAAACGCGTGCCTGCGGGCGTCACCACGAACGGACGATTGATGAGGACAGGGTGCGCGAGCATGGCGTCCAGCAACTGTTCGTCCGTTAGCGTCGCATCGGCAAGACCGAGTTCCGCGAACAGCTTCTCTTTCTCCCTGATCGCTTGCCGGACGCTCAGCCCCGCATCCTCGATCATTTTAGAAAGCGTGTCGCGGCTGGGCGGCGTCTTCAGGTACTCGATCACTTCCGGTTCAACGCCCGCATTGCGGATCAGCGCCAGGGTATTGCGCGACGTGCCGCAAGCGGGGTTATGGTAAATCGTGATGGCCATGTCATGAGTCTCCATGAATCGTTAAAAAGGGGCGTGCGCGTTTATCAACGCCGTTCAGCGGGAGCGTTTCGATACCGTGCTCGCCGAACACGTGCCGCCTTCGCAACAGTTTTCGGTAAGGAAGCCAATGAGCCCGCTCATGGCGCCGAAGTTCGCCGAGTAGAAAATGAAGCGCCCATCCTGGCGCGCATCGACCAGCCCGGCGTGTGAAAGGTCTTTCAGATGAAACGAAAGACTCGATGGCGATACGCCGAGTTGCTGAGCAATGTCACCGGCCGCCAGACCCTCGGGTCCCGCTACGACCAGCGCCCGAAAGATTGCCAGCCGCGACTCGTGCGCGAGCGCGCCCAACGCGCGGACAACAGTGTTTGAGTTCATTCGGTAAAGCGTACAACAAACGCTTTTACATTTCAATAAATATTGAAATGTAAGCTGGTGCAGTTCAAGCATTCGCTCAAGTGACGCCGGAGTTTGCCGTTAAAGGGTATGGGCCGAATGACGCAGTCGGCCTCGGTTGCGTTCGCAGTCATCGACGCGCGCTGCCGCTTGGATATCGATGTGAGATTTGAAAAGTGAGACGACATGTTTTCGACGATTAAAGGCCGCCTAGGCATTGCCATGGCGCTTCTGGGTCTGTTGCTGATCGTGATCGGCGGGCTGGGGCTGTGGGGAATGAGCCGCGGTAACGACACGACTCGCGGCCTCTTCATGAACCAGATGCCTAGCGCCGTCGCGGCCGGCAACGCGGAAATGTTCACTGCCCGTGAGCGGCTCAGCTTCGATCGTGCGGCCTTGCTGGTTGGCAAGCCCAGCGCGGAAACAGCCATTGGGCGCGGGGCATTGATGCGCACGCGTGCCGACAAGGAGTGGGCGACCTACGCCGCGCTGCCCCAGGGTCCGGGTGAACACAAACTGGCCGAGGACTTCGAAGCCAAGCGCCTTGCACTCCAGAAGCTGATGGACGACGGTTACGCCAATATCAGGGCGAACGACGCCGACAAGATCGTCGCTTCCGCGGAAGCCATGCAGGTTGCGTTCAACGAGTTGGCCACGTTCGGCGAAGCGCTTCGCAAGTATCAATTCGACTCTGCCAAGAGCGACTACGACAACTCGCAGGAATCATTCGGCGACTTCCGTCTTGTCAGCATTGCTGCCATTCTGATCGGTCTCGCCGCGGCCATGTTCTCGTGGCTGTCGCTGCGTCGTTCGATCGGGCGTCCGCTCGAACAAGCGCTGGCGCAATTCGATGCAATCGCCGCCGGGGATCTGCGCCGCGAGCTGATCGTCACCTCGCGCGACGAGATGGGCCAACTGCTGTCGGGTCTCGCGAAGATGCAGGCGAGCCTCGTCAGCACGGTACGCACGGTGCGCTCGGGCAGTGAATCGATTGCGTCGGCGACCAAGCAGATTGCGGCGGGCAATATCGATTTGTCGTCGCGTACTGAAGAGCAGGCTTCGGCGTTGCAGCAAACGGCATCGAGCATGGACGAGTTGACCGGCACCGTGAAGCAGAACGCGGAAAACGCGCGTCAGGCGAGCTCGTTGGCCGCTAACGCGTCGGACATTGCGAACAAGGGCAGCACGGTTGTTTCGCAGGTTGTCACCACCATGGGCGACATCAACCACAGTTCGACGAAGATTGCGGACATCATCACGATCATCGAAGGCATCGCGTTCCAGACCAACATCCTCGCGCTGAACGCAGCGGTGGAAGCAGCGCGCGCCGGTGAACAAGGACGGGGTTTCGCGGTCGTGGCGGCAGAAGTTCGCAGCCTCGCACAACGCTCGTCGGCGGCCGCGAAGGAGATCAAGGAACTGATCAACACGTCGGTCTCGCGCGTCCAGACGGGCACGACGCTGGTGGGCGATGCAGGCCGCACCATGTCGGAGATCATCGGCGCGGTGCAGCGTGTGACGGACATCATGGGCGAGATCGCGGCAGCGTCCGAAGAGCAGAGCAGCGGCATTGATCAAGTGGCGCGCGCGGTCACGCAAATGGATGAAGTGACTCAGCAAAATGCGGCGCTGGTGGAAGAAGCCGCGGCCGCGGCGCAATCGCTGGAGGATCAGGCGGGCGCGTTGAAGGCGGCAGTCGCGGTGTTCCAGCTGGACGACCGAGGTCTGGAAGTCAGCAAGTCGGCGCTCAGTGTGAAACCGGCGCGTGCTGCGGCGCATCGTGCGTTGGCGGTGCCGAGCAAACGTGCGATCGCTGTGAGTTCGAGTTCGAAGCTGAGCCCGGTTGCAGTGGCCGCACGGCTCAAGACACCGGCGCTGATCAAAGAGAAGTCGAAGCCCGTAGCATTGGCCGGTGCTGCCGATTGGGAGGCGTTTTAACCAGTGGTTTGATCTAGCCGGCGGTCCAAGGGAGGCGATGGATCTTCGCGTCTCCCGGCCGCGACAGGTTCGCGATTCTATCCACCACGAACGCAGATGCAAGGGGACGGGCCGAGCTTTTTGCCGCCGCTTTGCAACCACCATGGCACGCTCACTTCGCGGGAAATGCTGACGGATCCATTCGTTTCATGCGCCGTCTCTCGAGGAAGGTCCATAGCGTCAACCCGCCATACGTCGCGTGTCGAAGAATAGTAGAAACGCCGGCGATCCATGCTGCATTTGCCCACTCGATATTAAGAAACAACCGCACGGCATTCTCGGCCGTCAGACCCAGTCCCCACACAAGTGTCATCTTTCGAATGACCGCTACGAGGTCAGGATTGTCGCGCCACCATTGCTCGAACTGAGTTGTTCCTCCGTCTTGCTCGCGGGCTACGGTCGAGCGCCCGAGATAAAACACGAGCGGCCGCGGAAAAGCGAGTGAAATCAAAAACGCGATGCCGATCAAACCGGAGATGACGGGCTCTTCAAAAAGGCGCGTACGCGGATTGTCGATATACGATGAAACCGCCAGTGAGAATAACGTGCCGACCAGTACGATCGCACTCAGCGCATCAAAGTGGCGCAAGCGTAAAAGGTCCCAGGTCATCCAGGCTATCAGCGGCAGCGTGGAGGCGGCTAATGCTCCGAGGTGGCCCCACTGCGGATACGCAAGGTGATAGGCGAGCCACGGAAAGAGCACGTTGACGCAGATCGCGGATAAATATCGAGCCCGGTTGTTCATACGAATCGCTTGATCGCCGAAGTTCAGCACTGCCGGATTGCCGGCGCGGGACGAGCAAAAATACCACGGCGCGTTTGACGTGTCTCAAGTGTCTCAAGTGTCTCAAGTGCCTCAAGTGCCTCAGGCGTTTCATGCGTCTGATCGTCCGCGCTGCAAACACGGTGGCCGTCAACGAAACGATAGGAACGCCCGAAAACTTCGGCGCACCCCTATCGAGGTTGAAACAACGCGTGCTCCCGAGTTCCTAGCGCTGCTTGAGCGTTGCAGCATCAAAGCATCGAAACGCAAGGCTGATGCGCGCTCCGTCAACACCGCTCATCTTCGGTATGCCGTGATTGTGCGTAAATTGCGATGCGTAACTCATCACGATCACACTGCCCGCATGCAGGTCCACGTTGAGCGTGCGGCCCTTGCCCGACTTCGCGCGAATGGTCATGCGACGGGTCGCGCCCAGTGAAAGGATTGCGATTGGCGCTTTCTGCACCAACCCCTGCGTCTTGTCGTTATGGGGCGCAACGCTGTCGTTGCCATCGCGATACAGATTCAAGCCGACGCTGTTGAACTGCGCGCCGGCAATCGCGCCCACTTGTACCGCTGCCTCCATCAGAGGCTCCGGCAAGTCTGGCGCGTCCAGCGAAAAGTGCGCCATCAGCCGGGGCACATCGACCTCGCGTTCGTACATCAGGCGGCGCTGATTGCCCCACGTCACTTGGCCAAGCGCCAGCGCAAACCACGCGTGCGCAGTGGCTTGCGGGACCACGTCGGGCAGGTAACGAATCCCGCTTTCGGCGTCTTGCACAAGGTCGAGCGGCACCGCATCGAACAGATCGCTTTGAAACACGACGATTCCTTTCCTGGCTTTTCCTGGCTTTTGCCAGCTAATCCGCCGCGAACGGCAATTCACCCTGAACCGATTGCGGCTCGGCGACTTCCGATCCCGCCGGCAGCAACGCCGTCACGCGTACACCGAGCAAACGCAGTCGCCGCTCGAGCGGCACGCGCTTCAGGCACTCAGTCGCGGCGCGCCGGATCTCCGTTGCATCGGCCGTTGGAAACGGGACCGTCAGGTCACGCGTGACTGTGCTGAAGTCGTTGTAGCGCAGCTTGATGCCGACCGTGCGGCCCTCGTACCCCTTGCGCCGGAGGTCGTCTGCCACGCGGGTACACAGGTCGGTAAATGTCGCCGAAAGTTCTGCGCGATCGTGGCGTGCATGCAGGTCTCGCTCGAAGGTGGTTTCGCGGCTCATCGACTTCGGCTCGGAGCTGACCACAACGGGCCGTTCGTCGAATCCCTGCGCCACTTCGAGGAGCCATGCCGAGTAGGTCCGGCCAAAGCGGGCCTGCAGTATCTCGGGGTCCGCGCGCGCCAGGTCACCGACGGTCTCAATGCCGATAGCCGCCAGTTTTTCATTCGCCTTCGGCCCGATGCCGTTCACCTTGCGTACGGGCAGCGGCCAGATTCGCAAGGGTACGTCGGCAGGGGTGAGGATGGTCAGGCCGTCGGGCTTATCCAGTTCCGAGCCGATCTTCGCCAGCAGCTTGTTCGGTGCGACGCTGATCGAACACGACAGGGCGGTCGCGTCGCGCACGGCCTGCTTGATGCGTGCAGCGGTCTCGGCGGGGTCTCCCGGCAGGTCGGTCAGGTCGATGTAGATTTCATCGATACCGCGGTTCTCAATCTGCGTGGTGAACGTGGCCACTGCCTCCTTGAAGAGGCGTGAGTAATGCCGGTACGAATCGAAGTCAGTGGGCAGCAGGATGGCGTCGGGCGCGAGCTGTGCGGCTTTCATCATGCCCATGGCGGAAAACACACCGAGCGCGCGTGCTTCGTAGGTCGAGGTGGTGACAACGCCGCGGCCCGCGTATTCGCGTAGGCGCTTGAAGCGCCGGGTGCCGTCCGCCAGTGGTTCGGGCGTGGCGTTCCTGCCGCCGCCGATCACGACCGGCTGGCCGCGCAATTCGGGGTAGCGCAGCAGTTCAACGGACGCATAAAAGGCGTCCATGTCCAGATGCGCAATGTGCCGCGTGGCCGTCACCGCTGCGCTCCGGCACGTAAGCGGCTCAACGCGATTGCTGGGTAAGAACCGAATGTGCCGGCATTTCCGCTGGAATCGGACATGACCTGAATAGCTGTATGGATGTACAGTATTTTACATCAAAAGTGCGGGGAGCAATACGGCGGGGAGAGCAATGAGTTGGACGGGGGGCACTGAAAATCAAGTACTTGCCAATAAATTCGGTCACGCGCCAGATCACGCGGGACGGAATAAGTTGGACTTGTCGGAGTGTGAGAGCAGCCCGTGTTGCGTCGGTTGCGAAAGGCTGCATGCGGCCAGGTCCGATCAGTCAACCGGCGAAGGAGTCGGACATTCGAAGGTCCGCTGCACGCAGCTAAGCGCGTTCAGTCCATGATTTTGTTCGTCAGGTCAATTGCCGCTATTGATGCCTTGGCGCTCGCCTGGCGGACGACAGTTGCTAGTCGCGCGAGGACGTAGGGTTGACCGTATCAAGGTGACCAATGAGGGCATCAACAAAAGCGCGGACCTTTCCCGACATGCTGCGGCGTATCGGATACAGCGCGTGAAGCTCCGGCGCGTGTCAAACGCTTTGAGACAATATTTTTGATTAGTTTAGTGTGCAATTCTGTGTTTTCTTGTCATCTCCTTTTGCCGGTTTCGGCATGTTGATACCGGCCTCTGTCGGCAGTGCTGGCGGATGAGGTTGGCAATGTTTGAAGCGGTTGGGATGCTGCAAAAATGCGGTTTTCAGGACAAGGGCGCGTTGCTCATAGATGGCCGTCGCTGCGCCAGAATGCATGGCGGCAGGTGTCATATAGCCGATGCCGGAATGACGGTGATCATCGTTGTACCAGGCGAAAAATGTCTGGCAGAACGAACGTGCATCTGCAAGCGAATTGAACCGTTCCGGAAAATTTGGCCGGTACTTCATGGTCCGAAATT
>NZ_MTHB01000133.1 GCF_002220365.1 Caballeronia sordidicola | reverse complement strand
AATTTACCGTCCGGGATCACGCAAGGGCTCAACTTCCTGATCCCCGAGAACTGGTCCGCTGATCAGGCGCTCGCCGTCGTAGAACTACTGGATGACCTGCGCGAGCGTATCTGCATGCACTATCAGCTTGAGCTTCTTGAACTGCAACATCAACAACGCGCCAATCCCAAAAACGCTCACCCCAACGACGTAGACGACCCATTTTAAAGTTGCGGAAATAGTCGGTGGCAGGGGGTCTCATCCTTGCCGCCATCTATCCGCGCTTTTACACCGCCGCTAACAGTTGGTGCTACGGTCAAGCGATATGACATCAGGCTGGCGCAGGCCGGTGTGATCGGCGGCCCATTTCTTGGGGAAATGGTTCCGACCACCAAACCCGACGAATTGATCAGCGTGAGCGACGCGGTTCGGCTTAACCGCGAGGGAAAGCGAAGCAGGGGGCGCCAAAAGCAGGATTTGGCCGCGCAGAAGGCCGCCGGGAAAGCGAAACGAATTGCGAAACCAGACAGTGCCGCGCTTGATCGTGCACGTCAAAGCCAGCAGCGGTCCCTGCACGGCGATCCTTCAACGAAAGACGCCCCGTTGCCTCCGACGCTCACGCCGCAAGAAGCTGCAGCCGCCGCATCGTCTCACGTGCCCGCGCCGAAGCCGAATGAGCCGCCGGTCCGAACGGGGCAGGTGCACGAGCTTGAACGTGAACCAACGCTCCATCCGTGGGGCACGCGACCCATCGCCACCACGGTCGCATCAGGAAGGCGACTGCGTCAGGAGGCGACGCTGAGAACGTGGTCGTCCCGTGCGAGCAATTGCAGACTGGCAGGCGCTGAAACAAAAGGAGGTCGGTCATGAGTGTGCTTCCTGAGGACGATCAATGCGAGCCGGGGGCACCTGCGCTCAATATCAACACTGAACAAGCAGTCGGCGTTCGGAGAGCCGGGGCTCAGGACCTGGAGTATCAGCCTTCGTTGGCTGAGTCAGACGAAAACGCTGGCTATATTCCTGTTAACGATGAAGTCAGTCCGGAAGAGCGGCTCTTGATACATCCGCTTTTCGGAGAGCCAGCGATAAAGAGTGCTCCTACGCTTGAAACGTATCATGCCTGTCGAGAGCGGCTGCTTAACGGGACGACTGCGTTCACGGTACTTGGAAAGCCAGGAATGGACTGCCGAGGCGCTCTCAGGGTTATTCGTCAATACCTGAAGCAGGAATATCCACATCTGACGACCTTCGAACACACAGTGTCGCGCTTTCGCTCAGCCAGGCCATACGTAGTGCTATCTAGTCTCCTGAATTCGGTGAAACACGGTGTTGCCGGAGGATCCCCGGAAGCGCAGATGTCGCGCCTAGTCAATATGCAAGAGGAGAGGGCGCTAATTTCGGGCTTTCCACGGTCGGTCTGGATTTTGCACAATGTTGAGCTGATCGGGTTTCAAACGTGCCAGATCATGTTGGATATGCGGGACCGTCTAGCGCTAAAAGGGATCCGTCTGTTCCTCGTCAACGGAGCGTTCGCTGAACCCTTCATGACCCAAATCGCAAGCTTCTCTTCGGTACTGAGTGGAAGCGAAATACAGACGGTCTTCGGCAGCATCCATCCTCTACGCGGGCTGTCAGGACTGCAGGAATACGCTGAGGTATTAATGGAGATCGATAGCATGCCAATTCGTCGCGACTCTCCTATAACATGGACGGAATCGCTACTGCCGCTAGCCTTCCGGAACGGATTCAGACTCACAAAGCATGCGCCGGCCATACATGCGGCGATCACTGCAAGGATGCCACTGGGAAACTTCCCGGACCGATCGTTCCTCGATGTTGTCCGAAACGTCCTGTCAGTCTCGGCGCGAAATGATGCGCCTGACTTCGATATCCCACCGATGGTCTGGGAAAATGCAGTAGATGTCGTGATAGGGATCGGGAACAGTTATCTTCAGGCGGTCGGGGCCGGACTATTGTCGGATGACCGGTCGTGAGCATGCCTGAGTACGCCGGACGTGACCTCTCACCGCTTCCGTTCGAATCTTCGCTCAGCCAGATCGGTCGCATTGTTTCGTTAAACGAGATGTCTGGGGCGGCATTTCTACGTCTTGCCGGGCTGAGCGATCGTTTCCGAAGGCGGGGCGCTGCAAATGACCAGTTTGTTCCTGAGGAGATCGCGGCCGTAATGCAATGGCGATATCCCGATCCCGGGTTGCCAAGGAGGTATGACAACCTACTTGACCTTCCCTGTCGCAGTGGGCTGCTTCGGGTCTGCGATGAGTGCATTGGAAGCATGTATCACTCTTTCTGGCATCAATGCTGGATTGTCAACGAGTGTCCGTTACATGGGTGCCGGCTACGGGACGTGTGCCTTTTTTGCAATCGACCGTATGGGCTTTACACGTTTTCGCACGTAGTTGCCCACCGTTTTTCGTGCAAAAACTGCGGGAGCAGCCTCTCGAGTGAACCGGCTACAATCGCCCGACATCTCAGGATCCGGAAGGGTGCAAGCCGATTTTCGGCTGCGTTTTTGGGCGTTCATCAGCAGTTGTTAAGGCTGCTTGTTGCAACCCGGCCGCTGTGGGATCAGCAGACGCACTTCCCTTTCGGCAAGGTTGGAAAGTGGTGGCCAGACAAGAGCCCTTACTGGGATGTCATGCAGGATGTTGGCAACGCGTTCCGTAAGAAGGCACGGGCAAACCTCGAAATGACCTGGTTGGTTTGGCCATCTGCGCATAGCCATAGTTTTAGCGATTACGGTGAAGTTGACCTCGCATACACTGAGACCGTTGGTTTACTCAGGCGTTGGCTCACACAGCGTCACCCGTATTTGATTGCCACGGGCGAGCGCCCAGAATTGCTCGATGTTGACGGATCTCCGCGTACCGATCTTTGGCCCCCAGAATTTGTCGCTTTCATGTTACTGCGGTACCACGTCGAGATAGGAGCCACGTCATGGGGAGTGAGCGGCGCAGCTACCGGAGTCCTCCGCACTTCAAGGGCGCGGTTCGTCTCTCCGTGGCTCAGTACTGCAGGACATCCGAAAGGGTTCGCTCGGAGTGAGTGGGTCCAGGCGATGGTCTTCGGTCAGTTTGCTGCTCTCTACTGGGCGGCGAGAACGGGTACGCTTTCAGGTAAGAAGTTTGAGGCCGAAGATTATGTCGTTCCCTGCTTCTGGAGCAAACGAAATTGGGAGCCAGATGTTGCGGCAGTTGTGTTTCCGCCTATTGAGGGCATGCCGCTCGGTCGATTTAGTCCCTCGCCGCTCCGACTTTACGACGCAGTCGATCTCGTGCGTCGTGATTGCATCTCGACGCGGCGTGAATGGATAGCGATCAGGCGGACCGGCGGTCGTTTGACTACGTCCCGACCCGAAGATCATGGAACGTAGAATCCGCTTCGGGCGTTCAACGGATCGCGCCCAATCTGCGCCCAGTCATTAGACTGGGTTTCCTTTCGTACTTTGTCGATGTGAGACGCACGGCCCCAGGTCTGCGTCCAGGCAGGGATTTCGGGGACCTGAGCCAGGAGCAGCTGGGACAAATGTGCCGGTGCACCGATTTGCTGTCCCGATGGCGACAAAATCACACTGTAACCTCGATCGCCTTCACTTCCAGGAGCATCTGGATAGGTGGAGAGGACCACGAATACTCCAAACTCCGCGGCGACGGTTCGCGCCCGGTCTAGCAACTTCCCGTCGCTCGGCAGGCATGAAACCAGAGTCATGCAGGACTCGGCGACGCCCATTAGCGGAATTGGGATACTAAGATCATCCTCGAATAGGAGCGCCGCTGGCTGGGCGAAGTAGGGCGTGTCAAGCAGGGATATGTACTTGCTGACCGGTGTTAGCAGGCGAGGGGCCTTAATCATGGGCCACTGGACGTGCCGCGCGATCAGACGCCCCTCGCACGCAGCTAGTACGGTACGGTACGGGAAAGGCTTTTTAGCGAGTTCGAAAGTGCCGCATACGACTAACGCGTGCTTTCGCGCACTGAGCTCACGCAGCCATTCAATCAGGGTCCGCGTTGAACATTCCATCTGCGGACGGGAGACCCCGGCCTCGGGCGTGGTTCGAAAGGGCTGGCCGGGCAACACGAGGATATCGAACTCCTGCGTCGCGATCTCCGCCTCAACGCGCGCTACGAATATCCGAGTATCAGAAAGTTCGTCGTCAAAAGGCAAATTCAGGGCTGCAAGCAACATTCATCGGCTCCGATGCTAGATGCCCGTCCCGTCAGTCTTTAACAGAGTCGTACGCCCGAATCTGCGCTAGTTCTCCCTTGATCCGTGCCTGGATGTCCACGATCTGCAGATCAGTCCGGTCGCAAGAATACGCGTAAATCAGCAGGCTAAGCGGGTGAACGCCAATGGCACCCGCGATCGCGTCGAGCTTGTCCAACGTGGGCGTCTGACGGCCACGCTCAAGCTGGCTTAAATAGGTCCTGCTGGTTACGTCTAGCCGTTCCTGGGCGACCCCGGAAACTCTTCTGGCTGCCTTCAGGGCGCGGGCAAGGCCATTACGTAGAGACATTCGCTTCGCTAGATATTCAAAGCAGCCAATTTCGACGGATGCACACGATCAAGCTACAATTGATAATGTGCAAAATGTAACCGTGCGGGCGCGACAATCTTCGCGCCGAGCGGCCGTCGGCCAAGGCGATCGATACGCAGCGGCGTTCCCTCACCTTGTATTCCAGTAGGTTTAGCGTCCATTGACTTGATCGCTATGCTTGAAAAGCAATGGGAGGGGGCATGACCCAGCACACCGTTTCAGGTGCTACCTCGGCTCCGCTCAATCATGAGTCAGCGATGTCGGTCCTATTGCGAATTGCTTCGTCGAACGCGCTAACACCGAGGCAGACTCTAGAGCTTTTGCTCCCGTACCCGCCCTCAGGCTGTGAACTCGATCTATTCCGGCTTGAGACCAGACGCGCTCAAGGGTGGGGCGGTCGGATTGGCTGGCAGTGGCGACCGCTAGAAGGTGCGTTGATGTCAGCGCTGCCCGGCATGAAGTCTGTCATGTGGAGCGCTCGGTCCAGGTGGTGCCCCGTGTGCATCGGTTTCGGATTCCACTCCATTTGGTTCCAGCTATCCGCGCTCGCGGCTTGCCCGATACACGAATGTCCGCTGACTGAACGTTGTCAGGTATGTGCGGAAGCGTTGGGACCGTACAAGGTGTCGAGAGCGCTTTTCTTAAAACCGTATCATTGCGCGGCTTGCGGCAAGCCGTTCGCCGGCCATCTGCGAAGCTTGCGAGAAAGACTTGAGTTTTTCCGCTGCAGTGAGAAGGTCAGTCAGGCGTTCGAGCCCCTCGCGCGTTGGTACTCTCGGGCGACAAGAGAATTGTTATTCCTTGATATACCCAACAGGGGACTGCGTAACCCCGAAACGTTGGGATTCAGGTGCCAGATATTGGATGGCGCGATCCGGCAGTTCCTACCTCATCCGCGGATGTATGTAATGACAGGGTCGTTTCCAGTCCGCCTGCATTCGTGGAGTACACGGATCGCTCACGATGCTCCAGCAGGCGAATTCCCTTCGAGATACGGGCTACTCTCTGGCGGCGCTGCACGCTCGGCATACCAAGCCACAACGCGGTCATTGATGAGATTTGTCGCGCGGCACCCGTCCGGTGAAAGCGGATCTAAAAGACTCGCTTTCGAGAAGAATGGCGTCGCCGCGCTGGACGACTGGCACTCGGTCCGATTGGCGCTCATCATCCTTCGATACATCTTCGAAGAGCCTTTCTTCCTCTATTATGACGCTCCAATTCGAGGGGCCGTTTTACGAAGCTCGATTTTTGGGGCCGCAATTGTTGAGAACCGCCTGCTGAGAGTCGCCTGTCGAGCGTTGGTGCTCGCTACGTTTCTCTCCGCCCATGAACTGGCTAGCGGCTTCGTTGCGCGCGGGTTCATTTGTCGCCAAGATTTGATGATGTCACCCGGCGATCTTGTGGTCCTCGTCGGCACAGTGTCGAATGGAATCCAAGATGGGGTCGTCGCATTCCCGGACACCAGTCTCACCGATAGGGTTGTGCGTGGTGTTTGGAACTCAGACGCGCTTGTGGCGACGATCCGGCAACTCAATGCGACGTTTGCCGAGAGGATAGCGTTATGACATAAGCGCCTAGTTGGCAGTCTGCATTGGTCGGACGTATGGCCTGCGGCTGCATTTGATACGGTTTCTGAAGGAAAAAACCTGCCCGTCTCGCATGGCAATCAACCAAAGTTTTCCGAGAGAAAGGCCGTCCGGTCACCAGAGGATCACGGAACACTGTCCCATTGGTGCCCCATCTATCAGGCGCAAACACTGCGCCGATCGCGACGCGCGGAGCACGTAAAGCGCGGTTCACACCGATGGTTGTCGCGCACTGTGGCCACCAGGCGATGGACTCAACTGGGGTAAGGCTCCCAGTTTTCCCGTCGTTGTGCATGCCCTTTGCCCGACTGGGCTCGGGAAAGCATGTACGACAATTCGGCTTGCCGTCCATATGGCTCACAAAAATATGTAGGGCGCTACAATTTATCGTGTGCATTTGATATCATATTTTCTCTTTTCGCAACGTACTTTCATCTTCGAACGCCGGTCACTAGGTGGGAGACAGGCGCACCGATGAGATAGGGTGCAGCGGCTTCTCTCCGGAGGTCCTGGCGAGAATACGATGGTAATGCACAAAGGAATATCGATGTTAGTGACCGACGCGAGCTGGGCCGAGCGCCACCCGATGAGACGGGCGGTTGCTCGCCCTTATTTGCCGTGGCGCTGCGTAGCGTGGACTGACGAGACCCCCACCTTTCTCGCAATCGCTTCCCGCAGCAGGTTGGAGGAGCCGCATCTTCCTGACGGATGGATTATTGACGGTCCGGACGCGTTGCTCGAGGCGGCGGCTGCGTGGGCGCCAGAGAGTTATTCGGTCTATGTACTCGGGCGAAGTGCGAGGGGAAGCGACACGTTCCCCTGTCGCGTCAAAGGAATATGGCGAGAAGTCAAGGCCTTCGAGGGCGCTCGAGGTGCGCTCTGGTACTCAACAAGTGCCGGCGATATGAAACCATGTGAATTTGCCGGTGCAGCCGGTCGGATTCCGCCCGAACTGGCCAAGGAGATCAGCTTTTATGCTAATGAGGATCGACTCTGACACGGGCAGGTGGGACTAGCTGTCAGCGTGCATAACAGCCGCGGCTGTCAGTTCGGCGTTGGTCGTGTCGGCCACAGGGGTTTGAACATGGATCTGGTGATTCGGCGCTGGGTGGATCTGTAGACCCGCCCCAAAACGTGAGGGAAGGTAAACCACAAACAAACTGCCGGGTCCGGTTATAACCTGTTCCCTTCGAACGGGTTGGAGTCGTGCTGCGACCGCTATTAGCGCCACTCGTTTTACCGGATACGAACCAACGGCTGACACAAAAACTGAGACCTGCCTCGCGTGCCTGTGTCAGGCAGCTTTGCCGCTTAAATCGTGGGAGCAGGACGGGCGCGTTGATTGTAGAGATATCTCCGGGGCGTTCCTGTTCCTCAGGTGTGAGACACGGCGGCATGTTTCGCTCTCCAGCCGTCAACGCTACACCTCGTTGCGCCGCCGACCGCTCGGACAGTTGCTCGCGCCAGCGTTTGAAGTCAGTGAATTCGGTCAGATAGATTCGTCGCCGGCCAAGTAAGCGCGGTCATAGAGGCGATTATTCAACACTCCATTGGGGCCGGTGGGCCTCATCGTTGAACTTACGCCGGGCGTACGACTGATCGCCAGCGCTCTCCACGACGCGCGAGAAGTGTCCGCGTTCGCCAGACATCGGCGCCGGTGGCCATCTGCCAGAAGACCCACTAGGTCACGTCATACTTGGCTCGGGCATCGTGTTGAGGCCAAGTAGAAGAGGATCGTCTAGGGCTCGAAAGCTCGAAAACGCTGATTTGCGAGACATCAAGCTTTGGTCCAGTGTCGATAGCGGCCGGTATCCGGTTGTTGCAGCTGATTCGCAACAAAATGGTTTTTGAATTGATTATTCTAATAGTATTTGCGCTTTATCGTATCATCCGCGCTCTGAGCTGGTTTCACCGCAGGATCGAACCAGCTGCTTGTGGCCACGAATGAGCCTCATCAATCATTCCGGACAGCAAGAGGATCGCTCAGAGGCTGTCACGGCCGCGTAAGTGGAGCATTGGATTTTTTGAAGCCTGTGCATAGCGGAGTGCTTCGGCTGGCCGACCTTGCGCCATCAACGCATCGACTCCCCAGCGGCTGCAGTCCGACGAGGCGAAGCGCGCGCTATCCACCAGCCAGATCAATTCGTCGTAGCCTTGAGCGCCGTAGAGCGCGCTCAGGCAAGCAGTCGTGCGGTGAAGAACTCGCCGCGGCCATCAGGGCCTAACACGCGTGTGGTGGTCCCCAAAAGCCGCTCTGCCCAAGCCGACGCGGCTGACGGCGTCACGCATAACCGGCCCCAAGGTTACCTAAGTGTTCGATGTATGGCATCCGATCTTCTTGCAGCGCATCGAATAGCCTCTCAAGCCATGCTTCGCTCACGGATCCTGTCACGTCAGGCGCGGCGATGATCGGGACGAGTACGTCGATGGCGCGATTCACCGCGCTTCCCAGTGCGCCGGAGGAGCTATCAACTTGCTCCAGCGCGTGCGAGAGCTTTTCGAGAAGCAAAACAGCGCCGTGAGCCGCAAGAAGAGGGTCGGTGCGTGCCGCGCGTTTGATCTCTGTTACCGCTTCCTTCAGACGTTGAATCGGCAGCGCTGAGCGCCAACCGAAAGCCTGACGTCGGAAGTGGGAAGCGAATGCCCACTTGTGGGAGCTACTTCCGACCGTTGGAGTTTTCAATCAGCGAGTGCTCATGTAGGACGAATAAAGCGAGGCGTGCAAGCCCTGAAGCTTCTTGCGGTAATCCAAAACTTCGTAGTGGCGACCTTGCCGCTCAAGGCTGAGCAATTCGAGCAGCAGTCGCATGGCGCGCTCCGGGCTCGTCTGCGTTGACGGCTGCGCTGCGATCAGCAGGCGTGCAAGAGCGGGTTTCTCGATCAAGACCCAGGCGGGGAACCAAGCGATATCCGTGATATCACCGGCACCTTCAAAGTTCGCGTAGAACTTCTTGAGCAACGAATCCAGCGGCTTGTCGCCCATTCGTTCGACAAGCCTGGCACAGCGATCCGGCGCGAGCCATGCGAGTTCCGCCAGGAGAGGCCAGGTTTGCTCCAGTGCGTCGAGCCGGTAGGAGGCTTCGCCCATCCATGCTAGCGGAGCGGGAATGCGACGCCATGATTCGATGGGAAGGACCGCGTCGCGCGCAGCCGACCAACCGCCTGCCTGCAGCCATAGCGCTGCTGCATGGGTGTCGATCGAATCGGCTCGGAAGGGCAGCGAACTCGCGCGCTGCGCCAGTTCCCGCCATAGGGGTAGAAGCCATCTGCTGCCCGCATGCTCACCCCACATGCGCAGGGCGGCCGGTGTGATTTTTTCAACGAGCGCACCGCGTGCTTCAGCCGCAAATTGATGCTTGGAGAACGCGACGATTGAGCGCAGATCGAGTGCGCCGGCTAGAACGGCCAGTTGGGGAATGCTGTCGTCATCGGGATACTCGTCACTTAGCCGCCGAAGGGTCTGCTGCGTCTCGCGCGCATCGTAGCGTTGCAGCGCGCTCAAGACATCGTTGCGCAGCATCACATCGCGGCTGTCTGCAAAAATATCGAGTTGCATGCTGGAAATAGAGAGCGGGCGGCTGTTCAAGTGAAAGCCAATTATGCCATCGACGCCTACCGTCCGGGATTGACTGGACGGAGCGACGCCGGCCGCCACGGATCGCGCAATCGAGCCGGGGGTGATCGGCCTGATCAGGCCACCGAACGGGGCTCCGAAATGCGATTTCGGAGGCTGGTCTTGATCGAATCCGGAGGTGTCGCGCAGGGTGCGATGATGGACCGGGTAATACGTGAATGCCGCAAACTGGAATCAAGTCGCATGAAATCCAGACCCAGCGCAAGATTGTCAGAAGTGTAAAGACGAACTGGCGGAATCGAGTATCACTTCGTGGCTGCTCCTCAAACAAAATGCGCTTTGAAGATCGGCGGGGGATCCTCAGGGTTCTCACGAGATTTGGGACATCGACGGAACAGGGAAGAGCGCAGATCAATGCGACGTCTGCTGTGGTCGGGCGCAATGCCGACAGCACTTCCGTGCGTTGCTGCTAGCTTAGACGGTGAAGCGTCTGAAACGTCGGAAATCGGGATCACGCCGACTCGAACGGATAGGTCTTGGCAGATCGCGCGGCGTAGCTGCGCTGAGCGGCCATCGTTGGTGGGGCGGGCAAGTCCCCACTGCCGAAGAAAATTTAGACACTGCTTTGATGAAAGGATTGGCACCGGTTCCTTATTACAGCGCCAATAAGACGTTGTGTTCTTCGTTGGCCCGGCGTGGCAAGCAGTCGCTGATCAAACCGGGCGATCACATTCAGGTCGTTGAGCCGACACTAGTTTCGACAACTGCCGACGGGCTGCTCACGGCCGTGCTCTTTGGCGGCGTCTTTTTCGTCGGCGCCTTTTTTGCGGCTGCCTTCTGCGTCGCATTCACCACAATTTTCTTACTCACAGTCTTCGCAGTCACGGCCTTCTTCGCAGCTGGCTTCGAAGCTACCGCTTTCTTCGCAGCTACCTTCCAGGCTGGAGTGTTTTTGCCAGCAAGCTTCGCGCTACTCGATTCCGCTGAACTGCTGTTAACGCCGTCGACGAGAAACC
This sequence comes from Caballeronia sordidicola, assembly GCF_002220365.1. GTDB lineage: Bacteria > Pseudomonadota > Gammaproteobacteria > Burkholderiales > Burkholderiaceae > Caballeronia > Caballeronia sordidicola_C. Next base: position 20,085 of record NZ_MTHB01000133.1, on the reverse strand, counting down.
TCGTTCGGTCCTTCGCTGCTGCAAGCCACGAGGGCGCTGGACCGCGTCCGCTCCATGTGGCTCCTGTCTTCGGGTCGCGGTATTTTGCCGGCTGCGGTCCTTTACGCTGTCCCTTGGAAGCAGGTGCGCCTGCAGCTACCGAGGCTTTCTTGGTCTTGCCCACAGGGCTCACGCTCGCCGCGCGAACGGCGTCGGTACCACTCACAATCAGGAACTTGGTGCGGTCCTTCGAATCCGCAATCCATGCCGGCGCGCGACCGTGGCCAGTCCACGTGGCGCCTGTCTTAGGATGTTGATACTTCGGCGGGGTGCCGCCTTTCAGACTACGGGTGACCTTCGCCTTGACGTTTGGCGTGCTCCCATTCGCCGCTTTAGCTTCGCGCTTCGCCTTTGCTTTAGCTTCGATGTCGACGGTGGTCAACCCGTGCGTCAGCATAATTTTTCGAATTTGGTCGACCGCTGCTTGTGCCTTTCTTGCAATCAACGTATCCGCTTGCGCCTGCAATTTCTTCATCTTTTCCTGGATCTGTTCGAGGGTGGGCATGGTGAGTTCCTTAAATGGATATGGCCGCACTATGCCATGAGCGTCGGTTGTGCGAAAGCACTGATAGGGTCTTCGCGTCACGCAGATGCAACCAACGATGACGGTCGTACCGGTGAGGTCCTTTGCGATTTGAGGCTATGTGCCATCGTTTGTGCACGCCCGATAACGCCGAATCCATGCGAGAAGAGTCGCTGTTTTTCGCAAAGCAGCGACCGTCCGAGAGTAGGGCTGTCGTTCGATTCGACCGTCTTTGAGCATGCCTGAGGCCCCATTGAAGAAGGGTTTTACAGAAAGCGCCTCCATGAAGCGAGGTACAGGTCGCCATTTTCGTGACTTTCATGCAAAAAACCCCTTGAATAAAGGTCTAGGACGTTGCGTCTTCATGTCGGTGTTGATGCGCTGGCGCCCAACCCGAGAATTTGTACCTTTGCGTTAGTCGGTGACGGCGCAAAGGCAAAGGCCTTGGGCAACCCTTGACTAGAAGAGAGGCATTCATGGCAACAACCGCTACCAAGAAAACCGCGGCTCCGGCGACGACGAAAGCGGCAGCACCCGCTACGAAAAAAGCGACAGCTGTCAGCAAGAAAGCTGCGCCAGTCGCGAAGACAGGAGCCGCACCTGCAGTGAAGAAGCCGGTTGTGGCGGCTTCCTTGAAACCGATCAAGGATACGTTCACGAAGGCATCGCTGACCATTCACTTGGCCGAGCGCTCGGGCGTGGAGCCAAAGGCCGCCAAGGCGTTGTTAGCGGCCCTCGAAGAAACGGTGCTCGCATCGATTCACAAGAAGGGCGCTCAGGAGTTCACACTGCCGGGGCTGCTGAAGGTTGTCGCGCAGGATGTGCCGGCCAAGAAGAAGCGCTTCGGCAAGGACCCGTTCACGGGTGAAGACAAATGGTTTGCGGCGAAGCCGGCTTCGGTTCGCCTCAAGGTGCGCCCGCTGAAGAAACTGAAGGACGCCGCGCTGTAAGCGAAAGTCTTCTGAAGTGATAACGCCCCTCGCGACGAAAATCCGAGGGGCGTTTTCCATTCACCGTCGTGGTCGACGACGTCGGCGCGGCGATGGGATTACAAAAAAATGGCTGATGCCCGCGAGCGAACTGGCATCCACGCCCTGGGGTCGTCCACGCGCCCACTTGCAAACCACATGACGTCGTCCGTCGTCTCGGCTGTCGGCTCTATTGGCAACGGCAGCAACTGCTCGACTTGCTACATCGAGATGCCGGCGACGACTGGCCGATGTGCGGTAGCGACATCTGGCTTTCCGACAACGCGCGAAGCTCATTGAAATGGGCCGAGTTCCCCAATTGCGGGCGCCGGGAGAGCGTGCAAAAGTTTGGGACGTGCTTTTCGTCAGGCATCCCTGGCTTACGGCGTGAATGCACTGTCTGTTCTGTCCGTTGGCCGGCGCCCGCCTGCCGACGTTGGCCCGATGCATTTGCCGTAACGCGAGTCGGCAATTTTGAGCGCCAAAACGCGATGGGACGAGAATTCCCCGTTCAAAACCGAGACTCTGACCTGTGCCCGAACACGGAACGCCGCGCCGCTTGGAGCTTCATCGCGATATGGAACCAGTCGAGGATCCGGCAGCGAGCCAGCTGACTGCCCTCGACGGTTTTTGCAAATTCACCAGCGTCGTCGCCAATCACGGTCACGCGGTCATCGCTCGCCACACCGTTCTGGCTGAGGAACTGATCGAGTCGCGCTGCAGCCGAGGTGGCTTCCTCGTGCACATACGCATACAGTTTTGGAGGACCATCGGTGCACGTCGCCCACCCGGCGACGATATTCACGTGGCGGCCAGGGCCTCTCCTTGATTCGCAATTTCGCAGCCACGCCGTGTCGACGCTCACGGCCGCGACATGTGCGCGGCGACAATTGTTCTGTCCGGCGGCCACAAGTTGACGCCATACAGACTTGGCTGGATTCGCGAACCTGCAGGTCGGCAACGGCTTGGGGCAGCTTCGCGATGCCACGCTCGATATCGGCGTCGAGCTGTTTGTGGCTCGATCAAGGACGGTCGTGTCCAATTTGCCAACAGATGGTCACAAAATCCAGCGGCTGGTGTCTCTACCATCTGGACCAAACGATCGACGGCGGTAAGGATACGATCAGTAATTCGGCGATGCTTCACCCGGATTGCCATCGGATCGCGCGTGCCCTCGGATTATCAGTAGTGAAACCGGCTTCAGCGATGGGGCTTTGAAATGCTTGAGCCGTGTGGCTAAAGTCGCACGCACGGCTCTGAGGGGGCGGCAGCGCAGCAATGCATCGCCGCTACCCGACTGGTCTACGTTTGAGGGTCATATCTAGCCGTGCGGCGAACGCCCGTCTACAAACGGCGTCTGTGAGGGAATTCCCGAAATACGCATTTTCGTTCGTCCGGGCTCCGTAGTGTGCGATGCCCTTCACAGAGTGAACGTGATTGATGCCTCTGGTTTCAGCCAAGAAGGAATGACATATCGCGAATCGGCTGATTCCAATTATTTGTCGGCAAAATACGAGGCGCTCTTTCGCCCGATCTACAGCGCGTCTGTTCCATTTCCAGAGTGGTGTTGCGCGCATGCATCCGCGGCGCACAAACACGGACGCCGGATGAGGTGCACATCATGTAGCGGCGCCTGGAAATCCATCAGTTAGTTTGGGGAAACAGAGTCCCAATGCAGTGGATGGCTAAAACGTCAAGGGCGGGCGCCAAGGTCTTGTCTTCATTCGGTGGGCGATGTAAGTAGCGTTATCGGAATCCCATGGCAGTTTTTGGTGACAGGAACCCTTACCCCAGACCCTGCGAGCCATCTCCCCTGACCTTTCGGGTCGGCTTGCGCCTCGGCGTCTGTATGCAGAATGTTGATGGGCCAAGATGCACGGAACAGTCGCTCGTGTACGAGTGACCCTTGCCAAAGAGGCATGGTCCGTCCATGGTTTCCGTCGTCTATCACGTAGCCGCTTGGCCAAAAGCGCAGCACGTCTCGCTCGTCGCGCGTCGCCCCGGGACGGACGAATACTAGAGACGATGGTACGCCATTGTTTAGTCGTGGCAACACAGGTAGCGCCATAGCGGAAGCGTGCGGCGAAGCCAAGGAAAGCAGGCTATGCGCGGAAAGGTCGGTACCCTCGACCCAGCCCTGAACACGCAGTTGGCTTACCAGGGTTGCGGCGTTCGCGGACCACTGGATGGAGAACGGTTCCTGTCGGTCGCCGTCCATATCGGAGCGATAGCACGGCAGCCCCCTCCACAATGAATCGGTCCATTGTGCTTCCGTACCCAGCACTAAAGTTGTTCTTCGCATGTCCTCTACGCCACCCGGAGGCTGATTGCCCATGATTTGAAGGACAACGCTGCAACATAGAACCGCAAGCATCGTGGCCGGTAAGAATCCGCGTGAGGCAGGCGCTGTCGGTTGCTGCCACGCGACCGTCAACGCAACAATCGAGACCCAGACTGCTGCGAGCGCAGCGCCTGCGATAGCGTCGGAAAACCAGAAGCGACCGAAGTACAGTCCAGTGAGCGCGACTACGACGACGATGACAGCGCTTGTCGTTGCGATGATGAGACTTGTCAATGAGCCAACCCTTCGCGCGACAAAAAACACGAGAAAACCGTACACAATGACCACGGCCGCCACATGATTGCTAGGGAACGCATACGTGTCTGATGGGAGCGAACCTGGTGGAACGCGATGTACGGCGAACTGGATAGCAAACACGAGCAGTTGTGAAAAAACTATGGCACTCAACCAGTAGCCAAGAGCACGCCAATGTCGTTCCCACAGCATCCATAGCACGGCCGTTACCGCGAGCGCCGCCAAAGCGGCTACGCTGCCTAAGGTTGCACAATCAGACAACACGATATCGCCCCATGGCGTACGTATCGATTGCATAAAGTGGTAGACGGACGCGTCAACTCGCAGCAGCGGGTCTCCGCTGACTACGTCCTGTAAAACGCCGAAGAACACCCACGCCGAGGCAACCACCAGCACTGACGCCGAGACAATTACGCCGATAGCCGGTCGGTCGGGGTTGAACGTTCGCAGCGCAATACGCCCGACTACCCCTTCGCGACGACGAGCCCAAGAATACAGGGCGAGACGTGCCTGCCGCGCCCAACTTGCCGCATGCGACAGAGCGAATCGCACGACGCGAGCAGTCAACCATACGATGCCCGCCAAGAGCATGAGCATGACCACGAGACGGAATGATACCGCCCCCGCTACCTGCACAGAGGCTCCGAAAACCACTCCCGGCAGAATGTGTGCAGGCGCCCAGAGCAGGGCCGACAGGACGTTGACGGAATAGAAACGAATCGGTGACATGCCCAACATGCCCACAACTACAGGGACAATCGCGCGTAGCGGACCGATGAAACGCGCGAACACGATACTTTTCGCGCCATGTTTTGCGAAGAACTTTTGCCCTGCGTCGAATACCTGCGGATGAGTGCGGAAGGGCCACAACTGGACAATCGTGGCCTTGTAACGGCTGCCCAGCCAATAGCTGAGGCCGTCGCCTCCCACTGCGCCAGCGATGGCGCATGCGAATAACCAGCCGAGATTTAGGGATCCCGTGCCAACAAGCGCACCAGCTAGGAACATCGCGGTGCTGCCCGGTATGAAGGTTCCAATAACGGCAACGGCTTCGAGAAAAGCAGCCAGGAAGACCACCGCGAGCGTACAACCCGGATGTCCGGCGAGCACGTGCAACAAGTGGACGTATGCGTGCTCCATCCGAATCTCTCCTTCGTCATGCGATATGCGCCTGCCGGTGGACAGGTAACGGGAACAGTCGAAACCGCTTAACCAGAGCGAGCAACGACGGTCGCAAAATTTCCGGAGGCATCGCGATATCCGTCACGGAGTCGACCTTAGAGGCTGAAAATTGCGCGCACGAAATCCACCGTCGACATTCTCCAGTATCAATTGCCCACCCGAGCGCCGCGCAATCGAGATAGCGAGACCGCTTCTATTCGCGCCACCTTGTTGTAAGACAGTCCTAAGTCTCATCTAATGTGCGAGGGATCCCTACGTTTCCTGAACGCTCGAATATGTCGGCTGCCAACTACAGAATATCCACTTTCAAGCGGAACGGCAGCGGTGTGCAAGGTAGAAGAGTGCCGGCTCCCCGGGTATCGCTCAGCCCGCGTCTGTACACATAAATTTTCGTCGATGCTACGGCTCGAAAATAGTCCTGATGCATCCGACTAGAGGGACGGAGTTGCAGTCACAAAAACGGCTCCCAAATAACCGGTACGGGAAGCCAGATAAAGATGGAGGAACGAAAATTGCGCATATCATTCGACGCCGTCACGTCAGTCAGGCTGAAAATGGCGACGTTCTTCAGGTATGGTTGGAACTCCTCAGCGCTGTCGGACGACCAGGCTCCTCAGCTTTCCCTGAGGGCGCGCTGTGTAGCATCGCTCGCCGATTTGCAAACTCCGCATCGCAGTAGTTGACCTTCTATCAGAGGCGGCAAAAAAAGCCCGGCGCCACTGCCGGGCCAAAGGGGATGGTCATTGCCTACGGCTATCGGCACAAACGTCGACTGCGCCGATTGGGTAGCCTAGGTTGACCATCCGTATGACCGACAGAAGCGAATTGCCGAATCGAAGAGAGCGTGGTCAGAATAATTTTGCCGAGAAAGCAGCTGTTCATTATTGAACCAATGCAAACAATCTACGCCCCTGGCCTTATGCTTGACTTAGCCAAAGCCGAATATGCATCGCCTAATGCTCTGGCTATCGCGAGGCTAGGTGCTTGCAACCTGCGACGCTGTGGTCGGGTCTGGGTACTTGTTTTTGTCGCGATGAACTCGGCGGAGCTTCGCGGTGCAAAAACCGCTTTCGGGCCGGCCTCTGTCCGCGCATCTTGATTAGTCTGCCAACGACTGCGACCATCGTCGCATCGTATGCGGTTATCGCCGTGGATTCTCAATGATTAAGCTGGCCGTGCAGCTCGGCTTCCGACGATTTCTTTGCCGCTATCAAGGCGGGGAAACTCCCCTTCCTTCACCGGCCCATGGTTAATTCTGGTTAAGGCCCGTCTTTTGCTCATAGTCATGAATCCGGAAGTCGATTCGCGATCAGGTCCGTTCTCATGCCACCATGCCTAAGCCTTCACAACCGAAGGCATCATTCAAGATCTCAAAGGTTCTATGTTCGTTAGAGGAATCGGTACCGCAAATCCGACTCAGCGGTATACCAAGGCCGACTGCTTGGCGGCATTCCAAAATTCGGAATGGTACGCTCGCCTCGATGCACGTTCGCACTTCGTCGCCCGCACCGTCTTACAACGCGACAATGGAATCGAGGCGCGCCGTCTTGCGCTTGCGTCGCTCGACGAAGTTTTTGCTATCGATCCGAACACGCTTTCCAAACGATTTGCCGAGCACGCGCCTCATCTCGCCGCGCAGGCAGCAATGCGGGCACTGGATCGTGCAGGATTGGTACCTGACGAGATTGACGCGGTCGTAGTTAGCACATGCACCGGATATATGTGCCCAGGCCTTTCCGGGTATGTCGCTGAGCGAGTGGGCTTGCGCGCAGATGTCCAGGCGTTCGACTTGGTGGGGCAGGGTTGCGCTGCCGCTCTGCCCAATCTGCAGCTCGGCCAAGCGCTTTTGGGAGCGTCGACTGTAGGTGCTTCTGGATCTTGCCAGCATGTGCTGTCGATCTGCGTCGAGGTGAGTAGTGCGGCCATGTACCTGGACAATGATCCGGGCGTTATCATAAGCGCCTGCCTTTTTGGCGATGGTGCAGGCGCAGTCGTTCTGTCGCGAGACCCCGACCCCGACATCGCATCGCGTTCCATCGAGTGGATCGACAGTTCGTCGCTGATTGATCCGAGCGAGCGCCGAGCGTTGATGTTCGAGCAACAGGATGGCATGTTGCGCAACGTATTGACCCGACCTGTGCCACGACTCGCCGCACAATATGCTCAACGCGTGCTTGAAGTCGTGCTCAAACGGCAAAACTTGGCTTCTCAAGACATTTCAGCCTGGATCTTGCATGCGGGAGGGCGTGACGTTTTACTGGCCATTGAGCGGTCCTTAGAGCTGCAGCCGTACGATCTACGGTATAGCGCAGCCATGCTGCGTGAGTATGGGAACATGTCGAGCGCTTTTGTCTATTTTGTGCTCGCGGCTGCCCTCGCTGATAACGCACCGGGTGGCTGGTGGTGGCTGTCCTCCTTCGGAGCGGGGTTTAGTTGTCATGGCGCCCTCCTCAAAGTAAGCGAATGAACTATCTCGGTTCTCTACCATTCGCGTTGTCGATTCGGGAGCAGCGATGAGCTTTCCACGCAAGGTCTCTGCTGAGACGCTTGATCACCTCAACGAGAACGATCCAAGGGCCATGCGCTCGCGGCGAGATTTACAGCGCGTGCATCAGGTAATGGGCACGCGTTCTATTGTCTGCAATGGCCTAAACGAGCTAGTCCCTCACTTTTCGCCCGGCCGTCTACGTGTACTTGAGCTCGGCGCGGGCGACGGCACGTTGATGCTCAGTGTAGCAAGGGCTTTAGGACCCGACTGGACGGCCATCGATCTCACCCTGCTTGATCGCCAAAAATTGGTTGAACCAAAGACGGTAGAAGCATACGAAAAGGCAAATTGGAAAGTCGACATAGAAGTGGGGGACGTCACCGATTGGATCAGAAATAATGTTCGTGCCCAGCGCGAGCAGGAGCCGGACCGATGGGACCTGATCGTCGTCAACCTCTTTCTGCACCACTTCGAGGGAGCGAACCTGGCTAATTTGCTCGACGCGATTGCGGGGTCCAGCAGCCGGTTTTTTGCTTGCGAGCCGCACCGTTCGTACTTTGCGCTAACGGGCAGTCACTTAATTGGAGCGCTTGGCGCGAACGCAGTCACGCGCGAAGACGCGGTGTTAAGTGTACACGCGGGATTTCGGGGGGCCGAGATTACAAAACTTTGGCAGCAAACGGGGCGACAGTGGAAAGTGAGTGAATATTCGGCAGGGCTCTTTAGCCATTGCTTTTCTGCCCACCGATTGTAAGTCGACCATGGAAAATACCTTTGACGTACTCATCATCGGCGCCGGTCCCGCGGGATCATCGGCCGCGATTCTACTGGCGGGTGCGGGCTGGTCGGTCGCCCTCATAGAAAAGCAATTGTTCCCGCGTCGCAAGGTATGTGGTGAATGCATCGCAGCAAGCAACTTGCCGCTTCTCAGCGCTTTGGGAGTAGGGACAGAGTTCGAACGCCGCGCTGGACCGGCGTTACGCAAGGTTGCCTTCATGCGGGGCGCTCACACTGCGCTCACCGAACTGCCACCAGCTACCCGCAGCGGCTTTGCATGGGGTCGTGCGCTTGGCCGCGAGACGCTCGACACGCTTTTAATTGATAAAGCCCGCGCGGTCGGCGTCCAAATCTTTCAACCGTGGTCCTTGAACAGCGTTCGCGGCGGTCCAGGTGCGTGGCGCTGCGAATTGAAAACCGTGGGATCAAAGGCAAGTGCAACGCTTTGTGCTCCCATCGCGATCGACGCACACGGTTCTTGGGAAGCCTTGCCCACGGGTCGAGACGAAGGCAGACGCGTACACCGTGCCACTGACTTGCTAGCATTCAAAGCTAATTTCGTGGGCGCATCATTACAGGATGGCTTGCTGCCTGTATTGTCGTTTGACGGCGGATACGGAGGCATGGTTGTGGCCGACGGCCGCGTCATGACATTGGCCTGTTGCGTGCGTCGCGATCGCCTAGAAGCGCTGCGACATACAGCGCCAGGAGTGAGTGCCGGCGAGGCAGTTGAGGCCATGCTTAGACGAGAGTGCGCGGGAGTTCGCAAAACGCTTTCAACGGCTACGCGCCCCGGAGCCTGGATCGCCGCAGGTCCGTTGCATCCGGGTATTCGTGTTCACAACGATGACGGGTTTTTCCGGATAGGCAATGCTGCGGGGGAGGCGCACCCGATCATTGGCGAGGGCATGAGCATGGCGTTGCAATCGGCGTGGCTCTTATGCGCGGAGTTGCTCGGCGCACAACGCGAAGAACGAGTTCACACGGCGGGTGACGCAGCGTGGCAACATTTAGCGAGATGCCGCTACGCACGACAATGGCATCAGCGATTCGGTCCGCGCATGCGCCTCGCTTCCCTGTTCGCTCACGCGAGTATGCGCGCGCCAACTGCCGATGCATTGCTCATGCTCTTCAAAGCGTGGCCTGGCCTGCTGCCATTGGGTGCAATATGGGGCGGTAAGACCCGTTGCGCAGTCGACGCAGCGACCATCGCTTCGCTGACCGCTTTGCGAGGCACCATATGATGGCTGATACGACTCGACCGATAGACGGCAAGCAAAAGAAGGCTAACCATACGCTATGACCACGACATTTGAATGGCTTCGCACAACGCTCGCTCAGGACTATAACCTCGAGCCGGCGGCGCTGACCCCTGATGCTTCACTCGAATCGCTTGGCCTTGACTCACTGGCGGTGGCCGAATTGCTGTTCGCCGTTGAAGAAAAATTCAAGATAACCGTGGCGGCAGAACCGCCGCCTCTAAAAACTCTAAGCGACGTCTTTCAGTTTATCGATGCGCAGATTGCGGTTCAGCACGGAGACTTGACCGCGAAAGACAAGTTTCCCTCGACGTCTTCGTCGATATGAGAAGGGTAGCTATCACTGGTGTAGGTGCGATCTGTCCGCTAGGCACTTCTGCGCCAGAAGTGTTCGAAAACGCGCGACACGGCGTTTCCGGCATTCATCGCCTGGACGTTCCGTTCGCGGGGCGGCTTGCATCGCCCATAGCGGGATCGGCGAGGTTAAACGGCACGGATCACTTTGCTCCCCCGAAACTACGGATGCTCGACCGCGTGAGCCAGTTCGCGCTCGTGGCCGCCAAAGAAGCGGTTACCGACGCGCGGTGGGGTTCGGATTCTAACGATCTTTCGCGTAGCGGAGTATTCGTCGGGACCGGGATGGGTGGCACACACACTATAGATGATGGTTATCAGATTCTCTACGGTGAGGATTCAGATCGCATCAAACCATTTACCGTTTTGATGGGCATGTACAACGCGCCTGCGGCGTGGATCAGTATTGAGTACGGGCTACGTGGCCCGTGCCTGACTTATTCGACTGCATGCGCCTCGTCCGCTGTGGCTATTGGAGAAGGGTGGTCGCGGGTCGCGCGCGGCGAGCTCGACTTCGCGATCGCCGGCGGCGCAGAGGCACCACTATCATGCGGATCGCTCAAGGCTTGGGAGGCGCTTCACACCATCGCGACTATCGACGGCGAGGACCCTGCCGCATCGTGCAAGCCATTTTCCAGGAATCGCAGCGGCATGGTGCTCGCCGAAGGCGCAGCGATGGTAATCCTCGAGCCATGGGAAGTCGCTGTCGCACGTGGCGCGCTGATCTACGGCGAAGTGATCGGTTACGGCCTCGCAACCGATATTAGCCATATCACGCGGCCAAGCGTCGAGGGTCAAGCTGCCGCCATGCGCAACGCGCTCTTCGCCGCTCAAATCGACAGGTCTGAAGTTGATGCGATCAACGCTCACGGTACCGGGACTGCTGCGAACGATTCAACTGAAACAGCGGCAATAAAGGAGGTCTTTGGCGAACGTGCCTATCGCATCCCGATAAGCGCGACGAAGTCCGTTCACGGACATCTGCTGGGAGCGGCTGGAGCGCTTGAGTGCGTTCTATCGTTGCTCGCGATCCGACAAGAGACGTTGCTGCCGACTATGCACTTAAAAAGCACTGACCCGCAATGCGATCTGGACTATGTGCCAAATGCAGCGCGAGAAAGCCAGTCAACGCGAGTCATGCTATCGAATTCGTTCGCGTTCGGTGGAACCAACGCTGTATTGGTCTTAAAACGCTTCGACTAACCAAATGTTCCGAACCGACCGATCAGGCATTGCGAAGGTTGGCCGTGTTCAAATGGCAACGGCTGGATGCAACATTGAGCATAACGAATCAACGTCCAACTTTCTGAGGCGCAATATCGCTGCGCCAACTGTCTTGCATCGTACGCAATACCTTCCGGACGTCCTCCCGGGCGCGGCCGATGATGCCAGAGCACCGCAAGGCGTTTACGCGTCGGTACATGGTTCGCCGGCGAGGGTGGTTCCGCTATAACCCAATGGTGCTTCTGGCTGTTTTCCAATGCGGATCGGAGGGTTGCTAGTACTCGGCATATCGGATCGTGTCTGTCAGCTGACACTGTCACCGTTTGCAGCAGTTGACACCTTCTGCGGCACACGTAAAGCCATGATTTCCGTGGGTTTTGAACGGTCCTCTGGCGCAACTTACGCAGATTGGCGTTTTTATTTCGAAATCGGTGACAACTTCATTGCGGAAGTGGCTTCAATGAGAGAAAGGCCGGAGCGATCGTATGAGGCAGTGACCGGCGAACACCGGACGGCCGAGGTTTAGAACTGCCTTCTCCATAGCCGACGTTCAACTTCGCAGGGATCGATGTGCGGTGAAAATGCGTGTCCACGACGCAATAACCGCGAAGTATCCGCGAAGGCCGTGGCGAAGCCCAATGAGGGCTTTTGGCACAGAGCTGACCTCAATAGGATGTCGTGCCCTTCGTTCGCCCGGTGTGGCAAGCAGTCGCTCGTCAAACCGGGCAAATCACATTCAGGTCGTTGAACCGGCACTGGTCTCGACAACTGCCGACGGGGCGGTCACAGCCGTACTCTTTGGCGACGTCTTTTTCGTCGGCACCTTTTTTGCGGAAGGCTTCTGCGTCGCACTCACAACAACTTTTACACCCACAGTTTTTGCGGTCACGGTCTTCTTCGCAACAGGTTTCTTCGCTGTAGCTTTCTTCGCCGCAACCTTCTTGGCGGTAGTTTTTTTGCTTGCAAGCTTCGCGCTACCCGCATTCGCCGACCCGACGCCTGCACCGTCAACCAGAAACCGCGTCCGGTCTTTCAGTGCGGCAAGCCACGCGGGCGCAGGACCGCGTCCGCTCCATGTGGCGCCGGTCTTCGGGTCGACATATTTTGCCGGCTGCGGTCCTTTACGCTGTCCCTTGGAGGCAAGTTCGCCTGCAGTTACCGAGGCTTCCCTGGCCTGAGTCTTGGCCTTGCTCACAGGATTCACAGGACTCACGCCCGCCGCGCGAACAGCGTCAGTACCACTCGCAATAAGGAACTTGTCGCGATCCTTGGCATCTGCAATCCATGCCGGCGCGCGACCGTGGCCGGTCCAGGTGGCGCCCGTCCTAGGATGTTGATACTTCGGTGGGGTCCCGCTCTTTAGACTTTTGGCAACCTTCGCCTTCACGTTTGTAGTACTCCCATCCATTGCTTTAGCTTCGCGCTTCGCTTTTGCTTTTAACTTCGATGTCGACGGTGGTCAAACTGTGCGTCAGCATAATTTTCCGAATTTGGTCGACCGCGGCTTGCGCCTTTCTTGCAATCAACATATCCGCTTGCGCCTGCAATTTCTTCATCTTTTCAATATCTGTTCGAGGGTGGGCATAGTGATCTTCTTAAATGGATATGGCCGCACTATGCCATGAGTCTCGAGAGCGTGAAAGCGAAGATAGGGTCTTCTCGTTACGCAGGTCCAGCCAACGGTGACGGTTGGACCGGTGAGGGTCCCTCGCGATTTGAGTCTAGGCGCCACCGTTTATGTACGCCCGATAACGCGGACTCCAATGCGAGAGAGGCATTGTTTTTCGCAGAACTGTGACCGTCAGAGCGTCGGTCCAATGTCTGATTTGACTGTCTTTAAGCGTGTTTCAAGCCCTATAGGGTAGGGGTTTTACTGGACCCACCTCCATGAGGCGAGGTACAGGTCGCTGTTTTCGTGACTTTAATGCCAAAAACCCCTTAATTCATGGGCTGAAACGTTGCGTCTTCATGGCGGGGTTGTTACGCTGGCGCCCAACCCGAGAATTTGTACCTTTGCGTTAGTCGGTGACGGCGCAAAGGCAAAGGCCTTGGGCAACCTTTGACTACAAGAGAGGCATCTATGGCAACAACTGCTACGAAGAAAACTGCAGCACCCGCTACGAAGAAAGCGACAACTGTCAGCAAGGGAGCTGCGCCAGTCGCGAAGAAGGCAGCTGCACCTGCAGTGAAGAAGGCTGTTGTGGCCGCTCCCGTGAAACCGATCAAGGATACGTTCACGAAGGCATCGCTAACCATTCACCTGGCCGAGCGCTCGGGCGTGGAGCCGAAGGCGGCCAAGGCGTTGTTGGCAGCGCTCGAAGAAACGGTGCTCGCATCGATTCACAAGAAGGGCGCGCAGGAGTTTACGTTGCCGGGATTGCTGAAGGTTGTCGCGCAGGATGTGCCGGCCAAGAAGAAGCGCTTCGGCAAGGACCCGTTCACGGGTGAAGACAAATGGTTTGCGGCGAAGCCGGCTTCGGTGCGCCTCAACGTGCGCCCGCTGAAGAAGCTGAAGGACGCCGCGCTGTAAGCGAACGCGTTCTGATGTGGAAAATGCCCCTCGCTGACGAAAATCCGAGGGGCTTTTTCCATTCACGGCGCGGTCGACGACGTCAGCGCGACGAAGGGATTGCAACAAATGGTTCACGTCGATCTGATCACGGACACCACTCGCAGCGATTGTGAAGCATGCGGCTGTTTCGTCGGCTCGTTTGATCAAAACGAGAAGACTTGTTCGCTTCAGTTCCAAGGCAGCAAGCAGACTGCTAGAAACGATGCGAAGTTTTGTATGTGATTGGCGGCGAAAATATCACCTTCTTGTCGGGTACCCAAGGTGGTACGGACTGGACAGGGGGCGCCGGGTCGCCAGACGGATGTGCCTGACTGCGGCGGCGCTACTCGACAGGTCGAAGTAATTGTGGCCGCCGCATCGAGATTGTCAGCACGATCTGGGCCGCGTCCGCATCACTGGCTTGGCGACCAACATTAAGGTCGCGTGGCGCTTGAGGGCGAAGAGAGCATCGGGCACGCGTAGGTTTCGGGCGCACTCAGGTTTACTTCTCCTTCATCGAATTTCCGGGCAAGCTGACGGTAAAGACGCACCCAGTGCCCGGAACGTTGCATACGCCTAACATCCCGCCATTTGATGCCACGCTACGTCGTGCGATCGACAGCCCCAGCCCCAGCCCACTTCTGTCATCGCCGCGCTGTGTAACGGACTGAGGGCGTGCAAGTGCCGCCATGCGGTTCACGACGCCTACGCGGATCGCCATCTCGGTCGCTTGCGAACCGATGCAGCGTGCCCACATACGATTACCGCTTGAAAAATGGCTGGCCGGAGTGATCCAGCCACTTTCCGTCCTCGTTTCGCTTAGTTCGCCATGGCGCCCGATGCGCTGTGGCCCATCTTCGAGTCTCCTGTACCTTTCTTCATCATGTCGTCGTGCTTCATCTTCTTGCCCATTGAGCCTTTGGACATTGAGTCTTTCGACATCGTGTCTTTGTGCATCGAATCCTTGCTCATCGAGTCTTTCGACATACCGCCGTTAGACATGGCGCCGCTCGCTTGCGCGAACGCCGAACCACCACATACCAGCAAGCCTGCGGCAAGCACTGCGATTGCAATCCGTTTCATATCAACTCCTTGTGTGATTTCTGTTTACATAGATTGTCCGCGACCCGAACGAGATGCCGTGTAGGGCAGGAGCTGAGGTTTGCGGAACAGGGTGTTTCGACATTTCGATCCACTAGCTGCGGGACATATCAAGTGCGCTTTTCCGTCAGGTGCGGATTCTCTTCAAGAACTTGGTTTTCCTTTGCTCTAAGCTCCTCGTTGTGTTTAACGTAGGTCATGCGCTCACAGTCCCCTATTTCTATACTTCGCTCGACCAGTCGCCCTGGTTACAGGTGCAACGAAATATATTTTGATGAGCTTCGCCTAACGCAGTGGAGCACAAATCGGCGAGGCTTAGGTCCGATCTCAGCGCACTCGAAGGATGGGGTTGCCCCATTGCTAACGGGCGGAACCTTCAGTGCAAATTCGGCAAATCCACCTGATATTGAGGAGATGCCGGGTGGAGCTGTCTGGCGTCAACTACTGTGGCCGCCCGGCGACAACTATTCCGGCTGGTTGAGGGGTAGTCTCTCCTGGTGGACAGAACAATTGTCACCGTGCAGGAGCAGTGGCGACGACACTCGCGTCCACCCGAGAAGACTCTTCCGCAGGACGTATTTGGCCTCAAGAGGATAACCTCGGCGGGCTTGGCGCTTCGCCCAGTATTTAGATCTAGATGCAAGCAGTCTGGCGTAGATTTTGCAGTTCTGAAGTCCTAATCAAAATCGGTAAAGCGACATTCACTCTCGTGGATATTATTAGCATTATCGGACCCGATATCAACGAGCGTCGTTAGAGTTTGCCGCTCGACCGATGTGATCGAGGCCATACCGTGAGTCCGGCTAAGTCACTCTTGAGACGTGGCCGGCTCTTACTCATTCGAACTTGAAGCTGAGACACGAGATCCCTCATCGAACTCTGCTTTTCGTAACGCTTAACGACGGTCGTCGGAGTTAAAAGCACCAATCACCTGACCGAAGAGAGCCTGCAAAACCTGGGGAGGCTCCCAGGGCGGCTCGAACGAGCATCTGGGAGTGGCTATTTCCTGTGCGGTACGCTGATCGGGGTCGCGACGGTGGGAGCAAGCCATGCGGTTGATCATCGAAGCAGGGTGTCCGACGGGCACCGAAAGACCCTTCCTCCCCGGCCGCTCCGGATGAATCGCGCTTGCCCCATCCGACAGCCTATCCAATTCTGACTGGACAACCAGCGCTCGTGACAGGCGTAAATGCAGGTGTCGGCAAGGCAGAGAGCGTGCAAAAAGGGCCAAGACCGCAGGATGCTTACAAAGAGGCGATTGCGGCGTGACGTGATCGAAATAGCTTTTTGCCGCGATCGATCAATGAACCGGTAAAAATGCCGGTCTGCGTAGTTTCCGAACCTTCCGCTCTCGCCGAGCTCGGCGTTAGTATCGATGCGTGAGTGAATATTTGCATTTGGCAGGTCCATCTGCAAGGACCGTGAGATCAAGACGCCGAAAGTCGCGCCAAAAACCCGACGTCTCTTGTCGATGCACGATTGGCTAAACAGTAAGCACTTGGCGAATAGACCGTGAAGTTCCGCAATGGATCGATACGAACTTCTTGAGCCTTGCCGATCCTACCGAACCACGATACCGAGGGAGCCAAGATAAATGAACACGCCCACTTCGACACAAGACTCAACCATTGAACACGTTGAAGCATCGCCCGCAACTGGGCAAATGACACTCGAGCCGACTGAACTTAGCAGGATAAACGCCTACTGGCGCGCTGCGAACTATGTATCCGTCGGACAGATCTACCTTTACGACAATCCGCTGCTGCGCGAACCGCTGAAAATGGAGCATATCAAGCCCCTCGTAGTCGGGCATTGGGGTACGGTACCGGGGCAAAACTTTATTTACGTCCATCTGAACCGGGTTATTAAAAAGCACGACCTCAACATGTTCTACATCTCTGGACCGGGGCACGGAGGAGCGGCGCTCGTAGGTAATACCTATCTCGAAGGTACGTATAGCGAAGTGTATCCCGATGTCAGCGAGGACGAAGCAGGGCTAAAAAGGCTCTTCACTCAGTTCTCGTTTCCTGGCGGGATTTCGAGTCACGTGGCGCCGACCACGCCGGGTTCGATTCATGAAGGTGGCGAGTTGGGATACTCGCTAAGTCATGCGTTCGGTGCTGTATTTGACAATCCGGATCTCATCGTTGCGTGTGTAATAGGGGACGGTGAAGCGGAAACGGGACCGCTAGCGACCTCATGGCAATCCAACAAGTTTCTGAGTCCAATCACCGATGGAGCGGTGCTACCGATTCTGCACCTCAACGGCTACAAGATCAGCAACCCGGCGGTTTTGGCGCGTATTGAACATGAAGAGCTCGAGCAATTCCTGCAAGGATGCGGCTGGTCGCCTTATTTTGTGGAAGGTGACGACGCGGACAAAATGCATGAACTGATGGCCACCCACTTAGAGAAGGCTGTCACGGAAATCAAGCGGATTCAAAAGGATGCTCGCAAAGCTGGCCATGCTATTCGCCCGCGGTGGCCGATGATTGTACTGAGGTCACCCAAGGGATGGACCGGCCCGAAAGTCGTCGACGGTCTGCAGATTGAGGGCACTTTTCGATCACATCAGGTGCCGCTCATTGTCGACTCGGAGCATCCCGAACATCTCCAGCAACTCGAGGGCTGGATGAAGAGCTACAAGGCAGAGGAACTGTTCGATCACACCGGCCGATTGATTCCCGAACTAGCTGACCTGGCGCCGAAAGGTGAGCGGCGAATGGGTGCCAATCCTCACGCAAACGGTGGGTTGCTGCTACGAGAACTGCGGATGCCGGACTTCCAACTCCACGCGGTGGACGTTCCGTCGCCGGGTGCTATTGAAGCGCAAGATACGCTAGTACTCGGCAAATTCCTTCGTGACGTCGTCGCACTGAATCAGGAACAACGTAACTTTCGAGTCTTTGGTCCCGACGAGACGCTTTCAAACCTTCTCGGCGCTGTCTTTGAAGTCACAAACCGTCAGTGGGATGCCCAGGCAGTCAAGGAAGATGAATTTCTGGCGCCGGCCGGACGGGTATTAGACTCGATGCTGAGCGAGCACCAGTGCGAGGGTTGGCTCGAGGGGTATCTCCTCACGGGACGACATGGGCTCTTCAACAGCTACGAGGCTTTTATTCGCATCGTTGATTCGATGTTCAGCCAACACGCCAAGTGGTTGAAGGTAACCTCAGAATTACCATGGCGCCGCAAAATCGCCTCGCTCAATTATCTGCTCGCCTCGCACGTTTGGCAGCAGGATCATAACGGCTTTACGCATCAAGACCCGGGCTTCCTCGATCACGTTATCAACAAGAAAGCCGATATTGTGCGCGTTTATTTGCCGCCCGATGCAAATTGCCTGTTGTCAGTGTTTGACCACTGTTTGCGCAGCCGCCATTACGTGAACGTTGTGGTGGCCGGCAAACATGCCCTACCGCAATGGCTGACGATGGACGCCGCGGTGGCGCATTGCACGGAAGGGATTGGCATCTGGCAGTGGGCCAGCAATGATCAGGAAGGTGAGACGGACGTTGTGATGGCGTGCTGCGGGGACACACCCACTCTTGAGATTTTGGCAGCTGTTTCCATCCTTCGCGAACACCTGCCCGAATTGAAAATCCGGGTGCTCAACGTTGTGGATCTAATGAAGCTGCAGCCGAGCGCCGAGCACCCACACGGACTGAGCGACAAAGATTACGATTCGCTGTTCACCAAAGATAAGCCGATCGTCTTCGGCTTTCACGGATACCCATGGCTGATTCACAGGCTTACATACCGTCGTACCAACCGCAATATGCACGTGCGAGGCTACAAGGAAGAGGGAACGATTACCACGGCCTTCGATATGAGAGTGCAGAACGACCTTGATCGCTTTCACCTTGTTCAGGACGTGATCGACGTATTGCCGCAGTTGGGCGGGAAGGGTGCCTACTTGAAGCAGATTGTTCGAGACAAGCTTATCCAGCACAAACATTTTATCGATAAGCATGGGCAAGACATGCCGGAGATTCGGAACTGGAAGTGGGGCGATGTGAAATGAATTCGCGAACGCTTATCGAGACGGCCAAGGCGTTGGTCGCAGACGCAAAGGGTCTGTTGGCGATGGATGAGAGCAACTCAACCTGCGACAAACGGTTTGCCAAGTCGGGCATCGAGCAGAGCGAAGAAACCCGACGCGCATATCGCGAATTACTCGTGACCACCCCTGGGCTCGGCGACGTGATCAGTGGTGCAATTCTTTACGATGAGACGATCCGACAGCGGGGAAAAGATGGGACACCCTTCATCGAAACGCTTGTCGGCGCCGGCATTATTCCCGGCATCAAAGTCGATATCGGAGCGAAGGACCTAGCTGGACATCCGGGAGAACTGATAACGGAAGGCTTGGACGGCTTGCGGGTCCGATTGAAAGAGTACGTCGACATGGGGGCTCGGTTTGCTAAGTGGCTCGCCATTATCGTCATAGGCGACGCCCTCCCAAGCCGCAGCAGTATCGACGCGAACGCGCATGCTCTTGCACGCTATGCCTGTTTGTCGCAAGAATGTGGACTTGTGCCAGTTGTCGAACCGGAAGTCCTTATGGACGGAAATCACACCCTGAGTCGATGTGAGGAGGTCACCGAGGATGTCCTAAGCAGCGTTTTTAGCCATCTTCGCGCTCAACGAATACTGCTGGAGGGCATGCTCCTCAAACCTAATATGGTGTTGCCCGGTTTGAGCTGCGCCACGCAGGAGTCTGTAGACGAGGTGGCGGACGCCACGATCAGGTGCCTCCTCAGAGTGGTGCCGGCGGCGGTTCCGGGAATCATGTTCTTATCGGGAGGCCAGTCCGGCGAGTTGGCATCTGCTCGTTTGAATGCCATGCATACCCGGGCGAAGGAGCCGTTGCCTTGGGCGGTGGCCTTCTCCTTCGGTCGAGCCATCCAGCAACCGGCTCTAGAAATCTGGCGTGGCGAAGAGATTCATGCGAAAGACGCTCAACAGGCGTTGCATCACCGGGCTGCGTGTAACCGCGCCGCATGCCGGGGTGAGTATCGTG
>NZ_MTHB01000072.1 GCF_002220365.1 Caballeronia sordidicola | reverse complement strand
CCGCTCCATCGCATCGGGCGTCGCCGCCTGCGGCGAGACCGCGCGGTCATCGGGATCGTAATAGCGGCGCGCGATGACCGCAGGCGTGATGTGCTGAACGAACGCGCGCAGCGCCGTGAAGTCGGTGCGACTGTAGGTTCGGGGAGCGGGCAACGCGAGTTGCTGGGTCTGGTTAGCCAAGCGCCCTCCCCGCTGCGCCGAAGACGCCGGATCTCGCCGCAAACCTCGTTTTAAAGCAGATCATTAGCTCAGAGCTACGTGTAAAGTCGAATACCCCCGATTTTACGCATTAAAAACTTATCTGATAATAACAATTATCAGATAAGGCCTCTATCGCGGAAATGCCCAATTTTGTGACTCAAGTGAGATGGAACCGCACTTTGGCTGGGGCGCGATCCCTCGCTTTAACGCTGCGATCCTTGCGGCCCCCCCCGTGCGTGCCGCCTTATGACGGTTGAATGTTCGATGCCTGCTTGCCCTTTTGTCCCATCTTCACCTCGAAGGTCACCTTCTGCCCTTCCGCGAGGCTTTTGAAGCCCTCCGAGCGGATTTCAGAGAAGTGCGCGAACAGATCTTCACCGCCGTCGTCGGGCGAGATGAAACCAAAACCCTTCGCATCGTTAAACCACTTTACTGTGCCGGTTGCCATTGATTTGCCTGTACTGAGTTGTGCCGAAAGATCGGCGATTGCGCCGCGCGAGCGCGCCGTGGACTGCCATAATGAGCCGTTGTTCAAGACACGACAATAGTCCTGTTGCCGATGCACCGAATCAGCGCAAAACCCTCGTTCAGGCTTGTGCGATCAACACTTCGGCCGGAATCTGCAGTCCCTGATTGAGCCGTCGGATCATGGCGAGACTTAACCCCCGCTTGCGATTAAGCACCTCGTACACCCGGTTCAGGTTGCCAAGGTACGGCTTCATGTCACTGGCAGTGAGTCCCGCCTGCTCCATACGGAAACGGATCGCTTCAATCGGATCAGGTAGGTCTAACGGAAAATGCTGGGCTTCGTAGCGTTCAACAAGGACGGACAGAACATCTAGCCGATCGCCTTCCGGAGTCCCGATTTCCGGATCAGCGTCAACCAGCGCCGAAATCACGGTCAAGGCGTCGAGGTAGTCCTGCGCGTTGTGCAACGGTCGAATATCCATAATCACCACTCCAGTTCGATGGTTGCCGCATCAATCGCATCGTACTCAGCGTGGGTGCCGATAAATTTGATGTAGACAACGCCAATCCTATAAGCGACCGCCACGATCAACCGATAGGCGTTCCCTTTAATATTGAACACAACGCGGTTGTGACCCACAAAACTCGCTGATGCATACCTGTCTTTGATGTCCTGAGGGGTTGCCCACACGGCCTTGGCCGCTTCCTCATGCCATGCCAACAAGGATTGGCGTGCCGCCGCATGGGTCATGCAGAAAGCGAGGAGATTTTTCTTCGCGACAATTCTCATGCGGGCAGTTTAGTCCCAAATTGGGACTATGGCAAGCTTGTCAGGGTCCCGCTGGGCTGCTCTGCTTTTACAAGTTTCAGATAAGGGCGGTCTTTCGAAAAACGCTCTGAACGCGTCAAAAGCGCTGCTAGCGCGTATTGACTTCATCTGCCAGCGTGTGTGCGAGATGAACGCGAGCGCAAAATTTCGTACATGGCAGCCAAGTGTCGCTCCCCTACTGCTTCCACACTCACGTCATGATTGGTCAGTTTGGGAACAGACAGGCCAAGTCGTCGGCAAATTACGGATAAGTACGGTTTCGAATCGACATGGGTACACGCTTGTGCCGCCGCCACGATCGCTGCCTCCCCTACCCGTTGACGCAACCAGGCCAAGGTCCTGCGGTCGCGCTCGTTTTGCACCCGGACATACTGTTCCATGTGGACCTCCGTAAAACTGTATATATATACAGTACTTAGGATAGTCCGCCTTTATGACAAAGGCAATACGCAGAGTACGCAGCTATGTGCGCTATCAACCGTTCGCACTGCGAGTGATGGCACGGCAAGGACAATACGCATTATCAGGCTTGAACGATGCTGTAAGACGACGCAAAACAGCGGCGCACAGTGCTAACCGGCCGTATTTTGGCCTTCGCGTCGACACCACGAGACGCCTTAATCAATGATGGGGATGGTGCAATGCGCGTCGCTTCGCGTTCAAATCACCTGCCTTGCGACCAGTTGACCCTGCTCTACGGCCGCGCCGTTCGACGTCAGCGGCAATAGGGTTAAGCGGATCCCATGTAATTGGAGGCTCCACGGGATGCACGGGCTAGCCGTGGCTAAGCACCGGGCCTACAGAAAAAGGTCGGCTGTCACGTTGAACCGCTTGGCGAATGCCTTTGCTGCTTCTTTCGTGATCGCCCGCTTCCCGCTCAGAAACTCCGAAATCCGGTTCTGCGGCGCGCAGTCAGTCAAGTCCACCTGCTTAAGACTGTGCTGGTCCATCAGGAACGCGAGCATTCTATGGGGCGGTGAGGCCTCGATCGGATAGTGCTCTTTCTCGTACGCCTCAACCCTGTCAGAGAGAATATCCAACAGATCCGCGAGCGGATGATTCTCGTCATCCCCCATCGTGTCTAACAGAGCGTTTACCGAGGCAATCGCGCGCTTGTAATCGCGCTCGCTCTTGATCGCGCCCAACGGAACCATGCTCACCAGTTGTGACCACGCTCCAAGAATGTCCTTCGGCGCTGCTACAAATTCCATCACAGCGGTCATCATTTCACCTTCCATTTGTTGCGGTCATATTCCGCATGGGTTAGCACGTATCGGATGTAGACCTTTTTCCGGTTGTAGTGGATGTCGGTGATCACCCGATATTTGTTTCCGCCCACATCGAACACTGTAAAAGGCGCCACATAGTCGACGGTGTTAAAAGTTCGCTTCACTTCGGTGAAGTTCGCAAACTCTTGCGACTCGAGTACCTTGAACCAGTCTTTTAAGACCTTTTGGGCCTCGGGGTGATTCCCCCAAAAGTCTCTAAGTGGGGACATCGAAATTATGTGCATCTCCCAAGTGTATCCCAAATTGGGAAGTAATGAAACGTGCAGAACCGAAGAGTGGCTTTCGCCTGGTAGGGCGTCACTCTGTGCGTTTTTTGCATATTTCGCGTGCGCTCGAGCGGATTCCGATGCAGGATGACAGCTTTTCCGCACCCGGTTCACCACCGTTCCGATATCGGTATGCCACCGGCACGGCCCTCCCCATCTCACTCAACAAACTCGATGATCCTAACTTGCGGCAATACTAAAGGCGGCGTTGGAAAAAGCACCCTCGCCGTCCAGCTCGCGCTCGGCCTGTCTCTCGCCGGCGATTCCGTTTGGTTTGTCGACGGCGACAAGCAGGGAAACGGCATCGGCGCGATGACGCTGCGCACCGATCGCGAGCTCCCTACCCTGCCCGCCTCGAGCTACACCGATGGCAAGACGTTGCGCGCGCAGGTGATGCTGCAGGCCAAGCAGTTTGACCACACAGTGATCGATGTGGGCGGGCGCGACACCGGTGCTTTGCGGGCAGCTCTCCTGTGTTCCGATATCGTTTTGATACCGTTTCAACCCCGGGCATTTGACACCTGGGCGCTGGCCGACGTCGCAGCGGTGATCGACGAGGCGAACGCGACGCGCGATACGCCCGTTCTGGCGCTAGCGATCCTGAACTGCTCCGATCCGGCCGGTTCAGACAACGCAGATGCAATCGAGGCGACGCAGGAATTTCCGCAGATGGAGTTGCTCAACCTCGCGCCGGGACGCGCCGGCATCGGGCGCCGTAAAGCTATCTCGCACGCGAGCGCGACCGGGCTCCACGTGTCCGAGTACAAGCCGCGAGATGAGCAAGCGATCGCCGAAATCGCCACGCTAATAGCGGTATTGAAAGACCGTCAAAACGGTATCGTTTCGACATCAAAATAAGGAGGGATCGATATCATGGCACTCGCAAAACGTCCGACGTTCCCGAAGCCCTCTACCGCGCCTTCGCGTGCGGCCGATGCGTTCATCGAAGGCGCGCACGATACGGTGGGAAGGGCGCCGAAGCAGACGCGCGACAAAAAGCAAAAAATCTCGGTGGAACTCTATCCGGATTTGCTTGAGGCCGTCGACGCGCTTGCGCATCAATTGCACATGAGCCGTGCCGCGGTTATTTCCCTAGCGTGTTCCGATCTGGTCGAGTCGAAGCTGCGCAAGTGATCGCTATTTCAGTCCAGACGAGGCGGCGCCGGTGATGCGCCGCCCATTCGATATCGTTTCCCAAGTGTTCGATGGCGTTTCGCTCGTGCCTCCGTCCACTTTTTCACTAGGTAGACCTCAACTAACAGCAAAAGATCAATTACGTCTGCAACTCTCATGAAGT
Organism: Caballeronia sordidicola; assembly: GCF_002220365.1. Lineage (GTDB taxonomy): Bacteria > Pseudomonadota > Gammaproteobacteria > Burkholderiales > Burkholderiaceae > Caballeronia > Caballeronia sordidicola_C. Next base: position 8,534 of record NZ_MTHB01000072.1, on the reverse strand, counting down.
CGAAGAGAATCGGGGCCGGCGAGCTCGGGTGTTATCTCGAATACCGCTCCCTGTTGACTCTTCACGGCCACATTGCGGTTATGGGCTTTGTGATTTGCTGTTGCTCCTTACCCATTTGTTAATGTGGAACCTGTTGCCGTGGGCGTTGCCATTGCGAAGGTGAAAGACCATCTCAAGGATCGGCGCATGGTCAAAGTAATGGCCGGGTTGGAGTTCGTCGCGCAGCGTCGTCAGCGCACCCATTGCCCAGGTGCGCAGGAACTGCCTTTGGAGACCGGTGATCTTCGCGAGCAAGTCCAGATAGTGCCGCAAGTCGAGAGTGTGAAACGTGCCGGCCTTCCGATCGATCTCGCCCGTCGGGTTTTTTGGCCCAGAACCTTCGCGGGGTAGCGAATTAATGGCCTTAGTGCGCTACTAGGAAGCCGTCGTAGCCGGACCACCCGTGCGCTATTCGCGCGACGGCGATTTTTTCAGAATCGACAGGCTTCCTTTGCTTCCTGAAGTGAAATTGGGTTTTACTATGATGCGGAAGCCTTCATTCATCTAAACGACGTCGATTCTCCAGTGATTCGATGTAGTTTCTTCGGTGCAAGCGGTGCCGAATCTTTGGAGGAGGGCGGGGTAATTCCGATTTTTAGCCGCCCGGCATGACCGTCCCGTTCTGGTGGTACGTCCGTAGGCGAACCGGACGTGCCACGACTTGCGTACGCTTTCCGGCAGAAGCCCTACGCTCATCTGCATTCCCGCAAGGTTCGATTCTCTTTGCACAAGAATGCACAATGACCATCTCGAGATCTCTAACGCCTTCGTCACTTCTTTCATAAGGCGCTGGTCATTCGGAGGCGTTCCGATATCGCTTTGCAAGCGTTTCAATGGCAATTCGCTTGTGGCCAAAACTGCCCGCTATCGCGAGAGGTAGACCTCGACCGACTGCAAAAGATCGATCACGTCTGCAGCTCCCATGAAGTCGAAGAGGATTGGGCCGGTGAAGTCGGGCGTTATCTCAAACACTGTCTTCTTCGGGCTCTTCACGGCCGCAACGCGGTTATCGGCGGCATGCTTTGCAACCGTTTCCTGCCTCTGTCATCGATATTGAACCGATTATCGTGTGCCATGCCATTGCGTAGGTGATAGACGATCTCAAGGATCGGCGCTCGGTCGAAATAGCCGCGGGCACCCAGCTCATCGCCCAGCGTCAACAGCGCGCCCATCGCCTAGCTGCGCAGAGATCGGGTTTGGAGGTCGTGATTCTCGCGAAATAGGTCGAGATAGAACCGCATATTCAGCGTGTGGAACGTGCCATCCTTGCGCGCGATCCGGCCGGTCGGGTTTTTCCCCAGGTCCTCTGCGGGTGGCAGCGTATTGATCGGCAGTGGATTCGCAGCCACGTAATGCGCTACCGCGAAGGCGTAATAGCCGGCGGCCAAATCTCGGGCCAGTTGCGCGACAGCAAGTTTTTTAGGATCGTCTGTCATGCTTTTCCGCAAGTGGGAAACCTATTGTTTGCTAGTGGCGCTGCCGGCTGCCGTTCCGAAAGCCGATACTGGATTGGCTTCCGGGGAGTGTATCGGGGCATGGCACCTGTGATACTCCACCGTTACGATATCGCTTCAATAGCGTTTCTATGCTGTTCTGCCGGTGCGTGCAGGGTATCCGACTGCGGCGTCAGAGTACCCGTCCTTGAGCGCAAATTTAAGAAGGTCATCGGTCGTCGGTTCAGTCCACAGCTTCGCGGCAAGCCACTCCGTGAACGCGGTACGTGCGGACATGGACTCAAGCCGGTCTTTTTTGATGGCCCGGGCGATAACCCTCGGCGGCTCGGTCGCCAAAAACTCGGTAATCAGTTCTTGCGCCGGCTCCGAGTTCAATTCCTGCCAGTATGCGAGCGCCTGATCGCGCTGATTGGCGTCATACGCGGCTCGCAGCCGGCCTTTCTCGGCTTCCGGGTCCGGCAGATCAAGCGCCGCTTGCTGGTGCGGCCTGACGGCTTTTGCCGGCTCCTTGTAGCCTTTCTTGAGCGCGGTCTTGAAGTAGGCCGCCGTGCTATCGAGCGCCGGTTGCTTAGCGGCTCGCTTCTCGGTGTAGTCGATGGCGGCTTGAATGAGCGGCGGATCGTGCTTTTCGCAGATCGCGCGAGCATCGGCTTGGCTCATGCCAAGGCGAATCACACGCTCGAGCAGCTCGCCATCGAAGCGGGGCGCGTCCGCGTCGATGATGGCCTCGGTTGGCTTGCTGCGGACGGCGAACTGCAGTTCCGCGACCTTGTTACCGCGCCGGTGCTCGATCAATTCGACCATGAAGTCCGCGTGCATGTTCACCTCGGCGATCGCCGGCCGTAGTACGTCACGCTTGAAGTACTTGTACTCGGGCACGACGTCCTCGCGCGTGCCTGTCAGGACGGGATACCACCACTCGTAGGGCTGACGCATCGTGCGCTGGCCCGGGAAGGTTTCGTACCGCGCACAAATCTCGAATAGGGCGATTGACGCGCCGGACTTGAGCTTCGTGTGCATAACCAGGGAGAGCTGCGTCCACTTCTTGGGGGCGAGCAGCTTCTGCCGAATGGGCTTCGCGAACGACCATTCGAGGTGTGACGCGAGGCCTTTTTTCTTCGGCCGGATGATCGATGCATGCGCGACTAGCGCCGCGGTCGACCATATCTCGTCATCGTCTGTGCTGGTGTCCCACACCATCGGCGTGGAGGCCATCGTTTCGAGGTGGGTCTTGATTCGATCGAGATCGTTGCTGTTGTAGTCGATGTACCGCATGACCTCTCGGAGCGGGCGCTGGTAAACCTCGCGGTCCCCGTCCTTCATCGTGAAATGCACCAGGACGTTGAAGATGCGCCGCACCAGCACCGTCAAGTTCCCAGCGCCCGTTCTTGGGCTGATGCCGATGGTCGTGTTGGACCGGCGGACAACCTCCGTTTCTAATGGCAATTGGTCGCTTGTTTTCATGCGATGACGTTATCCGATCCGGTGAATTTCGGCAACGCAATTTTTCACCGGCCGGGCTGGCAAGCGCCTGACCTTCCTATATCCACTCACCCACCCATCCTAGTTTTCCTCACCCTTTTGGTCGACCCTTCCTAGTTTTCCTCCCTAACCTTCCTAGTTTTCCTCCCCGACGTTCCTATTTTCTCTCACCTTAAATCGCGATTCTCCTTTGCCGGCGCGGTTTTCCAGGGCCCGCAACAGAGTCTCAAGGTGTTCAAGTGTTTGTTTCAATAACAACACAAGGCAACTCGTGCACATGGATAGAAAACCCTCGACCCGTTGCTCACACATATACCGCGGGCACCGCGTCGGTAAAAAGAAGGTGAGCAAAACTAGGAAGGTCGGTTGGTTATCAGCACCTTGGATGACCACCTGCAGTGATCTGCATGATGCAGGGTAACGCGCCGCTTTTTTTGGGAAAAATCTATGAAGGGAATAACTCCCTTCCCTGCTCATTCGCGGCTCTTGCCGCGAGCGCCCTGTGCTCGATGCTCGCGCATGCGGATGCACCTCGACCTGGTGCACGACCAGGTCACTTCCTCAATACCGTTAGTTCGATCACGGCCTCATAGCGAGCTTGGCTCGGCTTCGTCCCCGCCGTGGGTCATCCGAATGCTTGCGGTTGGCGTGGTGGGGCGCATTTTGGGTTTACTTGGGGATGAGCGACGGCGGGGAAGAGCGTTGCGCCTTGGCAATGTGTGCCGGATCTGCTCAAGCAACAAGCAGACCCCCCAAGATTCGTTTTTTTTTCGTGCGCTGACGTTTGCGGATCGATCTTTTGAGAACGGCTACAGCCATCCAAGCGTTCGCATTGCGTCCTTGATGACGGGACTCCATTCGTCTCGACTGGCTTTTACCTGCGGTTCGCCACGTCGGGCGCGTAGTGGAAGTCCATTCTTTTTTTCACGTCCGCTATGCAGCATGACTGCATCAAGCGGCGCCGCATCGTGACGATATCAGCTGCGGGCAGTATATCGCGGCGCTCCAAGCGCCCAACGATGGCTGATCAACTGGCGCGCGTCCATTGCGTTGCGGTAAACGGAAAGTAGGCGCCCATCGCAAACGGCGGGCGCCTACTTTTACTCAACTTAGTTGCAGCCTAGTGCTGCAACTGCCGATCAAGACCCGAAGTAAATCGGTTGCATGCCGTCGTTGGCGTCCGGGCGGATTGATCCGCGGACCTTGTGATCCACACGAGCGACTGCTCGGTCGAACGAACGCAGCGAGTGGTGGGTTCCCGACGCCGACGTGCCATCAGCGACGCCGCCAAAACCGGTAGCAGTACCGTTTTCAGCGTTCACACTAGCCTCAGCGGCCAGGGTTTGGTTCGGGTAGCTAGCGTTAGTGTCCGCAGGACCCGCTTGTTCGAACTGAACCAGTTGCGCCTTAACTTCGGCGCGCGTGAGGGGTTGGTTCGATTGAGCGAAAGATACGGCCGGAACTGCAAGGACCGCTGCGACGATGAGCGATTGAACGAGTTTCATGATGCTTACCTCCAGACTTTGTTTCTTCGCAAACACCCGTTTGCATTTCAGTGATTGGAGTCTAGGCTGGATATTATCAACGATTAAGGGTTAACCCGACAAAGAATTATTGTCGATTTCAGGGGTAAAACTCTCATTGATTGGCGTTCGTGCGTCACTACAAAAAAGACCGTGCTCGAACTACTGCGGAGAGCATTGCGTACCTCGAGGTCGAGGCCGCTGAATATGATTCGAGCGCGGCAGTTAGATATGATTGGCAGGCCGACGCAGACTTGCGCTCTCAACGAAATCGCTCAACAGAAGAACGTGATGAGAGCAGCAAATTTCGATTATCTGACATAGCTTTCGGAAATCTGTTCTCGATCGGGATACCATTGAATAACCCCACCATGTATATTGAGATGTACTTTATATTCAAACGCTGCGATGTATTCAAACACGATAAGTTGTAGCGGCATCGGACAGCCAGACAAGACATTTTTAATTTCGCCGTGTCCGAGATCCACCGCCTCGCGGATTTTTCCGAAAGCTTCAACAGCGAAGGGTACTGCCTAAAGCTGTTTTTCATGATGCCGAACACTTCTCGTAATTGCGGCGGCCTCGCTGGCATAAAGCGCATTCTTTACGTTTAAACCGTTGGCGATAGCGCCGTATTTCTTGAGATCGTCACTTTCGAGAGGGCTATACATCTTGTTTTCCGATTTCCAAGATATCGGAAAACAACAATTTATCGTCGTCGCGCGTCAGAAAGCCGGGCAACTCGCGCCGAAGCCAGTCGCCCAGGCGTTTAGAAAACTCGCCGTCATCGCTTTTCTCCAGCCGATTCAGTACCAACGCGCCGAGCAACACTTTGCGCCGCGTATCGCGTGCACGTTCCTGTTTGCCCAGTCTAGCCTGAAGGGTTTTACGTTGCGCCTCAAGCTGGGCTAAGCGTTCTTCGATTGATCGTCGGGTCATCTGTTCGTCTTTGGTTGTGGTGTCTGCGGCAGTATAAAACCAAATTTCACATACTTCATACGATAACATTTAATGGCTGGTGACGGCCGGCCGAAGGCCGCATCCCGCAGGTTGAGGAGCGACAGCGACGAAAACGCAAGGGCGCACTTACGAGTTGCTGCGCAACTCAATGCTTTTGTATTACTATTATGAAATGGCGATCTACCACTTGAGCATGAAGCCGATGTCACGGTCTTCGGGGCGAAGCTCCGTGGCGGCTGCCGCTTATCGTGCTGCCGAATGCCTGGAGAACGAACGTGATGGCATCGTGCACAATTTCTCCACGCGATCGGGCGTTGAGCATGCCGAGATTGTGCTGCCGGCTAGTGCACAACACGATTGGGCTAACAGCCGTCCTGCTTTGTGGAATGCAGCTGAGGCATCTGAGAAACGAAAAGATGCGCGTGTGGCCCGTGAAGTTGAAGTCGCGTTACCTGCAGAGTTGTCGAGCGAGCAGCGCCTAGTCCTTACCCGAGAGTTCGCGCAGCACTTGGCCGATCGCTATGGGGTAGCCGTGGATTTCGCCATCCATAGTCCGCATGGCAAAACGGATGTGCGCAATCACATGCGCACATCATGATGACCACTCGGAAGATCCAGGTTGATGGCCTGGGTGAAAAGTCCGAGCTTGAATTGGAGAACAAGCGGTTGCTCGCGTTGGGTTTGCCTACTTCCCATACGCAGCTTCGAGAAATCAGAATTAGCTGGGAGGAGCGCGCCAATATGCATCTGGCTCGCGCGGGTTTTGAAAATCGGATTGATCACCGCTCTCATCAAGATATTGGACTTGAGATTGCGCCCACGCAGCATGTCGGCGTGCATGCGACACAAATGGAGCGACGGGGCAAAGCCGTATCGCGTATGCGTCTGGATGACGATGCGAAAAGACAGAATGCGGCGTTAATCTTAGAAAAGCCTGAGCAGGTTTTATTGCTTATTTCGAACGAAAAGAGCGTATTTGATCGGCGCGATATTGCGCGTACGCTGCATCGATATATTGACGGTGTTGAAGATTTTCAAACGGCGTTTGCCCGGGCGATGGCATCCCCCGGGTTGGTCGAGTTGCGCGCGGAGCGCCGGAACGCCTTGACGGGTGAAATCGAATTGGCGCGTTATTCGACGCGGGAAATGATTACCGTCGAGCGCGATATGGCGACAAGCGCTGATCGGTTATTGGAAGCGAGTGGATTCAGAGTGGGGCATTCGCGAGTAGAACGCGCGATATCAATTCGGCAACAAGCGGGAACTTCATTATCTGAAGAACAGCGTGCGGCAGTTTTTCACATTACCGGCCCGCAGCGAATTGCAGCTGTCGTCGGGCTCGCGGGGGCGGGGAAAAGCACGATGCTCGCGGCCGCCAGAGAGGCATGGGAAGCGGAGGGTTATCGGGTTCAGGGTGCGGCGCTTGCCGGCAAAGCGGCGGAAGGGTTGGAAGAGTCGGCGGGGATATCGGCGAGGACGTTGGCGAGTTGGTCGAGGGGCTGGGAGCGTGGATTTGACCAGCTGGGGCCGCGCGACGTGTTCGTGATCGATGAAGCGGGGATGGTTGGAAGCCGGCAGCTGTCGCAGTTCATTACGGAAGTGGAGCGAACCGGCGCGAAAATTGTCCTGGTCGGGGATCCGGAGCAATTGCAGCCGATCGGTGCGGGCGCGGCTTTTCGGGCGGTGGCTGAGCGCGTGGGGTTTGTCGAACTCGAAGGCGTACGGCGGCAGCGGGAGGAGTGGCAGCGAGTCGCGTCGGTGGATTTTGGACGGCATCGGACGATCGAGGGGCTCAATGCCTATTCACGGCAGGGCGCCGTCCACCTCGAAGCGTCGGCCGATCACGCGCGCGGAGCGATCGTGCGCGATGTCATTGCCGACATGGATTTGCGCCCGGATGGCTCGCGTCTGGTGCTCGCACATCGGCGCGTCGACGTGCAAATGCTCAACGAAGCGATCCGGGACGCACGACGAAAGCGGGGCGAGTTGGCCGAGGAGGTCGTGTATCGCACGACCGAAGGCGAACGAGCGTTTGCGCCGGGCGACCGTTTGCTCTTTCGTGAAAACAACCGGGATCTTGGGGTTAAAAACGGCAGCCTTGGGGTTGTCGAACGCACCGAAGCCGGGTGGCTGCAAGTGCGGCTGGATTCTGCGAAAGGGCCGGGATTGGGCCGAGTTGTTTCAGTTTCGATGGCGGACTATGCGGCCGTCGACCACGGGTACGCGACCACCATCCACAAAGCGCAGGGGGCGACGGTTGATCGCGCCTACGTGTTTGCTTCCGAAACAATGGATCGCCATCTCACGTATGTGGCGATGACTCGGCATCGCGATGCGGTTCATCTCTACGCGAGCGGCGTTGAATTTCGGGATGTGGATCAATTGTCGGCCCGGCTGTCGCGGGCGCAGGCGAAAGAAACCACGCTGGACTACGCCGGACAAACGACTGTTGCGCACGGTGAGCATGAGCTGCGACAGGAGCACGTCGTACGCGCGGGCTATGCCGAACGGCGCGGGATCGAGAGCGACATCATTCCGAGCGGTCTGGATCTGTCGCTTGTCGCGACTCGCGCACAGGCGTCAATTGAACCGGCAATTAGATTGCCGGCTGAGTCGTTGCCCGGGTTGGCAGATGAACCGGCGACCGAGCGCGTCACGAAAAAGCGCAGCATGTTTGACGGTCTGAAGCTCGGGCGAGGTCGAATCGACGGGGCAGCTGTCAAATGACACAAAGTCGTCCGGCCCCAAAGACCAGTTTATAAGGCACAGCGGGCAGCGCTGGACAACTTTACGTCATTTTTAATTGCCACAAATTTGTCCATTTTGCTGAATTTGACCTAAAGTAGTCCAATGTCGCTGGTCCGGAATACTCGCCATGCACCCACCCGAACCCCTGCCAGTTTCCCGGCTGCCGAAGCAGACGCTTCATCATATGTGGTCGCCGAAGCTGCAACGCACACTGGTACTCACTTCGGTTAATCAAGTTCGACTCTGGGTCATGCTCGAAGCGAATCCTGCTGTCACGACATACTGCGAACGTCCTGTTCTCGCGTCTAATCAACACGATGCCCATGCC
>NZ_MTHB01000099.1 GCF_002220365.1 Caballeronia sordidicola | reverse complement strand
ATCGGCATGGGCATCGTGTTGATTAGACGCGAGAACAGGACGTTCGCAGTATGTCGTGACAGCAGGATTCGCTTCGAGCATGACCCAGAGTCGAACTTGATTAACCGAAGTGAGTACCAGTGTGCGTTGCAGCTTCGGCGACCACATATGATGAAGCGTCTGCTTCGGCAGCCGGGAAACTGGCAGGGGTTCGGGTGGGTGCATGGCGAGTATTCCGGACCAGCGACATTGGACTACTTTAGGTCAAATTCAGCAAAATGGACAAATTTGTGGCAATTAAAAATGACGTAAAGTTGTCCAGCGCTGCCCGCTGTGCCTTATAAACTGGTCTTTGGGGCCGGACGACTTTGTGTCATTTGACATCATGCCCTCCACATTACGAACCTTGGCCTCGCTTTGGGTTTACGTCGCTTCGTAACAATTCGTTTCCGCGCTCAGGCGTGGCTTTTTGCGTAAGTCCTAACCTCAACGCCCGGCTGAGCAACTGCCTGACGCTGCGGCGCCATCTGAACGGTAGCCGCGCCTAGCTGGGCCTGCTGCAGTTCTTCTTCAATCACCGTCGCTTCATGCGCAGCCGGTGCAACGAGCGGCGGGGCAAAAGTCCGCGAGAAGCGATGACGGGAGAAGATCATCCGCACTGGCTGACGCTACTCGGACTCGGACCGCTTCAGCCCCGGCAAAGTTGATCGCCTGAGGTCGCGGACCTCAAACTGATCTGCATTCCATATTAATCCCGCCTGGAAACGCGGGGCGAATCAGCTCGTCTGTGTAACGCAAAAAACACGGGTTTTGAACCACGCCATTTTCAACGGTCGCTCACCACCACGCCTTTTGAACGCAGCAGCACCGGGCGGTTTGAAGCCTGCTCCTGCAAGCCGGCTTCGGGAGGCCTACTCCCATCTTCAGTACAGCACCACAAGCTTTCGCTTGTGTTCGTGACACACTCTCGTCCATCCGCCAGCTCTTGCCTACCGGCCGCTTGTGCTTACGGAACGTCTTCTCCAACAGCGGCACCAACTTGATCACCCACCGATGCACCGTTGAATGATCGACGCCGATGGCGCGCTCGGCCATCATTTCTTCAAGATCACGAAGACTGAGCGAATAGGTCACATACCATCGCACGCACAGCAGCATCACATCAAGCGGATAGTGAAGGTGTTTTAGCACGCGGGCGATGCCCGCAGCAAGCGTCTTTCGCGGTGTTTGGGTCTTCTTCATCGGCCAGCCAAAGCATATTTGTCAGCCTCGAATACTACCTCTCCCGCCTTAACGCGACAAAACCCTCCTGATATCCTCAGGCGAACTGCCGGGGCGCTTAAACGATCCGCTGCATATAAGCCGGCAGATCAGGCTCGGGCAGCACCGCCAGCACCTTTAGCCGCTGCAACGTACGTCTCTGCGCGGCGCGCAAATGGTCGAGCAGCGCGTCGGCCGCAGCATCGATGTTTCCATCGAGCAAAGGCCGCAACACCGCACGATGTTCAACGAGCGTCGCGGGATCGGGATGCAGATTGAATGCGTTGAAAAATGCATGGTTCACGGTCAGCGGCATCAGCGCGTGATCGATCGTGCCAAGCAGTTTCTTGTTCGATGCGTGCTGAAGACATTCCACGTGCAAGGTGGTTTCGAGGCGCTGAAGGCCGTCGGCATCGATTGAATCAGGATCGCGGATCGCCCGTTCGATATCGACGCAGGCACTTTCGATCATCTCGCTCGACAGCTTCGCATAACTCGCGCGCAGCGCCGCCGGTTCGAGCAGCATGCGCAATTCGTAATCCTGCGCGACCGCCCGCGCAGTCAGCGGTCCGGCAAGCCAATGCGAATACGCCGATTTTTCGACGAGGCCAAAATCTCGCAGCCGGCTCAACGCTTCGCGCACCGCGCTGCGGCTCACGCCGAACGCGGTCGCCGCCGCGCTTTCGTCAATGCGGTAGTGACCGAACGCAATAGCGATGGACACAGCCGCTTCGAGCGCGTGATAGATCCGCTCGCTATTCGATGGCAATTCCAGCGGCGCCTGGGCCTGGTCGAAGCCAAGCGATGCTTCAGAAAGCGGTGCACGCAGCGGCTCGGGCGCGCTGCCGTCGGCGCCGGCAACGATGTAACCGCGGCCTTCGAAGGTATGCAGCAAACCGTCGGCGTGCAGCATCTCGAACGCCTTGCGCACCGGCACGCGACTCGTGCCAAAGATACGCGCGACCGGACCTTCCAGCAGCACCAGCCCGGGCGCGATACGGCCCAGCGCGATCGCGCTTTTCAACTGGTCGTGGATCAGGCGATAACGCAGCCGCTTATCGGTATCAATAAGGGTGTCGATCAGGGCGTCGATCACGGGTTCGGCTGCTTGGTCGGTGCGGGTCGGCTGCTTGAGCGCGGCGCGTGCGCTTCTTGTCATCGTCGGGTCATGGTTGCTGCGTCAGGCACGCATGAAATCATTCCAGCGGCGCACCAGGTAGTTATGCTCGTCCATCACGGAATCCCACACGGCAATGCGGCCCATGCGTGCAACGTAATTGCCGCCGTCACGCTGCTGGCCGGCCGCGACAAGATGCTTGCTGGTCGGTCCGGGCAATTCCGCCGCGGCGGGTTTGCCATCGTACCAGTAAGCCCATTCGGCGTCGTTCAGATGACCGCGCGAACGCTCCGGGTTCGAGATGTAAAAGCCCTGCCGCGCCATGGTCGCGCCGGCCCAACCGTCGAGCCACCAGTTCAGATAGTCGTAAGCAGCATCGAGCACACGGCCACGCGCGACACGCGAGAGCGCCATGCCGCCGAACCACGCTCGATACCCTTCGCGCGGACTCGCCAGCCGGAAGCGCAAGCCAGCGCGTTCCAGTTCCACCGTTGCCGGCGACCAGATACTCTGGATCGCGACCTTGTTGGTAATCATCAATTGCGCAGCTTCGGCGAAGCTCGACCAGAAGCCGGCGAAATGGCCGCGTCGCTTGAAGTCGATCAGCGTTGCGATCAGGCCATCGATCTCTTCAATCGTCAGATTGCCGATGTCGGCGAACTTCATCAGCCCCGCTGCTTCGACGGCAAGAGCCGCGTCAATCGCGCCGATTGCCGCGTCGGCCTGGAGGGCGACGCGCCCGCTAAGCTCGGGCGCGAGCAGCCAGGCCCAGCTTTCCGGCGTGGCTTGCAGCGCGGCCGGCAATGCATCTTCCAGATAGACGAAACTATCCGCGTTATGCGTGAGCGGCAACATGCTGATGCGCCCGGTCGGCGTGCGCGCAAGCGAGTTGTCAGGCTGCACGTAGAGACGATCGACCGGCACGCTGCCTGCGTTCGTGCACGCATGGTCGCCGAGCTGGCCGGTACGCGGCAGCGAGTTGATCTCCCCCCAGCGGCGAATCCGCGCGGTCTCGATCGGCTGCAATGCGCGCGCCGGCCACAGGCAGTCGATGCTGTGAAACCACTGGTCGTAGACTTCGTAGTTTTCCGGATGCATGACGCCCGCGCGCTGCACCCCGGAACCGTCATCGACAATAAAACGCAGCTTGATGCCGAGATCCTGCTCCGCCTGCTTGCGAATGTGTTCCTGCAGCGTGACCGTGGTGCCGAGCACGCGCAATTCGATCTTCGCCGGATGCACGGCGGCCGAGGTGGGTTTGGAGGACGTCGACTTGGGCTTCAATGCACAGCTTCTTCAAGATGATGTTGGAACCGTGCGTACGACGTTTCTATCGCGTCGCGGCTGAGGCCTTCGGTGATGAACACGAGCTGCGAGCGACGCCCGGGATCGGACGATGCCGAAGGCCAGGCGTCCAGATGCAGCACCGGATGTACTAGATGCTGCACGGCGTGGAGTACGGCCGGCTGGTCGGACCCCGCGATGGACAACAGACCCTTTACGCGCAAAATCTTATCACCGTGACGGTTGAGAAGCATCGTGAACCAGATCGTGAAGACCTGCCAGTCGATGGGCGCGTCGATCCGCATGCAGAAGGACTGGATGGATGCGGCGCCGGTCGAATAACGCTCACCGCGATGGGCGAGCCGACCGTTCGTCGCCATGTCTTCGTTCGCCAGACGTTGAGCTCGCCCGAGCCGCCCGATCAGATCGATCGAACTCGCCGATGCGAACAGCATGTCGAGCAAAGCGCGACCGGTGTGTCGATCGATACCCTTTGCGCTGGATACATCACCGCGAATCAAGATCTCAGCGGCGGGATTGAGTGCCGCGAGCGAGGCAGCCAGTTCCGTCAGGCGTGTTTCATCGACGAGATCGGGCTTGGAGATAAGTAAGCGGTCTGCTGCCGTCACTTGCGCGAGCCATTCGGGATGCCGTGCGTGCTGCTCGTCGGCATTCACCGCATCAACTACAGTAATGGTCGCGTTCAGCGCGTAGTGGCTGCGGATCACAGGATCGGCGAGCAGCGTAGCGACGATGGGCGCGGGTGTCGCAAGCCCCGTGGTTTCCAGCACGACGCGCGTGAACGGGGGCACTTCACCGCGGGCACGCTGCGAAAAAAGCGTTGCGAGCGCGTCCTTCAGTTCACCTCGGATCGAACAGCACACGCAGCCGTTATCGAGCAGAACGGTACGCGCGTCCACCTCGCCAATCAACAGATGATCCAGACCGACATCGCCGAATTCGTTAACTAGAACGGCGGTATCGCGTGCAGCGTCGCCTCGCAGGACATCGGCGAGCAAGGTCGATTTTCCGCTGCCGAGGAAACCGGTCACAAGCGTTAGCGGCAGGATGTCGTAGCTCAGGCTCATGATGGTTCCGCATCGTCGGTGTAAAGCGTCAGCGGATCAAGCGGATGCCCGAGCATGCGTTCAGCCACGCGCCACACTTGGGCGAAATCGCTGACAAGTTCGCTTGCGCCAGTTGGGGATGACAACACGAATGACTGCCCGTGGAAGTCATCGAGTTTCAGCCGGAAGGGTACAAGTACACGATTAGCGAGCGCCGCCTGGATCAACCGCTGTCGACGCGCATTCGCGCCCGCTATCGGCGCCGTGGTGTTCGACCAATGATTGCCACCGCCAAGCAATCCGCACATGCCGCACATGCTGGTTTCTCCTGATAGGTCGGTTCAACGAAGTCTCATGGCATCACGTCGCCGGAATTCGGCCCGAGCGTTTGTCCGACGAAAAGGTTACCGCCCGGATCCGATGCAAGCAGCAAGGCCGTGGGCGCGACTTCATCCGCGCGGCCAAAACGCCGCAATGGCAACTCCGCCGACTTGGCCTGCTTCCACGCGGCGCTGATGCCATCGACAAGCGGCGTCTCGATCGGTCCCGGCGCAATCACGTTGACCAGCACGTTGTCAGGCGCCACCTCCAGCGCGAGCGACTTCGTGAAACCGATCACGCCGGCCTTCGCCGCCGAGTAGTGGGACAACTCCGCGCCCCCTTTGATGCCCAGTTGCGAGGCAACATTGATCACACGGCCCCAGCGTTGCGCGATCATCGAAGGCAGCGCGCGCCGTGTGCACAAGAATACGCTGCGTAAATCGACGCGCATCATGTCGTCCCACATCGCCGTGGTGAGATCCGTGCAACGCGCCTGCGTCAGCATGCCAGCGTTGTTCACAAGGATATCGATACCGCCAAACGCTTCAATACACGTATCGACAATACGATTCACATCGGTTTCATCGCCGACATCCGCCTGCACCGTTTCGACGGTCGCGCCAGCCGCGCGGCACGCATCGGCCTGGACCGCGAGGCGCGCCGCGTCGCGATCGGCAAGCAGCAAGCGCGCGCCGGACGCAGCATAAAGATTCGCGATCGCCGCGCCAATGCCGCTTGCCGCACCGGTGACGACGGCGCGGCGGCCATCAAGTGAAAACAAAGTGGTCATTCGAAAACTCTCCTTAGCCCGGCCAGCGCACGGTCAGGCCACCGTCGGCGATGATCGACTGGCCGGTGATATAAGACGCGTCATCGCTCGTGAGGAAGCGGATCAACGTGGCGATCTCCTGCGGCCGGCCGACGCGTTGCAGCGGGATCGCGCGCGCCGCTTCACGCAGCCCGTCGGGGCCGAGCGAATTGACGGCATCGAGCGATTGCGGTGTCTCGATCAACCCCGGAATCACCGCGTTGCAACGCACGCCGCGCGGCGCGAGTTCCATTGCAACGGCGCGGCACAAACCGGGCACGCCCGCCTTCGCAGCCGAATAATGCGCGTGCTGCTCCCAGCCGTAGACACCGCCGGCTATCGATGAAATGGCCACCATCGCACCGTGATCCTCAATATGGCGGGCGGCCGCGCGAAAGGTCCGCATCACGCCGGACAGGTCCACATCGAGCATCTCGAACCATTGGTCGTCGCGCATCTCGGTCAGTGCGGCCTGACGCAGCAAACCCGCGTTGGCGACCGCGTAGTCGAGCCGGCCGAACCGGTCCACGGCCGCTTGCGCGAAGGCTTCGACCTCGTCGGCCGAAGTCACATTGACAGCATGCATTACACACTCGCCACCCGCTTCGCGCACCGCGCGTTCGGTCTGCGCGGGGTCGTGCCGATCGCCGGGAAAATACCCGCCGACGACCGCCACCCCGATTTGCGCATATGCCACCGCGAGCGCCTGTCCTATCCCGCTGGCCGCGCCAGTAACAATGGCGACGCGTTGCGGTTTTTCCTTCGATGCCCCGGGCTTCAGGTTCATTTGATTTCCTCGGGATCGACGTGTTTTGCAAAAAAGATCAGCGCCCCTGACAGGAAACATGGCACCGCGCCGAACCAGATCGCAGCATGCATCCAGTCGCCGCCGTGGTTGAGCATGGCGGTCACGCCAACGCCGGCGAGAATCGCGCCGACGGGACCCATCGCGTGGACGATCGAACTGCCGGTGCCGCGAATGGAGGTCGGATAACTTTCGCCGATGAAAAACAGCGCGGCCGAATACGGTCCGATCAGGAAGAACAGCCCGAGGCTATAAAGCGCCACGACAATGCCTGTGCTGCTCGGACCCATCAGCATGGCGGCGAACGCGAGACCGCCGAGCATCCAGCCGATTGCCAGCGTGTTGCGCCGGCCGATCTTGTCGCCAATCCAGCCGTGGCTCAGGTACCCGCAATAACCGACCACATTCGACAGCACGAGAATCAGCAGCGAGTTCTCGAACGACACGTTATGCACGCGCGTCAGGACCGTGGTGCCGAGCACGCTGAACACCTGGATCGCCGACCAATTCAGCAAGATGCCGCCGCCGAGCACGAGGGTTGCGCGCAGCGACGTGCCGCGAAACGCCTCACGCAAACCTGCGCGGCTGTGCTGCTCGTAGTCCACCCGATGTTCGCCGGCAAGCGTTCGCGCGGCACTGTCGTTGCCTGCTTCCCGCAGGGTCTTGATCTGCTTGTGCAGCAGGAATTGCGGACTTTCCTTCAGGCGCCGTGTCATGAAGAAGATCACAATGGCCGGAAACGTCGCGAAGATAAAACATCCCTGCCAGCCAATGCGCGGGAGCAACAACGCGGTCAAGCCGGACGCGATCAGCGCGCCGATCGGCCAGCCGCCCTGCACCAGGCTATAAATAAATCCCTTGTTGCGATTCAGACGCGGATCGTTGGCGGCCGAATACAGTTCGTTGAGATAGGTCGCGTTGACGGTTTCCTCGGCGTAGCCAAGTCCCGACAGCGAGCGGATAAGCACAAGCGGCCACTGGCCGAGTGCGCCACCCACTACCGTCAGCCCCGAGCACAGCGCCGCTCCCGCCACCGTCCAAAGGAGACCTGCCTTGCGTCCGGCGCGATCGAGCACCGGTCCGATCCCGAACGCAATCACCGCTGTCCCGATGGCGACAAACGTCGCGATCTCGGCCTGCATGGCTGGACTCCATCCGTAGTGCTTACCAATCTCCGGCAGCAAGGTGCCGAACAAAATAAAATCATAGACGGCGAACACCCAGGCAAAGAACGCCACAATGGTTGCGCGTTTTACATCGACAGGCAGGATCTTTTCCAGCACGAAGCCGGACGCAGCGAGCGGATTTTCTTTCATCATTGCTCTCCCAAAGGGGTGGCGGACAGAGGTTTATTTGCCGCGCGGATGGCGCGCGAGGAAGTCATCGGCAATTTCATTGCAGGTGCAGAACCGCACACCCTCATGCGAGCGGAAATACTCGATCAGCCGCTCGAGCATCAACAGCACTTGCGGGCGGCCTGAGACATCGGGGTGAATCGTGATGGGGAACACCGCGTAGTCGTCATGCTCGCGATACACCCAGTCGAACTGATCGCGCCACATCTGTTCAATGTCACGCGGATTGACGAAGCCATGGCTATTCGGTGACTTCTTGATGAACATCATGGGCGGCAAGTCGTCGAGATACCAGTTGGCGGGAATCTCGACCAGATCGGTTTCGTAGCCGCGCACGAGCGGCTTCATCCAGGCGCTCGGATGTTTGCTGTAATCGATCTTGGTCCAGGTGTCGCCCACGCGCACGTAGTACGGGTGGAAGTCGTTGTGCATCAGGCTGTGGTCGTACTTGATTCCCTTCTTCACCAGCAATTCATTCGATACCGGGCTGAACTCCCACCACGGCGCCACGTAACCGGTCGGGCGACGCCCCGACAATTGCGTGACCAGTTCGATGCTGCGGTCGAGCACCGCTTCTTCCTGCTCCGGCGTCATCGCAATCGGGTTTTCGTGGCTGTAGCCGTGAATGCCGATCTCGTGACCGGCGTCTGCGACGGCCTTCATCTGCTCTGGAAAAGTTTCGATCGAATGGCCGGGGATAAACCATGTTGTCTTGATCTTTTCGCGCTCGAAAAGTTTGAGCAGACGCATTGATCCGACTTCACCGGCGAACAGGCCGCGCGAGATGTCATCGGGTGAATCTTCACCACTATACGAACCAAGCCAGCCCGCCACGGCGTCCACGTCAATACCGAATGCCACCAGAATTTCCTTGGCCATCTTTTTTTCTCCTTCGTTTAAATTTGCAGCGGTTGATTGGTGAAGAACGCGGGCGCGTGTTGTCAACGCACGGCCGCTTCGAGCGCCGCGGCCAGGCGCAGTAGCGCGTCGTCGTCGCCTTGCGCGCGCATGAGTTGTGCACTGGTTGGCAGGCCGGCCACGTCGACACCGGACGGCATCGCGACGGCAGGGGTATCGAGGAAGCTGCCTAACATAGTCATCGCGAGCGTCTGCAGGTTCACTCGCGCAAACAACTCGGGGTCGGCTTCGAGAGGCGCGAGCAACGGCGTGACGTGAGGGGTCGTGGGCATGACGAGCGTTGCGCCTGAGGTTTCTTTGGCGAAGGCCTCGATCAATTCCTTACGTCGCGCGAGGAGGTGCTCCAGTCGGCCGGACGGCACTGCGCGATTCGCTTCAAGGCGCACGCGCACGCGCTGATCGATTCGCTCGGCGTCCGGCGAATCGAGTAACACGCGATGCATCGCAGACGCTTCGAGTCCACCAAGCCAGCCTTGATCGTGAATCAAATCGCGCACAGCGGCCAGGACGACCAGCGGCTTTCTCTCGATCACCGCGCCTGCGTGTTCCAGACGCGCGACTAGACGTTCGAAATTCTTAGCGACAGCCGGCGTCACCGAATAACGCTCGAACAGATCCGGATCGACGATGAATCGGGTGCCAACCAACGCGGCGGTATCGGTGGACGATGGTGGCTGAATTGATCGCACGGCAGCATCGAACGCAGTGCAATCGGTTACGTTCGCGGCAAGCGGCCCGCACGTGTCGAGCGTCGCCGACAATGCGACCATGCCGCCGCGCGAGTAGCGCGCTCCGCTTGCCCGATAGCCGGTGAGACCGTTGAATGCGCTCGGCACGCGGATCGAACCGCCAGTGTCGGTCCCGATTGCAATGGGCACGATGCCCCCAGCCACCGCGACTGCCGCGCCGGATGAGGAACCGCCCGGTGCGCGTCGGCCACCATCGAGTGAAAGATTTGTCGCCGTGCCGAAGTGCGGGTTGAGGCCAAGTCCCGAGAACGCAAATTCACTCAAACCCGTCTTGCCGATGCACACCATGCCGGCGCGCGTGCCAGCGGCAACTAGCGGTGCGTCCTTGGTGGCGCTCGGGCGCTCGGCAAATACCGCGGATCCGGCCGTGGTGACGGTGCCCGCTATATCGAAGAGATCTTTCCACGCGATTGGCACACCATCGAGCGCGCTCAGCGGGCGGCCTTCGTGCCAGCGTCGCGCGGACGCCTCCGCTTCGAACCGCGCACGCTCCGCAGTGACGGTGAGAAATACAGTGGGAGCTGCAGATGCTTTCAGCAGCGCAGCCTCTGCCACCTCGACGGGATCAGCCTCGCCCGCCGCATAAGCGCGCGACAGCTCTATTGCCGTGACAGGGAAAATGGACATCGTGCCTTGGATCGTCTGAGTTATAAATGTATGTTGTCAAACGACACAAAGTTGTCCCGGAAATTGACGTAAAGTCGTCCCGTAGGCAAATCTGGGAGCGCGTGATATCGAAAAATCGTTATTTATCAACGCGTTGTCGGATAATTGACGTAAAGTCGTCCCATTTAGCCGGAAGGTCGACGCCTTCAATGGGGAGATTTTGAGGCGGTTTTGCCGCGATGTTATGCCGATACTGCCGAGTTGAGCCCTACGCCGCAAGTTCGGCCGGGCGCGCGAGCCGGGTACAGGATAGGCTGAACGTTTCGCAATCCGAAGATAAAGATACGTGGTCAACGATGAATCGCGCGAAACGTACGACACGCGCTAAGGCTCGGTTCCTAACGTGCCGTCGAGGCGCCCTGGGCTTATTGCACCAGAAGCAAAGGCGTCTATGACAAAACCGTGTCGAGCAGGCGTGAGCGCGCTCGGAATGTCGAGAACCAAGCATTCAAAGAAAATATTTTGCAATGCGAATAATCATAGATTGAAGTGTATCGATCCATCTCGAGGAATAGGCCGCTCGCGATAGCTCGCGGCAGAGAGAGTCGGAACCCAGCAAGAAGGTGAGCGGTGCCCGACAGGGAGAAGTCAACACCACTGGACGTAGGAGATGCAGGAGACCGTGTGTGCGGTCGCAACATAGCTAATTTCCGGTTCGCTTCTTGCGCCGATCCGGTCCAGCAAGACGGGTCAACTTTAAGTCAATTTCAGCAAAATGGACGACTTTGCGGCAATCAGAATTGACGCAAAGTTGACCTGCGTTGCCCGCTGCGCCTTATAAACTGGTCTTTGAGGGGGGGACGACTTTGTGTCGTTTGACAGCTCGCATTCCACATCTCGTCGTGCGTCGTTCTGGCACATCCCGGCAGTCCGCCCGTGCGGATACCCAAACGCCAAAAGGGGTCGATGCGAACCCAAAAACGATCTCCAACACATTCCGTCGCGGCGTCCACAGACCATTCATCGGCTCCTCCGGACTTTGGGTGACGTGTAGACCTATGGCACGGCAGCGGTTTGTTTTGGCTAAAGCGCTACTTTAGCTGCGCAGCTAAAGTTGCAAATAATGCTAAACTAAAGTCCATTTTCCTTTGTGCTGCTGCACAGCTAACGCTAATTATGGATGCCATCCCGACCAACGCGCTCGCCGACCACTTTGTACAGGCGTTTGAGGAGGCCACGGGCGCCACAATCTCGGATGACCGCCAGTGGAAACTTCCCTTCGACCGATCCGACGGTTTGCGCCGGCTCGATCTGCTTCTGCATGTGCAAACGGAGCACCAGGAACTGGATCTGGCAGTCGAGCTGATAAAACAGGGTTACCCGCGCGACATACGGCACACGGTCTGGCAGCTGGAAGAGTACCTGCTTTCCACGGAGCGCCGTGACCACACGATCCCTTTTGTGGTCGCAGAGTACCTCAGCACGGGCGCGCGCGCGAGTCTCCGCGAACGCAACATCGGCTATTTCGACTCCAGCGGCAGCCTCTTCCTCAGAAAGGGCGACTGGCTTGTCAACATCGATCGTGCCGGCAAACCGAAGAAGTCCGCCCAAGTAGGTTCGATTTACACAGGCGCCCGCGAGCAGGTTGTTCATGCTCTTCTGCATGCTGGCGACAAATGGCTCACCGGACTTGAGATCGCTGAGCTCGCCCAGACCAGTTCATACACGGTATCCCAGACCCTGCAGGAACTCGAACGGCTCGAATGGACAGTATCTGAAGGCAGTGGCCGGAACCAGCGCCGGCGCCTCGTCCAGCCCGGCAAACTCCTGGACGCCTGGGCCGGCAGCTGGCGTACGCGGCAAGAAACGAAGACCCGCTGGTACATGTTCGCGCCGAACCCGCAATTAGCGGCCCCGTGGCTCTACAACGTCTTCCGCAACACGAAGCAGGATGACTGGACAGCCACGGGCGCAGCTGCGGCAAACGTTCTGTCTCCACTGCTCACGAGTGTCGATACGGTTGACGTAATTGTGCCGCCCGGCAGCGCTGCGCGATACGCCAAAGATCTCGGTCTGAAAGAAGTCGCCAAAGGGGCGAACGTCACACTGCTGGAGCGAGCTGGAGCGAGCATGCTGTTTCGGCATCAAGCGGATGGCCACATCTGGTTCGCCAGCCCTTTTATCCTGTACCTCGATCTCCTGGACGATCGTGGCCGTAACAAGGAACTGGCGTCCGAGTTCCGCTCCAACATTCTAAAAATCTGATCTATGGCATCGAACAAACCTCAAACAGCCGACGGCTATGACCCAGAACACACGCTCGCCTGTGAACGGGCACTGGTAACGCTTTTGCGTGGCTTCGGCACGTTAAAGGACACCTTAAGACTGGTTGGCGGGCTGGTGCCTCGCTACCTCACTCCCGAAAGCCCGCCTGAAGTTCCGGCCCATGCGGGAACGTCGGATGTGGATATCGTCCTCAACCTGCAGGTCCTTGCCGCTGACGATACGTACGCCGATCTCGCGGATCAGCTAAAGGCCCGCGGCTTCGAGCGCTTCGTCAAAAACGGGCATCCGAGCAGCTGGCGATGGCAGCGCAAGGTGTCCGAGCACGAATCAGTGCTGGTCGAGTTTCTCAAGGACTCGGACGAAAAGTCCGCGCCCGGAAAGATCGCCTCAGTCAAGGGAGAGGGACTATCTGCACTTGCAATCGACCATGTCGGCATTGTGCACAACTGGTATCTGCAACGCGACGTCACCGCTGAGCTACTGGACGATGGTGGAACCGCTACGGAAACGGTGCGGTTCGCCAACGTGACGGCTTTCGTCGTCCTGAAAGCGCTCGCCTTTGACCAGCGCGCTGAGAACAAGGATGCGGCTGACCTGATTCACGTGTTGCGCTATGCCAATGCAGGCAACGTGGAGGTGGCCGTCCAGGAATTCGTGCAGTATCACCGCGCAAAGGACAATCAGGCCGCGCTCGACAAGACGCTCGCTGCATTGCACCGGAGGTTCTGCGATGGCGACGGGGTCGAGGGCTACCTGCGGGACGGGCCAAAGGCATGCGCTGTTTTCACGTACGGGCGCGACGCCGGTCTTGAGGAAGAACGTGTCCTTGAGCAGCGGAACGCATCGGGGCTCGTCAGCTTCTTAGTGGAGAAGGTGCGCGAAGGCATATCTGATCCGCAATAGGAGCGCAACGCCTAGAAGGTGTGCGAAACCGCTGCTATGCCTTGTTTCGCAGGGCGAAAATACAGTCTTACACTAGCGCAATTTATGGGCACGATTCGCAGTTTCAAAGGACTTCAACAACAGCACAAGCTGTCAGTATTGAAACGGGCGGCGTCGGTCAGAAACGATTCGGCGTAGTCAGAAGCTGGGAAGATCGATTTTGTTGATCGCATTGACGGGCTGGGGGCAGCAGCAGGACAAGAACGACGCCGCGCAAGCCGGCTTCGATTTTCATTTTACGAAACCCGTCGACTTGAAGCGGCTTTTGATCGTCCTTACCGACGGCAAGGTACTTGGTTAGTACGGGGTTCTCGAGCCCTTGAAGAATTCTTTCGATGGGCGTGGCGTTTGGTATTGCCGACGCTAAATTGAACCGCGTGCCGACGTTTCCGTGAACCGGTCGTCGAACGCGTGGTTGCCATTTGTCTCTGGACGATCTTGCCGACGAGCCGACTCACAAGGATTCGGAATCTGGCTTAATTTTGCTTCGGCGGCAACAGTCCAAAGACTTCATCCGCCCTACGATTTGCTTCCGTTAAGCAGGCGGTGAATCATTTGGTCGATCAGGTTCAGTTTCAAGTTCACCGATATCTGTAACATCTGAGGTGGCGTTCCGCGAGGGCGCATCCGAAAGCGTGACAGGCGGTTCGGGGATAGTCGGATCGGCCGTAGCTTTTCGTATTTTTGCGATTGTTGTTCGTAAGTAACCTAGCTTCCAGCGCGGCGCTGCGGCTAGATCAGGCCCTCTGCGGCTCCGGGCTTCGTAGCAGACAGACCCGCTGCTGTTTGCCATTCTCCCAGTACCCACTCCAGCAAATCAAAGGTAATTGGTTTGTGAAGATACCCGTCGAAAGCGGCAAAATCGTCGTTCCCCAAATCAGCCCGGCCAGTCATGGCAATCATATATGCGTCTTGAGACGCTCCCTCGCTACGCAGACTTTCACACGCGACTCTGCCGTCCCCATCGGGCAGCTCGACATCAGCCAATATGAAGTCAAATGGACTCGAGTAAGCGAGTGCTCGCGCTGTTTCACAATCGTGCGCGAGGGTAACAGCATGCCCAAGCTTTTCAACGAGCGCTTCAAGACTTGCGGCGAGATCGTGGTCATCATCCAATATAAGAATCTGCATGCGGTGTCCTTTGGGCGTTTGTATAGGCATCACATTTGCACGCAAAAAGGATGCCCATCTCACCTCACATTACCGCTTGCTCCTTTGCAGAATCAATGCTCTATAGTTCAACACAACCGCGGTAACTTGTCATACTGCAGGCTTTTTTCGCCTAGTTTGAGCAGAATCCGCGCCGATGGGCGTCTCGGCCCGGCCATGATCCGCCGTTGCGCGCCCAGCCCGGCGGGACATCACACTAGCTGTTGTCTGTCAGACAACGAAAATAAGCGACCCGACGAGCGACTGACAGTTCTGTAAAAAGAGATTGGTAGCCGTTGAAAAATTGATTGCGACTTGTCACGCGACCGAGCGGCCAGTCCGGCCAAACTCGACCGGAATCTTCACGTAGCTGAGATCGACGTCTTCTTCCGCGAGCGCGTTCATCAAGCTCTGGCATGCCTGCTCATCGACGTAAACGGTGATGGCAAGCGGCTGATCGGCGAGTTCGAAAAAGCCGGCCGAATGGAACTTGCCCGCGTGATCGAATCCCTCCGCACCTGTCATCAACGTTCCGCCCGATGCGCCGTGCTGTTCGGCGAATTT